>NZ_JBPVIR010000001.1:0-652800 GCF_057373025.1 Sporosarcina sp. AD_1
AGCACATCCTTAACCAATGGATGTGCTTTTTGATTTATTTTGTGAAATCTATTTTCTTCTGCAATGAGTAGACAATCATTCCGCCAACAGTCATGGATAATAGCTCGCCGATCCCTACAGTTAGCCAAGTCGGCCAGAACGGTGCACCGTACATGACAGTTAATTGTCCAGCTACGGTGAACATAGAAAAAGCGAAAATAAGAGCAGTCACTGCAAATTTGATAACCATATTCTTGATTTTCTTCGTCGCTGCCCGGCTGATCAGCAAAACAAGAAACGTTGCAATACCGCCGATGGGCACATCAAGAATCCATGTTGGCGACATGAAGTTTGCCAAAATGACACCAAGAGTGACCGCAACGATATACCGTTTATGCAGTAGTGCTAGATAATTGAACATTTCCGAAAGACGGAGCTGAACGGCACCAAAGCTGATGACCGAGAGCAGAAGTGTGACAGCGACGTATAAAGCTGCGACAATCGCAGTTTTGGACACCTCACTGACAGTGGATTGAGGGGTTTCCTTGAAGGAAGTCGTATTCATCATGATTTCTCCTTTGTAAAATGGCAGTCTTGCCATTTTAGTCATAACTACGGCCAAAGGAAGTCAGATCTGATATCTGAACGAAGTGCCGCAGTGCAAGCCGAAAAAGCTTACTTGGGTAGTATAACAGAAATCAGGATTGATGAATACGGCTATTTCGCAATCCACCCGCCATCGATCGGTACGACAGCACCATGCATATAATCGGACGCCTTACTTGCCAAGAACAGAGTAAGATTCGCGACTTCCCATGGTTGTGCCCAGCGGCCGGCTGGCGTCTCCTCAGCCACCCACTTTGCCATCGCTCCGTCCCCTTCGAAATCTGCTGCATTCATCGGCGTTTGGATCGCACCAGGCGCAATCGCATTCGCACGGATGCCAGACCGACAATAATCATAATCCAATTGCTTTGTGTAACCAACAATCGCATGCTTGGAAGCCGTATAGGCAGCACCGCCTCCCCCAGCGACTAAACCGGCGATTGAAGCCATATTGATCACCGTGCCTGAAGACTGTTGCAGCATGAAAGGGAGTACACAATTCGTCACCAGGTATGTCCCTTTGACATTGGTATCCATGATACGATCCCACAGTTCCTCGTCTGTCTCAAGCGTCTTCGAAAAACCGTCCAGCACGCCCGCTGTATTCAATAACACATCAATGCCTTGAAAACGGGATACCGCCATGTCAACCGCTTCTTTGATTTCCTCTTTGTTTCGCACATCCCCTTTTTGATAATAAAAACGGGAAGGATACGCTTGTTGAATCATTTCCATGCCTGTCGTCTCTAGATCTATTCCAAAAACTTTCGCCCCATTTTCTAAAAAAGCAAGTGCCTGTGCCTGTCCAATTCCAGAACCAGCACCAGTAATAAATATCGTCTTTCCGACAAACTCCTCGAATTTCATGATGTGCCTCCTTTGTGTGGACATTTTTATAAAGCCTATTTATTTTATCAGCGGATTTCTAGATGCGGTATCAAAATTGATTATTGCTCGAATGTAGAGGCTTGCCGGTATTGAACCCTACAATAGAGGGGGTCAGTGCCAATCAACCGGATCGAGCACTCTCAAAGCCGGTGTAACATCCGATAATCCGGTAAGAACCTCATATTCATCCGCTCAACGCCAATTACTTACGTTGAACACCATTAACTCGCCCTGAACGCCATTAACTCAGGTTGAACGCCATTATCTCGCCTTGAACGCTAATAAGCAGGAACGAACGCCAGATCCATTGAAAAAACGCAGGAGGTTTACCTGCGTTTTTTCATACTATTAATATTGGATCGCTCTGCGATTAATGGCTCAAACCACTTTCCAGTCTTCCGCCAGCAGATCGCAGACTGTCGGAGTGAACATTGTGTAGCCTTCCCCTTCTACGTTGATGACAAAATAGGGGTTTAATTTGAATCCGTCGAGTTCTTTCTCGCCAACTAATTTTACGTAAAGCTCTGCGCCGCCCCAGCCTTCTCGGATTACTTTTTCTCCCGCTTTTAAGCGAGGCAAAATTTCTTCAAATGTCATGGTCATCATCCTTTATTTATAGTTCCACTCCAAAGTATATCGGTTTGACGAAACGTTGACAAATAGTGAGGAAGATTGATCAAAGGAAAGAGGACGGCATAAAAGAGGAGACATAACGGGTCAGATATAAAGACAGTCGCAGGAATAAGTTAGTCGGGAAATGGGTATCCGTTGACTATGGAAGTATTCGTTTGAGAGGAAGTGTGTTGGATGGATGAAAAGCTGCGAAGAGAGGTAACACCTGAAGAAGCGGTCGATTCGATTGAAAATGCAGTGGGAACTTATCCCGGTCAGCGGCGTGCGCATACGAAAGGAATTGCTTTCGATGCAATTTTTCAACCGAACGGGGCGGCTTCGCACCTGACAACCGCCAAGCATTTGCAAGAAGAAACGGTAGAGGCGGTTGTCCGCTTTTCCCATTTTTGGCCGACTCCGAATCCACATGAACTGCTCGTACCCATTAAAGGGATGGCGGTTCGTTTCCTTTTGCCGGGGAACGCCTTTACTAATTTATCGATGGCCAATGTCCCTGTTTTTCTTACCAAAACACCCGAAGCTTTCATACGGCTTGTACAGGTGATAGCTAAGGAGCCGTTATCCTTAACGGAAAAGCTGGAAGTTCTAATTAAAAAGCCAGAGTTTGCAACCATTCCAAAGCTGCTGAGGAGCTTAACGCCTCCAGCCAGTTTTGCGACAGAAACGTATCATGCCCTGCACTCCTTCTATTTGGTCTCACCTGAAGGAACAAAGCAAGCAGTGCGATTTTCGTGGGTACCATTAGAACCGTTCGATGCAAAACATTCTTATGGTTCACGAGCCGACCTGGAATCTGAATTGATCAAACGGATGGAAACAGCGACTCCAGTTCGTTTCCGCCTTTTTATTCAGTTAGCCCAACCGGAAGATCCCATAGACGATCCAAGTACTATGTGGCCGGCTGACAGGGAAACGATCGAAATTGGCATGCTCACATTGAACTCGGTGAGGGAGGACGGAGCGGAATCGCTCGTTTTTGATCCGACCGTCCTGACCGAGGGCATCGAATGTTCTGATGATCCTGTTTTGCATTTCCGTTCACCAGTCTATGACCTATCGGCTGCCAGACGTTTACGCCATATGTAGGAGTGCCCCATTATCTTTTCTTTCGTTTCGTCAAAGCAAGGGACAAAACAATTCCAGCCGTCACGATGGCAGCCACCGTCACTTTTTTCTTGTCGGTCGTTCCGATGAACGAAACCCGTTCAGGCAAAATTTCATAGACACCCAATGGCTTAATGGAGAAGGCACCGCCGCCCCCTTCTCCGCCTTGGCCGTCACCACCTCCGCCAAAGGCATATTTTACTTTTGCGACTGGAATCACTTTTTTAAATCCAAGTTCAATCGGTTCGCCATACACAAGCGTAACATCCTTACTTGCCGCAAACTTTTTAAATATCGTTTTCACTGGTGTTTCAATGTATTTAGTAGTCGTCTTTTCCCGCGTCATGAGAAACGCCCCCTTCCTCATGATTGTATTCGCTTCGCCGCTAGGTAATTCCTTTGGAGTTGGCCATTCTTGCAAAGAGCAAGCTGATTCGTTTAATGAATTCCTTGGATTTAGTCTAATTCATCCTAACAGCTAACCTCTCAATCGCTTCACTTTTGAAATCCATTTCATTTCAATCCAAACGGCAGTCAGGCAAATAACAGTGAACGCACACCATAAATTCAAGCGGGCATCCAGCTTCACAGTGAGTGTGCCTGCGCCAACTCCTAGAATAAACAGCATGATGCCGATTGATAAATTGCGGCATTCCTCTCTTGCTTTTTTATCTTTTTGGGATATGACTTTATAAAGGTTGTTCATAAAATTTTTCGTATTACCCGTCATGATGCCATTATTCACCGCGGTTGTCCTGATTGTCCGGAACAAGGTGAGGACATAGCCTGCAAGTAATCCGAGGAAGAGTACCATCCAAGCGTCGGTAAGAGCGGTCTGAAAAAATGCCAGCAGCAATAAAAGAACCGCTTCTGTCATTAGAAACACGCGATATTGCTGCAAACCGAGATAGGAATACTTCGAGGAAATCGCTTCGCCTCCGAAAACCCCCAGCGCGAAGCCCGCCAGCACAGATAAATGGCTCAAAGATTCCTGCCACTCTCCTGAGAACAGTTTCGCGCCAAGCATAATCATATTTCCAGTCTGTGCACTCGCAAACGTACCGTTCCGCACGTCAAATGTATAAGCATCGATAAACCCCATTAAAAATGTAGAGATGATGGTCAAGCTTATTTTAATTTGCTCAGGCTGTCCAGAATCCGTATTCATAATAAGAGACCCTCCCCTGCCAAATGGTCCTCTTCTTGCTCTACCCCGTATGTTGGAATCTATTCCCGCAACTACTTAAAACAGAAAAAAACGCCCATTTACATGGACGTTTTAATTATCAACCTTGATTATACGCGACGGCAATCCTAGCACCGACAACTGCATTGTTTTTAACAAGCGCAATATTAGCGACAAGACTTTTCCCTTCCGTCAATTCTTTCACTTTTGCCAAAAGGAATGGCGTCGTGTCTTTCCCCTTCACGCCATTTGACTCCGCTTCTTTAAGCGCTTGTGCGATAATGCCGTCAATTAGCTCAGGTTCAAGCTCATCCTGTGCAGGGATTGGATTGGCAATGACTGCGCCGCCTTGCAAGCCCAATTCCCATTTAACGCGTAATGTGTCAGCAACCGTTTGTTCGTCGTCTGCCCGGAAGTTGATTGGGAAGCCGCTTTTTCTTGTATAAAATGCAGGAAGCTCATCTGTTTGGTAGCCAATGACTGGAACCCCTTTTGTCTCAAGGTATTCAAGCGTCAAGCCAATATCGAGTATTGATTTGGCTCCGGCACAGACAACTGCGACATTCGTATGTGCCAGCTCTTCCAAGTCAGCGGAAATATCCATTGTCGTTTCTGCACCGCGATGGACGCCGCCAATGCCGCCTGTTACAAAAATGCGGATGCCGGCCAGGTCGGCACAAATCATCGTAGCAGCCACCGTTGTCGCACCTAGCTGCTTTGTTGCAAGGAGGTAGCCAAGGTCGCGGCGGGATGCTTTCGCTACGTTTTTACTGTTGCCGAACATCTCAAGCTCTTCATCGGAAAGTCCAATTTTAATCATGCCATCAATTAAAGCGATAGTTGCAGGAACGGCGCCATTATCTCGGATGATCTGCTCGACTTCCCGTGCTGTCTGAACGTTTTGCGGATACGGCATGCCGTGTGAAATGATCGTAGATTCCAGCGCTACAATCGGTTTTCCTGCTTCCATTGCTTGTTTGACTTCTTCTGAGTATGAGAGATATTGATTCATTTGTATTCCTCCATTTCAATTTCTAGTTGTGATACAGTCAATTCCGGCCTGACTGTTGACGGGGATTCCAATGTTTTTGCTGCATTTACCCGGCCTGCATGGACAGCTTTGTCATTTGGCCAGCCAGTCACGACACCATGCAGCAATCCGGAGATGAAAGCGTCGCCTGCCCCTGTCACATCCTCCACATGCACCCCCTGGATGGCTTCTGCATGCAGGATCTGTTTGTTCTTTCGATCTGCCGCCATCACACCGTCAGATCCACGCGTGACGACAACATGGTCGGCACCTCGATCCAACAAGGCGAGAACCGCTTTTTCCCAGTCTTCCATCGTGTTGATTTGAATGCCTGTGTACGATTCGGCTTCGTCTTCATTACAAATGAACCATGTCACCCCTTCGAGTGTATCCGGCATGTTCGCCATTTTAGGCGAGGAAACCGGTACGATGGCCAAAGGAATTTCATGCCGAACGGCTAGCTGCCGTACGAATTCGGCAGTTGCTTTAGAGCAGTTCAAATCCATGACGACGAGGGAAGCCTGTGCGATATGCCGTTCATTCAAACTTATATATTCCGGTGTGAGGCTTTCATACACATCCATCGTCGCCAACGCAATGACGAGCTCACCATGCGGATCCAGCACTGCGGAATAGGAACCGGTCGATTCCGCGGGTAGCTGGTGGACAGCAGACAAATCCATAAAAGGTTCTGAGTACGTTGTGATTAATTCCCAATCCGCATCTTGACCTGCTACCGTCATCAATTTGACAGCATGGCCCAACCTTCCTAAATTCTCCGCAATATTGCGCGCCACCCCGCCAATTGCGACAGTCGCGGTCGTTGGATTGGAGGTTCCCAGCTGCGCCTCATTCTTCAAATGAAATTTTCGGTCTACGTTCGCGCCGCCGATGCAAACAATTTTCTGCATTTCCGGAATGACATAGGCCCTGCCTGTAATGATGCCTTTTTTCATTAAACCAGAGATCAGATTGGCGACCGCAGGGCGGGACAATCCCATCTCATCTGCAATTTCCTGCTGAGACAAAAATGGATTTTTCCGGATCAACTCGAGGACGAGCTGCTCTTTTTCATTCAACTTTCCGGCCTCCTTGCTTTATCACATAATAAACTTTTGTTTACATTTTAAACTTTTGTTATGAACTATGCAACCCTTATCTTAGCTTTTACGCAAATTCCCTTTTGGATACATTCATTGAATGCACGACAAAAAGAGCCCTTCAAAAGGACTCCTGCTTTATTTCTTATCAAAAAAACGTTTCCCGAATTTTTCAACCCATCCGGGAGCCAGCCCATATAGCCTGCTAGTCCAACCCATATAACCCGGCAAATTAATTTCTCTGACCGGCTTAGTCATCACTTTCACAACCGCTTCGGCCACCTTTTCGGTCGACAATAAATGAGCACCGACCGAATCCCGATATGTTCCGGTTGCATCCGCATGATCCAGAAATGGCGTATCAATTGGCCCTGGATGGATGGCGGAAACCTTTACGCCATGAGGCGCAACCTCCATTCGAAGAGCGTTGACGTACCCAATGAGAGCATGTTTCGATGCAGCATACACCGAGGCTTTCGGCGTTGCCACCTTGCCCGCCTGGGAGCCGATAAAGATGATATGGCCATCTTTTCTTTCCAGCATGACGGGCAACAGACGTTTTGTGAGCTTCATCGGTGCCAGAACGTTCACTTCGAGCATCATTTCAATCTGGTTGTCGGTCAGTTCTTGCGCTAGCGCAAAGGTGCCAACACCCGCCGAATGGATGACAATGTCTGGAGTGCCGGCTTGGTCAATCAGTTTATCGAGATCTCCCGCATTCGCCATATCAGCAGAAACGACGATTGCTCCTTCTTTCTGCAATTCAAGAAGGGCCTCTTTGGAACGCCCCGTGGCGATCAATTGATATTGCTCCGGCATAGCGAGGAGCCTTGTCGCCACTTCTCTTCCCACTCCGCTTGTTGCTCCTGTCAGGAGGACGGTTTTACGCTTGCTCATAGAATAGGACGCCGCTTTCTTCCGTTTCCCGGATCTTCCCTTTAGACAGCAAATAATCGACTTGGCCGATTGTTTCGGACAACGTTAATCCAAGTTCCTTCTCATAGACGGCCGGGAAAAGTTCCTTCGTCAACTCAAAAATAGTCTTCCTTCCACCACTCATCATCCCATGCACTTTATGTGCCCGTTCTTTTTGCTTCGTGAGCCGTGATTCAATTAGCGGCTGGATGTCATGCACTTCATTTCCATGGCCGCTGTAGATGATGTCAACCGGCAACTCATGGATGCGCTGCAGCGAGGCATTATATTGCAAGAGTGACCTCGGACGCGTATCATTCGGGTTTGCTGGCGGCTCGATTAATGGGTTCGAGGACACCTTTTCCAGCACTACATCCCCGCCAATCATCATACGCTCCTTCTCATTCCAGAAGACGAGATGGCTTTGCGCATGGCCGAGTGCTTCCATAACCGTCCATCCAGGATGGCCGGGAAGTTCATCCCCTTCGCCAAGCGTGCGGTTCAAAGTCCGATCGCCCATTAATGCAAGCGGCCGCTTCATCTTTTCCACCCAAGGTAAATACTGTTCAGGCACCCCTTCCTCGAGGAGGCATTGTAAATAAAACCGATCATGATAGTCCAGGAATTCTTGATCTCTCTTCAGCCAGAGATCATTATACGGGTGGCCGATCACTTCCGCACGGTCAAATGCGTCCATCCATCCTGCATGATCAGGATGATGATGCGTCAAAATGACTTGCTCCACGTCTTCGAATGAGTATCCCGCTTCCTTCAGTCCCCTTTTCAGCGCTTCATAAGCTTCCGGCGTTTTCGGCCCTGCGTCAACGAGTGATAATGTATCCCCTTTTATTAGAAATGCGTTCACATCTCCGACAGCAAATGGTGTAGGCAGTACAATTTTATGTATCATCTTAGAAACTCCTTTTATTTGTCAGAATGAATGATTGTTCAGTCCATTGTACAATGTTTCCCTGATGCCGTCACTATTCGGAATCCTTCCCACCTTGAAACCATTCAATCGATCGTTCGTAGTATGATATAATGAGCGCAACAGAAGGATGGAAGGGGTAAGTCATATGGGTATTTTTAATTTTTTTAAGAGCCAATTCATTGAAGTGATTGAATGGACTGACCATAACACCAACACAATGGTCTATCGATTTCCCGTACAAAATAATGAAATCAAAATGGGAGCCAGCCTGATTGTGCGTGAATCGCAAGTGGCGATTTTTGTCAATGAAGGAGAAATCGCTGACGTCTTTCATCCAGGTCACCATGTTCTCTATACACAAAATATGCCTGTGTTGACGAAGTTGAAATCATGGAAAACAGGTTTCAATTCTCCTTTCAAGGCGGAGGTATATTTTATTAATACAAAGCAATTCATCGATCAGAAATGGGGCACGTCCAATCCTATTATGATGCGTGATCGTGATTTCGGCATGATTCGCCTTCGCGGCTACGGCATTTATTCGTACAGAGTAGCAGAGCCTGTCGTCTTTTTACGTGAATTGTTTGGAACAAATGGTTCTTATGACACGCAAAGCATCGAGAGCCATCTGAAAAAGATGATCCTATCCGGTCTAACGGATCTGTTTGCGGAATCGCAAATCCCTGCGCTGGATCTGGCCATGCATTACGACGAGCTGAGCGAAAACGGCCGGCAGAAAATGCAAGAGCGCTTCAGCCAATTCGGATTCGAAATTACGTCTCTCTATATTGAAAATCTGTCCTTGCCGAAAGAAGTCGAAGAGGCGATGGATAAGCGGACGACGATGGGTGTACTCGGCAATATGGCGCAGTACCAGCAATACCAGGCAGCAGAAGCGATCCGGGACATTGCACAAAATGAGGGAGGCGGCCTCGCAGGTGCAGGGGCCAGCCTCGGCGCTGGAGCGGCACTAGGCAATGTCATGGCTGGGGCCTTCTCAGCGCCAACTCAGCCTGCTCCGACGCCTGCTGTAGAAGAACAGAAAATGGCTTGTCCGCACTGTCAATCTCAAATCCGGGCGACCGCAAAATTCTGTCCGGAATGCGGCCAATCGGTGCAACCTCCAAAGGTGCCATGCATTAAATGCCATGCGGAAATCAATGCAAATTCGAAATTCTGCGGAGAATGCGGCGCCAAGCAGGTGACAGAAAACAATTGCCCTTCTTGCGGAGCAGCAAACACTCCTTCCGCCAAGTTTTGCGGCGAATGCGGCAAAGGTTTAAGCAATTAACAAGCGGGTGGTGATCGTATGACGGAAGGACAGATGGATGTCTTGGAATCAAAGAAGCAAGAGGAAACGGAAGTATTGACTTGCGACAGCTGCGGCGGTAATACCGTATTTGATCCGGCGACCGGCAGCATGAAGTGTCCTTTTTGTGGAACAGAAAATGTGATAGAAGCGACTCACCATAATGATGTGGAACTTGATTTCAATGAAGGGCTGGAGCAGGAGGATATTAGCTGGAATAAAGAAAAGCGAGTATTCCGCTGTGATAGCTGCGGCGCGGAGACCGTGCTGGACCGGGATGCCGATGCTGACTTCTGCTCGTTTTGCGGTTCCAGCCATATCGCGAAGAGTGAGAATCGACCGGGAATCAAACCTTCTCTCGTCGTTCCTTTCAAAGTGCCGCAGGAAGAAGCAGTTGCTAAATTTAAGACGTGGATCGGCAAACGATATTTTGCCCCATCCAAACTGAAGAATTCCTACGAGCTTGATCGATTGAGCGGGGCGTACATCCCCTACTGGACCTTCGACTCCCAAACCGATTCTGCCTACACCGTCCGGATTGGCACCTATTATTATGTGACCGAGACGAGAACCGTCTATGAGGACGGCAAGCCGAAACAAGTGACGGAGCAGGTAAGGAAGATCAGATGGCGAACCCAGCATGGCCGCTACGCTGAGTTTTTTGATGACGTACTCGTGAAAGCGTCCCGTAATGTCGCCTCCGGGCTGATCAACAAAGTGGAACCGTTCCAGTTGGCCCATCTTGTGGATTATAAAACGGAATACGTTTCCGGTTTCTTGGCTGAACGCTATTCAATACCTCTGAAAGTCGGCTGGCAAGACGCCAGATCCATCATCGACAGTCGGATCCGGAGCGGAATCTTAAGCAAGGAACGCGGAGATGAAGTTCAAATTGTGAGCGTCTCAACTAGCTATCGGCGCATTACCTATAAACACGTTTTGCTGCCACTATGGATTTCTTCTTTCCGGTTTAACCAAAAAGTGTACCGTTTTCTTGTCAATGGACAAACAGGAAAAGTGAGCGGTCAAGCACCGGTGAGCTTCTGGAAGGTGTCCTTTGCTGTAATTGCTGCACTGGCTGTACTTGCCGTAGTCTTGTACTTCTTTGATGCATTTTAACTTGTTGACTTTATTCTGAATATATGACATAATCGTTCCAATATTTAGAGCGTTGAGGAAGATCAGTAGGATGGGTGAAGGATTTCAGAGAGCAACGTCATCGGCTGCAAACGTTGCATCCCACTCCCTGTTCGAACCTGCTTCCGAGCTGCTATGGAAACATAGCCGTTCCTTCCGCGTTAAGGAAGGATGAGTTGTGCCGCAAGCGGCGGCAAATGAAGGTGGTACCGCGGAAACTGACGTTTTCGTCCTCTCTATGGAGGATGAAGGCGTTTTTTTATTTGACACGGAAAGGGTGTTGGAGAAATGAATTCGATCGTATTTGTGGGTGCCGGTTCCATGGCCGAAGCTATTGTGGCAGGCATTGTCGAACATGATGTTATGAAAGCGGATCAGGTGTATGTGATGAATAAATCGGACGACGAACGGCTGAAAGAGATGAATGAAAAATACGGCGTCGCGATCGTCTGCCCGGAAAGACGGGCGCTCAGGGAAACGGATATGATTGTGCTGGCAACAAAACCGAAAGACATTCAACAGGCCATGCAGGAAATAGAACCATTAATACATGACGGGACCGCTATTCTCTCCGTTATCGCTGGTGTATCTATAGAAACTATAGAAAACGGTTTAGGCAGCCGGCCGATTGCGCGCTCAATGCCTAACACGTCTGCGACAATCGGAAAGTCAGCGAGTGGTGTTGCCTTCAATCGATTCGTAGATGAATCGATTCGCGCACATATTTTGCACCTGCTTGGCTCCATTGGCATTGTTAAGGAAGTGGAAGAGGATGAACTGCATGCGGTGACTGCCCTATCCGGTAGCGGACCCGCCTATATTTATTATATGGTGGAAGCACTGGAAGAAGCGGCGGTGGCAAACGGCTTATCGAAGGAAGTGGCGCGGGAATTAATTGTCCAAACGGTTGAAGGGGCTGCCGCCATGCTGAAACAGACTGGCGGTGAGCCGGCAGCGCTTCGAAAGAATGTCACGAGCCCGGGTGGCACGACGGAAGCGGGTTTACGGACACTCGAGGAAAGGATGTTCAAGGAAGCGGTCGCAGCCTGCATCAGCCGGGCAGAGGCCAGATCGCGTGAGCTTGGCACCATGTTTTGACATTAGACATTTGGTATACTGAAAGCGAAACGATCCTGCTAGTCAGCAAGGCATTCAAGGAGGTTTTTTCATGGCTTTATTGTTTGAACCCTATACAATCAGGAATGTAACGTTTAAGAACCGGATTGTCATGGCGCCAATGTGTATGTATTCTTCGGATCAAGAAGACGGCAAAGTAATGGATTGGCACAAAATCCACTACGGCTCGCGTGCTGTCGGGCAAATCGGTCTACTCATCGTCGAAGCAACAGCTGTCCTGCCAGAAGGGCGCATCTCCCCACAGGACCTCGGTATTTGGAGTGATGACCATGTCGAAGGGTTAGCCGAATTAGTCGGACTGATGAAGCAGCACGGGTCGGCAACCGGCATCCAGCTGGCACACGCAGGCCGCAAAGCGACCGTAGACGGCACCATTTACGCACCAAGTGCAATAGCGTTCAGTGATCAATACAAAACACCTGCTGAAATGACAATAGAAGAAATTGAAAAGACGATAACCGCTTTCAAGGACGCGGCCATCCGGTCTAAAAATGCGGGATTCGATGTTATTGAAATCCATGCAGCGCACGGCTATCTTATCAATGAATTCCTCTCACCCCTCTCGAACCATCGGACAGATGAATACGGAGGATCGAGCGAGAAACGGTATCAGTTCCTGCGGGAAATAATTGATCAAATCCGTTCAGTTTGGGATGGCCCATTATTCGTCCGCATCTCGGCACATGATTATGCAGAAGGCGGCATGACACCGCTAGACTATATTGAAATGGCAAGATGGATGAAAACGCAGGAAGTCGACCTGATTGACGTCAGTTCAGGTGCAGTCGTACCTGCAAAAATCGAAGCATTCCCTGGGTATCAAGTGCCCTACGCAGAATTGCTGCGCAAGGAAGTGGATATTCCGACCGGTGCAGTCGGCTTGATCACATCAGCTGTCCAAGCGGAGGAAATCTTGAAAAACGGACGAGCGGACATGGTCCTTCTTGCACGCGAGCTACTTCGGGATCCGTATTGGCCTTACCGTGCAGCAAAAGAACTTGGCGTTGAAATTGAAGTTCCAAAGCAATATGATCGCGGCTGGGTATTTTAATTTATAGGAGTTGCTATAATCGGGTGGAGATAAGGAACGCTTTCTCCACCCGATTTTTTGATAGTCTTACTGATCAAAATTATGCTAGTACTATATTGTAGTACTTACTAGAAACGAAAACGCGAGAAAAAAACTGCCTCCCGGCGGGACAGCAGTTGATTTCTTACAATTCGGTTATGCGACCGTCTTGTAAGGCGTATTTAGAAAAGTCGTTGGCAATGAACAGGTTCGGGAAAACGGCCTGGCCTTGTTCAAGCAGAAGAGCCACGTCGCCAGGAAGGAAGCGTGCGCTAATATGGTTGGCGATCAAAGTGCTCGCTTCAGCCAATCTCGCAACAGTTGCAGCTTCCACGATTGTGGAATGTCCATATTCTGATGCCAGCTTGCCAGTTTCGCTGTCAAATGTCGCCTCATGGATGACAAGATCAGCTTGGCTGGCAAGTTGGATCGATGCCTCACAGAAGCTCGTGTCTCCCAGAATGGCGAGGATGAATCCCTTCTGCGGTTCGCCCGTAACTTCTTTACTGCGGACGATTGTACCGTCCTCTAAGGTTATGTCTTCACCTTGTTTCAATTTTTGCAGTAAAGGACCTTTGGGAACACCTGAAGCGACTGCCTTGTCAATGAGCAGCTTGCCAAGGAGCGGCTTTTGTTCAATCCGGAAGCCATAGCTCGGAATTACATGCTGTAACTGATTTGTCGTCACGATAAAGTGATCGTTTTCAAACAGAATGCCTTCTTTGATTTCATGGACACGCAATGTATAAGTCAAATGGGTCTTGGTCAACCGCATCGTAGCCAGGAGCCATTCGTTCAAACCTGGTGGCCCATAAATATCGAGAGGTTCATCGCCGCCTAAGAAGGATCGGGAGCCCAGGAAACCCGGCAGCCCAAAAATATGGTCACCGTGAAGATGGGTGATGAATATCTTGTTGATTTTTCTTGGTTTGATTGTCGTATGAAGCAATTGATGCTGCGTTGCTTCGCCGCAATCCACCATCCAATATCCCTCTTCCTCTGCAGCCAGATTAATGACCAGCGAAGAGGTATTCCGTTGTTTAGAGGGCATGCCCGCCCCTGTTCCTAAAAAGATGACTTCCACTGCTGTTCCCTACCTTTCACCCAATCCGCGCCTCACTTTATCAGGACCAAATTTTTGTTTCAGCTCTTGCAATAATTGTTCCATTCTCGCATCCTTCGCATGATATTCGAAAGTATCAAAAGAGAGCTGTTCATGCAATTCACTGCGTGGAATGACCTGGGCTACCGTGATGCCTAACAGGCGGATCGGATCCCCGTTCCAGTTTCGGCTAAAGAGAGCGGCTGCTTCCTTGTAAATAGCTTCCGCTGTATACAACGGGTTCAAAACCGTCCGGCTCCTCGATTGATTTCGCCAATCCGCTGTCCGGATTTGAATCGAAATGGAGGTACCGGCAAGCTGCTTTCTTTCCAATCGCTCTGCAACACGCTGCGCCAGCCGCTTAAACACTTCCAAACAAGCTTGCTCGTCTGTTTCGTCAATCGGCAGAGTCGTAGAACTCCCGACACTTTTCCGTTCATCTGCAGCATCGGGATCGACTGGACGTGAATCAATACCGTTCGCCCGATTCCTCAAGCGCATCCCATTTTTACCAAGCTCGGTTTTTATCAGTAATTCTTCTGCATTGGCAAGATCTCCAATTGTCGTTATGCCGATTGCTTTTAATCTAGCTTCTGTACTTTGCCCTACTCCATGCATTTGGATGACCGGAAGTGGCCATAGTTTGGCCGGAACTTCCCGTTTGCGCAAAACGGTAATCCCCATCGGTTTTTTCATGTCTGAAGCAGTTTTCGCCAGGAATTTATTCGGTGCAATTCCAATGGAACACGGTAAATCCAGCTCACGTAAAATGCGCTGTTGCATTTGTTCGGCTATTGAGACAGCGTGCGTCAAGCCGCCAATGTCCGTGATGTCCAAATATGCTTCATCGATGGACACCGGCTCAACCAGTTCCGTGTACGAGCGCAAAATTGCGAATACCGCCTGTGATGCTGTAGAGTATTTCTCCCGATCCGGTGGCACGATGACAAGATCTGGGCATAGACGTCTTGCCTCGCCAACCGTCATCGTTGTATAAATGCCGAGTGCCCTCGCTTCATAGGAACACGTGACGAGTATGCCGCGCCGTTCTTTTGGATTCCCGGCGACTGCCATCGGAATCCCCTTTAAAGACGGATCGTGCGCCTGTTCGACTGAAGCAAAGAAACTATTCATATCCAAATGCAAGATCACTTTTGCCTGCGAGTTTCCGGCGCTGTTCATCGAATCACCCCGCTGCAAGAAAATGAAACCGGGCAATGGACTGCCCGGTAATGATTATTGTTCCTGTATAGCTTGGGAGTGGACGTAATCCCCAATTTCATCCATCCCGGCCAATGTCTTGGAAAGAATGACCGGATCCACAATAGTTATCATCCGTTCATCCAAGTTGGCGACTGATGTGAAATATGGTGTTCGCGAATAGGCCATCAAGCCCGAAGTTGTCAGGCTGCTCTCCGGAATTTCCATGATTTCTTTTGCATCCAGAACGACTAGACCGACATACAAGTCTTCTGTTTGTACGACGACAATCCGTACCTCCTGCATATTAGCAGCTGATTTGCCGTATAAAATTTTTTCGAAATCGAGTATAGGCACGAGTTCACCGCGGATTTTCATCAATCCGAGCATATACTCCGGAAGATGAGGAATCGGATTAATCTTTTCCATTTTTTCGATGGAAACGACAGAGTCAACTGCGATGGCATACTCTTCATTTCCACATTGTACGATGACTGCTTTAAATTCCGCCATTCTTACTCCCCCTTCGCAGCCCCTGCTGCCACCTTCACAATTTCTACGAGCAATTCTGTCAGCTTGTTTAATTCTTCTACAGGCATCCGCTCGTTCTTCGTATGAATCTCTTCATATCCTACCGACAGGGTAACCGTTGGCACGCCAGCCCCGTTGAATACGTTGCCATCACTGCCGCCACCGCTCGTCAGTAACTCGGGCGTCCGTCCTACATTCTTAATTGCTTGGATTGCCGTTTGTACAACTTCTGCATCTTCTGTAAAACGGAATCCCGGATACATAAGCTTTACTTCTGTCGTTGCATTTCCGCCCATCGCAGCCGCTGTCTGTTCAAATGTTTCCACCATATGAGCCGTTTGTTGCTTCAGCTTCTCTTCATCGATAGAACGGGCTTCCGCCAAAATATGCACTTCATCACAGACGATATTCGTCGCCTGGCCACCCTCGAAACGGCCAATATTTGCTGTAGTTTCAGAATCGATGCGGCCCAATGTCATTTTTGCAATAGACTTTGCAGCGATATTGATGGCCGAGACGCCTTTTTCCGGTGCAACTCCAGCATGTGCTGTCTTGCCTTGAATCGTTGTCCACAATTTAGATTGAAATGGCGCAGCCGTCACGATGCCGCCAACTTTGCCATCACTATCAACCGCATATCCGTATTTCGCTTTTAACAAAGATGGATCCAGTTCCTTCGCTCCGACTAGACCGCTCTCCTCTCCAGCTGTAATGATGAACTGGATGTCTCCATGCTCGACCTTTTCTTCTTTCAACACTTTGGCCATCTCAAACAACGCGGCTAGACCCGCTTTGTCATCAGCGCCCAGGATAGTTGTTCCGTCGGAGTAAATGTATCCATCCTCCTTGAGAACAGGTTTGATTCCTTGCCCAGGCACGACTGTGTCCATATGGCATGTGAAATAAATTGGATCGGCGCCTTCAACGGTGCCTTGTAAATTGGCGATCAAGTTGCCTGCACCATGACCTGTGCGGGAAGCAGAATCGTCTTCCATTACTTCAAAGCCGAGCTGCTCCATTTTCGCTTTCAGTACTCGAGCAATGGTACCTTCGTGCTTCGTTTCGGAGTCGATTTGAACCAGCTCGAAAAATTCGTCAAGCAGTCTCTTTTCATTCATTGCTAACAGTCCTTTCTATCGTTACAATGGAATATTTCCATGTTTCTTGTTAGGTCTCGTTTCCTTTTTGTTGCGCATCATATCGAGCGCCTGCAATAGCTTAATACGTGTTTCGCGTGGATCGATGACATCATCGACCATTCCGTGCGAAGCCGCCACATAAGGATTGGCAAATTTCGTGCGGTATTCCTCGATTTTTTCTGCGCGGGTCGCTTCCGGATTGTCGCTGTTCGCGATATCACGGGCAAAAATAATGTTAGCGGCCCCTTCCGCCCCCATTACAGCGATTTCAGCATTCGGCCATGCGTACACGACATCGGCGCCAATTGCTTTGGAGTTCAATGCGACATAAGCACCCCCGAACGCTTTTCGCAAAATGACTGTAATCTTAGGTACGGTCGCTTCCGAATACGCATACAAGATTTTAGCGCCGTGCCGGATAATGCCTCCGTGCTCCTGTTTGATACCCGGGAAGAAACCGGTCACATCTTCAAACGTAATAATAGGAATGTTGAAAGAATCACATGTGCGAATAAATCGGGCAATCTTGTCAGATGAGTCGATATCCAGTCCGCCCGCCATCACTTTAGGCTGATTACAAACAAGTCCCACCGTTTCTCCTTTCATCCGGGCGAAGCCGACGACAGCATTTCGAGCGAATTCCGGCTGAACCTCCAAAAAGGTATTCGGATCAACAACGAGCTCAATGACTTTCCGCACGTCATAAGGGCGAATGGTTTCAAACGGAACGACATCTGCCAAATCCGCGCGGTAATCATCCCCTTCGCCAGTCTGCTGTAGGGGCGTTTTCTCCTCATTATTTTGAGGCAAGTAGGAGAGCAGCCGGCGGACGTCTTGTAACACGGCCTGTTCATCTGGCCCGCGGAAATGGGCGTTGCCGCTAATTGTATTATGTACTTTAGAACCGCCCAGATCTTCTGATGTAATTTTTTCTCCTGTAACCGTCTCAATTACTTTCGGTCCAGTAATAAACATCTGGCTCGTCTTGTCCGTCATGAAAACAAAGTCCGTAATGGCAGGTGAATAGACCGCTCCTCCCGCACAAGGCCCAAGAATGACCGAGATTTGCGGGATGACTCCTGAATAGATCGCGTTTCTGTAGAAGATTTCCCCATAGCCATCCAGAGATACAACACCTTCCTGGATCCGCGCGCCTCCTGAATCGTTCAAGCCGATGAAAGGCGCTCCATTCTTCGCTGCCAAGTCCATGACATTTGCAATTTTCATCGCATGCATTTCTCCAAGCGCTCCGCCAAACACCGTGAAGTCCTGGGAGAATAAATAAACTGGCCGTCCATCAATCTTACCGTAGCCTGTTACGACACCATCGCCAGGTCCAGCCTGCTTGTCCATGCCAAAATCGCGGGTCCGGTGCACGACAAAGGGATTCAATTCAACAAAGGTGCCTTCATCAAGCAGCAGATCGATCCGTTCGCGTGCGGTCAGCTTTCCTTTTTCATGCTGCTTGGCGATGCGATCGTCGCCTCCGCCTAATTCAATTTCACGTTTTTTATCATATAATTCATTGATTTTATCGTAGATATCCATATTACTTGTCCCCTTTGCCACTTTTATCACATAGTTCGTACAGAACACCTAAAGAAGATTTTGGATGCATGAAAGCGACTTCTGCACCGCCAGCACCCGGTTTCGGTTCCTCCGACAGCAATTGCACGCCTTTCTCCTTCAATTCGGCCATTCGGCTTCGAATATCGGATACGCCAAACGCCACGTGATGGATACCTTCTCCCCGCTTGGAAATAAATTTGGCGACCGCGCCATCTTCCCTGGTCGGTTCCAATAATTCTATCTTAATGTTGCCTGCATCGAGAAAGGCGACTTTCACCTGCTGGCTCGGCACTTCTTCTATCCCCAGTAATTCTAAACCTAATGTATGTATATAATAGTCCAGCGCCTCATCCATGCTTCTGACGGCAATTCCGATATGATCGACTTTTTTCATTGTCATTCCTCCCTCTTCCTATTGTAACGTTTCGTGAATAAATCCGCTACATGTTGAGTTCTCCTCCTTTTCTGTTAAAATGGAGGTATAGTACAGTGTAAGGAGACTTGCCCGATGAGTAATAAAAAGGTGCAAAAGATTGTCGTCTACCTAATGATCGCAGCCATGGTGGCTTCAAGTATCTTATTTGGCCTCAGCATGATTTTATAACGTTTAAAGAAAAAGAAGTCCAGCCCGCCACGAATGGCCAGGTTGGACTTCTTTTATTATACTTCCTCGCAGAATTCCTCAAATTTGCTTTGCAAATTCATGACAACAGACATCGGATCATGTCCTTCAATCTCATAACGGCCTACTTCCGCTACCAATTCACCGTCTTTTAACAATGCAAAAGAAGGCGAGGATGGAATGTGATCTTCTCCGAAATGCATACGGGCTTGTGCCGTTGCATCCTTGTCCTGACCAGCAAAAACTGTCACCAAATGATCTGGACGCTTATCATAATGGATAGCATGTGCGGCAGCCGGACGGGCAATGCCTCCTGCACATCCACAAACAGAGTTCACCATAACGAGTGTCGTGCCTGGACGTTTGAATGCGGCATCCACTTCTTCAACTGTCTTCAATTGCTCATACCCGCTAGTTTCCATTTCAGACCGTGCTTGGTTCACTATATCATCCATGTAGAAATTAAAATTCATTGTCATGCATCTTTTCCCCTTTCAGCTTATAGGCTTATCATAGCAGTTGCATTTCTTTCTTGCAAAAGGAGTGTTTGGATGTGGAGTTAGTGGTGGAAATCAAACATCCCAGTAAAATATTATAAAAAATTGAAACTTTATTTCAAATCCATCGTATAAACTAGTATACTTGCAAACTCGCAAGTAAATATTTTTTGGGGGTTAGTTACATGAGAAAGTTGGCAACATGGGCACTAGCGTTCGTTTTCATACTATCGTTCGCATTGCCTCAAAACACGGTATCTGCAGCAAGCAATGTAAAGCTTGTCGTTGATGGCGTTGAAGTGGATGGCTATGAACAAGCGTTCATGTCACATGGAGATGTTTTAATTCCAATTGAAAACCTGTTTACGGAAGCAGGCTACAAAGTGTCTAAGGACAAGTCCGGCAAGCTATCTGTAACGAATACTTATTTGACTGTTGATTTTAATGCTTCAGCAGGTTCAATTGAAGTGAACGGAAAGAAAGCGGATACAACATTTCCACTTACATTGAAAAACTATGGTAATTACGTTTCTGGAGAGTTTTTATCCACTTTGGAAGGTTTTGAAGTAGAAGTTTCCGAAGACGAACAAACTGTATCAGTTACAACGAACCGCGTAAAAGATCTTGATAAATTCCTTGAAAAGATGATGAATGCGGATCTGAAAAGCTATTCGGCTAAAATGAAGCTAGATCAGAAAATGGAGTCAACAGAAGAGCCGAAATCCATGAATATGATCATGGATATGGATATGGACGTTACACAGGAACCAGTTGCCATCCATATGAAACAGAAAATGACTGCGGATGTTGATGGAAAGAAAGAAGAAATTACTAGCGAAGCATACATGACAGAAGAAGAATTCTATCAGTATGACGGAAACAAATGGATTAATTATGGCAAAGACATGGGGCTAGGTCTTGAAGCGGGTGCTACTCTTGATCCAACCGCTCAATTGGAAATGGCTAAGATGTTCATGAAAGGTGTTCACGTTTTCGAATATGATGATGTTTATGTCATGGTTC
Source organism: Sporosarcina sp. AD_1 (assembly GCF_057373025.1). NCBI lineage: Bacteria > Bacillati > Bacillota > Bacilli > Caryophanales > Caryophanaceae > Sporosarcina > Sporosarcina sp. AD_1. Next base: position 20,708 of record NZ_JBPVIR010000001.1, read on the forward strand.
AAACGTTGACAACGGAAGATTTAAAAGATTTGATGGACGAAGCTCTATCGTTGATCGGCACTTCTCTTGGCGGGCTGGAAATTCCAGTGGAAGCAGTTTCTGAAGAAGCGGCTGAAGTGACTGCTGAAGAGGCAAAAGTAGAAGCGACTGAAGAAGCAGTAACCGTGGAAGAGAATAAAGAAACGACAGAAGCAAAAGAAGATGCAAAAGCATCCGAGACGGCTGAAGAAGCAGTAACTGTGGAAGAGAATAAAGAAACAACAGAAGAAAACGAGCCGGCAACTGAAGAAACTGTTCTAGATGGCGATCTTTTTGGCGCATTAGGCATGGAAATCGAGGAAATGTACTTTGTTACAACAATTGACAAGAAGACATTATTCCCTCAAGACATGAAAGGCACTACAAAAATTTCTATGACAATCGATGATGTTACAGTGAAAATTGTTCAAACGTTGACAGGTACGATGAGCAACTTTAACGCTGTAAAAGCGATTGTAATTCCTGAAGAAGTGAAAAAGGAAGCGATTTCTTTCGAGGACTACATGAAAGAACTGGAAGCTGAATTAGAAAAGGAATTGCAAGCTGCTGAATAAGTAAGTAAAGCGGAGAAGGGTCAATCCCCTCTCCGCTTTTCCTTTGGCTGAAACAGTTCCTCAACAGCCCCTGCCACGGTCCATCTTCCTTCCAACAAACCATGTTCCAACTGGAGTACCTGCTCTTTTCTTCCCGCCTCAGCAAAGAACTGGTCCAGCAGATGATCTTGGATGGTGGCGTGGAACCAATCCTTTGTTTGTTCCTGCCGCCTGCGACTCCAAACACCGCTCTCTGTCATCTCTTCTTGGAAACGCAGGATGGTCGTCCACACGTCATCCAACCCTGTCTTTTTCAACGAAGACACTGGCATAGCTGTTGTTGTCCATCCGGGTGATGCGGGTTGAAGGAAATGAAGAATTTGACGGTATTCCCGTACTGTTTTCTTTGCCAGCCGCTCGTTTTCGCCGTCCGCTTTATGCACGATGATCCCGTCAGCCAGTTCCATAATCCCCTTTTTCATTCCTTGCAATTCATCCCCTGCGCCTGTCAGGACGAGCAAGAGGAAAAAATCGACCATGCCACGAACAACTGTCTCACTTTGGCCGACACCGACTGTTTCGACTAAAATGACATCGTAGCCGGCTGCCTCGCATAACAGCATCGTCTCCCTCGTCTTCTTATGGACGCCGCCCAGCGTACCGGACGAAGGCGATGGACGGATGAAGGCATTAGGATGCTTCGCTAGTAGCTCCATACGCGTTTTGTCACCAAGTATGCTGCCGCCAGTGATCGTGGAGCTCGGATCAATTGCAAGTACAGCGACTTTATGGCCAGCCTCTGCCAGTTTCAGTCCGAATGCTTCAATGAACGTGCTTTTACCTGCTCCTGGAACGCCGGTAATGCCGATTCGGATGCTGCGTCCTGTTTGTGGAAGCAATTCTTTCAGCAATTCCTGGCCGGCCTGCTTGTCTTCTGCATGCGTGCTTTCCAGCAGCGTTATAGCCTTTGCGAGATGCAGCCGGGAGCCGGATGTGAGTTGTTCCGCCAGCTCCCCCTTTTCCAGCAGCCGCTTCTTTTTGACAAACCGTTTTCTTGGACCGGATACCATGCCGTCATGGACCGACTTGATGCCGTCCATAATGTGCAACGCACCGTCTTTGTTGTCGTTCACTCCATCACTTCCTCGTAACCGAGCTGGCGATAAATATCCTCAATCACTTTCTGTGCCGCCACTGGAATAACTGTCCCCGGTCCAAAAATTGCCGAAGCCCCATTGGCCCGTAAAAATTCATAGTCCTGAGCCGGGATGACGCCACCCACAACAATAAGAATGTCTTCTCGTCCTACTTTTGCCAGTTCATTACTCAATGCAGGGACCAGTGTTTTATGGCCTGCTGCAAGGGAGCTGACCCCGATGACATGAACGTCATTCTCAGCCGCTTGGCGAGCCGTCTCTTCCGGAGTTTGGAACAGTGGTCCGATATCAACATCAAAGCCCAGATCGGCGAATGAGGAAGCGATAACTTTCGCGCCACGATCATGTCCGTCCTGCCCCATTTTGGCAATGAGGATGCGAGGACGGCGACCTTCATTCTCCAAAAATTCCTCAGTCATTTCCTTCACTTCTTCAATTTCTTCCTGATTGGAGAAGTTTGAGCTGTAGACACCACTGACGGATCTGATGATTGCTTTATGGCGTCCGGAAACTTTTTCGATCGCATCCGATATTTCGCCGATCGTTGCACGCACTCTCGCTGCTTCTACAGACAATGCAAGAAGATTTCCTTCTCCGCTTCGAGCAGCTTCTGTCAGGTTTTGCAAAGCAAGCGCCACTGCTTCGTCGTCACGCAACTTTTTCATCCGATTAATGCGATCAATCTGTTTTTGGCGTACAAGTGTATTGTCGATGTCCAGAATATCGATCGGTTCTTCTTTTTCAAGACGATATTTATTGACCCCAATAATTGTTTCAGCTTTTGAATCAATTTTAGCCTGACGCTTTGCTGCAGCCTCTTCGATTTTCATCTTCGGAAGCCCCGTTTCAATTGCCTTCGCCATGCCGCCTAAGTCTTCGATCTCTTCAATCAAGTCCCATGCTTTTTCCATTAATTCAGCAGTAAGCGATTCAACATAAAAGGAGCCGCCCCAAGGATCGATCGTTTTTGTCATAAAGGTCTCTTCTTGCAGGAATAATTGCGTATTCCGCGCAATCCGTGCCGAGAAATCTGTCGGCAATGCGATGGCTTCATCGAGCGCATTCGTATGCAAAGATTGCGTGTGCCCCATTGCAGCGGCATTCGCCTCGATTAATGTTCTAGTTACATTATTGAATGGGTCTTGTTCCGTTAAGCTCCAGCCGGATGTCTGGGAATGCGTTCGCAAGGCAAGCGACTTCGGGTTTTTCGGTTCGAAAGATTGCATCATTTGCGCCCAAATCCTTCTTGCCGCCCTCATCTTTGCAATCTCCATGAAATAATTCATGCCAATTGCCCAGAAAAACGACAACCGTGGAGCGAACGAATCGATATCGATGCCTGCCGCAAGTCCCGTGCGGACATATTCCAAGCCATCCGCAAGGGTATAGGCAAGCTCAATATCAGCAGTAGCGCCCGCTTCCTGCATATGATAGCCGGAGATTGAAATGGAGTTGAATTTCGGCATGTTCTTGGATGTATATTCAAAAATATCCGCAATGATCCGCATTGACATGTCTGGCGGGAAAATATACGTGTTCCGCACCATATACTCTTTCAATATGTCATTTTGGATGGTGCCCGCCAGCTGTTCAGGCTTCACGCCCTGTTCCTCGGCGGCCACGATATAAAAGGCCATAACTGGCAGAACAGCGCCATTCATCGTCATGGAAACAGACATCTGATCTAGCGGGATCCCATCAAACAGAATTTTCATATCCTCTACGGAATCAATCGCCACTCCGGCTTTTCCAACATCACCTGTTACACGGGGATGGTCGGAATCATAGCCACGGTGAGTCGCCAGGTCAAAGGCAACCGACAGACCTTTCTGGCCCATTGCCAAATTGCGTCGATAAAATGCGTTGCTTTCTTCAGCAGTTGAAAACCCGGCGTATTGGCGCACAGTCCAAGGCCTCGCAACATACATGGTTGGGTAAGGGCCGCGTGTATTCGGTGCAATTCCAGGCAAATCGTTCAGATGGGATGCGCCTGCCGTATCGTGTTCCGAATAAAACGGTTTGATTTCAATCCCTTCATTCGTCATGAACCGCTTATCAGTCGATCCGCTCGTCTCCTTGGCATCTTGCAGGATACGTTTCACATCGACCTTTTGATAATCAGGCTTCACCATTACCCATTCCACCTTTCCATCGTTCCATAATACTTTTCAATTTCTCGATGCGGTTCTGCTTGGCATGAACAAAACCATTTAGCCCTAACGACTTCCATTTTGATTCGATTTTGGCATCATATGCTCCGGCCACATCCACTAGGATGCCTGCTGGCCAGGTCGCAAGCAACGGTTCCATAATTTCTTCAGTTGAATCGGCAGGCGCACAGATAACCACATACTCGGGCTTGTTCTCATTCACCCATCCAAGCGCTTCCTGTACATCTGTGAATACAGGACTCCATTCACTTTCAATTCCTCCAGACGCCAGAAAACCGCTGACAAAATCAGTGCGGGGCTTAACTGTTTTCAGCGTCCCGAAATTCAAGAGTGCAGTTTTCGGCTGTTCCTCCATAAACTGCGCTCGGAGCATCTCATAAGGAATGGCTAACCTATTCCATTTTTTCATATACTGGCAATCCTCAAGGGGGTTCTTCTGAAGATCCGCATAGACATTTGTGCCGATCAGTGATTTAGTCGTCTGTTCCACTTCTTCCTGTCGTTTCTTCCAAAGCATTTTAAATTCGCCTGAAGACTGATATGCCTCTGCCCCACCCATTTCTTCAATTTCAAGGAATCGTTTCCATGCTTTCTCAACGAGTGTTTCAGTTAACGATTCAATGAAATAGGAACCGGCTGCCGGGTCGTTCACTTTATTGACATTCGTTTCCTCTTTTAATACGAGTTGTATGTTTTGCGCATAACGAAGTGAATTGGGTGTGGGACCAGTCAAGATATCATGCGGATATACAGTGATCACATCTGCGCCACCTAGAATGGCTGAAAAGGCTTCATTTCCTGCGCGCAATAAATTCACATTCGGATCGATTTTCGAAAACGAGCGTAAGGAAGTTTCCGCGATAACCGGAACAGCTACCGCCTGTTCTCCATGTGCATCTGCAAACGCTTGCCATAGTAGACGGAATGCACGAAGTTTTGCGATCTCCATAAAGAAATGAGTATCGATCGAGAACTTCACAAAAAACTCTTCACAGAATACAGAGTAAGCTTCCGCTGTCTCTGCATGCAAAGCAGCGATGGAAAGGGCAAGCGCCAATTCTGTAACTGCGTCTGCGCCTTCATGGTGTACAACCGTTAAATCGGCACCTTTCGTACGCAAGCCCGAATAACCGACGGGAAGCGTCCACTGCTCCGCCTGGACAACTCCCTTCACTTTCGATCGAATTTCATGGTTTACAAAATCGAACACCCGTAAGATCGGATCATCTTTTTGCAACGAAAAGAAAAAGACCGGAAAGTCCACAAGCAATTCAGCGAGCGCATTTAACTCTTCGTCATTCCATTGAACTGCTGGAAAGCCACAGTAGACAATCGCTTCATTTCCTCTTCGCAGAGAGCTTTTTAAACGTTCCACAAACTCTGCGCCGGTTTTGGCCAAAGTCGGCTGTGCCACAGTCCATCCCGGCTCCGGCTTCGTTGCGCGAATGGTTTGTGAAGCTTTAGCCGGGACAGCTTCTGTATAAAGTGGTTGCAAGTCAATTCCTTCCCACGTTTTTGTAATTAATTTTTCAAAAGGCTTGCCTTTCAAAGATTCGGTGGCAAGCTTTTTCCAAGCATCAAATTCGGGCGTATCGAAGGTTCCGTTTTTCATTGTATGTATGGACATAAGGGCGTTTCCCTCCTAATCGATATCTCTACCATCTATCTACTAGTGTACCTGACATCTCTTTCCTTTTAAAGCATAAACACATTGGAGCCAAGCTTACGTTTTTTATTAAACTCTTTAAAACTATTCATTCTACATGCAATTTCCTAAGCGCCCCGAAAATCACTTACCTGTAGAAAAATCCCCATGCTTGCATAGCGGCATGGGGATGAAAAAATTAATAAATGGAAGTGTTTTCTTTTGTTACGTTCTCCAATATTTCCTTCACTCGAGCGAGGAATCTTCCAGCTACAAGCCCATCCAGAACACGATGATCGAGGGATAGGCAAAGGTTTACCATATCACGAACCCCAATCATGCCGCCTTCCATAACGACAGGCCGTTTTACAATGGATTCCACCTGCAGGATGGCTGCCTGCGGATAATTGATGATTCCCATGGATTGGACAGAGCCAAACGATCCTGTATTGTTTACCGTAAACGTTCCGCCCTGCATCTCGTCGGATTTCAATTTGCCTGAACGCACTTTCGATGCCAGGTCATTGATTTCACGGCCAATTCCTTTGATCGTCAACTCGTCTGCATGTTTGATGACTGGAACGAACAATGCATCTTCGGTTGCGACAGCAATTGAAATATTAATATCCTTTTTCTGAACGATCTTATCGCCTGCCCACATTGCATTCATCATCGGGAATTCCTTCAGCGCTTGTGCGACTGCTTTGACAAAGAATGCAAAATACGTGAGGTTAAAGCCTTCCTTCTGTTTGAAGTCGGCTTTCAACGAATCCCGGTAGTTAACCAAGCTCGTTACATCCACCTCAATCATCGTCCAGGCATGCGGTGCTTCGTGTTTGGAACGCAGCATATTATTCGCGATGGCGCGGCGAACACCACTGACCGGTATTTCAATATCTCCTGCTGCAACAGGCACCGATTCTTGCGTACGCGCAGGAGCAGCTGACCTATCCTGTCTTGCCGGCTCGGCGACAACTTCGGCAGAGCTGGAGGAGGAAGAGCTTGAAGATTCAGCTGCTGCGGTAGGAATCTCACCGCTTTCGATCAGTTTCATCAAATCTTTCCGCGTAATGCGTCCTTCTTTTCCTGAACCTTCGACTAGCGAGAGGTCGATGTCATTCTCCTGTGCCAACCGAAGTACTGCAGGCGAATAGCGGCCCGCCGCCTTCCCTTTTTCACGCTTTATAGGGGCAGATGGTTTTTGTGAACCAGCTGCAGGCATCTCTTTCGAGGACTCTTCTTTTACAGTCTGCGGTTCAGCTGATTGGGAGGCCTCGCCGCCCGCCACTTCTATTGTACAGACGACGACACCCACTTCGACAGTCTCACCTTCTTGAACGATGATTTCCTTGATCGTCCCTTCAAAAGAAGATGGGATTTCAGCTGTCACTTTATCGGTATTTACTTCAGCGAGCGGGTCATACTTGTTCACTCGATCGCCCGGCTTCACAAGCCATTTCTCTATTGTACCCTCGGTGACACTCTCACCAAGTTTCGGCATTTCTATATTTTCAATAGCCATTTCTGTCAACCTCCTTCCGAATTAAAACTCTGCCAATTCTCTTGCAGCCTTTTCGACTTTATCCGGATTGACCATGAAGAACTTCTCCATTGTCGGCGCATATGGCATCGCTGGAATATCAGGGCCGGCAAGCCGTTTAATTGGTGCATCCAGTTCAAATAGGCAATGTTCGGCAATGATGGCCGATACTTCGCTCATGATGCTACCTTCCAAGTTATCCTCCGTGACAAGCAACACTTTGCCTGTTTTGGATGCCGCTTCAATGATCGCTTCTTTATCCAATGGATAGATCGTACGCAAATCGAGGATATGGGCAGAAATTCCGTCCTCTGCCAAACGTTCCGCCGCTTGGAGTGCGAAATGCACACATAGGCCGTATGTGATGATTGTAATATCATCACCTTCCCGTTTGACATCCGCTTTTCCGATTGGAAGGACGTATTCTTCTTCAGGCACTTCGCCTTTAATTAAACGGTAGGCACGCTTATGTTCAAAGAAAAGCACCGGATCATCGTCACGGATTGCCGCTTTCAGCAATCCTTTCGCATCGTAAGGTGTGGAAGGGATGACAATTTTCAATCCAGGTGTACTAGCAAACATGGACTCAACCGATTGTGAATGGTAGAGCGCACCATGAATCCCACCGCCGAACGGTGCCCGGATGACGATTGGGCAAGACCAGTCATTGTTTGAACGGTATCTGATTTTCGCCGCTTCTGAGACGATTTGGTTGACCGCAGGCATAATGAAATCGGCGAATTGCATTTCGGCGATCGGCCGCATGCCGTACATAGCCGCCCCGATGCCTACTCCAGCGATGGCAGATTCCGCAAGCGGAGTATCCAGCGCACGGTATTCACCAAACTGGTCGTACAGACCTGTCGTCGCTTTGAAAACGCCGCCTTTACGTCCGACGTCCTCACCAAGGACAAATACGTTTTCGTCGCGCTCCATCTCTTCTTTCATTGCTTGGGTGATTGCATCGATATAGGAAAGCACTGCCATCACTCGTCGCCCCCTTCCTCTTTGTAAACATGGCGTAACGCATATTCCGGCTCAGCATACGGGGCTTTTTCCGCATAGTCGGTTGCCTCGTTCACAATAGCTGAAATCCGCTCTTCCAGTTCTTTTTCAGATGCCTCATCTAAGATGCCAGCCTCTTTTAAGTACGCTGAGAATTTAGGAATCGGATCAAGCTTCCGCTCTTGCTCAAGTTCTTCTGCGTCGCGATATAAGCGATGATCATCATCCGAGGAGTGGGCAGTCAGGCGGTAGCAGACTGCTTCAATTAAACTTGGGCCTTCTCCAGAACGGGCACGGTCTGCTGCTTCTTTTACAACTTTAAAGACATCAAGCGGATCCGTTCCATCTACAGTGACCCCCGGCATACCATAACCGACTGCACGATCCGAAACGTTCTCACAGGCCAATTGCTTTTCAAGCGGTACAGAAATCGCATATTTGTTATTTTCAACCATAACGATGGTAGGCAATTTATGGACACCCGCAAAGTTCATACCTTCATGGAAGTCCCCTTGGTTGGAGGAACCTTCGCCTAGCGTGACGAACGTAACAAAATCCTCTTTTTTCATTTTTGCTGCGAGTGCTACTCCCACTGCATGCGGAAGCTGCGTTGTAACTGGAGAGGAACCGGTAAGAATCCGATTTTTCCGCTGGCCGAAATGACCGGGCATCTGGCGTCCGCCTGAGTTCGGGTCTTCAGCTTTTGCAAAAGCCGACAGCATAAGTTCACGAGGCGTCATGCCAAAATGAAGGACAACCCCCATATCACGGTAATACGGAGCAATCCAATCTTTCTCCTTATTCAGAGCAAATGCAGCACCAACTTGTGCGGCTTCCTGCCCTTGACACGAGATAACAAATGGAATTTTGCCTGCACGGTTCAAAAGCCACATTCTTTCATCAAGGCGACGGGCCATGACCATCGTTTCATACATTTGAAGCACGTCTTCATTCGTCAATCCAAGTTCTTCATGACGCGAATGAGCCATTTTCAATTCCCCCTTTTCCTAATGGGCTTCCGCTGCTTTCGGAACGCCCTTCCATTTACATATGAATTGCTTTGCCGTCTACAGCGAGTGCCGCTTCACCCATCACTTCCGATAAAGATGGATGCGGGTGGACTGTGGAAGCGACCTCCCATGGAGTTGCGTCTAATACCATAGCTAGCCCTGCTTCAGAGATTAAATCGGTAACATGAGATCCAATCATGTGAATGCCCAATATATCATTGGTCTTTTGATTCGCAATGATTTTCACAAATCCGTCTGCATTCCCGTTGACGAGCGCTTTTCCGATGGCTGCGAACGGGAATTTGCCGACTTTCACGTCATAGCCTTGTTCCTTTGCCTGTTTTTCCGTCAAACCGACACTCGATGCTTCCGGGCTGGAGTAAATGCAGCGAGCAATCTTAGTATAGTCAAGCGGTTCGACCGTCTGCCCTGCAATATGCTCAACAGCCGCAATACCTTCATGGGAAGCGACATGAGCCAGTTGAAGACCGCCGATGACGTCGCCAATTGCATAAATATGGCTTTCTTTCGTCTGGAAGGTAGGTTTCGTTTGAATAAACCCTTTCTCCAATTGAATCTCCGTATTCTCTAGTCCAATCCCTTCCACATTCGCCTGTCTGCCAACAGAAACAAGCATCCGCTCCGCAGTGAATTCTTTTGTTTCTCCATTCATTTCAGCTGAAATGGTAACGGAATCAGCGGTTTTCTTTAATGTGTCAGGTAGCACTTTTGCACCTACCGCAAATGTGACGCCTTTTTTGGATAGGATTTTTTTCATTTCTTTTGAGATGTCTTCGTCTTCTGTCGGGATGATGCGGTCTGCATATTCGATGACGGTGACATCGACTCCAAAATCATGAAGCATAGATGCCCACTCGATACCGATGACGCCTCCCCCAACGATCAGAATGGATTTTGGCAATGTTTCCATTGCGAGCGCACCGTCAGAAGACATGATTTGTTGTTCATCCAGTTCAAGACCCGGCAATGTACGCGGCCGGGATCCTGTCGCGATGATCAAGTTTTTCAGGATCAACATCTCGTTTTCCTCACCGCTGTTCATTTCCACAGAAATGGTTCCCGGCATTGGCGAGAAGATGGATGGGCCAAGCATTCTGCCTGTGCCTTCAAACACATCAATTTTCCCTTTTTTCATTAGCGACTTAACGCCGTTATGCAGCTGATTGACGATTTCATCCTTACGGGCCTGCACACGTGCAAAATTCAAAGAGGTTCCGCTCGTCTCCACTCCGAAATGGGAAGCTTCGTTTTTGGCCAACTGGTACACTTCGGCACTTTTCAGAAGTGCTTTACTCGGGATGCAGCCTTTATGCAGGCAGGTGCCTCCAAGTGCCCCTTTTTCCACTAGTGCTGTTTTCAGCCCCAATTGCGCTGAACGGATAGCTGCCACGTAGCCGCCCGTTCCTCCGCCAAGTATTACCACGTCATATTCCTGTGCCATTGAACATGGCCTCCTTCATCACTACCCTTCAAGAAGGGTAGGTTTTTGCTTGTTCTTCCTGCATCAGGACGCGTAATGCGCCTTCAGCGAGTGCTTGAAGTTCATCTTCACCTGGGAAAACCACTACATCGGATATCCAGTCGACGCGATCCGCGATGGATTGGACAAACGCTTTTCCATAAGCAAGCCCGCCCGTCAGGAGGATGGCATCCACTTTTCCGCTCAATACGGCGGCCGCACTGCCGATTTCTTTCGCGACCTGATAGGCCATTGCCTCATAGATCAGTTTTGCCCGCTCGTCTCCCGCTTCGATCCGTTTCTCGACCGCTACAGCATCATTCGTCCCAAGATAGCCGACGAGCCCTCCCTTGCCGACGAGATTTGCCATTAGCTCTTGCCGGTAATAAATGCCTGAGTAGCAAAGATCGATCAGATCGCCTGCTGGAACCGTTCCGGCACGTTCCGGGCTAAATGGGCCATCCCCGTGCAAGCCATTATTCACATCGACCACCTGGCCGTGTTCATGTACGCCGACCGTAATGCCGCCACCCATATGAGTGACGACCAGGCGGAGTTCATCATATTTCTTGCCAATTTGCTTTGCGTATCGGCGGGCGACCGCTTTTTGATTCAACGCATGGAAAATCGATTTCCGTTCAATGAGAGCGAAGCCTGAAATCCGGGCGAGGGGCTGAAGCTCATCGACGACTACCGGGTCCACTATGAAAGCTGGAACGTTCAGATCCGTCGCAATCTCGTTCGCCAAAATGCCCCCAAGATTCGATGCATGCTGTCCGGAAACCCCTTTGCGTAAATCTTTGAGCATGGAGTCATTCACGGAGTAGGTACCGCCTGCGATCGGTCGCAGCAAGCCCCCTCTTCCGCAAATGGCGGCAAAGCCCTCAAGATGGAATCCATGCTCTTCAAGAGAGGACACGATCGCCTTTTTCCTGAAATCAAATTGATCGATAATCGAAGGATATCGAGAAAGCTCCTCTGTGGAATGGCGTATTGTGCTTTCCATCACTTGTGCATCATTTTCAAATACGCCGATTTTCGTCGATGTGGATCCCGGATTGATGACCAGAATCTGAAAAATGTCTTTCGGCATTTTCAACCCTACCTTCGATATGAGAACTGTCTATTATTTTTTGCGGCTTAGTACGCTCTTTTCATTTTGCAAAAATTGACTGCGAGACTTAGCGACCCGTGCAATGCGTTCCTCCGCAAGACGGTCTGCTGCTACATATGTCGGAATGCTGTCACGCTTGGAGATAGCGAAAATCTGCTCGATTGTATCGTAAATTCCCGCAACGCGTTTTAACGCACGCTCTCTATTATAACCGGCCAATTCATCTGCGACATTAATGACGCCGCCTGAGTTAATGACGTAATCCGGTGCGTACACAATGCCCATTTCATGGATAATGTCTCCGTGTTCCGGGTTTTTCAATTGATTGTTCGCAGATCCTGCAATTACTTTCGCTTTCAATTGTGGAATCGTCTCATCGTTAATGACGGCACCGAGTGCACATGGGGCAAAAATATCTGCGTCTTGTGAATAAATTTCATTCGTATCAACCGCAGCTGCGCCGAACGCATCTACAGCACGTTGAACAGCCTCTTTGTTAATATCAGTGACAATTAACTTTGCGCCTTCCTCATGCAAATATTCGCAAAGTGCATACGCAACGTTTCCGACACCTTGGACCGCAACCGTTTTCCCTTCTAGGGAGTCGCTTCCAAATGCTTCTTTCGCAGCCGCTTTCATCCCTTTGTATACTCCGAAAGCTGTGACTGGAGATGGATTGCCTGAAGAACCGGCATCGGAAACGCCCGTAACATAGTCAGTTTCCAAGTGGATCAAATCCATATCCTCTTCTGTCGTTCCTACATCCTCTGCTGTGATGTAACGGCCATTCAAACCTTCGATATAACGTCCAAACGCACGAAACAATTCAGGGTTCTTATCTTTTTTCGGATCACCGATAATGACCGTTTTACCGCCACCGAGATCAAGGCCAGCAGCCGCATTTTTGTAAGTCATCCCGCGAGCGAGGCGAAGCGCATCCTCAATTGCTTCTTCTTCAGATGCATATGTCCACATGCGTGTGCCGCCAAGTGCCGGTCCGAGTGTCGTGTCGTGGATCGCAATGATTGCTTTTAGTCCAGATGCTTCGTCTTGGCAGATGACAAGTTGTTCATAATCGTATTTCTCCATATATTTGAATAGTTCCATGATAATTCCTCCAGTTATCTGTTTAATGTTGTGATACAAGTATTGCTAAAGCGAGTGAATACAATTTGCTTTCCATGCGATCCGATCGTGAAGTAAGCACGACAGGCGCCTTGGCTCCTTGGATGACCGCCCCTACTTTCGCATTTGCGAAGTACATGAGGGACTTATACAGAATATTTCCAGCTTCTATACTAGGAACTAGCAGAATATCCGCGTTGCCCGCCGTCTCTCCTTCAATCCCTTTATGCTCTGCAGCTTCACGTGATACAGCATTGTCAAGCGCAAGCGGGCCATCAATGATGCAGCCATTGATCTGCCCTCTGTGATTCATGGCGACAAGCGCAGCTGCATCCAAGGTTGGCTGCATGGCCGGATTCACTGTTTCAACCGCAGCAAGGGGAGCGACGATCGGCTTTCTGATGCCGCACGCGTGAGCGGCCTGAACAGCATTGCGGACTATTTGAGCCTTTTCCGAAAGATCTGGGGCGATATTCATCGCCGCATCCGTTACAAATAATAGCCGTTCATAACCAGGAACCTCAAAAGCGGCTACGTGGGACAGGATCGTCTCCTTACGCAAACCGTAATCTCGATTCAACACTTCCTTAAGAATGGTTGCGGTCGGCAAATTCCCTTTCATGAGAACATCCGCTTGGCCGCTGGACACCGATTGAACTGCCAGTTTTGCCGCCATTCGCTGATCTGAAGCGTCTTCAATTTCAATGAAGCCATTGTCCAAAAGACGTGGATCAACTTTAGCTAGGACCGATCGGATTTCCTCCTTGTCACCGAATAAGCGGAACGATGCAAGATTCCTCTCCAATGCCATTTTGACAGCCCCAAGTACATGGGTATCTGCAGCGCTGGCGACCGAAACGACCGGCCGGGTATCCGAAGCAGCCGCTTTATCAATAAGTGAATCGAGTGACGCCATTATTATCACTCCCTATCAAATCAATTTATATTTCTCCAACTTATAATAAAGGGAACGGAGCGATATGCCTAAACGGTTCGCAGTAAGCGATTTGTTGCCATCGTTCTCCTGCATCGCCTTTTCAAGCACAGCTCGTTCATAATCATCCATAATGGAGGCAAGAGTGCTTTTCTCGAGTGATACTTCCTCTTCAATTTTGGCATCATTTGAGAAGAGTGATTTCCGAATGTCCTCTTCCTTAATGGCTGCTGTGCCGGGCTGCATGTAAATCATCGCCCTGCTGAGCACATTCTCTAACTCTCGCACATTGCCCGGCCAATCATATTGAGCAAGCCGCTCCAGTGCTTCGGCTGTAATTAACTCTACATTCATGCCGAATTCCTGATTCAATTTGCCAAGCAGATGATTGGCCACTTCCGGAATATCGCCCTTTCTCGTTCTTAGAGGCGGAATGTGGATCGATAATCGGTTCAGATGATAATATAGCTCTTCGTTAAACTTGCCATCATGCATCGCTTTTTCTAGGTTTTTCGAACTGGCGGTGATGATACGGGCATGCAGTTCATATTGATCGGATAGATGCTGGTCCGTTCTGTTCACGATATAATCAAGCAGCCGTTTTTGAGTTTTTGACGGCAAATCAGATATTTCATCTAGAAACAGCGTGCCTTTACCAGTTTCCGCAAGCAGTCCAGCCCTTCCTCTTTCATGATCTTCACCGAACAATTCCTTTTCGATGATTGCCGGGTCGATGATGCTGCAATTCACCCGGATAAAATTATGGGTTTTGCGATCGCTGCCCGAATGGATAGCGTGTGCAAAAAGTTCCTTACCTGTCCCCGGTTCGCCTCGGAGCAGAACTGGGACCGAGGATTTAGCGGCGGCAACTTTAGCTTGTTCAATCGCAAGCTCAATATCCGGAGAACTTCCATTGATGTCTGAAAAGGTATATGTAGATTCAAGTTTCCTGATAATAGAGCGAGCCCAATCGAGCTCACGCATAAGACTTCTCATTTCTGTTATATCATGAATGACTCCCACACTGCCCATCACATGCTGGTCGACAATAATCGGAGCCACGTTGACAATGACATCCCGATTGGATTCTCCAATACGCATGTTGACACCGCGCACAGGCTTCTTCGTCTTCAGCACTTTCATATGGATGCTTTCGCCTTCATTAATATCGACAGTAGCGGGTTTTCCGACCACTTCGTCTTCGGATAGTCCGGTAATCCTTGTATACGCAGGATTTACCAAGATGCCGTTGCCTTTGTCATCTACGACTGAAATGGCATCATCGCTCGAATGGATTATTGCTTCCAACATGGTTTTCACTTGTTTCAGATCAGTTATTTCTTCAGCCAGCTTCAAGACTTCAGAAACATCTTTAAAAACAGCGAATGCGCCGATTTTTTCCCCATCTGAAGTGAAAAGAGGGAACCTGGAGCTCACTATTTTCAACCCATTCGGTAGTTGAAGTTCCTCATTTAATTCGACTTTCCCCGAATTGAAAACCCTTACAAGTTTACTTTCAGGAATAATATCCTCGATCGGGATGCCAATAATTCGTATACCCTGGACGCCCAACATTCTGCAAGCGCTTTCATTGATAAAATCAATTTTCCCTTTTGCATTAATGCCGATCATCCCTTCTTCAACGGAATCGAAGATGAGCTGCTGCTTATGGATCTCAGTTTGAACTTGTTGAATAAAATGATTTTTCTCGTTCAATAAATGAACAATTAAATTAGCCACTGAACCAGGCACAAGCATGGTTCCCGGTGGTTTGTGTTCCATTAGTTCCGCAAAAACGGCAGGGTCTCCTGTAACATCGAATACGATGTGCACGGGTTCCTTTAAAAACGGTTCCCATTGTTTCCCTGTTCGGACGCCAAGCTCCTTGGCAAGTTGCAAGCCGGGAGCATTTTCATTCTGGTCCACGATTGCGAAAACTTGCATGAAATCTAATTTGCTAATGAGATGCAATAATGCGGAGCCGCCATTCCCTGCTCCAATAATAAGAACCTTTTGCAAGGATATTCAATCTCCTTTAACAAGAATGCAATCTTTTGCAAATCCATTTTTATCATACACCATAACTCCTTTCTTGACAATAATTGATGACACGGTAAAATTAAAATCGATAAGGAGTTGTTAACAATGGCCCGTTTGGCGGCGTTTATCGTCCTTCTCATACCAGGTCTGATGGCAGCTTTTGGCATCAAGCTGATGAGGGATTCTTTGTTCGGAATCTTATTCAGTCCGTTCCCGTTTATCTGGCTGCAGTTTTTGATCGGCTTTCTCTTGTTTGCTGCCGGCCTCGGCTTCTTCGCCGGGTTTTTGCTCCGACGTGACCGAAGAAAAGGACGGGTTCAGGAAAAGTTTCAAGAAAAGCGTTGACTGGTTGAAAGGTATTACATAAGCTCTACTGTGAAATTTAAAAAAGCAGCCGGATATCAATCCGACTGCTTTTTTACGCGTTATTCCACTTTTGGCCGACAAAACGTTCCGGATAATCTGTAATCCAGCCGGCAATTCGTCCATCCTCTTGCAGGGATACTTCTTTGCCAGTCACTCCATACATTCTAAGAATTTTTCCTGAGTCAGTAAGCATTTCTTGAAAAGGATGTTTCCAAAGCCTTTTATGGAAATGAAAGCTATCCACTTCAAAGCCATTCAGAAGTTCAGGCGCAAGTTGACGCTTTTTCAGCAACAAAGCCGTTTCCATCTTCGGCTCCAACGCTTTGACCTGTTGGAGTATTCCGTAATCAAACGAGGAAAAATGTACTTGATCCAGCAAAGCAGCCATTTCCAAAATATCCCGGAGTGATTCGGGATTCTCTACAACAGTCTCCTTCAATTCAATGTTCAATACTAGTTGATGCAGTAAACAGAATGAAACTGTTTCCCTTAGTGTAGGGATTCGACTACCCATGAAGAGTCTCCAAAACCTTTTTCCGATCCGGATCTGCTGCAGTTCACTAGAAGTCACCGACGAAATAGACAGCCGCCTTCCGGCCACTCGCTGTAAACCTGGATCATGCAGAACGACCGGCATGCCATCGCTCGTGATCTGGACATCGATTTCCAGACCATCCGCACCCAGGTGAACAGCCTCCTTAAATGCCGTCATGGTATTTTCAAAACGATGGGCGGAAGCACCGCGATGAGCAAACACGAGGGGTCTAGACATTGAGCACATTGTCAAAGACTTCGAAGACACCCTTTGCCGTCTTTGCCAGCGTCGTCGATTTATGCCCAATCTGAATCACTACACCTGGATAGGCTTCTTTGGACACTTCAATCTTTGGTGGAATCGCATTTCTAATTTTCCGCATACCTAGTTGGATTTCTTTATCGAGCTCCAACATTTTTTCATGTCCCGTTTCGATTGACTGCTGCATCTTCTGCAGCGCTTCGGCTTGTTGACCTGCCAGTTGGCCAGCCGTCGCTTCGAACTTCCCAGTATGCTCCTCTAGCTTACGTGTGGTTGCCTGAACTTCCTTCAACTCTTGGGCCAAATGCTGAATTTCCTTATAAATCAAATCCTTATCCACCCCTTTGGCATGAAGATGAGTCGTACGCTCATGCTGATTACCAGCATATGCACACTCAATGGTATACATGGCTTCAATGTGGCCGCCGATAATTTTTCCCCGGTTCGTATCCACATGTACCCGCTCTGCTACCACTTCACACCCAAGCATGTATAGACCGACATGGACATTTGAAGCGAATATTTTGCAATTGTTTGCATGTTTCAGAAAGATATCTCCCTTCGCCTCAATGACAGACATACCTCCACCGAAAACACCGCCTTTTATGTAAAGATCACCTTCGGAAGAACAAATTTCTTTTGAATTTGTGACACCTTCCTTACCTTCGATTGAAATATCTCCCGTTGCATTGACTGAATATCCTGCCAAGACCGTGCCGAGAATACGGACCGCACCATCGAATGTAATAGATCCCGTTTCCGGTCCGACATCTCCATTTATCACAAGCTGGGCTCCTACGCTAATGACTCCATGATGAAATTCCAATGCACCGCTATGCGATGCACGTAACACGATTTTATTTCCTTCCTCCACTTCAAAGATGGATTTACTATCGTATTCCAAGCGGGCATCACTGCCCCTAGGAGCTGGAATCTCGTTGCCAAGGATATCCATTCCAGGCGTCCCTTCTTGCGGGAGTATTTTTTCACCAAGCCAGTCGCCTTGATTAATATGTGTAACAAAATTCATTTCATAATAGTCCGCGGATCCGTCCTCTCGAATAACCGGTTTCCGTTCCGGACGATCCATATACGTAATTTCTGCGTCGGCTCCTTGGACAGGCGCTTTGCCGATTGCAATGGAGATGGGCGCCCCTGGTATGAATGGTATGGAATCGAGTGATACCCTTCCAAATCTTATCCCGAGATCATTTATTTTCTCTTCTGCTAGACGGAGCAGTTCCTGTTCTCTGCTTTCAAATTCATCCATTGTCACATTCAAATAGAGCTGTGCCTTCATACGATCGGGCTGGACTTCTATCTCCATCAATGGAATATAAGTGCCGATTACATGTTCTTTTCCTACTTCTGTAAGCGCTTTCTTCAAGATAGGGAATGATTGGATCTTAATTCTTGGATGTTGTTGGATGATCCGATCGAAGGATTTTATCGGGAATCCCCCTTTTTTTAAACGTAAAAAGACATTCACTTCATCTACAACATACAAGTCGAAGTATTCGTTCTCTTGCAGCAACATTCCTCACCTCCAACGTTTATAATTCATTATAATCGATTTACCCGACTATTTGGATAGTTAAAAGGATACAAAGCAATAAAAGGAAATCCTATGCGTTTTTCTAACATTTATCTCAATATTTATTACAAAAAAATAAAACCAACGAAAGTGCACACTCGTCGGCTTAGAAAAAAATTATAAATATATTCATAATTGCTGTTAGCTGGCCATATGCTCGATACGAATCTTATCTGCAATCATGGCAATGAATTCACTGTTTGTAGGTTTGCTTTTTAAATGGTGTACTGTATATCCAAAGGTTTTAGAAATAACATCATAATTCCCACGGTTCCAGGCAACTTCAATTGCATGCCGGATTGCACGTTCCACTCTTGATGGAGTTGTTTTATACTTTTCAGCGATGTCTGGATACAGGACTTTTGTAACAGATCCAAGCAAATCCACGTCCATATATACCATTTGGATTGCTTCTCGAAGGAACGCGTAACCTTTAATATGGGCAGGGACGCCAATTTCCTTAATGATGGACGTAATCGTCGTATCAAGCATTTTTTGATTAATTGGCCCTTCTTCTGAACTTGTATTTTCCTGACTCGCTTGTTTTGCAGGTTTTTGCGTGCCTGCCACTTGAAATATTTGATTCACAAGCCGATCGAGTTCAAATGGTTTTAACATGAAATAGGAGGCTCCCAAACTGGCTGCATGTGACATGACGTCTTCCTGGCCAAATGCCGTCAGCATGATGACATGCATATCACTGTATTCTGCATCCGTTTTCAGCGTTTCAAGCACAGCGATGCCATCCAGATGCGGCATGATAATATCGAGTAATAATATATCCGGGACTTCCTCTTGTAACATTGATAAACAGACCTTGCCGTTGTGCGCAGTCCATATAATTTCAAATTCAGCCTGGTTTTCAAGAAATGTTTTCATAGTCCGAACCAGTTCCTTATTGTCATCCGCAATTGCAATTTTTACTTTCTCCATTCCAATCCCCCTAAATAATGTCCATATTGATTTTATCGTCCTGTGCTTAGGAAATTTTCGACAAAAGGTTGAAGAATCCTCTCGTGAACTTAAAAATGCATCTTATGTATTATGATTTCCCTAAAATTCGACCAACTTCAACGTTTTTCCGCCAACAAGAAAATGCTGTCATTATGTAAAGCGGCAGGAAGGAAAACGCATTTTCCTTCCTTTGCCTGTCGCCTTACAGCTTAAATGCAACGAACTGGATAGCTGAATTCGCCTAAAGCCGCGTTTACTTTTCACCATTCCTCATTGTGACAAGGAAAAGACCTGCTCCTTTTTTGGGTTCATCCACAAACATATGGGTAACGGCCCCGACAAATTTTCCATTTTGAATGACCGGGCTCCCGCTCATGCCCTGCAAAATGCCTCCTGTTTCAGCAAGCAATTTTGAATCAGTCAATATGAAATGGAACTGCTCTTCCTCGATTTTTGTGATCTTGATGGTGAATTTCCCTACTTCTGTCCCTTTGACGGTTGTATAGATCTCAGCTTCCCCTAGCTGTAGCTCAGACGGTTGCATAATTTCTAAAGGAGCGGCTAACACTTTCTTTGAGGCATCATTCCACGTACCAAATATGCCGTAAATTCCGTTTGTCTTGATTTTTCCTAAATAATCCCCATCTTTAACGATGGAAGATATTTTATAGCCAGGTACTCCTGGCACGCTCTTCTTTATTTGTTCGATTTCGGAAAGATAGATCGCTCCATCTTTAAAGGAAGGTGGTGATTTCAATGAGCTATCGACGATTTGATGGCCTAACGCCCCGTATGTCCCTTTTTGGGGGTCGACATACGTTAAGGTCCCTGTCCCTTCCGTACGGTCTTTCAAAAACGGGAAGAGGCGCTTTAGGGCATTTGAATCGGCATTCACTTCGCTCTCTTCGCCATGGCGGACAATGAGCAAGCGGATCTGTTCTTGTTTAACCTTCGGTAAGATGCTTTCAACATCTTGCACTGTTTTGATTTCTTTATCGCCTAGCTGACGGATGGAGTCGCCGGCTTTCAACCAAATTTCGTCATTGATCAGCACGTCACCCGTTATAAACACGCCGGACAAATCCATTTGGATGCCGATGGACTCTCCCATCGGAATGACTGAACCGCTATCCGCAGCAGCTTTATCATAATGGAATGGCAATAAAAATAACAGTGCGGCAAACGAAACAGTCAGCTTGAGTCGTCTATTCCATCCCATAGTTCACCTCCTCATTTAAGATACTTATGGTATGTCCGTTCGCCGGGATGTTATAAGAGGGTAATTCAAGCAAAACGACATGATTTACGCATGGCCATTGTAATTATCCATAATAGGATGAGGTAAAAGTACATACACTATCCACATGATTTATTCATCCTTACGATTAAATGCGGCAATGTCAACGATTTGCGGACAAAAGAAAAAACGCACATAAGAGTATGCACGTTTTCTTATCGGTTCCATCCAATTTAAGGACGGAATGCTTTTTTTCGATTGTCTGCCAAAGACAGCAATTCATCCGCATGCTGCAAGGTCAATTCAGTGATTTCCGCACCCGATAACATTCTGGACAACTCTTTTATCCGATCCATTCCTGTAATTTCAGAAATGGCGGTTATCGTACGGTCATCCTTCACTACTTTTTTAATGAGATAATGGTGGTCCGCCATTGCAGCGACTTGCGGTAAATGCGATATGCACAGTACCTGCGAATGTGTCGCGATCATAGCGATCTTTTCAGCAATAGCTTGCGCTACCCGTCCGCTTACACCTGTATCCACTTCATCAAAAATAATCGATATGATTCCTTGATGTTTGGAGAAGATCGTTTTCAGAGCCAGCATGATTCTGGACAATTCTCCACCTGATGCGACTTTAACGAGCGGTTTCATCGGTTCGCCGACGTTCGTTGAGATAAAGAATGCGACATCGTCAAAACCGTTCATATCAAAAGTGCCGGGCTGTTGGGTCACCCTCACTTCAAAAGTAGCTTTTTCCATATGGAGCTCTTTCAACTGTTGCAAAATTGCGGTTTCCAACTGTTTTGCCGCATCTTTCCTGATTAAGGAAAGTTCCATAGCTTCGACTTCTAGGTCTTGGACTAGCTGCTCGAGCTTTTCCTTTCCTTTTTCCAGCCGTTCATCCCGATTTATTAATTGATCCAGTTCATCTGCAATTTTGTCTCGATACAGCAAGATCTCTTCAACAGTACTGCCATATTTACGTTTCAGCGTAAGAAGCTGCGCCAGCCGGCTTTCCACAAAATCCAAACGGCCTGGATCAAACTCCATCTGGTCGATTAAATTCTTTAGATCATGAGCAGTATCCTGCAAAGTGTAGAAGCTGGTCGCTACCGATTCTGCATGTGCAGCCAGCGTCTTATCAACCGAGGCTGCATCTTCCAAATCGCTCATGGCAGAACCTACCCAGTCTAAGGCATGCGTGTCTCCGCTAATCGATTCATAAGCAGTATTCAACCGTTCAAAAAGACGGTGAAAGTGCTGTAATTTGTTCTGTTCAGCCTCTAACTCTTCTTCTTCTCCAATCACAAGACCAGCTGAATCAATTTCATTCAATTGGAAGGAATAGAGGTCAATCCGCTGGGCTACCTGCTGTTCGTTCTCTCTAGCTGCCTCCAGCTTCTTCTTCAGCTTCACATAAGCAGAATACAACTCCGAATAATTGACATATGCCTTTTTCAACGCGTCCCCCGCAAAATGGTCTAGCAAATGGATATGGCGCTTTTCCATCATCAATTCCTGATTGTCATGCTGGCCATGAATATCAATTAACTGGGCGCCGATTTCCCGGAGTATGCCGATTGTGACCAGCTTGCCGTTAACTCGGCAAGTTGATTTCCCATTGGCATTCAAATCGCGGCGTAAAATGAGCATGCCCTCGTCAGATTCGATACCAGCCTCCAGCAATTTATCAAAAACAGGATGATTCGGGTCATCCATTATGAACAATCCTTCGAGCTCGGCTTTCGGTGCCCCGTGGCGAATGAACTCTTGTGAGCCTCTTCCTCCAGCAAGTAATTGAACAGCATCTATAATGATCGATTTGCCAGCCCCGGTTTCACCTGTCAATACAGTGAGGCCTTCCTCAAATGTCACTTCAAGATGATCGATGATGGCAAAATTCCGGATCGATAATTCCCGTAACACCACTTGTCCCCCCTTTTGCAGCTGTCATACAAATTAATACTGACCGTAACAGTACCAAACGCTTTTGTGAAGCAGAGCATTTTGCAGCTTCTCCAAAAGCCGAACAACGATGGCCGCGTAAACAAACGGAGTTCTCGTCCTTGAAGCTAAAGCTGTTAAATACCCATTTTCCAAAAAAAGGAAAGTTTGTTTGTTCAGCCAAACAGGCAGTCCATCCAGTTGTGTTCAAATCATGGAAAGCAATCTTTCCTTCACTTCCTGCGTCACCGTTTCGTCCCTGCAAATGATCATGCACGTATCATCGCCGCATATGGTGCCTAGCATTTCATCCCAGGATAAATTGTCGACCAGCGATCCTACAGCATGTGCATTGCCCGGCAAGGTTTTCAAAACAATGAAATACCCTGCACTGTCGATGCTGACAAAAGCATCCGCCAACATCCGGCGGAGCTTATCTTCGGTATTGAATTTATGGACCTGCGGCAAACTGTATTTATAGCGACCATCCGGCAAAGGCACTTTAATAAGATGCAGCTCCTTAATGTCACGCGATACTGTCGCCTGTGTGACATCGACGCCTGCACTTTTCAGTTTATCGACCAGTTGGTCCTGCGTTTCCACTTCATTGTTCGTTATTATATCTCGAATGCGGATATGCCGTTGTCCTTTGTTCATACTCATCACTCCGATAACCATAGTAAGTACGGCTTTCTTTCATAAGACGAAAAACGCGCAAGTTTGCGCGTTACGTCAATTCATCATGTGCGGTTGCGATCAACGCCTTGAAATTTTCTTCTTCAAAACGGGTTGACGGGTGTTCTTCCGAACGTAAGTGAAAAAGGAATTCAATATTCCCTTCCCCGCCCGTTACCGGTGAATATGACATTCCGCAAAGAGAGAACCCTTCTTGCATCGCGAGATCAGCAACTTTTCTCAATACATCCAGATGGATCGTGCGATCTTTGACAATTCCTTTTTTCCCGACGTTTTCTTTTCCAGCCTCAAATTGAGGTTTGACAAGAGCAATGACATCGCCATTGGGTTCGAGAATTTGCTTGAGAGGAGGGAAAATCAAACCAAGGGAAATAAACGACACATCAATGGTTGCGAACTGGGGACGCCCCATCTGAAACTGATCCGGGGTCGCATGCCTGAAATTGGTCCGCTCCATAACCGTCACACGGGCATCCTGCCTGATTTTCCACGCCAGCTGATTCGTCCCGACATCGAGGGCATAGCAATGTGCAGCACCATTTTGCAGTGCACAATCCGTGAAACCTCCCGTTGATGAACCGATGTCCAATAGGATTTTGCCTTCGACCGATACGTCGAACTCCTCTAAAGCTTTCTCCAGTTTCAATCCGCCACGGCTGACATATTTCAGAGCAGATCCTTTCACGATCAAGGGAGCGTCAACCCGAATTTTTTCTCCCGGTTTATCCATCCGGGTCTCGCCTGAAAAGACGAGACCTGCCATGATGGACCGCTTTGCTTTCTCACGGGTTTCCGCTAACTCGCGTTCGACTAGCAGGATATCGACCCGTTCCTTCCGTGAGCCTGTCATACGATTTCCCTTTCCGTCTTCTGTTCAAGTATGAACTCTTCCATCATACGGGCCAGATTGTCGGATGTCATGCCGATTTCCTCAAGAAGTTTATCTACATTGCCATGTTCAATAAATTGATCTGGTATACCCATTCGTCTAATTGGTGCCGGATCCTTTAGCGTATCATGCGCATATTCGATGACAGCGCTTCCGAACCCGCCTGCCAATACAGCTTCCTCCAAGGTAATGATTGGTTTACCTGCCGCGAATAAATAATCCAGCATCGCCGTATCCAGCGGTTTGATAAACCGTGCATTTACCACTTGGACATTCATGCCTTTAGCAGCCAGTTGCTCCGCTGCATCCAGAGCCATCGGGATCGTTGTACCGAATGTCAGAATCGTTCCATCTGTACCGACACGCAAAACTTCCCATGTACCGATTGGAATGGTTTTAAGTTCTTCATCCATCTGAATGCCAATTCCATTACCGCGTGGATATCTCATAGCGATTGGACCCTGATCATATTCCAATGCAGTTTTAACCATATGCTGTCCTTCATTCTCATCTTTAGGCATCATGAGCACCAAATTTGGCATATGACGTAAAAACGCGATATCAAATACACCTTGATGCGTTTCGCCATCCGCGCCGACAAGGCCGGCCCGGTCGATGCCGATAAATACATTTAAGTTCTGTCTTGTAATATCATGCAGCATCTGATCATACGCCCGCTGCAGGAAAGTAGAATAGATCGCGAGGAATGGCTTCATTCCTTGTGTCGCAAGGCCAGCTGCCATCGTGGCGGCATGTTGTTCCGCAATACCTACATCAAAGAAGCGATCTGGAAATTCAGTTGCGAACCCTTCCAGTTTCGAACCGACCGGCATCGCTGGAGTAATGGCAACGACACGTTCATCTTTCCGGGCAATCTTTCTGACCGTTTCAGAAACGAGGCTGCTCCATGCAGGGCCGGCAGACACGGATTTAACAAAATCTCCCGTATCGATTTTGTACGGGCCTGTGCCATGCCACGCGCCGATTTTATCGTCCTCTGCTGGACGGTAGCCTTTCCCTTTCTTCGTAATTACATGAAGAAGGACAGGACCTTCCATCTTTTTCGCATATTGCAAATTCCGTTCCAAATCATTGAAATCATGTCCATCAACAGGGCCTAAATAAGTAAAGCCGAGTTCCTCGAAAAACACTCCGGAAACGAGAAGATATTTCAAGCTGTCTTTGACCCGTTCCGCAGCTGACGCAACTTTCCCACCAACGGCCGGGATTTTTTTCAAGATATATTCCAGCTCGTCCTTTACTGAATTATACTTGCCAGCTGTACGGAGCTTCCCTAATACTGCATGAAGGGCACCGACATTCGGTGCGATGGACATTTCATTATCGTTCAAAATGACAGTCATGTTCGTCTGTGTATGGCCGATATGGTTCAATGCCTCAAGTGCCATCCCGCCAGTCAATGCGCCGTCTCCGATAATAGGAATAACAAAATTCTTCCCTTTTTGGATATCCCGAGCGGCCGCCATACCCATCGCGGCAGAAAGGGACGTCGAACTATGCCCCGTTTCCCAGACATCATGCTCGCTCTCCAGCATCTTTGGAAAACCGCTGAGCCCTTTGTACTGACGCAGCGTATTAAAATCACCGGCTCTGCCGGTTAAAATTTTGTGGACATATGCCTGATGCCCTACGTCCCATATGAATTTATCTTCCGGGCTATCGAACATTTTATGAAGCGCGATTGTCAACTCGACAACGCCAAGATTCGGTCCGATATGACCACCGGTTACAGACAAATTCTCGATGAGGAATTTTCTGATCGAAGCAGCAAGCTCCGCCAATTGGTCCTTATCGAGATTTTTAACGAAAGATGGATTTTTAATCTGAGTGAGATCCATCATTATCACGCACCTTCATTAATTGATTGCCACGATTCCAACAGCGCTTTCTTCATTATACCAAGAAGGTTCCCCAATACAACATATTGGTCCGAAGGGATGAGATAAATTCAAACCTTTTCCGCTTCATGCATTACGATCGACAATATAATCAGCGAAAAGACCTAAAAGCGGCTGATCATCAGCGAGGAATGCAATTGATTCCAAAGCGGATTGATGATGTTTCCGCAAACGCTCTTGTGCTCCTTCGAGCCCCAGCAAGGCGGGATACGTCGATTTCTCCCTTTCAGCATCGCTGCCAGCAGTCTTTCCAAGCTGCTCGGTCGTAGAAGTGATATCTAAAATATCGTCTTTTATTTGAAATGCGAGACCGATATTTTTCGCATAATCCTTCAATTTCACAATTTGTTCTTCATTCGCTTTAGCTAAGATGGCACCGGCTTCTATACAAAATGATAGGAGCGCGCCAGTCTTGTGGAGATGAACCATTTCTAATTGTTCAAGCGATAAGGTACGGTGTTCACCTTCAATATCAAGCACTTGTCCACCCACCATACCGCTTGGTCCGGAGGCATCCGCTAGGAGGGTAATAATGCGCAACGCATCTTGCGGATCGGTCTCTTTCAACGTTGCTAATTGTTTAAAGGCCAATGTCTGCAGTGCGTCGCCTGCCAAAACGGCAACCGCTTCGCCGTAAACTTTATGGTTCGTCGGCTTCCCACGTCTGAAGTCATCATCGTCCATACTCGGCAAATCATCGTGGATCAGCGAATAGGTATGGATCATTTCCACAGCACAGGCTACGGCCACAGCATCTTTAGAAGACGCCTGCAGATCCTCCAATGTTGCGAGAACGAGCATTGGCCGGATCCGTTTGCCACCCGCTTGGATGGAATAAGCCATGGAATCTTTCAGTGAGGAAGGGATTCCCGCTTCCTCCAACATGCCTTCCATAGCCTGATCGATTATTGGCATCTTTTCATCTATGAACCGTTTTAGTCTCTCATTCATTGGCTTCGGCCCCTTTTTCCGGATTGAACGGTCTTTGCTGCCCTTCAGGATCAATTACCGAAATCAATTGTTTTTCCGCATCTTGCAATTTGCCATGGCAGTATTGCGAAAGCTCCATTCCTTTTTTATATAGAGATATCGCATCCTCCAAGGGCACATCACCAGTTTCCAATCGCTGGACGATCTCTTCCAATTTGAGCATTGCTTCCTCAAAACGAAGATTGTCGTTTTCCATTTAGTTCTCCCCCTCGTCATTCAATCGTACCGATTTTACATCTGCTTCTACCACGCCATCTTGGAGCCGGATTTGGACCGGATCGCCTGCTTGAAGCTGAGCCGCTTTTTTGACGACTTGCCCTTCCTGGTAAGTGACAGAGAAACCACGTTCCATGACCTGGAGTGGATTCAACGCTTTTAACATCCGTATGGACGATGCGAAACGCTCCTGTCGGGTTTGAAGAAAGCGATTTGCCGCCAGTTTCATTCTTTCCGTATGCCGGTCGATATTTCGCCGTTCCTCGCTGATCTTCTGAGCAGGTGAATAAAATGCGAGGATCCTGTCCAATCGCTGATGTTCCATCTTCCGTTTCATAGTGATTTCTCTTCCACTTCGATAGAGTCTGTCCTCTAAGACACTTAATTTCTCAGTGAACGGACGATAGAGCCTCTCCGGAAATTGCAATGGATAAGAAGTTTCACAGACAGACAGGCGCCTTCTTTCATGTTTGATCTGATTTGATAGCGATAGATAAAGGGACCGTTTTCTCTCTAAAATCCGTTCGAAGAGCTCTTCTTTGGAAGGGACAGCCATTTCTGCTGCCGCAGTAGGTGTCGGAGCTCGACGATCCGCAACAAAATCAGCGATGGTCGTATCCGTTTCATGCCCGACAGCGCTAATAATTGGAATTTTACAGGAGAATATGGATCTTGCCACAATTTCTTCATTAAAAGCCCATAAATCCTCAATGGAACCGCCGCCGCGGCCGACGATCAAGACATCAATGGAACCGAAAGATTCCGCTTGGGCAATCGCTTTTACAACAGAAGGGGCTGCTTGCGGTCCTTGAACAACTGCTGGGAACAGAACAATTTCGGCTAGTGGGTACCGACGGGCTATCGTTGAACAAATATCCCGGATAGCTGCACCGGACTGGGCAGTCACGACACCGACCTTTTTAGGCAAAGGAGGCAATGGCTGTTTCCAGCGAGGATCAAACAATCCTTCCTTCCCAAGACTTTCCTTCAACTGTTCAAATGCCAAATAGAGGGCGCCAATGCCATCCGGCTGCATCGTCTGGACATACAATTGGTATTGGCCACTCGCTTCATAGACATTGACGTCGCCTGTCAACAGGACGTTCATTCCTTCTTCAGGTTTGAATTTTAATTGGGATGCATTGGATCGGAACATTGCCGATTGAATCCGGCTCTTGTCATCTTTCAAAGTGAAATAGATATGACCGCTCGGATGAACTTTGACATTCGATAACTCGCCTTTGACGAAAACATTCCGCAAATGAGGATCGGCGTCAAATTTTCTTTTTATGTATTTGGTTAACGCGTTGACAGATAAGTATGGAAGACCGGTCATATCATTTTTCACCTCCAAAAAAGAATGGACAAGGGAATGGCTTCCGCATTTCGAGCGGAAAGCGTCCGCCTTCCGCTGGCTTTTGCTGCATTAGGCTTGGCTTGCGCAAGCCTTCTCAGCGCTTTGCAATGTATTTTTCAATAGCATTGTAATGGTCATAGGACCTACTCCGCCAGGGACGGGCGTAATAGCTGATGCCACATTTTTCACTTGTTCATAATCTACATCTCCGCAAAGCTTACCGTTCTCATCACGGTTCATCCCGACGTCAATGACGACCGCATCTTTTTTGACATGCTCAGCCGTAATGAATTTTGGAATCCCAATGGCGACCACTAGAATATCGGCTTGTTTGGTAAAGCTGGCTAAATCTTTTGTCCGGGAATGGCAATAGGTGACGGTTGCATTTTTTTGAAGCAGCAGCTGTCCCATTGGTTTGCCAACAATATTGCTTCGTCCAATGACTACGGCATGCTTCCCTTCGAGATCGACGCCGGAACGTTCCAATAAAGCCATGATGCCATGTGGGGTGCAGGGCAGGAATGTCTCTTGTCCAATCATCATCTTTCCGACATTTACCGGATGAAATCCATCCACATCCTTCGCCGGAGTAATCGAACCGATGATCAAATCTTCATCTATATGTTTCGGCAGCGGTAACTGCACAAGAATACCATGAATGGTTTCGTCCTGATTCAATTCTTCTACTTTTCCTAACAGCTCGTCCGTCGAGACTGTTTCGGGAAGTTCGATGAGGACTGACTTCATTCCGACTTCAATGCTCGACTTTTCCTTATTTTTCACATAGGTTTGCGAGGCAGGATTATCACCTACCAAAATGACCGCGAGTCCTGGCTGACACCCTTTATGCACCAGTTTGCCGACACTCTGCTTTACCTCTTCCCTAATCTCCTTGCCGATTACACGTCCATCAATCACTTTGCCAGTCATCACTGATTCCTCCAGACAATATTATTCTTGTTCTTCGAATTTCGAAAGAACACCGTTTACAAATCGTCCTGATTTTTCATCTCCGTACAGCTTACAAAGCTCGATTGCCTCGTTTAATACGACTTTATGCGGCACGTCTCCGCCAAACAGCAATTCAAAAGCTGCCAATCGCAATACAGTCCGCTCAATTTTCGGCAACCGGTCCAACGACCATTTTTCTAATTTGCCAATCAACTGTTCGTCAATTTCCGACAAATGCTCCACAGTGCCGCGCACCAACTTCTCATAAAATGGATCGATCGGCCGTTCTACTACATAAGCAATCGCTTCATCCGCGGTCAATTCGGTATTATCCAACTGAAAAAGCGTCTGTACCGCTTTTTCCCTGGCTTCTCTTCGTTTCATTCAGTTTTCTCCTCCACTACTGTATATCTCGGGCTTAATCATAGCATATCCTGCGAGTATTTATATAGCATAACAAGTTGAAAAGCATCATCCGAAGACGATGCTTTTCTCTGCCCGGATTTCCATAGGACTGTTCGAAGCGCAGTCATGGATGTGATGAGTGCATCCCATCGTCCGGCATGCACTATTTTGTGTCCGATGCCACGTCGAAGTCGATGCCAGTAATGTGGACATTCACTTCTTTCGTTTCGAGCGAAGTCATATGGTAAATGGCATGACGAACTTGTTTTTGAATGTTTGTCGCGACTTCCGGTATAGAATGGCCGTATTCGACGACACAATAGATATCAACTTTCAGTTCTTCGTCTGACCAATCTGTTTTAACCCCTTTGCCATGGATCACTTTGCCAAATTTTTCAGCAACGCCTGTGGCAAAGTTGCCTTTTGTCATTGCTACACCATCCACTTCATTTGTCGCAATGCCGACGATAACTTCCAGCACTTCAGGCGCAAGTTGCACACGGCCAAGCGCCGCATGACCGTCCGGATCTTTTCCGACAAATGATGGGTTTGTCTTTTCTGCCATACCAAATCTCCTCCTCGGATATCATGCTATGCCAAGGAGTGCCGAAGAAATCGGCATCTCCCTTATTTCATCACATCATATTTTTCAAGAAACTTCGTATCAAAATCTCCTGACTTAAAGACCTCGTGGTCCATTAAGTTCGAGTGGAACGGAATCGTCGTATTGACGCCTTCAATAATAAATTCTCCAAGCGCACGTTTCATGCGTGCAACCGCTTCTTCCCTCGTATCACCATGCACAATGAGTTTAGCGACCATGGAATCGTAAAACGGCGGGATGGAGTAGCCTGGGTACATCGCGCTGTCTACGCGTACGCCGAAGCCGCCAGGAGCCATATACATCGTCACTTTCCCCGGCGATGGCATGAAGTTTTTCTCTGGATTCTCCGCATTGATCCGGCATTCAATAGCCCATCCGTTAATCTTAATATCCTCTTGCTTGTATGCCAGCTTTTCACCTGCCGCCACGAGCAATTGTTGTTTAATGAGGTCAATGCCGGTGATCATTTCAGTGACCGGGTGCTCCACTTGGATCCTCGTGTTCATTTCCATGAAATAGAACTTCTTATTAATATGATCAAAAATGAATTCCACTGTTCCTGCACCGCGATAATTAACGGCTTCAGCCGCTTTCACTGCAGCTTCTCCCATCTCTTGGCGCAATTCAGGTGTTAGAGCCGGTGATGGAGCTTCTTCCAAAAGTTTCTGCATGCGACGCTGGATAGAGCAATCCCGTTCACCCAAGTGAATCGTATTGCCATGCTTGTCGGCAAGCACCTGCACTTCGACATGGCGGAACTCCTCAATGAACTTTTCCAAGTAGACACCTGGATTGCCAAACGCGGCGGCTGCCTCTTTTTGAGTGATCTTAATTCCTTTTACAAGTTCCTCTTCATTTCTTGCGACGCGGATCCCTTTACCGCCGCCGCCTGCTGTCGCTTTAATAATGACCGGAAATCCGATTTGTTTCGCGACTTCTAATCCTTCGACTTCATCAGCAACAATACCGTCCGATCCAGGTACAATCGGAACTCCCGCTTGGCGCATCGTTTCTCTTGCCACGTCTTTTGTACCCATTTTTGAGATTGCCGCAGCAGTAGGTCCGATGAATTCGATATTCACTTCTTCGCAGAGCTCCGCAAAGCTCGCATTCTCCGCGAGAAAGCCGTAGCCCGGGTGAATGCCGTCACATCCCGTTAATTTAGCAACGCTGATGATGTTGGAAAAGTTTAAGTAGCTGTCTTTGGATAGCTTTGGTCCGATGCAATACGCTTCGTCCGCAAGTTCAACGTGAAGGGCTTCCTGATCTGCTTCCGAATAGACCGCCACTGTTTTAATTCCCATTTCCCTGCATGCCCGAATAATCCGTACTGCGATTTCACCACGATTTGCAATTAGCACTTTTTTCATTTGAAACTCCTCCTCAATTCTCTTTGACGAGGAAGAGAGGTTGTCCATATTCGACGAGCTGCCCATCTTCCACAAGAACCTCCACGATTTCTCCGGAAACTTCTGCTTCAATTTCATTGAACAGTTTCATCGCTTCAACGATGCAAACGACAGTATCCGGTTTCACTTGATCGCCTTTTTGAGCATATGGAGGTGCGTCTGGCGAAGAGGCTTTGTAGAAGGTTCCTACCATTGGTGAAGTAATTTTGTGCAATGAAGCATCCTCTTGCACTTTCTCAACTGGTGCTGCAGCCGACTGTTGCTCTTTGCTTTCTGATTGAGGTGCAGCAACAGGCACTGCCGCCGGCTGCTCCACTACTGGCTGCTGAATTGGCGCTTGCTCAATTTGTTTAACTTGCGGCGCCACAGTTACTTGTTGAATGCCAGCCTTTTCAAGTTTAATTTTTGTTCCTTCAGATTCGAATGTAAATTTTTCAATGGATGATTGATCGATCAATTTAATTATTTCACGAATTTCTTGGATTTTTAACATGACCCGATTCTCCTGACTACAATATATTTAGAATCCCTTCCCCTTTATTTTAGACGTTTTTACGAAAGAATGAAATAGATAAAGGTTATTATGTCCGATAGAAACAAAAAAAGACCCTTATAATGGGCCTTTTAACGAAACATTGCCATTTATTCTTACCAAAGTTTGAGAATTAGGGCAATCTTCTCTCGTGTAAACAGCTGTTGTACTCAGCCTTTATATTTTATTAATCCTCAAATGCTCAGTTTCCAGTGAAGTCTACTTTTACCTGGCGAGTGTCATCCCAGTTCGCCCATATATACTTTGTGATTTCATCTGCCAATTCTTTCGAATGGCCTTCTTGGGCCAACACTGTCACAGCCACCTTGCCATTATCTTTACGGACGAACACTTCCGGATAGCCCAGCGCTTTGATTTGCATTTCCATTAATGCTTCTGCTGACGTTTGTTTCGTCAGATCCTCCAGCGCATTAAATGCTTCATTTTTCTCCTCGACCGTATAATCCGAAGAAAGTGTCTTTGCCTCTAATTGTTCCTTCAACTTGCTTCGCTCGTCCAGGACTTGCATCCGCATTTCTTCAAATAGGACAGACTCGGCAAAGACTGGCTTCGTTGCGTCTTTCGTATTGGTCAATGTGATGGCATCAGAATCTTTATCTCCAAAAATCGCGAGCCCGTCAAACTGCATCGGCGCTTCTCTGTTTAAATAATAGATGGAGATGACCGCTACCAGGCTGAGTAATGTTAAAAACCATACTGTTCGTTTATTCGCTTTCAAGTTGAGTCCCCCTTTTCTTCATTTCTTCGATGACAATTCGATGTTCAGGCAGCTGCAGTACCGACGAAAGGATTTGCTTCATTCTGCTTTTCATCCTCATATCATCTGCCCCCTCCGCCACAACTAATATCCCTTGCAGCGGATTGCCTGTCTTATTGGAACGGCCGGACAGTGAAAAATAGTCCGAAAGCGGGTCGGCAGGCTTTACGCCCTTTTCATAATGAGGATAGATGATCACTTCCCCAATCCCTTCAATACTCATCAACGCCTTTTCAAGTTCTGCATATTCCCGGCTCTCCTCCCCCTTTCCTTTCTCCCCCCCAAACGATCCTAGTGTCGTGTTGATGAATATGATGACAAGAACAACAATGGAACCTAGCAATAAAGGAAATGTTTTTCTTTTTGTTTTCTGCATTTCATCACCATTTCATTTCTTTGAGCCGGATATGGGTAGTCATCTATGTTTAACAGTATGCTTGGTCACCACAGGCTATGACCAAAAATTGTGGAGAACGAATGAATTATCCAAATGCCCATTGCAATTTTCATGATAGCCAGAAAATCGTCTTCCAGATCATCCGGGATCAATAAAGGCAGCACGACAGATAGAACCGACAACAGCAATATTCCACTCATAAACTGTACGATGGCAACCACTCATTTCACGCTTGTCATCAATTTGATAATGATAATCGAAAAGATTGCTGTATAGATGAAAGCAAAGGCAACCAAAAAGGAAATCGCACATAGCACAAAGAGCGTCTTCCCGATATCATCAAGCGTCCCAGTAATATCTTCATTGGCAAACGGTTCAATTAAAGCTGCTGTCCATCGATAAAGGAAGCCTGTCACCAACGTCTTAAGTGTCGGCAGAAGAGCGACCGTCCAGATGGTCATGATCAGCCAACCTCCGATGAAGACGCTGGCGCCCGAAGTATAGCGTCCCATCGCCCCGAGGCTGTCGGTCATAAGCGATCCAATGAGAGGGATATTTTGTTTAATTAATTCTTTGATCGGCTCACTGGTGACGCCGGATAGCGCCCATGACATCGTCCCGCCTGTCGTAATGAAAATCGCATAGGCTGCTACAATTGCCGAGACGGCTCCGAGCAGGCCTGTTCGCAGCAAGTCCGACATCTTGGTAAAAGGCATAGAGGGCTGAAGCCTGGATAGGATGTCAAACAAGAGTGCCGCCGCAAGTACCGGAATCAGAATCTTTTCCGAAAGTATGACGATGCCGTTCGCAAACAGCAGCATGGCAGGCTGGAAATTAAGCAAACCAAATGTTCCGCCGGATGCCACGATACTTGCTGTAAGAAGCGGATAAACAGATATGAATGTCATAGCTACTGTATGGGTAATCTCCCGGATGGCGATAAACTGATCAAATGCCGGCTGCAGTACAACAGCAATGACGACGATAAACAGAAGCAACCTCGTCCACTTGGAAAAGGCGGGAAATAGAAAATTAAGCAACAGGACGATAAAGGTAACGAGCAAGACGATAACAAATGAGGAAAGCACTGTGCTTACGATAGATAAAAAAAATGACAGCATAGGATTTTCTTCCGTTCATTTAGTAATGAGTGATGAGAGTGTTTCGATCATTGCTTTTAAATGAGGAATCCATAATGTCAAAATGACAATTTTCATTGCCAGCTGCGATAAGGAGGCGATCGATCCGTATCCTTCCTCTCTTATATGCATCGCTACCAATTCTGACAGAATAAATAGCAAGGCACTGCCGACAAGCAATTTGACATAAGGGCCCGGCATAATACCGAATAATCCAATGATGGTTTGACCAAAAGGCAACAGGAACATGCTGAAAATGTAGAGCAGAAGGATGAAAAAAATGGCGGCATACAAAATCGGTTTCAATCCCGGCGCAACATAAGCAATAATGATCAGAACAACATAAACGACGATCATCTGGAATAATGTGAACATTTACATCGCCAACGAAAGCCATTGGAAAAACTCAGCGATTTCTGCAAAAAAGATCCGCAGGAAACGGAGCATTTCAACCGCAATGTATATGTAAGCAAGAAAGAAAAGGAAAAACGAAAATTCCTTTTTTCCTGTTTGCTCAAAAAATACATGTAGAAAACCGATGACGAGACCAATGCCCGCAATCCTCAATAAATCGCTCAATTCCAAACGGTTTCCCCCTCCTGCTTTAACGTATGAGGCGTGAGGTGGAAATATGAGGCCCTCTTTCACGCAAAAGGTTCCTATTCGAATAAATAAAAAAAAACACTTCACACTCCCTGTGTCAGGAATGCAAAGTGTTTTGGTTCTAAATTATGCTCTTGAAACGTATTCGCCTTCTTCAGTATTGATGATCAATTTATCACCTGTGTTAACGAAGAATGGAACTTGAACGACGAGACCCGTTTCCATTTTTGCAGGTTTAGAACCGCCGCTCGCAGTGTCGCCTTTAATGCCTGGTTCTGTTTCAGCGACTTCCAATACAACCGTTGATGGAAGTTCAACACCAAGCACTTCATCTTTGTACGAGATGATGTGCACTTCCATGTTTTCTTTCAAATATTTCAATTCTTCTTCGATCTGGTTGGATGGCAGCTCGATTTGCTCGTACGATTCGTTGTCCATGAATACATGGTCATCCCCGTTTGCATATAGGTATTGCATACGGCGGTTGTCGATTTGTGCTTTCTCAACTTTTTCGCCCGCACGGAACGTTTTTTCGTTCACGTTTCCAGAGCGCAGATTACGCAATTTGGAACGTACGAACGCAGCCCCCTTACCTGGCTTAACGTGTTGGAAATCAATAACGCGCCAAATGTCGCCGTCCACTTCAATTGTCAAACCTGTTTTAAATTCGTTTACTGAAATCATGCTGTTTCCTCCATTTTGAACATTATAGGATAATTAATTCTTTCGGTGAATGCGTCAAGCGTTCATTTCCAGTTTCCGTCATGATGATATCATCCTCAATACGGACGCCTCCAATGCCTGGCAAGTAAATGCCTGGTTCAACCGTTACAGCCATATTTGGTACGAGCACCGTTTCCGAACGGAAGGACAACGCTGGCCCTTCATGCACTTCAAGGCCAATACCGTGTCCTGTGGAATGACCGAATGCATCGCCATAACCTTTTGACTTAATATAGTCGCGAGCCACGGC
This sequence comes from Sporosarcina sp. AD_1, assembly GCF_057373025.1. Classification (NCBI taxonomy): domain Bacteria; kingdom Bacillati; phylum Bacillota; class Bacilli; order Caryophanales; family Caryophanaceae; genus Sporosarcina; species Sporosarcina sp. AD_1. The sequence continues at coordinate 57,255 of NZ_JBPVIR010000001.1, forward strand.
ATCCGCTTCAATACCTGTCATACCCGGTTTGATCTGTTCCAAAGCCAACTGCTGGGCAACACGTGTCACCTCATAAATTTCCTTCAATTGCGCAGACGGTTCACCAACTGCCACCGTCCGTGTGATATCAGAAATATAGCCATTATACAATGCACCATAGTCAAGTGTCACTAAGTCACCCGACTCAATCACTTTATCCGAGGCGACGCCATGTGGCAAGGCCCCCCGGACACCAGAAGCGACGATCGTAGAGAATGAAGAAGATTCCGCTCCTTGTTTCCGCATGAACATTTCCAGTTCATTGGACACTTCCAGTTCCGTCACGCCCGGCTTAATGAATGTGCAAATATGAGCGAAAGCATCATCTGCAATTTTCGCCGCCTGCTTGAGGATTTCGATCTCCTCAGGCGTTTTCACCATCCGAAGTGTCTCGATCATACCAGAAACCGGACGTAGGTCTGCATTCACTTTCTCTTTATACAACTCATACATACCGAACGAAACATCGTCTTTCTCGAACCCGAGAGTTTGAATATTCATTGATTTCACTTGCTCCGCAACTTCTTCAATGATCGTTTTCTCATGTTTAACGATGCGGAAGCCTGATACTTGCTTGGCTGCCTGTTCCGTATAACGGAAATCGGTAATAAAAACGGCATCCTCTTTTGAAATGACTGCAACACCTGCAGTCCCGGTAAATCCAGTAATGTATCGACGGTTGTATGGATTCGTAACAAGTAATGCGTCCAACTCTTTTTCTTTCAGCAAATCTCTCAATTTCGCCAGTTTCATAGTTTGACCCCTTTTCCTCGGAGAAGGAACGCCTGGAGGGCAAGTTCGTAGCCATCTGTGCCAAAGCCCGATAGTTGGCCAATGCAAACAGGGGCGATGACGGACGTTTGTCGAAATGCTTCCCGGCTATGTATGTTTGAAATATGGACCTCAATGACCGGCACAGTAACCGATGCCACAGCGTCACGCAGCGCGATGCTGTAATGGGTAAATGCACCTGGATTAAAAATGATGCCATCGACGCTTTCATCCTCCGCATCGTGAATACGGTCAATCAACGCGCCCTCTGAATTCGACTGGAAAAACTGGACTTCCACTAGAGAATCGGCCGCAACATCCCGCAGCTTGCGTTCCACATCCTCCAGGGTTTCCGCCCCATAGATCCCCGGCTCTCTTTTCCCCAGCCGATTCAGATTCGGTCCATTCAGAACTAGTACTTTCACCGACGCACCATTCCCCTCATCTTTTTCTTTCCCATTTTATCATATCGTTCCATTGTCGCAACCTATTTCGTCGCTTCTTTCGGAAGTTTCTTCATAAAGACCGCAGTCCCTGTGATAAAACGGATGGCCACTGCCACAATCGCTAAAAAAGGATAGGATATTGATCGGAACCCTTCCATCAACGTCGATGGCACGAGAATGCTCCATTCAATGGCAAGTGCTAGGATAATGCTGACAATGAGCGAAGTAATGGTGGGCGGAATCGAACTTGTTAAGGAAATCAAGTAATAGAAGATGATTGTAACGATAAATAAAATAATAAATAACAACGTCCACTTCCAAAGGGCGCTTGATGAACCAAACAGTTCCCAGCGATCTGCCCACCCGACAGGCGACCATTCAATAAAATGAAAAAAGTGCAGTCCTCGCAATGCGACTAACATGCCTACTGATGCGACTAAAGATGTCCATACCATTGTTTTTGTTTTCATTAACCATCCCTCCTATTGGAAAGTGTCGGGACAATCAAGAAATTTTAAACCTATTCTGTGGAGTCCTTGGCGCATTTTTAGTACAATAGAGAAATAATTAAAGATGGGACAAGATCTAAAGCAGTGTACCCGTCAATTAAGAAGAAGGTGTGGGGAGTCCTATGAGCAAAAAGCAAGCACCTGCGTACGGTGGCCAAGCCTTGATAGAGGGTGTCATGTTCGGCAGCCGTGATCATACTGTAACAGCAATTCGCAGGAAAGATAGTTCCCTTGATTATTTTTATCTGCCGAAAAAACAGAAGCCACTCGCGCAAAAACTAAAAAAAATCCCATTTCTCCGTGGCATCGTTGCTTTGATTGAGTCAGCTGGAATTGGTTCACGACATTTAACTTTCGCCAGTGAACGGTATGATGTGATGCCTGGCGAGGAAGTTGAACAAGCACCGGAGGAAACATCCAAACTGACTATGATCCTCGGGGTCGCCGCAGTTGGAGTCCTTTCGTTTTTATTCGGTAAATTCGCATTCACACTCGTTCCGGTCTTTTTGGCGCAGTTATTCGAATCCATTGCTCCAGGCAAGACCGCGCAAATATTGTTGGAGAGTTTCTTTAAATTAATCCTGCTGCTCGGCTATGTCTCGTTAATTTCGATGACCCCTCTCATTAAACGTGTTTTCAAATACCACGGAGCGGAACACAAAGTCATCAATGCATACGAGAACGGACTGCCCTTAACGGTTGAAAACGTACAAGCCCAGTCGCGGCTTCATTACCGATGCGGCAGCAGCTTTTTGTTATTCACGGTCATCGTAGGAATGTTCATTTATTTCCTTGTGCCGGCCGATCCATTTTGGCTGCGGATCGTCAATCGAATTTTACTGATCCCTGTTGTCCTCGGCGTGTCGTTTGAAGTATTACAGTTCACCAACTCATTGCGGAATATTCCGGTCCTCAAATACTTAGGCTATCCGGGATTATGGCTGCAATTGCTGACAACGAAAGAACCGGAAGACGATCAAGTGGAAGTCGCCATCGCTTCTTTCAACAGGCTGCTCGACATTGAAGAACATGGCATCGAAAATGTGGAAGTGGTCCAGCCGGTTGCGGGGTCTTCTTCATCTTCTGCAATCCAAGCAAATTAATGGAAGCTGTAGGTTCACCTGAAAAGGGGACCTGCAGTTTTTTATTGGTGTTGAATAGAAGTAAACTTCCTAAGTCAGTAGATAGGTAGTGCTGGCTGCGAGTTTTGGTATTGTCCTGCTTATAGTTATTGTATTTTCTTTTGCATTTCTTCTCCAAGTGTTCGTTTATCCGTTGGTACCGCTCAATTACCTTCCATAACCTCTCGTATCCTCTGGCGAACTGCTCGTTTAATTTTTCAATCTCTCGTATCTCCTCGCCTACCGCTCGATTATCTCGCCTAACCTCTCGTATCCTCCGGTGAACCGCTCGTTTAATTTTTCATTCTCTCGTATCTCCTCGCCTACCGCTCGATTATCTCGCCTAACCTCTCGTATCCTCCAGTGAACCGCTCGTTTAATTTTTCATTCTCTCGTATCTTCTCGTCTACCGCTCGATTATCTCGCCTAACCTCTCGTATCCTCCGGTGAACCGCTCGTTTTATTTTTCATTCTCTCGTATCTTCTCGCCTACCGCTCGATTATCTCGCCTAACCTCTCGTATCCTCCGGTGAACCGCTCGTTTAATTTTTCATTCTCTCGTATCTCCTCGCCTACCGCTCGATTATCTCGCCTAACCTCTCGTATCCTCTGGCGAACCGCTCGTTTAATTTTTCATTCTCTCGTATCTCCTCGCCTACCGCTCGTTTCTTCCACGGGACATCTCGTTTGTCACCCGCAACCCCTCGTATTGCCAGGCACCACTCGACTCGTGAACGTAAAAAAATCAGGTGAAGAAAAACTGTTCGTTTTTCTCCACCTGATTTATGCTATTTTACAAACCGCATTTCAATTGCGCGTTACAATTTGTGCATGTATTGCAACCACCGATTTCTTCTACTGTCCCTTGTCGGCAAACCGGGCATGTGTTCCCGACTTCTGAACCGATTGTGACGTTAGTAGAACGCAAATCTTGGATTGTGTTAATGAGGACGACTTTTCGTTGCTCAACGATTTCCTCTTCCATCGGCGTTGTTTCCATTACGTTCTCTTCCGCTTTCAGCGTGAGCACCTGGGAATCCCGACTGCCGTCGACGTAAACCGTTCCACCCTTTGCTCCGCCTTTATAAAGACGCTCATAGACACTTTCAACTTGTTTCACGCTGTATCCTCTAGGTGCGTTCACCGTTTTAGAGATGGAGCTGTCGATCCAGCGCTGGATGATGCACTGAACATCAGCATGCGCTTCGGGTGAAAGGCTCATGGAAGAAACGAACCAATTCGGCAAGTGATCCGGATCTGCTTCCGGATTCCGTTTCAAATATTCTTCCACAATGTTCGCTTTCACTTCGATGAATTTGCCGAGACGTCCACTGCGATAGTACGTGAAGGAGAAATATGGCTCCAGCCCTGTCGATACGCCGACCATTGTGCCTGTGGAACCTGTTGGTGCCACTGTCAGCAAATGCGAATTCCGGATACCATGCTCCAGCACGGATTGACGGATGTCTTCCGGCATCTTCTTCATAAAGCCAGTAGAAATATAAGCTTCACGCAACGCTTTTGTTTCCTTCTCATCTTTGCCAATCAAGAATGGGAAGCTTCCCTTCTCTTTAGCCAATTCGATGGATTCACGATACGCAGTCGTCGCAATCGTTTCAAACACTTTATCGACAAGCTCATTACCTTCTGGAGAACCGTATTCCTTTTCACAATAAATTAACAGATCGGCAAGACCCATGACACCAAGGCCAACACGGCGCTCTCCAAGTGCCTGGACTTTATTTTCTTCCAAGAAGTAAGGGGTAGAGTCGATGACGTTGTCCTGCATGCGGACGCCGACACGGACAGTCTCTTTTAATTTTTCATAGTCTACCGTCTTTGTTTCTTTATCTGTCATTTCCGCTAAGTTGACCGCTGCCAAGTTACAGACAGAATATGGGGCAAGTGGCTGTTCCCCGCAAGGGTTCGTCGCGACAACTTGTTGACCATATGCTTTTGCGTTCGTTTCTTTGTTGGCATTGTCAATAAAGAAGATGCCAGGTTCTGCAGAATACGTCGCACAGATATTGATCAAATCCCAAAGGGCACGGGCTTTGATTGTCCGGTAGACACGCACTTCATGGCCTTGTCTTTCCCATTCCCGGACATCTCCGACCTTATGCCATTCCTCATTGTACACTTCCATCTCTTCAGGGGAATAATTTTCCACTGCCGGGAAGCGCAATTCAAAATCAGCATCTTCTTCGACAGCTTTCATAAAGTCGTCTGTCAATGTTACGGAGATATTGGCACCTGTTAAAAATTCTGGATTATGAACTGTATACGTACCGCCATCGCGGAGTTTCATTTCCGCATCACGCAAAATCGCTTCATTGAAGCCGCCCATGCCAGGGATTGTCCGGTAGTTCAAGATTCCTTGATACATCGCTTCTTCCTGTGCTGTCAGCGGTTTGAACTTCAACTTCTCGTTCGCAAGCTTTTTGATCAATTCCTCTTCCGTATTTTCCAGGAGATACCGAAGGATTCGTGGATTTTGCATCTTCGAGATAATAAACTCGCAAATATCCGGATGCCAATCAGCAAGCATGATCATTTGAGCACCGCGTCTTGAACCGCCCTGCTCCACCAAATGCGTCAATTTCGCAATATCGTCAAGCCAGGAGACGGAACCGGAAGATTTCCCGTTCACTCCCCGCGCAAGCGTATTGCGCGGTCGCAGCGTCGAACCATTCGTTCCTACTCCGCCGCCGCGGCTCATGATTTCCATTACTTGTTTACGGTGATCCGAGATTCCTTCTCTGGAATCCGGAACGAATGGCATGACATAGCAATTGAAAAAGGTAACTTCTGTATCAGAACCTGCACCATATAAAACACGGCCAGCAGGAACAAAATTCAAGTTAGACAATTGTTTGTAGAACATGTCGAAAGATGCCTTCCGTTGTTCTTCCGTTTGTTCGACGGATGCTAGTCCAGTTGCGTTTCGTTTGGCAATCTGCTCGTAAAACACTTCCAGTGGCTTCTCGATGACATCCAGTGGACGCGTCACAATGCCCTTTTCCTGTTCTTCCGGGTCATCGATTGAAGAACGGTACTCAGTTTCAATCCAAATATCCGCCTTGCCCGCTTTTTTATCCAAGCCCACGACAAAGCCTAAGCCCCGCGCTGGAAATTTCGGGTCTTCCTTCACTGTGAGGACAACAAAGTCACCCACTTTTAACGTTTTCTTTTCTGTATCCTTAAAAGAATATCTATCTATCATGACAAGCCGCGAAACACCGCTATGCTCGATTTTCATATCATCCGTGATCGGGTGGACTTGCGGGAATCTCGCAATATCCGCGTTCAACTGTGCCTTGTCCAATTTCGGCTCGTCGTGCTTTGAAACAATGACCATGCTTGCGTCCTCCTTCGAATTAATCCACTAAAACACAACATGTTGTATTATGTATATAACCTAATCTACTACATCTTGAAACTACGATCAACGAAGAAAAATATTCTCACAACTAGAAAGCCGATAACGTCGGTATTCGTCGAAAAAAAATGAAACGAAAGTCCGATTTTTACTTTCGATATGTCCAGGAATCCGCCAAATATTTCGTTCGTTCGATCTCCTTGACATACTCCAGTTGTTCAGCCGTTAGTTCCAGCGGTACAAGCGTCATATCAAGTGCCTTCTCAAAACCCGTTGCAAAGGCAGATATGCACTCAGCCACTGAGATCGGACGATTTGTCAGCCGGTCAATGGCGACCGCCTTTTCCGGCAATCCTTTTCGCATACGTTCCCGCGCCTCTTCCGACTCGAATTTAAATAACGAGACGAGCTTCTCTTCATCCAAGCTGAGCAAAATGGCGCCGTGCTGGAGAATTACACCTTTTTGACGGGTCTGCGCACTTCCTGCCACCTTCTTACCTTCCACAACGAGCTCGTACCAGCTTGGTGCATCAAAGCATACGGCACTTTTCGGTTTACGCAGCCGTTCATTCTGCTCCTCCGTAACCGGTACAGAAAATTCCGCTTGCAGACCAAGATTCCGGAATCCTTCCAACAGGCCGCCCGAGATGACCCGGTATGCTTCCGTTACCGTCTCAGGCATGTCCTCGTAATCCTCCCTTACGATGACACTGTAGGTCAGTTCATGTTCATGAAGGACGCCTCTTCCGCCTGTCGGCCGTCTGACGAAGCCAAGATTATGCCTCTTTACGGCTTCCATATCAATTTCCTTTTCCACTCGCTGGAAATATCCAATTGACAAGGTGGCAGGCTGCCATTCATAAAAACGCAGAACCGGTCCAATTTCCCCTCTGCTATGCCAATCTAGAAGCGCTTCATCGAGCGCCATGTTAAAAGATGGCGAACACTTTCCGGAATTAATGAAATGCCAAACCTCTTTTTCCATACCGATTCCCCTTCCAATCAACAATGTTGCCGACCTAGAAGCGGAAAATGCCCATGCTAATAAGCAGCGGCATCCCTTGTCCAGGTCGGCGAAATATTCTTTTATGCTTGCCGATTCATTACAACGAATTTCATTTTATCATTCTCATTGAACATGTGCTACTTAATCTTTATAATGGACTTATAGAAAGAAAGGGGAAAATCGAAGTGGATTTATATATCTTAGGGGCGGTCGTCCTTCTCCTCATCCTCTACATCGTCATCACGATGTTACGCCTGCGAAAAGCGGTCACAAACTTGACGCAAGAGGATTTTATCAACGGATACCGGAAAGCGCAGCTTATCGATGTGCGGGAACCAAAGGAGTTTGAAGCGGGCCATATTCTCGGAGCGAGAAATATCCCATACTCCCAGTTCCGGCAGCGTTATAAAGAAATCCGTGCGGATAAGCCCGTCTACTTGTACGATCAAAACGGCGGCAAAAGTGCAAGAGCCGCTCTTTTCTTGAAAAAGAAAGAGTATACACAGCTCTTCCACCTCCAAGGCGGATTCCGTACGTGGACAGGCAAAATCAGAAGCAAATGATGGCAAAGTTCTTCCTTCGGGAGGAACTTTTTCTATTGCAATAAATTCCCCCATGCCTGCATCCCTCCTGACAGCCTCCTTAGAATCCATGACACGTATCACATCCAGACGGGTTGCAGGCAGTGTTCGAGCTTCCTCGCGCCTCCTAGCGTGCATCCGGTCTTCCTTAGGGTGAGCAGCAGGCCGTTCTTTATTTCATTAGCGGCCGCCTCTTAGAAAAGCCTTCAGGAACTCTCAACACAAAAAACTGCACGCCTGAATGTTTGCTTGATACAAACATTCGGCGTGCAGCCAAAATTTAATACGGATTACGCGTTAACCAGTTCCTCTTCTTTTTTCTTAAAGCGAAGAACTGGATGACGTGCCGCTTTTGTTTCATCCAAACGGTTAACGACCGTTGTATGAGGCGCCTCTTGGACAATTTCCGGCGTTTCTTCTACTTCCTTGGCAATTTGGATCATTGCATCGATGAAGGAATCGAGCGTTTCTTTCGATTCAGTCTCGGTTGGTTCAATCATCATGCCTTCCTCCACATTAAGCGGGAAGTAGATCGTTGGCGGATGGAACCCGAAATCAAGCAGGCGTTTTGCCATATCGAGTGTACGTACACCGAGTTTCTTTTGTCGGCGGCCTGATAGAACAAATTCATGCTTGCAATGTTGCGGATATGGCAGATCAAAATACGGCTCCAATCTGCGCATCATATAGTTTGCATTCAATACTGCATACTCCGTAACTGCCTTCAATCCATCCGGCCCCATGGAGCGGATATACGTGTAGGCACGTAAATAAATGCCGAAGTTTCCGTAGAACGGTTTCACACGGCCGATTGATTGCGGACGGTCATACTCGAATGTATAGCTGTCCCCTTCTTTAACGAGAACCGGCTTCGGCAAGAACGGAGCCAAATCCGCTTTCACGCCGACTGGGCCAGAGCCCGGTCCACCACCGCCATGCGGGCCTGTGAACGTCTTATGCAAATTCAAATGAACAGCGTCAAAGCCCATATCGCCCGGGCGTGCTTTCGCCATAACGGCGTTTAAGTTAGCACCGTCATAGTATAGCTTCCCGCCGACACCATGAACGATTTCAGCCATTGTTAAAATATCCTCTTCAAAGAGTCCGAGTGTATTCGGATTCGTCAGCATGAGGGCAGCTGTGTCAGGTCCAACTTTGGATTTTAGATCGTCGATATCGACCAGGCCGTTGTCATTTGACTTAACTGTAATCGTATCGAATCCTGCAACCGTTGCGGAAGCAGGGTTTGTGCCATGGGCAGAATCCGGCACAAGCACTTTTGTCCGGTTGAAATCGCCGTTTGACTCGTGGAATGCCCGGATCATCATGAGCGCAGTCCATTCACCATGTGCACCAGCAGCCGGCTGAAGCGTCACTTCGTCCATACCTGTAATTTCAGAAAGGTGTTCCTGCAAGTCATACATGATTTCCATTGCACCTTGAACAGTAGCTTCATCCTGCAACGGATGGATATTCGCGAAACCAGATAGGCGGGCAACCGCTTCGTTAATTTTCGGATTGTACTTCATCGTACAAGATCCAAGCGGATAGAATCCTGTATCTACTCCGTGATTCCGATTGGAGAGCGCAGTATAGTGTCGCATAATATCAAGCTCGGATACTTCCGGCAGTTCTGCCTCTTCAGAGCGGATATAAGTTTCAGGCAACAAGTTTGTCAAATCGACTTCCGGTACATCCAATTCAGGGAGGCTATAGCCGATCCGTCCCTCTTTTGATATTTCAAAAATCAGCGGTTGATTTTCATTACGCATGAAGGGCCTCCATTTCCTGCACGAGCGCATCAATTTCTTCTTTTGTCCGTTGTTCTGTCACAGCGATCAATGTGTGATTCGCGAGTTCCGGATATGTGGAACTAAGGTCATATCCGCCAATCATTCCTTTATGGAATAATTGCTCGTTCACTTCAGCTACCGGCTTTTTCACATCCACTACGATTTCGTTAAAGTGGACGTTGCCAAATTTAACATCAAAGCCTGCTTTCTCGAATGCCTCTTTTGCATATCTTGTTTTGGCAATGTTTTGATATGCCATTTCCTTAACGCCCACTTTTCCAAGTGCCGTCATCGCAACAGATGCTGCAAGTGCATTCAGGGCTTGGTTTGAGCAAATATTAGATGTCGCTTTATCACGGCGGATATGCTGCTCACGAGCTTGAAGCGTAAGAACATAACCTCTTCTTCCATCTTCATCTGTCGTCTCGCCGACAAGACGTCCAGGTACTTTTCGCATAAGCTTTGTCGTCGTCGCAAAATATCCGCAGTGCGGTCCGCCGAATTGTTCTGGAATGCCAAACGGCTGGGCATCGCCAACTGTAATATCCGCACCAAGTTTGCCTGGAGGCGTCAAGACGCCAAGCGCCAGCGGGTTGGACGAAACAATGAATAGGCCGCCTTGATCATGTGCAATTTTTCCGATCTTCTCGATATCTTCTACTTGGCCGAAGAAGTTTGGATATTGGACTAGAACCGCTGCAGTATCACCATCGATTAACTGTTCTAACTTTTCCATGTCCGTGACGCCATCTTTGTGTGGAATCGTGACGACTTCAATGAATTGGCCAGCTGCATACGCTTGCACTACATCCCTTGATTCTGGATGGACTGTTTCGGAAACAAGCAGCTTTTTACGGCGTGTATGACCAGCCGCAAGCGTTCCTGCTTCTGCAAGCGCAGTTCCACCGTCATACATGGAGGAGTTGGCGAGATCCATGCCTGTCAATTCACAGATCATTGTCTGGAATTCAAAGATCGCCTGTAGTTCACCTTGGGAAATCTCCGGCTGATACGGCGTATAGGCAGTATAGAACTCAGAACGGGAAATAACATGGTCGACAATGATCGGCTTATAATGATCATAGACACCAGCACCTAGGAACGATGTATAGTGGCGGGAATCAGCATTTTTGCTCGCCAAATGAGACAATTCTTTCATCAGAGCCGTTTCCGATTTTGCAGGTTTAATATCTAATTCACCTTTGAATCGTACTTTTTCTGGAATATCTTCAAACAATTCATCAACAGTTGCGATGCCGATGGCCGCTAGCATTTCATCGCGATCCGTTTCCGTCATCGGAATATAACGATGCTTCATATCCACAAATCCCCTCTTCAATTAATTATCGTTTATAAAATGGTGTTGCAATGACAACCGCTTTCAGACGTTTCGAACGGATTTCGACTTCCACTTCATTTCCTGCTTCTGCCTGTGACGAATCAACAAGGGCAAACCCGATGTTCTTTTTCAATGTCGGTGACTGCGTGCCTGTCGTCACTTCGCCGATCTCCTCGTCTCCAACAAACACTTTGTAACCAGTGCGCGGAATCCCTTTGTCAATCATTTCAATGCCGACAAGTTTCCTCGGAACACCTTGTTCCTTCTGGGAAGCTAGCGCCTCTTTGCCGATGAAGTCGGATTCTTTATTGAGTTTTACGACAAACCCAAGTCCCGCTTCGAGTGGAGAAATATCTTTGGATAACTCTTGTCCATAGAGTGGAAGTCCGGATTCAAAACGCAATGTATCACGAGCTCCTAAACCTGCCGGGAGAACTCCTTCCTCTTTTCCTGCTTCGAGAATGGCCGACCATAACGCGACTACTGTGTCTGGCGAACCGTACAGTTCAAATCCGTCTTCCCCTGTATAACCGGTTCTAGAGACGAGCACCTCATGTCCCGCCACGTTTACGCCTTCCTTGAAGCGGAAAAATTTAATCTCTTCCAATGGCTGGTCAGTCAACTTCTGAAGAACCTCTTGTGCTTTTGGTCCTTGAAGAGCCAACAAACCATACTCATTTGATTTATCCTCTATTATGACATCCTCTGAGGCATGCTTTTTCATCCATTCCACATCTTTATCGATATTGGACGCATTGACGACTAAAAGATAATCATTTTCTCCTCTTTTATAGATTAGGAGATCATCCACTGTACCGCCATTTTCATAACACATAGCTGTATACTGGGCTTGCCCGTCCTTCAACTTGGAGACATCATTTGTTACAAGTTTCTGCAGAAATGCAAGCGCCCCTTCTCCTGAGACAAAAACTTCTCCCATATGGGATACATCAAACAGACCGGCTTGCGTTCGCACCGCTTCATGTTCGGCTTTGATTCCAGAGAATTGAACTGGCAGCTCCCAGCCTCCAAAATCAATCGTTTTGCCTCCGTATTCCGCGTAAGTATCGAAAAGGGCCGTGCGTTTCAACGATTCAACCATGCCAATTTCCCCCTAGTCTAATAGTAAAGTAGAGCTCCGAACAAATCGGTTCTCCCCGATGTTCGGTTGTGCAAGCAATCCGCAGCAAGACAATCGCGCTGACAATTGCCAGCCCGCTGCCCACGAAAAAAAGACAGAAGTCCCCTATAGAAAAGGAACCTCTGTCCGTGTACCTGAAAGTTTGACCTTGCGGCTTTCCTCGTTGGTGGCCGATCGAATCGGCACTCTCCAGAGATGCGTCATGAACGGGTCTTTTTACCTGAGAGATTCATAACTTCCGTTACTTGCTCCTTCGGCGACGCCTAATACGTGCTCTCCCCGCTCAGTCATCCGCGATATTCAATTGCTTGCACAAAATGTGTAAGATTCCGACGAATCAGTACCCTATTGCCTTATATCTTAACATTTCAAATCTGCATACGCAATCATTTTTAGCATCTCGTAATTTTCACGAACGTTAAATTAATCTTCTTCATAAACGTTCGTGTTTGAGGGTTTCCTGTCGATTCAAGCCCCAAGAAGAAAGCAGATAGCCTATCAATATATCCCGTTCATTCCTCGGGTTCCTTGAGCCTGCCAATCTGAAACGCTATGTAGTCGGCTATTTCATAGATGGAGCGGCCCGCTGTCTCCACTCTGAAATGAGCACTCTTTAAATAATGTGGCTTGCGTTTGAAATACAGGCTCTCCAGTTCTTGACGGGTTGAGCGCTGGACGATGGGGCGATTTTTATCCGTTGAGATACGGCGCCATATTTCATAGAATGGTGCATTTAGGAAGAAGACCAGGCCCGTGTCCCTCATAATCCGCCGATTCTCCTCCCTCATCGCAACGCCTCCGCCTGTTGCAATAATGCAATACTGATCCGGAAAGCGTCGCAAGAAGTCCGTCTCCATCTCTCGGAATCGCTCTTCACCATATGTCTCAAATATTTGCGGAATCGTCATCCCTGTATCGTTGACGATTTCCGCATCCATGTCGAAAAAAGGCATATCCACCATATTGCTTAATCGTTTGCCAATGGCACTTTTACCACTGCCCATGTATCCGACCAAGTAGACTTTCTTCATTTTCATCCACCCTATTTAATGTCTTGATCAATTCCTTTTCGTAGTATTGTTCAAGAGAATCGTAAGTTTTATATAAATTACTATGCCATGAAACGAGGGTAAAAAGAAAGAGGCTGACAAAAAATAATAAAATTAATGCAGCCGCGAACAGGGAGCCATTCTCATTCCGGATATAACCCAATCGCAAATCTCCTTTCCTTTATTTTTTTATCCAACGTAACGATCGTCAACCGGACCATTTCCCCTTCCTGGGTAAATTGGATGGAACGGCTGTTGGTGAATAGCGGGATATGTCCTTGGAAGTCAACTGTTCTACGGATGACCGTTCCGCTTCGGCTGATCGTTTGCACGCCTCTCTCGTTTACATACGTCAAAGCCCGGCCGTCCGCAGACAAACTGATTGATTCTACATGAGCGAGCGATGTTTGCAATTCCGCCGTAAAAAGCTCCCACTCCGTCGATGCAGCCGTCCCATATTGATGCTCAATCGTCTGCTTCCAATAAAAGAACAGGACGAGCAAATGCAAAAAAGTGAATGCTATGATCAATTGAAATAACGAATCCAATAAGGTATAGCCCGATTCCCGCCTTAGGAGCCGTAGCATGAGCTGATTTCCTCATCCTTACTCAAATAGCTGACACAAACGGATGTGCCATGGATGCTCCACTCAAAAGCCGTCTTTTCTACTTCCTCAACTCCCGACAATGTGCCATAGGCAGAATGGATGATTGCTCCCTGGAATGCCGTCCTGGCCGCAAGCATGGATTTCTTCTTCTCTCCTAATTCCACCGTCATGTTCGTCGCGAACGGCAGCAGTGTGCCGAAAATGATTGTTGTCAGAAGCAGGACAAGCAACGCTTCCGGCCAAGAATATCCTTTATCGTTCATATAATATGATCCTCCCATACTGTAATTGGAAGCGCAGCTCGACCGTACGCTTCGTCATATTCACTGTTATGGTTCCTGACTCCCGAATTTGCCCGTTCCCGTTGAATTCAAGACGCCGCATGGCCCCCGTACTGCTAATGCGCATGCCAGCGGGAAAATCCATCCGATCCATCTCCCCTTCGAGATTGGATGTGATAATGTATGTGGAACCATTATTTTTCAAAGTCAGTTCAGTTGGATAGCCGCTCGCCAAGGAATGCGCCTGCATCTTATAGACCGAGGCGATGAAAGCCTGCAGAGCCTCTTCCTCCGCCCGGCAAGACAACCACTTTTCACCAAAAGGAAGGGCGAGCACCGTCAGAATAACGACGATGCTCAGCACCAGCAGAAGTTCCAAAAAAGTAAAGCCCGCTTCCTTAGTCCGCATCTGCATCCCCTGCTTGACCGGGCAGAGGATCTGGCATTACTTCGCCTTCAGAGGAAATATTCAACTTCCTGCCGTCCGGGCATTGGAGGTCTCCGGTTACATACCCTTCTTCCTTCAAGGAGTCCAAGGTTGGGAACTCCTTCTTGTCCATTTTATAGGCCTGCACTTGTCCCTGTACCATTTTGACATACGCATCGCATCCTTTTTCATCGATGGAACGCGAGTGTTTCGTAACGTTCGGAATGGCAATTAATATCAAAACAGAGATGATCAACAGGACGATCATCATTTCTATCAACGTGAATCCCTTTTCATTTCGAACCATAATCTATTCCTCCTCACATCGTTTCGATCATTCCATACACTGGCAACAAAATCGCCAGGTAGGCGAGCAAAATGCAAATGGCTAGCAGCGTAAATAAGAGGGGTTGGATAACGGCCAGCCATTTTGAGATGTCCGATTCTAGCGTTTCGAATGCGTGGGCACTGTAGAGGATTAATTCCTCCGCAAGATGACCCGTGTCAGAACCATGCTTGGCGAAGGATGCCAGTTTACTTTCAAGCCCGTCTGTCAAAAGCACAGCCTGTTCGAACGGGATCCCTTGTATAAGATGCTGTTTTAACTTGCCGGCCATTTCCGCAATCAATCCGTCTAATCTCTGGTTTTCCAACATGGCCAACGCCTCCTGGATCGGCAGGCCGCTCCGCAGAAGCGACCCGATCTCTCCGGTTAATTCGGAAGTCTTCGTTTTCAGCAGAAATGAACCAATCACCGGGATCCTTACCAGTTTCCGTATTTTCTCCCCTGGTGTCAGTTGGGCATACCACTTTTTAACGATGAAAAGTCCAACAGCCACCACGGCAAAGGAAAGGAGCAACACATCTGGAATTTTGCCGACTATGACTGGCAAGAGTGTAGAGAGACTCGTTTCTGCTTGTCGCGTTTGAGCTAAGGCTTGAAAGTTTGGAAGGAAAAATTGTCTGAACAGAAGAAGGAGGAAAGCCATAAAGATGAAAAGAAAAACCGGATAAATTAAAATCCGTTTTAATCTTTTATCCCGTTTTTCCTTCAACTCCAGTCGTCTGGCCAGTTCTCTAAGAGAGATAATTAATGTTCCATCCACTTCCGACACCGCAACAGGCAAAAGCACAGTTCGTTTAAAGCCGATCGCTTCCAGCACCTGGGTCACGGTCAGTCCAGAACGAAATGCATTCTCTGCTACAGTCAATATCGGTTCATAATTTTGGACATAATGAGGAAGCAGAATGACGATACTGTCGTGGATTGTATATCCCTGATCCAATAATTCCGCCAAACGCCTTAAAAAGGCTGCTTGGTTCACGAGCGCCGTCTCTTTTGTACGAAATCTCCATTTCATTAGGACCGTTTCACGAATGGTTTGCCTGGTTCGTAATTCAGAAAAACATTTTCGCTTTCTGCGGGTCTCACCATCCTTCCTCCTTTCGCTACATATTCCTTGATTCGTTCCAACTGTTCAGCGTCCATGATGTCAAATCGGGCGGACAAAGAATGCTCCGCTGTTTCAATTAAACGCTGCGAGGAAATGCAAACGACCGTTTGTCTTAATTCTTCGAGTGAAACACCGAAATCCAACATTCGATAGAAGCAGCCGACGGCATCTTTGGCATGGACTGACGTTACGACTAAATGGCCGGTCAATGCCGCTTGAACAGCTGTTTTTGCTGTCTCAGCATCACGAATTTCACCAATCATGATGACATCAGGCGAATGACGGAGTATGGCGCGCAAACCAGCAGCATACGTCATACCCGCCTGTTCGTTTACTTGGATTTGCAACAAATGGGAATGATTGTTTTCGACCGGGTCCTCTAATGTGATGACATGGCGATGCAATACATTGACACAATGTGCCAGAAGGGAATAAATAGTTGTCGTTTTCCCGCTACCCGTGGGACCGGTCACCATAACGAGGCCTTGCTCATTTGAAACCGCATTTCGCAACTGGTCTGCCCATTTTCGTTCTAGACACAAACAGTCAATCGGAACGATGCGATCATGCTTCTGAAGGCGGATAACGACACTTTCTTTGAAATGGATGGATGGAATGGTTGATATTCGGAACGAGAAATTTTCATTGTTGAATTGTTTGTGGAATGAACCGCTTTGAGGTTTTCGCCGATTACTAATATCGAGCGAAGAGAGGTATTTGTAAAAAGAAATCATACGGGCCGCCAATTGGAGGGGGAGTGTGCCGGTCCGCTTTAGTTTCACACCAAGTTTGAATGCTACTTCATATTCATCATCATGGGGGATGAGATGAATATCTGTCACGTCTTGTCCAATGGCAGTTTCCAACAGCAGAAAGCACTTCTTTTCAATCATATTTTGCTGATTATCCATTCAACACCCCTCTTTCATTGACGAAAGATCGCTTTCCGTCTCACAACCAGTATACATGTCTTCCAAGGATTAGGGAATGGTATTCGGCAAACTCGAATTATCAAGGGCTCAAATCGTCCAAAACGAAGTTTTCAGAGGCTCTTTTGGCGCAAATCCCGATTTTCGCATGACATAGCAGAATACACCATTTTGTCACAATGCCATTCGATATAAGTTTACATTTGCAGAGCGTATCCTTTATAATGATGGTGAGATCATTGTATTGTTTTACGTTAAGGAGGGACGCACGTATGGATAACATGTTCAAACTATGTGGTTTCTGGACAGGGGTATTCGCAGTTATGTTCTTTGTAGGCGGCATGTTGCCTGCATCGCTCATCTTCGTCGCTAGTACGATTTTCTTCCTGTTGCTTGGATACTTGAATCTTACTGAGCGTATGTATATGTACATGTTCGGCGCTTACTTGATGATTTTCATGGTCGGATTCAGCTATTATGCTACTTTCATTCACGTACCAGGTGCCGGCCACGAATGAGCGCGTAAAAAAACAGCCAATTGGCTGTTTTTTTTATTTCTCACTCTACCTTACTCGAAACCATGCAGGAATGGATTGGCATCTTCCTCTTCACCCGGCGACGTATACGAGCCGTGTCCAGGAAACAGGAAACAATCCGGATCCAGTGTCAGGATTTTCGAATGAATGGAATCCAGGAGCGTTTTTGTATCGCCACCCGGGAGATCGGTGCGCCCTATGCTCCGCTGAAACAGTGTATCCCCGACAATGGCAAAGCGTTCCTCCGGGAATGAATAGAGCACACTGCCAGGCGAATGGCCAGGCACATGGCGGATTTCCATCGTAAACGATCCGACCCGTAGCTCTCCCTCTTCATTAAGCAAGTGATCCGCTGGTCGATTAACAATACGCGGAAGACCCGGATAGCGCGCAGAACCGTTTAGTGTTGGATCATTCATCCATGCCGCCTCTGCTTTATGAAGGTACACGGGAATGTTATAACGTTCTCTTATTTCATCCACTGCGCCAATATGGTCGAAATGGGCATGTGTCAGCAAAATCGCAATCGGTGTCAGCTTGGCGTCTTGAAGGATTTTTACAATTTTCTCTGCTTCTTCACCTGGATCGAACAGCAAGCATTCCTTTTTATCATTTTCAATAATATAGCAATTCGTCTGAATAGGACCTAACGGATACGTATGTACTTTCATGAATAAATTCCTCCTCTTAAAATCATATTACTCAAGTTAGGGACCGAGTTCAAACAATCGTCATGAATTAACCTCGACAAAAATCATAATAGCCAGTACAATAGAAAGGGAATATTGTGCTAATCGGCATTCATTTTTTCTTGTTTGAAAGGAGTGTCTACTACATGAACATTTTAATGGTTATTTTTGGTCTTGTTGCTATTTTGGCAGTGGTCGGTACAGTCCAAGGCTTCAAAGAACGCAATATTTTAAGCATTGTTTTCAATTTGGCCGCAGTTGTCATCTTCGGTGCCTTCACCGTTGCGACAATCGTTTACCAAGGTTATCCGCCGAAACTTCACTAATCATCCGAACGATCTGACGGGTACGAAAAAACATCCTTCTTCGCTGAAGGATGTTTTTTATTGTTCCAACCACTTATTCAATTCCTTCTTCTCAAGATCCAATACATCCTCTCCCTCATAGCCGGTCAGGCAGTAGGTCCCTGCAGGAGAACAGTGAAGAGGGCCGTCCGGTACATCTTCCATCAATACATCGACTTGACCCCCTCGCATATCCGCCAACTGGAAGGGAGCGGTCATTTCATCCAGCTTTCCACCTGCCGTCGGGACCTTCATTCGCACTTCGTTGGCAGACAGCCAATCCATCTCCGGCATGACAAGACCTGAAAAACTGGATACCGCAGGCATTTCGGCTTTCCCCATCAGCTTGCCCTCTCCATTTCTCATTTCCAGCAAGACCTTCTCCCCCTCATCCGGCTGCATCGTCAGGAGTGAATCAAAATATGTTTCAAATTGGACCACGCCCGAAATTCCCATAGCGGAAGTTTCTTCCGTTTTAACATGATAGGCATAAACTGCTCCATTTTCACTCAGAGTCAAGAGCTGTTCTGTCCCGAGCCACTTTGGGAATGGATCCTCCAGTGATAACGAAGTCATTTCTTCTTTGTGTCCATCATAATAAAACAGGTCAAATGACCAATCGTCATGAAAAGCAGTTAATAGAACAAGATTTTCATCGATATCGTTCCATTCAATCGACAATTCCTTTGAATCAATCATCAACTGATGAAGGACGGTTCCATCCAGCGAAATAATCTTGACGGCTGCCGAATCAGAATCATCGCTCGTATGTATGAGAAGGTACTTTTTGGAGGGATGGACAAGAACGTCATTGATAAACGAATCTTCACGGTCAATCAACTCACTCTTCCCTGTCAACCGGTTAAAACTTTTGATCGCATATGTATTCTCTTCTTGCTCTACATAGACAATTTCCGTATCCGACAGCCAGTCCACAACATACTGGAAATGCTCAGGCTGGACATGCAATGTCTGCAAGGTGTCTTCTGCCGTTTGATCCGTCTCGTTTGGCAGTTCCGTCTCTGGATACGTTTGCACACCAGGGGGTACTTCCTTACTCGTGCATCCCGTTAGGACGAGTCCAAGAATAATAAGCGGGATGATTTTTTTTATCAAGACTCTTTACCCTCCCTTCCTCGAATTGGTAAAAAAAATCTGCACGGCAGGAGTCCGTGCAGATCGTAGACAATACTTACTTATCGTTCAACCGCTTCTTCTCTTGGCCATCTTCTGTAAAGCGCAGCAAGTCTCCATTAATGATCAAATCGGAATACCCGAGTTCAGTCGTAGCCCGCTTGACATAAGGCTCACATATCGATTCATCCGTCGGTTCTCCAGTCTTGACATCATAGCAAACTTCATGCGTATAAATCGCATCGTCAGTTACAAAACGGCCATCACGGAAAATGACGAACGGTTCATGGTCTTTCGAGAAAACGTCTGCCCCCATTTGCATATCTTCTTTTGTATCAATGCCAAGCAGATGCAGAATGGTTGGCCGTAAATCCAATTGACCCGACAGCTCATCCATGACTTTTCCTTTGCCATAGCCAGGAATATGGATGAACATCGGCACTTTTTGCAATTCAGCGTTGTCAAATGGTGTAATCTCTTTGTCCAAGTACATACCCATCGCTTTATTATGGTTTTCTGAAATACCATAGTGGTCACCATACATGATAATGATCGAGTTATCATAAAGTCCGCTCTTCTTCAAATCATCGAAGAACGTCTTCACTGCTTCATCCATGTAACGAACCGATTGGAAGTACTTGTTTAATGTGTTCGAATTCGAATCGTATGCCGGGATCAGCATATCCTCTTCATCCAAATCAAATGGATGGTGATTCGTCAATGTAATCATTCTTGTCGCGAAAGGCTGCGGCATATCTTTCATAATTTCAACCGATTGATCGAAGAACGGGATATCTTTCATCCCCCAGTTAACCGCTTGACCTTCCCCGATCTGATAACTTTCGACGTCATAGAATTTTTGAATACCTAAGGCCTGGTACATAATATCACGGTTCCAGAAACTGCGGTTGTTCGCATGCATAACACTCGTGAAATAGCCATTTTGGCCAAGTCGTTCGGATAATGAATTAAACGTGTTACCGCTGTTCGTAAAGAAAACGGCTCCCCCATTCCGGCCATAAAGGGAGTTTTCCAAAATAAATTCGGAGTCTGATGTTTTTCCAAGACCTGTTTGGTGATAGAAGTTGTCAAAATAGAACGTATCCGGATCCTTCGTCAATTCATTGAGGAAAGGTGTTACGACATGCCCGTTCATTTCATTGTTAATGACAAAGTTCTGCAAGGATTCGAGCGAAACGATAATGACATTGCGCCCTTTTGCAACACCGAACATGTCAGGGTTCGGTTCGGCATAATTAGCATTAATATAGTTAGCTACTTCTGTCAGTTCACTGCCATCCGCTAAAGCGCGTTCCGCATGTGTTTTTGATTGAATAAACAAATCATACAGATGATAGTTATACGTACCAATATTTTTCACCAACAGCTCGCGATCAAAGCTTCTTGTCAACAGCTGCGGCCGTTGTGCTTCAGACAGGCCGAGGTTAACCATCAGCACGGTAGCGGCTACAACAAAATACAATTTCCTACCGATTTTGCGTCCAGAAGACAGAGATACTGTGTCCCGCACCTTCAAAAACTTAATAGCCAAGACGACAATGATCACATCACTAAAGAAAAAGATGTCCGTCCAATGAAGATTCGCTGTAACGGAGGAAGACAAATCACCGAAGTTGCTCGTTTGAAACAATAATGGCAATGTTATGAAATCACTAAAGAAACGATAAAATACAGCATTAGCGAACATGAGGATCGAGGTGATCAAGCTGACCGAAAAGATGTAGATGTTCCGGCGCTTCCTGCTCTTCATGAAAAGCGCAATTCCGTAAATGAATAGTAGGAAACTGAGCGGATTCATGAAAAGTATGAACTCTTGCATAACATTGTCAATCGACATATTAAAGCTTGTATGGTAACCAATATAGGTTGTAATCCACGTTGCAACGATAGCAATAAGGAGTACGGAATGTTTGGGCCAGGTTGCTTTTTTCATTCTTTCTCTTCCTTTCTAGCCTTGTGAAGTCTAATGTACTCATCCAACCATTTGTACTAGCACTGTCTATATAGACGGAATACATGTCAAAAAGTTTCACTTTTGAACAAGAAACTTCCAAATGTTTTACGGAAATATATCATTTGTCCCGTAATTCAGCCCGTAAAATCAGTATAGCTTTCAAGTAATCTTCCTTCATAATCAGCCCGTTATCATGCAGTTCTTTCAGTTCGGCCATCATCATTTCCAGGTCAGACTGCGAATCCCCTGTATAAATGAATGTGCCGAATCGTTTCAGAAATTGTAATACGTCATAATAGCTTTTCATATTCATTCACGACCTCACACAACTGATAATGCCTTCTTCGGTAATAATGGTATCGACAGGAATATCGTGAGGTTCCACTGGAATGCGCTTTCCTGTCTGGCATGCGAAAGCCAATGAAACAAGATCTCCTGTAAACTTTTGCAAATAGCGGTCATAGTAACCGCCGCCAAATCCGATTCGGTATCCCTGGTCGGAGAATACGACACCCGGCACAATTTGGAGATCTATATACGAACGATCGACTGCAATTGTCTGCTCGACGATCGGTTCCTTCAAATTCATGTAAACAGTCTCTAAACAATCAAACGATGTAATTTCCCTGAAGTCCATCTCTCTTGTAGATGGCAAGCATCTTGGCACAACAATTCGTTTCCCCAAGCGCCATCCCTCTTCTATGATCGGTCTCGTATCCACTTCCGGAAAACGAGAAAGTGTCACACCAATCGTATGGGCACGTGCAAAATACTCTGATTCAATGAACCTTTTGCAAATGGCAGAAGACTTGTTTTCGTGCACAGTCCGCTCCATCTCTTTTAAGAAGCTCATGATCTCTTTTCGAGCAACCGATTTACCCATTATCTTATTCCCCCATTTCGAAATAAAAAACCAAAACCCGTGAAGGTTTTGGCATGAGCATTATTTCGTTTCACGGTGCAAAGTTTGTTTCTTGTCACGTGAGCAATATTTTTTCATTTCAAGGCGTTCCGGATTGTTACGCTTGTTTTTCTTCGAAATATAATTACGCTCTCCACATTCAGTGCAAGCAAGTGTAATATTTACGCGCATTGTTGTCCCTCCCACTCATTGCAATATACATTTAATCTTTTATGAGCATGATTTATACGACTTTTCAATTGTAACATATTTGCTGTATTTGTCCAGAGGAAAGTTAGAAATTTCATTAGCCTTTTGGTTGTGGTACTATGGGGGAAAAGGTTTATTTTACCGGAGGAATACTAGTGGACAACCTAATATTGCTTTTGTTGATCGTCGGTATCATATGTGTATTGCTTTCCTTCTTTTTCGGACGCTCCTCCCAAAGAGATGCTGAGGAAATTGAAAACATCTCCATCAGCTTGCATCAGGAAACAAACCAGCTGAAAAAAAGGCTGAAAGCGGTGGAAGAGGAATTGATGATCGGTGGCGTCACACACGCCAATTCGGGCATTGGCCCCAAAACAAAATCCAGTACAAAACCCGTTCATGAAATCATTGTCAATCAAATTCTTTCACTCTACTCCCAAGGATATTCGATTGCAGACATTTCAAAACGCTCTTCCCTTTCTTCTGAAGAAGTTGCCGAAGTGCTGCGCATGAGAGGGGTTAGATAAATGCTTCGGGAAATTTTCAGGTCGGCAGGCATCGGCTGCCTCCTTGCAGGCGGGATCCTGTATTTTGCCGGACCCACTGTCACAGACAGCCCTCAAGCCAATGATGCGGGCAAAGTAAAAGCACTGGAACAGGAGTTGGAAGCTGTAAAGAAGGAGCTTGCTACCGCTCAGAGAACCTCGTCAGCAGACAAGCAGGCAAGCGGGCAAAAGGACACGGCTACTAAGGATGCAGCCACCTCTTCTTCAGATGGCCAAATGACAAAAACTATTCTTACCATTGAGCCTGGAGCTGTTTCCACTAAGATTTCATCACGCTTAGAACGGGCTGGCATTATCGAGAGTGCTGCGGAGTTTGATCGCTACTTGCAAGAAAAAGGGCTATCCGGCCGTATTCAGGTCGGCGAGTATGAGGTCGATTCCACAATGGATCTAAAGACGATCGCTTCCATCATCACGAAGGCAAAATAAGAAAAAAGCGTCGGACGTTTTTACCGTTCGACGCTTTCCTTATTTTCTTCCTTTTTTTCCTTCTGGCGGTCAATCTTTAAATCAGAAGTAACAGGGAGTTCCTCCTTCATCCTCTTCTTCTTAAGATCGAAATAGATATCCAAAGCTTCCCGGGCAATCTCATTGCTCGTATGAGGATATTTGCTTCGATTGGTCGAGATATTCGGAATGACAATCGAAAAAGCGACTTCCGGCGCTTCGACAGGCGCATAGCCGATATGGGTCAAGTTAACAGTCTTCGTGCCATATTTACTACGGTCTGAGCCATCATAGTAAGCAGACTGGGCTGTTCCCGTCTTACCTGCCACTGTGTAGTCCGCACCCGCAAACAAATTCGGTGCTGTTCCCCGAGGACTGTACGTATATAGCATCCCTTTTTTTACTTGTTCGATCTCTGCGTCTGTATTCGGAATTCTGTTGAGGACAGTTGCTCCGGACTCCTGGATTAACGAACCGAAAGTTTCACCATCCGGCGACGGCTCACGTACCTCTTTCAACACTTTTGGCGCAACCCGGTATCCGCCATTGGCTACTGTGGATACATATTGGGCTAATTGCAGAGGCGTATAGGTATCGAACTGGCCGATTGCAAAGTCAAGCAATTTACCCGAAATGGTTTCTGTGCCTGGATAACCTGCATATTCACCTGGCAAATCGATGCCGGTTTTTACACCAAGCCCGAACGAAGCATACGATTGGCGAAGCCGATCGAAGCCTTCGATGTTAATCGGGAGCCCTTTATGCGGACGGTAGACCGCATCCCCGAGTGCCATAGCAATTTTAAACATGTATACGTTGGAAGATTTTCCGAGCGCTTCGATGTCATTGATGGCAACTCTGCCATTTTGGTTGAACAAGGAGCGTTTTACCTGGGAGCCTATATAGATAGGTTCATCTATTTTGACTTCCCCGATTTTAAGCACGTTTTGGCTATATCCCGTCAGAACCGTCGCCAGCTTGACAGTAGAACCGACTTCGTAAGCAGATGTAAAGGTTCCAAATGCGTAATCCCGGACTTCCCATTTACCGGTTTCTTTATCTTGCACTAATTGCTTCCCAACAAGCGCAAGTACTTCCCCATTATTTGGATCCAACATGACGAGAAACGCACGATCCAACAAGCCGGATGTACTCATCTTTTTCAAATTCAATAGTTTGTCTGTGATGAGTTGTTCGAGTGCTTCCTGCAAGTCACTGTCCATGGATAGAACAAGATCTTTGCCGGGCTCTCCTTCTCGGACGGTCTTCGTTTCAACAACACGGCCCGTCCGGTCTTTCACGTTTTTGACAATCGTCTTTTGGCCTTTCAGCAACTCCTCGTAATATTGCTCTAAATAACTGATCCCAACCCGGTCATTCCGTGAATAATCCCTCGCCAGGAAATAATCGAGGCGGTTACGCGGAATTCCGCGAATCGGTGTAGTCGTCGACCCAATGATCGTGTTATCGGATAATTTCACACGTTCCCAATCTGTTGTCGTATTAACTCCGGGCAGTTCACTAAGCCTTTCCGAAACCGATGCAAATTCTCGCTCGGTCACGTTGCCGCTTTTAATGATTTGTGGTGAGTATGCGTAACCCGACATCATTTCTCGATAGATCGCCAGCACTTCCAGTTCATCTTTCGAGAAGGACTCCAATTCATCATCGGTAATTCGTTCACGCGTCAATTGGTTCACAATTTTTTGGATCTCTTTATCCGACATTTGTTCATTCTTTTTACGAATTTTAGCTACTTCTTTTGCTGGAACTTTCTCAGCCGCTTCTTCGGGATGGAGCAGAATCCAATAGTCCCGCTTATCCCCGATGGTGACCCGCTTCGTGTCTTGCTCAATCAGCTTGGCAAGTTTTTTGGCGATCTCGAGCATTTCAGCCGAAGTGGTGGACGTCGTCTTCGTATATGTAATGGCATTTTTCGGTTCATTATCAACGAGCACCTTGCCTGTCCTGTCGTAAATCCGGCCACGCGGCACACTCGTATTGACCGCAATATCCTCCGTCCGTTCGAGCAACCGTTTATAATCCTCGCCTTTGACAATTTGTAAATATCCGAGACGGAGAATGAGTAAAGAAAACAGAATGAAAATAGAAAAAAACAAGAAGTTCATTCTGAACGCGATATGCTTGCGCTGCCGTATTTTCGCCTGATCCGTTTTGCGCATCGGCTTTTTCACCAGTCTCCCCCCAATCGTTCTTTTCATTAAAACCTATTGCATTATATCATTCAAAATGAAAAAAGCATACATCTTGACGAACAAGATGTATGCCAGGTTGCTATAATCTATCACTTTTCGAAACGCTTCGCAACTTCATCCCAGTTGACAACGTTCCAGAACGCCGAGATATAGTCAGGACGTCTGTTTTGGTAGTTTAGGTAGTATGCATGCTCCCAAACGTCCAAGCCTAGTAGAGGCGTCTTGCCTTCCATCAATGGATTGTCTTGGTTTGGAGTCGAGACAACTTCAAGCTCGCCATTGTTAAGTACAAGCCATGCCCATCCTGAACCAAAGCGTGTAGTAGCTGCTTTTGCAAATTCTTCTTTGAACGCATCAAAGCTGCCGAATTTCTTATCGATCGCTTCTGCTAGCGCTCCAGTTGGTTGACCGCCGCCATTTGGCGAAAGGATTTGCCAGAAGAGAGTATGGTTTGCATGACCGCCGCCATTGTTGCGGACTGCAGTGCGAATAGCCTCAGGAATTGCATCCATATCGGAAATTAGCTCTTCAACTGATTTGGAAGCCAAATCGTCATGTCCTTCCAATGCATTATTCACATTCGTAACGTACGTATTATGGTGTTTTGTGTGGTGGATGTTCATCGTTTCTTTGTCGATGTGTGGTTCCAACGCATCGTATGCGTATGGCAGTTCTGGTAATTGGTAAGCCATTTGTCCATTCCTCCTCAATAGATTCAATAATTATCCTACGTATTTAACAGTATCAAAATTAAGAAATCCAATCAATTGAAATGAACTATTTGGCAACGAATAGAATAAATATGGCAATCATCACAAGCATGATACCACCTTTTGCTAGAACAGAAGTCAAGAAACCGACAAGTGAACCGATACCTGTCAAAAGCGATTGCTTTAATCCTGCGCGCGATACTATCAACTCCGCCAGAACAGCTCCGATAAATGGACCGAGCAAAATCCCTGCAACCGGAATGACAAACGGACCGGCAAGCAGTCCGATTGTACTTCCCCACATACCGGCTTTGGATCCTCCAAACCTCTTGACACCGACCAGATTGGCCAATGTGTCCGCAGAGAAAAGAAGGACCACAAAGAGGATTTGAATGAGCCAAAACAGCCAATTCATTTCTTCAAAGGAAACAATCCAGCCATACAGCAGAAATCCACCAACTATGAATATAACAGACGGAATGATCGGATAGATCAATCCGGCGAACGCCACTAGAAAAAAGATGATCGCGACAATCCAGCCGATCCATTCCATACAAATCGCTCCTTTTTTATGCCCGCTTGCCTAGTACAGCTTCCGCTATGTTTACCGCATGGTCGCCAATCCGCTCCAAATTGGATACGATATCGACAAAAACGATACCCGCCTGTGCGGAGCAATGACCGCCATTCAAACGGACGATATGGTTTTTGCGGAACTTTCTTTCCATCTTATCGATCAAATCCTCTTGCTCTGCCACTGCCCGAGCAAGCTCCGTGTCATTCAAGTCGAGTGACTTTACGGCTTTTCCTACTGTTTCAATTGTCAAAGTGAACATCTCTGTCAAATCCTCCAAAGCATCCTCTGTCAGTTTGACGCGATTCATTTCCCTGAAATCGATCAGTTCAATAATATTTTCGAAGTGGTCTCCGATCCGTTCAATATCCCGTACCGTATCCATCAGCATGACATGTCGTGCAGACTCAATAGGCGAAATATTAACCGCTGAAATCTCCACTAGATAGTCTGTGATCTTTCTGTCCAGATTGTTGATCGCATCTTCAATCTGATACGCGGTTTCGGCATGCTTTTTATTGCTTGTCTTCAAATATTCAAACGTCTCTCCCAGGCCCTGTACTGCAAAATCGCCCATGCGGATAATTTCTTCCTTCGCTTGTCCGATTGCGACAGCTGGAGATTGCGTAATGAAATTTGGATCCAAGTGTTTCGGTTTATATTCGATCGTAACATCTTTTCCTGGGATGAGCTTTGTGACGAAATAAGCCCAGGCGCCGATCAAAGGAAACTGGAGAACCGTATTGGCCACGTTAAACGAACCATGCGCAAATGCGATTTGCATTTTGCTTTCCAAATTCAATACGCCGCTGATCCACTCGACATACATTGTGAACGGATACAGTAAAATCATGAAAACAATCGTTCCGACGACATTGAAAAGGACATGAGTCGCCGCTGCGCGCCGTGCCGCAACAGAAGCACCAAGGGCTGCAAGAATGGCTGTAATGGTTGTCCCGATGTTATCACCGAATAAAATCGGCAACGCCCCTTTTAAGTCAACCAAATTCTCCGCATATAATCCTTGAAGAATACCGACAGTCGCACTTGAACTTTGGACGACAAGTGTAAAAACGGTTCCCGCTACGACGCCGAGCAATGGGTGATCACTCATGGATAACGTAATATCCGTAAATGCCTCCAATGATCGGAGCGGTTTCATACCATTACTCATCAGTTCCAAGCCTAAAAAGAGTCCACCAAAACCGAAGATGACTTCCCCTAAGCTTTTAACAGAACTTTTCTTAATGAAGAAAATGAGAAATGCACCGAAGGCCATAATTGGAAGCGCATATGCCCCAACATCCAGACCGATGATGAATGCCGTTACGGTCGTCCCGATGTTGGCACCCATGATGACACCGATCGCCTGTCTCAGCGTCATGAATCCTGCGCTGACAAGCCCAACCGTAATGACGGTTGTTCCCGAGCTTGATTGGATCAGAACAGTGACGATAATTCCGCTCAGTACGCCCATGAATGGATTGGTCGTAAATCGGTCCAAGATGGAACGAAGTCTGTCCCCTGCGGCTTTTTGAAGCCCATCCCCCATATATTTAATAGCAAAAAGGAATATCCCCAGTCCACCAACGAATTGGAAGATCATTTCTTGCCAATTTACCTCCATTAACACGTCAACCTCCATCATCCTGAATATGTATCGACTCCATTATGTTGATAGTATTAACGAATTGTAAATAGAACGAGCAAAATCTTTACATAGCCTTTACAATTCGTTCGACAAAAGACATCAATCTGTCGAATTTACTACCCATCATTTGACCCGCTTGCTTATGGTAGACTATCTATAGATAAAGGAGGAGCACAATTGAAATTCCATCAACTGTTTCTAGCCGCTTTAAAAGAACCAAAAAAACTTGCGGCTTTCAGACTATTGCCGATTGGCAAGGTCATTCAATATGTTTTTCTGTTCATTGGCATTTACACTGTTATATCATTTACTAGATTTATTTTTGGAGATGTAAGTCTTTTCGAGGCTTCACCTGAACTGATGGAGTATAGCCGAACGATCGGATGGCTTCTCTATCCGATTGCGTTTATTCTCCAATTCGTCATTACGACATTTTATATTTTCGTCAGAATAAGCCTTTTCGGTTTAGCCGGGCTGTTAATTGCCATGCTTATGCAGCGCAAAGCGGAATATCGCCATATTTGGCGGACCGCGGCAGTTTCAGTTACTGTTCCGCTTCTTGTCACGCTGGTGCTGGATTCATTTCCGGCATGGCAGCTTAACGAACTTTACCTGGCGTCAATCGTCCACTTGTTATATATTGCGCTTGCCGTGAAATACTATCCAAAAGTAAGGAAGTGAATATTCTCCGGCTGCCGCGCATATATTTCCCGCAGGGGGGATATATGATGAGAACTTTATTTGCGGCCATTATCCTATTTCTTATTTTTCACATTCTTAAAGAGGACCTGACGGACGGCACGATTCCGCTTGCTTCTTTCTTTGCAGATGAAATACCTTGTGAAGAGGACAAGCAGGCTGTCATCCAGGTCAAGACGATTGATGGGGATACAATTGAATCACTGTTCGCCTTATATCCGGATCCAAACCTTTCGTTTGTAGAGCGTTTATCCGTGTTCTATTCCCTCAATCCTTACTTGCAAAACCAGGAATTGATTGGCGGACTGTCAGTTAAGTTGCCGGTGTCGACGAATTCCGTCAATCTATGTGAATAAAGCAATCCCAAGTACTGTTCCTTTCTTTTTATCAGGTTGATTGATAAAATGAGTAGGTAGATACGAGTTTTTAAGGAGAGAACATAAATGAGTGAAATGATACACAGATCGAAAACACGTCCCGTCAAAGTCGGCAATCTGACAATCGGCGGAAGCAACGAGCTATTCATTCAAAGTATGGCGACAACAAAAACACATGATGTGGATGCAACAGTCGCGGAAATCCTGCGCCTCGAGGAAGCCGGATGTCAAGTTGTACGGGTCGCTTGTCCTGATGAACGGGCTGCTTATGCAATCGGAGAGATTAAGAAACGTATCAACATCCCGTTAGTAGTAGATATCCATTTTGACTATAAATTAGCTTTGATTGCGATTGAACAAGGGGCAGATAAAATCCGGATCAATCCAGGAAATATCGGCCGCCAGGAAAAAGTGGAGGCAGTCGTTAAGGCAGCCAAAGAAAAAGGGATTCCGATCCGAATTGGAGTCAATGCTGGTTCCTTGGAAAAACACATTTTGAAAAAGTACGGCTATCCAACAGCGGATGGCATGGTAGAAAGTGCTCTGCACCATATCAAGATTTTAGAAGACCTTGATTTCCATGATATTATCGTTTCCCTGAAAGCGTCAGATGTCAATTTGGCGGTGGAAGCGTATAAAAAAGCCGCTGCCGCTTTTGATTATCCATTGCATTTAGGCATCACGGAATCTGGAACTTTGTTCGCAGGTTCCATTAAGAGTGCTGCCGGTCTTGGAACATTGCTTTCAGCCGGTATCGGGAATACACTACGCGTATCACTTAGTGCTGATCCCGTACAAGAAGTAAAAGTGGCGCGGGAATTGCTGAAGGTGTTCGGCCTTTCATCCAACGCTGCAACTCTAATTTCCTGCCCGACATGCGGCCGTATTGAAATCGACTTGATTTCCATTGCCAATGAAGTGGAAGAATACATTTCAACTATTAAAGCCCCTATTAAAGTGGCAGTGCTTGGCTGTGCCGTTAACGGACCGGGTGAAGCTCGTGAGGCAGACATCGGCATTGCAGGCGCACGCGGAGAAGGACTCTTGTTCATGAAAGGGAAAACAGTCCGTAAAGTGCCGGAAGAGACAATGGTCGAAGAATTGAAAATTGAAATCGATAAAATCGCAGCAGAATACTTCGAAAAGAAACGCCAAGAGGAATTACAGCTTCAAGGCGGATCCGTTGAATGAGGCGATTCCGTCTAGGCATCGACATCGATGGAACGGTCACCTGCCCGACATCGCTGCTGCCTCATATTAATGAACGGTTTGGGTGCAATCTGGTGCTCGATCAAATTAAAGAGTACGACCTGACAAAAGCGTTCGATGTCGAGGAAGCCGAGTTCTACGCGTGGTATCGGCAGGCGGAGGAACATATTTACCGAACCTCCCCTGCCCAGCAATATGCGAAAGAAATCTTATCCGACTGGCAGGAGTCATTCGAACTGTTCTATATTTCCGCGCGCGGCGAAAATGTCATGGATTGTACAGTAGAATGGTTTCAGCGAGAAGAAATTCCGTATGACCATATCGAGCTAATTGGCAGCCATCATAAGATTGAGGCCGCCAAACAATTCGGCGTCCATTGCTTTTTTGAAGATAAGCATGATAACGCGGTCGCTCTTCATGAAGAGCTTAACATCCCTGTGTTTTTATTTGATACACCATATAACCGCTCTCCAATACCCGAAGGCGTCATTCGGGTCACCAACTGGAACGAAGCGGATCAATGGCTGAAACGCCTCTTTCCGATTGAACAAACAATATAAGAAAAAGGGCATGAATCCTCCAAAGTTAGGAGGGTTCATGCCCTTTTATTAATTATGAAATGCAAATCGGACATTTGCCGTAGATTTCAAATTTATGGCCTTCCACTTCATAACCTGACAGCTCGTCAGTTACGATTTCCATGGGACAATGGGAAATGCTTCTCGTTTTTCCGCATTCCGTGCAAATGAAATGGTGATGATGGTTCTTTGCATCACATTGCATTCTAAAATGCCGTTCTCCATTCAGTTCGGTCTCTTCCAAAATCTTAAGCTCGGAAAATGTCGCCAAATTACGGTAGATTGTATCATAACTGATTCCGGGATTGTCCTGAGCCATAAAATTACGAACTTCCATGGCCGACATGTATTTATCATGCGCTGCAAAATATTCAAGCAACGTCTCCCTGTTTTTTGTCCGTTTAAATTGATGTTCGGATAAGATTCTCCACGCTTCATCAAGTGTCATACCACATCCGCCTCCCCTTTTGTTCCGACCATTTTCCGCCACGTCTTTTTAAAGAATAAAACGAGCAATAAAATGATGACCGATGTTATTACGATTGTACCCCCAGGCGCGATATCCAAATAATATGCGGCAACCAAACCAATCAGGACAGACAATTCGCCTATGCCGATCGAATAGAGCATAGCCCCTCTAAAGCTCTTTGCCAATTGGATTGCTGCTGCAACCGGCAATGTCATCAAGGAGGATACAAGCAAGATCCCGACAATCCTCATGGACGCCCCAATGACAAGGGCTACGATGATCATAAAGACCGTTTGGATCAGTTTCCCCTGCACACCGGAAACTTTCGCATATTCCCGGTCGAACGACAAGGCAAACAATTCCTTGTAAAAGAAATAGACAAAGCCGATGACACAAAGCGCAATTATCGCGACAATCCCTAAGTCTTGCCGGCTTACTGCAGAGACTGAACCGAACAAATAGCCGACAAGATCCGTCCCAAACCCTTTCGCTAGGGAAATAAAGATTGCACCAAATCCGATACCTGCTGACAGAATGATCGGGATGGCCAGTTCCTCGAAATGACGATAAGCCCCCCGCAGACGCTCTATTAATAAGGAGCCGCCGACTGCTGCCGCCATTCCAAGATAAATAGGATTCAGCGCCGACAAGAACAACACCTGCTGGCTCAAATACAGGCTTCCCGCTATCCCGGCGAGGGCCACGTGGCTCAATGCATCCGCAATAAGCGCCAGGCGTCTGACGACAATAAACAAGCCGAGCAAAGGCGCGATGATACCAATGATAATGCCCGATAAAAATGCATTTTGAAGAAATTCATAATTAAAAATGGCCTCGATCATCTTTCCGCCTCCCGATCACTTTGATGGACTCTTCGGACCGGATGTCCATACCAGTTGGAGATGTCCATATCGTCCATCTTCTTATAATCAGACTGTACTCCATGGAAATGGATCGACCGATTCAAGCATGCAACATGCGAGGCCAGATCGGTGACAATATCAATTTCATGTGTCACCAGAAGGATAGCAATTCCATGTTCACGGTTGAGCGTTTGAAGCATAGAATAGAAAGACGCGATATTTTGCTGGTCGATCCCTACCGTCGGTTCATCCATAATGAGGAGATCTGGTTTTCCGACAAGCGCTCTGGCAATGAAGACCCGTTGCTGCTGGCCGCCGGAAAGCTCTCCAATTGGTCGGGAATGATATGGATCCATCTTGACAATTTTCAAAGCTTCCATTGCCTGTTGATCTTCCCTTTTTGTAAAACGTTTGAATAAGCCGGTCTTACGGGTCAAACCGCTTCGGACCACTTCCAAGACAGTGGCCGGAAAGCCCGAATTAAACGCGTTTGACTTTTGAGATACGTATCCGATCCGCTCACGCTGACGAAAGGATGACATATCTTCGCCAAACAGTTTGATCGAACCTCTGCTTGGTTTTATCAAACCTAAAATAAGCTTGATCAACGTCGACTTTCCCGAACCATTCGGTCCAATTAAAGCCCAAAACTCCCCTTCCTTGACTTCCAATGATATATGTTCAAGGACTTCCGTATGGTCGTATGTAAAACTGACATCCTTGCATTCAATAATTGTATTCTTCATAGACAAATCCCTCTCTATCAAAACAGGCGGTATCGCGTGAACCAGCCATAAAACTATCCACAAATGAATAGTAACCGTTACGATTTGTTGCCTATGTAGTATAGCGGAATTTTGGTCTTCTGACAACATATTGAGAAGGAATGGTGTAATTTGGAGTTACTTCAGTTTATCAATCAATTGAAAACGTGCAGCGTGGAAGAAGCGCAACAATTAGCCAGTACGCACGGCATTGCACTGAATGCAGAGGAAATCCAAGCGTTGCGTCCCTTATTGGATGAAATTTCGTTTCACTGGCTGTTTTCCGGCGTACCGGAAAGCTTCATCATGAAAGTAAAGAAAGCCGTCGGGGAGAAAAAAGGAGAAGAATTATTTAGAAGTTATTTGGATTTGATGTAACCGGCTTAGAGGAGTAGAGCAGAATCTTTTTGTGGATTCTCCTCTACTTCTTTCTAATGAATGATAACCGGTCATTTAGTTATGTTCGAGAGTTGCTTCAAACAGTTTGCAATTCACTTTGGAATGTTTTTGTACGGAGCATTTCAATCTCTTTTTCATATGGAGCCTTTTTATTTTTGGCATCTGTCCCTATGAATGGAGTTTCCAATATTTTTGGAACCGATTGAAACTCTGGATGATGGACGATATAGCATAATGGCTCAAACCCGATATGGCCGAAGCCAATGTTCTCGTGGCGATCCTTCATAGCTCCGCATTCGTTTTTACTATCATTGACATGGATAACCGAGATTCGGTCTTTGCCAATGATCCGGTCGAATTCATCCAGAACTCCATCGAAATCATGTACGATATCGTATCCCGCGTCGTGCACATGGCATGTATCGAAGCAGACAGACAAACGCTCATTGTTTGAGACGCCATCGATAATCCGCGCGAGCTCCTCAAAATTCCTGCCGCACTCGCTTCCTTTTCCAGCCATTGTTTCCAAGGCGATCCGCACAGTTGAATCATCGGACAATACTTCATTCAATCCCTCAATGATCTTAGCAATTCCAGCTTCAGCACCGGCCCCTACATGGGCACCTGGATGAAGAACAATCTGATCGACTCCAAGGGCCGCTGTCCGCTCAATTTCCATCTGCAGAAAATCCACTCCCAGACGAAAAGTTTCCGGCTTGGTCGTATTGCCGATATTGATTATATACGGTGCGTGGACGACGATATTTGACATTCCATTTTCTTGCATATGGAGCTGCCCTGCCTCAATATTCAATTCCTCTATCGGTTTTCTTCTCGTATTTTGCGGAGCACCTGTATATATCATAAACGTGCTCGCTCCATAACTTGCAGCTTCCTTGCTTGAACCGAGCAGCATCTCTTTGCCGCTCATCGATACGTGGGATCCTAACAGGATTGGTTGCTGTGTCATTTTTTACGTTTCAATCTCCTTTCCCTCTTTTTGAAGCTCTCCATCTCTCTGGCCATTTTCTTTTTATAGCCCGGCTTCACTTTATCCGGCTTTCTGACATAGGAAGCAGCTTTCCGATCAAGGTCGTCCGTTTCTTTGACACGTCTTTTTCTTGCATGGCGCTCCTTCACTTCTTGCCATTCGCCGTTCTTAATATCTTCATGGACAAATGGAATGCCCAACTTTTCAATTTGCACAATTTTATCATCTTCAGAAGGCTCGTATAACGTAATAGCGATTCCTTCCAATCCAGCACGCGCCGTCCGGCCTACCCGGTGAATGAAAAACTCCAGATCCTCCGGCAATTCATAGTTAATGACATGGCTGACACCGGGAATATCAATTCCTCTGGCCGCCAAATCGGTCGCAACAATATATTGGAATTCCAAATCGCGCACTTGCTTCATCATGCGGGTTCTTTCACGCGGCGTCAGATCGCCATGGATACGGCCAGCTTTAATGCCATGTCCTGCGAGGTAATCAGCTATCTCATCCGCATGCTGTTTTGTATTCGTAAATACAATAGCTAAATACGGATTGATACCGTTCAAAACTTGTAGCAGCTTTTTCTTTCGGTCCATCGAACGAACCGGAACGAGCGAATAATGCATGCCTTCTGTTAAAGGTTTCCGTTTGCCAATTTGAATATGAACCGGAGAATCCATATATTTCGCAAGGAAGGGCTTCAGCTTTTCAGGAATAGTAGCTGAAAATACGTACATTTCCAGATTAGCTGGCATCCGTGCTGCAAACTGATCGATATCTTCAATAAAGCCCATGTCAAATGCCAAATCGGCTTCATCAATGACGAGAATGGAAGCCGTATGGACTCCTAGTGCTCCGTTTTCCGCCATATCCCGAATCCGTCCTGGCGTTCCAACGACAACATGTGGGGCCGACTTCAATTTCCCGATTGTTCTCTGCTTGTCCGTTCCACCGATCAGCAAGGCACTTCGTATTTCCGTTCCTTCCGTCAGTTTGTTCAACTCAGTGAACAACTGCGTCGCGAGCTCTCGTGTAGGTGCCGTAATGACAGCTTGGAGCTGATCGGTATCTATGTCCATTCTCTCGACAATCGGAATGAGGAAGCTATGCGATTTTCCTGTTCCGGTATGTGCTTGGCCAATTGCCTTCGACCCTTTGAGAATGAGTGGTATCATCTCTTTTTGTATTGGTGTCGGTTCGATAAAACCGAGACGGGAAATGGCATCCCGTAAGAATGGTTTAAATTGATAATCTGTATATTTAGACATTGTATGCCTCCTAACATACTCTTATTGTAGCATGATTCCGTTCCGCCGTAAGTGAATTTCGCATACTATATAGCGTGAAGGTCAAAACCAATGAAAAGAAAGGGGTTCATAATGAGATATCAATCCTTCTATCCATTCATGCGGCAACAGCAGTCATCCCCAATTGCCATGAGACCATCCGGGTTTGGCCCACAATTCCAGCCCGGAAATCAGCCAATGCCTCGACAGCCTTTCCCAGGCCCAGGCATGGGGAATCAATTTGGCGCCGCTGGTCAAGGAGCACCTGGTCAAAACTCATCCAAAATGGAGATGTACATGCAGACTGCAAATCGTTTCATGAATACGGCTCAACAATACGCTCCGCTGATCCAGCAATTTGCTCCCATGATTCAAAATTTGCCGGCGATGTGGAAATTATATAAAGGGTTCCAATCGATTCCATCAGCCGGCACTGCAGCGCAAGGCGCAGCAAACGCAGCAGCTGCAGCTGCTCCAAGGGCGGCGGCCCGAGCTGCTGCCGGGGTTTCCACACCTCGCATTTTCCAGCCTCCAACGATATAAGTTTGAAACTCCGTTCAACTCCAACTATAATGGACATAGAGCCCATTAGAGGAGTGAGTTTCGATGAAAGTATTAAAGATTTCCCCGAGGGGCTATTGCTACGGGGTTGTCGATGCAATGGTAATTGCAAGAAATGCAGCGCTCGACAAAACATTACCAAGGCCCATTTATATCTTGGGCATGATTGTTCATAATAAACACGTTACTGATGCCTTCGAAGAGGATGGAATTATCACACTCGACGGCAAAGACCGCCTTGATATCCTGAACAAAGTGGAAACGGGCACCGTTATTTTCACAGCACACGGTGTCTCTCCCGAAGTTCGTGAACTGGCGCGCAGGAAAGGACTTGTCTCGATTGATGCCACTTGTCCGGATGTCTCTGTCACCCATCATTTGATAGAAGAAAAAGTAGCTGAAGGTTACGAGATCATTTATATCGGA
The DNA here is from genome assembly GCF_057373025.1 of Sporosarcina sp. AD_1. Classification (NCBI taxonomy): domain Bacteria; kingdom Bacillati; phylum Bacillota; class Bacilli; order Caryophanales; family Caryophanaceae; genus Sporosarcina; species Sporosarcina sp. AD_1. The sequence continues at coordinate 94,706 of NZ_JBPVIR010000001.1, forward strand.
AAAAAATATCATCCTGAACCTGAAGGCGCAATCGGAATTGCTCCTCATGCCGTTCATTTAATTGAAACGGTAGAAGATGTTGAGAAGATGATGATTGACAACAAGAAGCTGCTCGTGACAAATCAAACGACTATGAGTCAGTGGGACGTTGCCCATATTATGGAGGCTTTGAAGGAAAAGTATCCGCACATTGAAGTTCATAAAGAAATTTGCCTTGCTACCCAAGTAAGGCAGGAAGCTGTCGCTGAGCAAGCAGGCGAAGCGGACCTCCTAATAGTTGTCGGCGATCCAAAAAGCAATAACTCAAACCGCTTGACACAGGTGTCTGTGGAAATCGCCAACACACCGGCTTATCGTGTTTCTGATGTATCCGAAATTAAAATTGATTGGTTACAGGGTGTCGAAACGGTGGCCGTTACTGCCGGGGCTTCCACCCCGACCATTGTAGTCCGCGAAGTGATAGCGTTTCTGGAGCAGTTTAATCCAGAAGATCCTTTGACACACAATCCGGAACGCAAATTCCAACTGGAAAAGATACTTCCGAAAATCAAAAATCCGACTCCTGTGAATCGAATCGAGCCTTACGCAAAACTGTAATGCCGAACATTTGGAGAAGTGAAAGCTGCCATTCCTCATAGAGGAGGCAGCTTTTTTTGCATCCCCAAACTATCTTTTAAACGAATCGAAAAGGTTCCGTATCGATATCAGAAGGGATGAAAGAGACATCAAAATTTTTCTCCGCACATACCTTTTGCATATAGTCCGCCACCCCGGTAATCATTACTTTTTCTACGTGATGACCTGGATCGACAATTGCCAAATCTATATTTTCTGCATCTTGGGCAGTATGGAAATCCATATCTCCAGTTACGAAAACATCTGCGCCTCTCCGCTTCGCAGAATGGATATACTTGGGCCCGCTTCCGCCAAGAACTGCGACTTTCCGAATCGGCTTGTCCATATCCCCGACAATTCGGACGGACGGGACATCGAGCGTCCGCTTCACATGGTCAGCGAATTGACCGAGTGACATGCTTTCCTGCAGTTCGCCGACTCTTCCTAATCCCAATTCATTTGTCCGTTGATCGAGCACAAAAAAGTCATATGCCGGCTCTTCATAAGGATGGACGTCAAGCATCGCCTTCAACACTTTCGTACGAAGAGTTCCGGGCATCACTACCTCTATACGTTCTTCGGCCACTTCCTCCAGTTTCCCGATTTCCCCGATAAACGGATTCGCTCCTTCGGCAGGAATAAATCGTCCGGTTCCTGTCGTTGTGAAACTGCATCCGGCATAATCGCCAATCGCCCCTGCCCCAGCTTTGGCCAATGCATCCCGGAGACGACCTGCATGATCAACCGGACAAAAGACAGCCAGCTTGTACAAAGGGTCGTGAATCGTTGGCTCCATAACAATCGTATTTCTCAGTTCTAAGCGAGCCGCCAGCAAATCATTTACTCCACCAGGTGCGACGTCCAAATTAGTGTGCGCCGCATACACAGCAATGTCGTTCTTTATGCATTTTTCTATCAATCGTCCTTGCGGCGTATCCGTCCACAAAAACTTCATCGGCTTGAAAATAGGCGGATGGTGGGCGATGATTAAATTAGCCCCCTTCTCAATTGCCTCTGACACGACGGCTTCATTTACATCCAGCGTCACTAAGACTTTTTCGACTGGTCTATTCAACTGCCCGATATGCAGGCCGACAGGATCCCAATCTTCCGCATACCGTTTTGGCGCCCATTGTTCAAAAAGGGTGATGATCTCATGACCGTTCACTTTCTTCAATTCGACAACACCTTCCCTACCATTTCAATTTTCGATTGCAATTTGGCCTTCTTTGTGAAAGCTTCTTCAGAATGCCCCGCATTTTCGATAGCACGAAGAACCCGCTTCCACTCCTCCAGCTCCCTCGTCCACTTTTCAATAAATACAGGCGATTTTTCCGCCAGTAAAAAAGGACCGACAAGCAGTTCCAACTCAGAAAACGTCGCCCGTCCCCGTTCTAGGACAAGGATTTCATATATCTTTTCATCTTCTTTCAAAATGCGCTCATCCACGAGTGTCCAGCCGTTGTCCATACACCACGAACGAATTGCGATGGCATGAATATTTGGCTGTACAATGATGCGTTTGACGCCTTCCAGCCTTTCTTTTCCTTCCTCCAATATTCCGGCAATCAACGTACCGCCCATTCCGGCTATCGTAATTGTCTCAACTTTATCTTCATTTCGCAAAGCAGCCAAGCCATTCGCAAGCCGAACCGTAATGGCATTTGAAAGACCTTCCTTTGCAACATTCGCCACTGCTGATTCATACGGCCCTTTGGCCACTTCTCCTGCAACAGCACGCTCAATGGCACCCGTCTTAACAAGGTGGCACGGTAAATAGGCATGGTCGCTGCCAATGTCAGCTAATACGCTTCCTTTTTCAATAAATGAAGCCACTGTTGCTAATCGCTCCGATAATTTTAATGGATTCAAAAAACCTCCACCTTTCCTTTTCCATTGTATATGATGTCGTTTTCCGTTGCATCTCCTGCAATTAAAAAGAGCCACCGGATATGCTGCTGCACATCGGGTGACTCCTTTTCTCATTTAAGCGTTAAGATGTAGTCTGCCAACTGGTCAATTTGCTCATCGGAAATTTGACCACCGAAAGCAGGCATGCCGCCTTGACCGTTCTTAATGATTTCGTGAATCTTTTCCTTTGATTCGGATAGACCATGAAGGCTAGGTCCCGCTCCGCCAGTCAAGTCTCCACCGTGGCAAGCGATACATTTTTGTTGAGTGAATCCTTCTGGATCAAACTCCTCAGCATTAGACGCTGTTTCTTCCGTTTTTCCTTCTTCATCCGCCCCAGCGATTTCCTTCTTCTGATCGACCCCGTAAAGAGACATGAAGAAAATGAGTCCTAATCCAAGCGCGAATATCAGGATAAATGGTACTACAGGATTGTTTTTCAATGAATTACCCTCCTTCACCAGGATCTATTCTGTAAATTATACAGTGCACAACTATTATTGTACTGTATCCGGTGAAAAACTGAAAGAGTTATCCACGCAGAATTCGCTCTTTGTGACAATTTCGACAAACTTTCGACTGTTTTCTAACCCGTCAGGAAATGACACCGATTTGGCGTGCTATGACCATCCGCTGAATTTCTGAAGTACCTTCCCCAATTTCAAGAAGCTTAGCATCCCTCATGTAACGCTCCACCTCATACTCCTTCATATAACCATAGCCGCCATGAATCTGGATTGCTTCGTCTGCCACTTCCATTGCAATTTCCGAAGCATACAATTTGCACATGGCCGCTTCCTTCGTGAACGGCCTTCCTTGGTCCTTCAACCAGGCCGCTTTATAGACCATATTGCGGGCAAGTTCAATTTTAAGCGCCATATCGGCAAGCTTGAATTGGGTCACCTGGAATTCCGCCAGCGCTTTGCCAAATTGCTTCCGTTCTTTCGCATATTTCAAAGCTTTGTCATAGGCAGCTTGCGCAATTCCGACTGCCATCGCACCGATGCCAATCCTGCCACCATCCAATGTCACTAAAAATTGGCGGAATCCCTCGCCTCTCTTGCCTAGAAGATTCTCCTTCGGTACCCGAACGTTTTCCAGTACGAGTTCCGTCGTATTTGAGGCATGAAGCCCCATCTTTTCATAGTTATCAATTACTTTAAATCCTTCCGCGTCGGTCGGGACGATAATGGCGCTGATCTCTTTCTTTCCATTTTCCATTCCAGTAACCGCCGTCAGCGCCAAATGCTTAGCATGACTAGCGTTTGTAATATACACTTTGGATCCATTAATAATGAAATCGTCCCCATCTTCCACTGCAGCCGTTTGCGTTCCCCCCGCATCCGAGCCTGCATTGGGTTCGGTTAATCCGAATGCGCCGAATGACTCCCCAGTACAGATCGGCGTCAAGTATTTCTCTTTTTGTTCTTCCGTTCCGAATAAATGAAGCGGAGCCCCTCCAAGTGAAATATGGGCCGAGTATGTAATCCCCGTTGACGCACACGCCCGGCTTAATTCTTCTGTCACGATAGCAAAACTGATCGTATCCGCTCCCGCACCCCCATAGTCTTCTGGAAACGGCAATCCCATCATTCCCATTTCCCCCAGCTGCTTAAAAATCGATAATGGAAACGCCTTCGTCCGATCCCTTTCAATCGCACCAGGTGCGACCACTTCGTCTGCGAATTCCTTCATCGTCCGACGAATCATCAGTTGCTCATCAGTCAAATCAAAATTCATCTGTTCCATCCCCCTTGTTGTGAACGCTTACATTCATAGTATAACGAATAGAGTAACAACTTCACAACCAATCTGGTATTTTTTCATAGCTAATCGAACAGCGAAGGGTTCGATTTGCCGTATTTCTGCGTTCTGTGCAGAAATTAAGGCATCCCCCTGTTATATATCGATTAAAGCTTGCTTCAAACGCTTTGCTTTTTGTCGCAAAAGCCGTTCTTCGTGTCGGCTTTCGCTGCGCTTCGTCCAGGGTCTTCAGCTCGCACTGTTCCCGCAGGAGTTGCCAGCCTCCGCTCCAATCAACGGATGTTCTGCTAACAAGGAACTAATGTTAAGAAAAATTAAAATGAGTAATACCCTTTTACAGAGAGTACAAGTGACTTCATGTAGTTACTCATCCATAAAAAAATTGTATCTAATGCAGGGAGCGCAACAAAGACTCCTATGGGTTAGCTTGAACTGAAGACCCTGCTGGAAAAGCCGCCGCGTAGTATGTCTTTTCCTAGCCAAAGCGAATGCGTAGCGAGCTACGGACGTATAATTTATGCCAAGGCGCAGGAATTATAAATATCGAACCCTTCGCTGTTTGATTGCCTGAATCCAAGTCCTTGGAAAGCGAAGTTGCTCTTCTGGCCTGCTTGATTATTGATTTCTATTCATCTTGGAGTGACTTTGTCTACGCCCTGAATCGACATCATATGTCGAGGAGTTTAGTGAAAAATTCAACCTTGAAATCAATGTAATATAGGGGAAGAACAGAGGAAAATATTTAGTATGAATCAGTAGCAGAGGAGTGGAACAGCGCAGTAATGATGCAGGGACAGGATCTTTTACAAATAGATATCTTACAGGAGACATTTGAGGTATTATTAGCAAACTCTTATGTAAACAAGGCATGCCGGCATGAGGAGAATCGACTAACGTGAGAAATAATCGGCTTCCCATAGAACTACATGGAAAGGAAAAGGAAGCCGATAATAAGGAGCAGCCCGACCGAACCGGAAATCGTGAAATAAAGTAGTTTTAACAATCTGCCGGCAAATAGCCAAAGCATGCAGTTCAAAACTAGCAATCCCAGCAACAATAATGTTTCATCCTCAAAAAACAGGAGCCAAACTTTTAATGACAAGCCTAATAGCAAAAAGGCAGAAAGTATGTATAGGAGCGATGACAGCCCTGTATTGGCGCCTGCTTTTGAAATTGAAAGAATCAAAAAAATAGATGCCAGTATCGCTGCTGCGGAGATGGAGACAATAGGAAAATCTCTGAGAACAAACATTCCTCCGAAAGCTAGAACTGCTATAAAACACAGCCCCGCTAATCTAATCCATTTCGTGTTCTTTTCACGTTCCAGAATTCCTTTGGAGCTCTTTGTGTCTTCCTGTTCCTCGCCTTCTCCGCGCGCGTATAACGTGATGAGAAAATCACAATAATGTTCGGGCAGCAATTTGTTTTGCTTCCAATATTGAATTTCTGTTATGATAATACGCTTCCGCTGAGCGTTCATTTCCAAATCCCCCTTCAATTACACTTTCAAACAGGAGCTTGCTTTCTATCTCTCTACGATATAATAAAAGACAAAAATCGCCAGAAAGGCCAAATGCGGCAGTCGTTTCCTGAGCATTTGACCGACAGGAGGGATCATCCCCTCCTTTCCTTCTCATGGTGCCGGCTAAAGCTGCCACTGCAAGCATGTCGCCTATTCTAGCGATTTTCATAATTCCGGGTTATGGAGAACCTATACAGCCCATCCTGCCGCCAATGAACAATGTCCGGACAAGACGTCCGTCATTATTCGAGGAAGTCTTTCAAGCGTTTGCTTCTGGAAGGATGGCGAAGCTTGCGCAACGCTTTCGCCTCAATTTGACGAATCCGTTCACGCGTCACCCCAAAGACTTTACCAACCTCTTCTAAAGTGCGAGTCCGTCCGTCATCTAATCCAAAACGCAAACGAAGTACGTTTTCCTCTCTGTCAGTCAAAGTATCCAGGACATCTTCCAACTGTTCCTTTAACAGCTCATATGCAGCATGATCAGACGGAGATTGTGCTTCCGAATCTTCGATGAAGTCACCGAGGTGAGAATCATCCTCTTCCCCGATTGGCGTTTCAAGCGAAACGGGTTCTTGAGCGATTTTCAAGATTTCACGAACTTTGTCAGCAGACAAATCCATCTCTTCGCCGATTTCCTCCGGAGATGGCTCCCGTCCGAGATCTTGTAGCAGTTGACGCTGGACACGGATCAACTTGTTGATCGTTTCCACCATGTGAACTGGAATACGGATTGTACGCGCCTGATCGGCAATTGCACGAGTGATCGCCTGACGAATCCACCATGTCGCATACGTACTGAATTTAAAGCCTTTTGTATGGTCAAATTTCTCGACAGCTTTAATAAGACCCATATTTCCTTCTTGAATCAAATCTAGGAACAGCATGCCGCGTCCTACATACCGTTTTGCAATACTGACGACGAGCCGCAAGTTGGCTTCTGCCAGTTTCTTTTTTGCGTTCTCACCCTTTTCAACGATTTCGATGAGTTCTGCATCCGGCTGGTCCATTGAAGCAAGCTTTTCTTCCGCTTCCACACCTTCCTGAATGGCGACGGCCAGTTTGACCTCTTCGTTTCCAGTTAGTAGATCGACACGGCCGATTTCTTTTAAATACATGCGGACCGGGTCATTAATTTTAACGCCCGGCGGCACACTTAGATCGTTCAGATCGAATTGTTCGTCGTCCGCGACACCTTTTTCCACTTCTTCTTCCTCATCGTCTTTACGATCCATTTCGATGCCTTGCGCTTCGATTTGATCAAGAAATTCCTCGAATTGATCTGGCTCCATTTCAAAGACGGATAGTTTATCCGTCACTTCCTCCAACGTCAACTCACCATTCTTCTTACCTGTTTCCAATAAACTTGCTTTCACTTCATCCAACGTCATATCGTTTTCCATCTCTCCAGCTCGCTCTTTTTTTTCCATAATACCCGTTCCTCCTTAATACACCGGAATCTGGCCTACAATGCCGATAATGATTTCCGGAGCTGTATAATTTCCCTGGCCAGCTCCAGCGCCCGGGTATGATCATTCATTTTTTCCGCTTCTTTTGATTGGTGCAGCATTTCATCTATTTTTCGGATTACCCGTTGTTTTTCCAGATGTTGAATACAATCTGTGACTTCCTGATCTGCATGGTCGGGATCGCGTTCCATCATTGCTGCTTCCATCACAATTTTACGCATTTCCCTGTCTTCCAATGATTCAGCGAACCGATTAAAATCCGGAGTGCTATATTGTTCATAAAAACCGGCCAGCCTCACGAATACGGCATTGTATTCATCACGGATGAAAAGCTCGCTGCCTTCCGCTCGCAGCCGATCAAATATGACTCCGTCGTTCAGCAGGTGTGCTAGCAAAATCCGTTCTGCTCGATCAGCGCCTGACACTTTCTTGGACTTTGGCATCGGCATCTGCTGCATACCGCCGGTAGATTGCTCCTGTTTTTCTTCCTTCGCCATTTTACCGACTTTTTTCATTAGCTGCTCGTTCAATGCCTGCTCAGAAACACCAGTTTCAGTTGCCATTTGCCGGACGAGGAGATCTCTCTCGATCGGTGATACCTTGGCAGCCAGTTCGTCCAAAACTTCGTGGATATATTGCAAGACGTCATTTTCATGTGTCAGGTTCTTTCCACGTTTGGCATACGCTAAAATAAACGACATATACGTATGGGGATTTCCAAGGATCTTTTCACGGAACGCTTCGCCACCGTGTGTTGAAATATATTCATCAGGATCCATCTTCCCAGGAAGCAGTGCTATTTGGACGGAAAGCCCCTTCTGCGCAGCCAGGTTGGCAAACCGCTTGGCTGCCTCCCATCCTGCATTGTCTCCATCACAGCAAATCATTAGCTGGTTGGCAATGCGTTTCAGTTTCAGAAGATGCATTTCCGACAGAGACGTACCCATGACCGCGACACTGTTCATCACGCCGGCCCGTTCTGCAGCTATTGTATCCATGAAACCTTCAAATAGTATTACTTTACCCGTTTTCCGAACATTAAGACGAGCTCGATGAAAATTATATAGTAATTTGCTCTTTTCAAAGATAGGAGTTTCCGGACTGTTCAAGTATTTGGCCTCATCTTTTGAATTGGAGAGGATCCTGCCGGAAAAACCGACGACATTCCCATTATCGTCATGTAACGGGAACATAATACGTCCTCGAAACCTGTCAAAATAGCCTGTCCCATCATTTTTCATAATACATAGGCCGGCTTGCTCCATTTCCTTCATATCAAATTTCTTACGGATAAGGAGATTCGTCAAAGTCTCCCTGTCTTCCAGCGACCACCCGATTCCATACTGTTCGATATGCTCCCGTGAAAATCCTCTTTCCTGCAAATATTGTAATGCTTTTTCCCCCTCTACAGTATTAAGTAATATATGACTATAGAAGTTTGCTGCAAGTGCGAGGGCTTCCTTCATCGAATGATGCTCATTTTTTGAAGAGCTTGCAGCATGTACTGACTGGACATCTACTTCAATGCCTGCCCGGTCAGCCAGCTTGGATACTGCTTCGGTGAAAGAAGTGTTCTCAATGTCCATGACGAATGTGATAGCATTTCCGCTCGCTCCGCAGCCGAAACAATGAAACAGATTCTTGTCTTCGGAAACTGAGAATGAAGGAGTGCTTTCACCATGGAATGGACAAAGCCCAAACCAATTTCTCCCTCTCTTCGTCAGTTGGACGTACTCGCCGATCAAATCAACAATATCAGTCTTTGAGCGTACTTCCTCGATCGTTTCCTCTGGTATTTTAGTCATTTCCATCACCGTTTCCCTCTATCTACTTGATTTCGAGATAGATTTCAAAAATCCTGCTTATTCGACAAAAAAATATTATGTTTTCCATAGGTTTGGCGTAGACTCTAAAAAATCAATCCATCAAAAACGGTTAATTTGCCGCCATGTTAAAGGAGACCGGGGAAAACCGGCCTTCAGATGGATAACTATATCATTTTTGAAAGACAGCCGCAAAACAATATTGTACACAATCCACAAAAGAAGAACCAACCATTTTGCCTAGGCGGTCCTTCTTCTTAGTATTCATTCAATTTACTCGCCTTTATTCGCGCAATCATGCAAAATCACATTCGCGGTCTCTTCCACTGCACGATTTGTTACATCAATGACCTTACAGCCGATTTTGGCTACGACTTTATTGAAATGATCGATTTCTCGTTTAATCCGTTCGATTTGGGCATAATTTGCGTCATCTTTCAAACCAAGAGTAATCAGTCGCTCTTTCCGAATCGAATTCAATTTTTCGGGTGAAATGACGAGTCCGTAGCATTTAGATGGGTCAATCCGGTATAATTCTTCAGGCGGATCCACTTCAGGCACCAAAGGGACATTTGCCACTTTGAACGTCCTATGAGCCAAATATTGAGAAAGAGGCGTTTTGGATGTTCGCGATACGCCAACTAGAACGATATCCGCTTTCAAGATGCCCCGCGGATCTCTTCCATCGTCATATTTCACCGCAAATTCGATAGCCTCTATTTTTTTGAAATAGTCCTCATCCAATTGACGGACGAGCCCGGGTTCTTCAAATGGCCTTTCGCTAAGTTCCTCCTCGATCTTGTCGACTATCGGACCGAGCAAATCAATGCACTTTAAGCCATTTTCCCTGCACTCTTGTTTAAGCCGCTGCCTCATGCAGCTTTTCACCAATGTGTAAATGATAATGGCATTTTGTTTTTTGGCCAAATAGGCGATTTCGCGTAACTGTGATTCATCTTCCACGTGTGAAAACCGCTTCATCGAAACCGTTTCAAGATCATGCCTGAACTGGCTTGCTGCCGCCTTGGCGACAAGATCTGCCGTCTCGCCGACCGAATCGGAAACGATGAACAAAGTTAGTTTACTCATTGGATCACTCCTAGTTCCCCATCATTATAAATCATGGTCGTCGGCCAAGGACAAGAAGGCGGCGGTAATATTTGTCTTCGTGATCCTTCCCACTACTTCAAGGCCCAGCTCTCTCTCCACAATGACAGGCAATGAATCTATTTGTTGTTCAATCATCTTTTTCGCCGCATAGAGCAGCGTGTCCTGCTTTTTGCAGTATGTAATGTTCGGCATTCTTGTCATGATGACATGCACCGGAATCTTATCTAATTCTTTATTTCCTAAGCTTGTACGCAGCAAATCTTTCCGCGATAGAACACCTGTTAAATGGGAATCCCTATCAATTACGAAAAGCGTTCCGACATCCTCTAAGAACATTTGGCAGATGGCATCGTATACGGAAATGTTTTCGGCGACAACGACAGGCATGGATTGGAAATCGCCTACTTTCATGCCAATCATCCCATCGCCGACAGATTGGGCAGGCTTTTTACCAGAATAGAAATAACCGACTCTCGGCCTTGCGTCCAAGTATCCTGCCATCGTCAAAATGGCCAGGTCTGGACGGATGGTTGCCCGTGCCAAGTTCAGCCTTTCTGCAATCTGCTCCCCAGTGATCGGCCCATCCGATTGGACGATCTCGAGTATCTCGTTCTGGCGCTTATTCAGTTCCAATATGAATCACCGCCCTACGCGTTCATTTGTATATACCTGACTAGTATAGCATTTCCCCAACAGAATTCCTATCACTCCGAGTGAAAACGGAGTGCGTGAAAGAAAAACGATGAAACGATTGCCTGTCTGCACAAACCGTGCTACACTTGTACTCATAATCCATAGGTGAAGAAAGGTCAATAAGTAATGCCACACGAAGCGAACGGGGATGGTGAAAGCCCGTAATCGGCATGAAACGGCAGCCTGGAGCCAAGAACGTGATCGAAAGAGGGCTTTTTTGAGCCAATCGGGGTGGAACCGCGGGTCTACGCACTCGTCCCCGGACAATTACTGTCCGGGGATGGGTGCGTTTTTTGCGTTTTACCAAACATCCCAAAGGCATGAATACTTTTTTTGTTCACAGGCTCCTGCCAGCCAGCCTTCCCATTCATAATCGCTGAATGGATTGAAGCGGGACAGTTTAAGATGTACCGCAGGAGGTTGAAAGGCATAAATAAGAATTGGAGGGATTTGCAATGCTATCAATGGATCAAATTGTCAACTTAGCAAAACAGAGAGGATTCGTCTTCCCAGGGTCTGAAATTTATGGTGGTCTCGCGAATACATGGGATTACGGCCCGCTTGGGATTGAACTGAAAAACAATGTCAAGAAGGCATGGTGGCAAAAGTTTGTCCAAGAATCCAAATACAATGTTGGATTGGACGCGGCCATCCTGATGAATCCTAAAGTGTGGGAAGCGTCCGGCCATATCGGGAATTTCAATGACCCGATGATTGACTGCAAGAAATGTAAAACACGCCACCGTGCGGATAAGTTAATTGAAGACGCACTTGACGCAAAAGGCATTGAGATGGTTGTCGATGGCCTTCCATTTGAAAAGATGGAAGAGTTGATTGCTGAACATCATATCGTCTGTCCAACATGCGGTGAGATGGATTATACAGGCATCCGCCAATTCAACTTAATGTTCAAAACATCTCAAGGCGTGACGGATTCGTCTGCTAATGAAATCTTCCTCCGCCCGGAAACGGCGCAAGGGATTTTCGTCAATTTCAAAAACGTACAGCGGTCTATGCGAAAGAAAATGCCGTTCGGGATTGCCCAGATCGGTAAAAGTTTCCGTAATGAAATCACACCGGGCAACTTCACGTTCCGGACTCGTGAATTCGAACAAATGGAACTGGAATTCTTCTGCAAGCCTGGCGAAGATATGAACTGGTATGAATACTGGCGTGAATTCTGTAAGACATGGTTGCTTGACCTCGGGCTAAGCGACGAAAACGTCAGACTGCGCGAGCATAGCGAAGATGAACTCTCCCACTACTCCAAAGGCACAGTAGATATTGAATTCAAGTTCCCGTTCGGCTGGGGCGAGCTATGGGGTATCGCGAACCGTACAGACTTCGATTTGAAGCGCCATATGGAGCATTCAGGCGAGGATTTCCATTATCAGGATCCCGTCACAAACGAAAAATACGTGCCATATTGCATCGAACCTTCCGTGGGTGCGGATCGTGTGACACTTGCATTCCTTTGCAACGCGTACGATGAAGAACAGCTTGAGGGCGACGACGTGCGGACAGTGCTGCGCTTCCATCCGGCTCTGGCACCTGTCAAAGCGGCTGTTCTCCCACTATCAAAAAAGCTCGCGGAAAGTGCGGAAGAAGTTTACGCAGAACTCAGCAAACATTTTGCAGTTCAATACGATGACTCCCAATCCATCGGAAGACGGTACCGCCGCCAAGATGAAATCGGTACACCATTCTGCATCACATACGATTTTGATTCGGAAGAAGATCGCCAAGTAACAGTGCGTCATCGAGATTCCATGGAACAAGTGCGTATGCCGATCAGCGAAGTGAAAGATTATATCGAGGAACGCTTGAAGTTCTAATCAAATACAATCAGCCTATGCGGTTATCGGTATTCATTAGAATCCAATCGCGGCTATAAACTTTTAACAAAAACAACCGGAAACGGAAGGTTACTCACCCTCCGTCTCCGGTTGTTCTTTTTTTTCAGGCAGGACGCCCGGCATCCGCTCCAACTGGTCCAAAAAATTTCTCGACTTCAACCGGATGCCGACCTGCTCGTCATAGATCGTTCTCACAATCTTTTTCATAAACTGCTTTGTCGTCTTTTTCAGCTTCAGCGATCCAACCTGCTCAATCGGGACCGTGTAAAATGTGCGGATCAGACGCAGTTGCGTCGGAGAAAGCCGAACGATATACGGATCGATATGAAAACAGCGGTGGCAGAGAAACCCGATTTCCTGAAAGGAAAAAGCAAATTCCCCTTCCGTCGCCCCGCAATTGGCGCATTGATGTACGGTTGGATAGACACCTGCTACGGGCAGCATTTTCCACTCTACAAAAAGAGAAATCGCTTCCGGGTCATATTCCTCATTGATCGCATGCAGCGCTTCATACAGCAGGCCGTAGACATTACGCGTGGCCTCGCGGTCTTCTGTCAATTTATCGATAAGCTCCACGATATAGCTGGCGTATGCAGTCGCCTCCAGATCCTCTCGGATGAACCGCATCGAATCGATCGTTTCCCCTTGCTCCAGCGAACCCATCCCTTTTCCGGTCCTAATTAGAAAAGAGCCATGCGTGAAATTCTGGGTAATGGCGGACAAACGGCTGGCAGGCTTTTTCGCGCCGCGGGCCATGGCAGTCAATTTCCCCGCTTCCTTCGTAAAAATAGTCACGATTTTATTGGCCTCGCCATATGGAATGCTTTTCAGAATGATTCCTTCCCACTTGTTCAGCAAGGCCATCACTCCTTTATGGTTTAATACTCATCTTCCCGGAAACCGAATTCACGCAGTTGTCCCGGCTTATTCCGCCAATCCTTCTGAACTTTGACCCAAAGCTCCAAAAAGACTTTCGAGCCGAGCAGCATTTCAATGTCATGCCGCGCTTTCGTGCCAATTTCTTTAAGCAAAGCACCCTTTTTCCCGATGACGATCCCTTTTTGAGAATCCCGGTCGACGACAATGGTCGCCATTACATTGACCATGCCCTTGGCTTCGTCCCGTTCAATCTTTTCAATCGCAACCGCTACGGAATGAGGCACTTCCTCACGGGTCAGATGAAGCACTTTCTCGCGAATCAATTCAGAAATGATGAACCGCTCAGGGTGATCCGTCACTTGATCATCCGGATAATATTTCGGACCTTCTGGCAAATATTTTTCGAGTGTTTCCATAAGCCGTTCCACATTGTTTCCGTTTAAAGCGGATAAAGGCACAATCTCTGCAAATTCGTACTCCGATGTGTACGTTGTAATAATTGTTAACAGTTCATCGGGATGAACTAAATCAATCTTATTGATGACGAGAAAAACCGGTGTTTTTGTTGTGCGAAGCAGTTCAATGATAAACCGGTCTCCAGATCCAATCGGCTCATCCGCATTCACCATAAACATGATGATGTCCACTTCTTTCAGTGTGTTGCGAGCAGATTTCACCATGAAATCGCCTAGCTTGTGCTTCGGCTTATGGATTCCTGGCGTATCAATGAAAATCATTTGAGACGTATCCATCGTGACGACCCCTTGCACTTTGTTACGGGTAGTCTGTGGTTTATCGCTCATAATGGCAATCTTTTGCCCGACAACACGATTTAGAAAAGTGGATTTCCCGACATTTGGACGGCCGATGATTGAAATGAAACCGGACTTGAACGCTTTATCGGCTTGCGGCATATTCGAGATCCCCTTTCGAAAAAGCACCAGGCAATAGCTCGGCCACTGTTGTTTCAAGAACGTCACCGTTCATATTTGTCAAATAGACCGGCATATCAGGACCACAAAACTCCGCAATGACTTGGCGGCAAGCACCGCAAGGCGATACCGGGCCTTCTGTATCTCCGACCACAGCTAACGCTTTAAACGATTTGACTCCTTCTGAAACAGCCTTGAAAAATGCGGTCCGTTCCGCACAATTGGTCATGCTGTATGCGGAGTTCTCAATATTGCAGCCATGATATACAGTGCCATCTTCCGCCAGCAAAGCAGCCCCTACCGGGAATTTCGAATAAGGCACATACGCTTTGTCCCTCGCTCTTTTCGATTCTGCCATTAATTGTTCCTTGTCCATACTCCAACACCTCTGTCCTAATTATGAAAACCATTTCGGGATAAAAAGAATGCAACCTATAATGGCACTGGCCACAGCATAAACTAATACCGCGCCAGCCGCCAAGTCCTTCGCTTGTTTCGCCAGGGGATGGTACTCTTTCGTCACGAGATCGACGGTTCGCTCGATGGCAGTATTCATCAATTCAAGCGCCAGCATTCCGCCAATCAGCATAACGACAAGGATCCATTCTGTGTGTGATAATCCAGTAAAGAGACCGCAAATGACTACAGCCAAACCGGCCGCGACATGGAACTTCAGGTTGCGTTCTTTCCTAACACCTGTTATGACGCCTGTCCACGCATATTGGAACGACTTAACGATAGTTCCGAGCATGTCTGCTCACCGCTCTAAGCCGAAAGATGATAAAATCTCTTTTTGCCGGCCGAACATCACTTTTTCCTCTGCCTCATTCAGATGATCATACCCAAGCAGATGCAGGAATCCATGAAGCGCTAGAAATCCAATTTCACGTGTCTCGTCATGTCCGTACTCGGCCGCCTGCCTTTTGGCCGTTTCCACAGAGATGACAATATCACCTAATACAACTGGCATATCGTCTTGTGCGACAATCGCCACTTCTCCTTCGCCCATTTCCTCCAAAGCGAATGAAATCACATCTGTAGGCGTATCTTTGCCTCGGTATTCCGCATTCACCTCACGAATGCTCTCATCATCCATGAATGTGACAGATACCTCGGGATGACCTGACAGCTGTTCCATTTCCGCCGCATGATTCAATAAGTTTCGGATCAAGTCCTCAATATCTTGTCCAACGGTTCCCGTCTCATCTTCAAAATAAAATTCAAGCATATTTTCGCCTTCCTTTGTAATCATTCCGGATATTCGATCCGGCTATGAAAAATGCCATTCAACGTTTCACAAATAACCGTTTCCACTTTCTTCAGTTCCTTCACGGATAAGTCACATTCATCGAATTGGCCATCATTCAATTTGTCATTAATTATTGCTTTGACGAGTGCCGCTATCTTCTGCGGTGTAGGCTCTTTCATTGACCGAACGGCCGCTTCCACACTGTCAGCTATCGAAATGATAGCAATTTCTTTCGTCTGTGGTTTCGGTCCTGGATACCGGAATTCATCTTCCGAAGCCGTCTCGTCCATCTCTTTTGCTTTGACATAAAAATATTTCAAGAAGCTCGTCCCATGGTGCTGGCGTGCAATATCCACAATCTCCTGCGGCATTTTATTCTTCTCTAAAATCTTCGCCCCGTCAACTGCATGGGAAATAATGATATCACGACTTTTTTCAGGGGGCAATGAATCATGCGGATTTTGGCCGCCATGCTGATTTTCGATGAAAAAACCAGGTCGAACCGTTTTCCCAATATCGTGATAGTAACTCCCAACCCTGGCTAGCAGTCCATGAGCCCCTACTGACTCACAAGCAGCATCCGCAAGATTAGCGACCATGACACTGTGATGGTACGTTCCCGGCGTTTCGGTCAGTACCTTTTTAAGCAGCGGGTGGTTCGGATTGGAGAGTTCAATAAGCCGCATATCAGACAGCAGACCGAACGCAGTTTCAAAGAACGGCATTAACCCGATCGTCAATGCGCCGGAAAGAATTCCCGATGCCACCGCTGCAATGAAATAGAAAAGCCACTCGGATAGATTATAGGTTGACTGGGTCATCATTAGATAAAAGCCGATAAAGGCCATATTGGTTATAGAAACCCCTAGACTTGTCCGTAAAATGCTAGACCTTCTCCCGTCCTTGCCGAGGAAATAAAGGCTAATCAAGCCGCTCAGAAGTATGTAGAGCGCTATTTCCATCTGCATGATGGCAGCGAATCCTTCTTGGAGCATAATCCCTGCTGTAGCTGCTGTAATAACCGTGACCATTAAAGCAAGCCGCTCATTGGTCAGCAGCTTAACGAGCATTGGAGCAAGCGCTGTTGGAAACAGAAAGGCGATTTGCACATCAAACTCCTTGTCGATCATCCCGATTAACTTCATCAAGAGCACGAGAAAAAGATAAATGGAATAAATAATCAAAAGCGACTTCTTCTTTACATTGTTTTTCCCATTCCACGTATAAAAATGCAAATAGATGATCGAGGAAACAAAGATGACAAATAAAGCTAAGCCGATTAATGGCTTAGTCGAGGATTGATTGGTCAATAGCCCTGTCAATTCAAGCTGGCGATAAATTTCCTGATCGATGAATTGGCCTTCCCTGACAATCACTTGTCCTTGCAGAATCCGGGTCGGCTCGACTGCACTCATTTCCTGCTCCCGCCGTTTTTCCGTCAGTTCTTCATTCACTTTCTCAGTCTCTGTCACGAGAGAACGAGCTAATGTAATCATCGTTTGCAGTTCTCCGGGCGGAATGGCGTCTGATAACCTGATTTTTCTCTCCACTTCATATCTGATTGTGGCGAGATCAGTCGTGCGGATTGGTTTCTCCAATTCTCCGCCGATAATGCCAACGATCGCCTTCTGCATGCTGCGAAGTGTGCTGACGTCCTGCTTCAGCAAGCTGAGCAGCGCTTCATCGGTTAAACGCAGGCTCGGTTCCTCTTCCTCCAGCTTCTGCAATTTGCTTCGGATTTCTTTTAGCCTGTCCTTTTGGCTGATGATCGACTTGTCCTCATGATCGACCGATAAATTTTCGGCTTCCTTCACTTGGATGAGGAAATCAAACAATTGACCAGCGATTGCCTGCCTTGTTTTTGCCACTTCATCAGAAAATTGATAGACGGGCGTCACTTCCTTGGCAATCCGTTGTCTCTCCTGCTCCGTTTTTTCCGCGTCCTCCACTGTCTTCAATGATCGAAGGGTCTTTGGAGAAACCTGGAAGGCAGATAACTCGTACGTTTCCTGCTTCACTTCCCCAAACATGAAAGTGAAAAGAAGTAGCGCTGATAACGATACGACAAGGATAGAAAAATATTTAAATTTCAGAGAGTTGAACATCTTCCCGATTGACCGGAACACAGAATCCTCTCCTCCCTTCTCTCTATCTATCAATTGATTTGGTTAGATAAAAAGCAGTCATCGGGATGACTGCTCTCATAACGGAGATATACTTTCTCATTTACAGTGCAGCCGGCAAGCGGCCGGTACCTGACTAGAAGTTTGATAATAAAACCTGTTGTATAGGCAAGTGCAGGCCGCCAATCCAGACTGTGCTGATTTATTCGTTTTCGTATGCTTCGATAATCTTTGCGACAATCGGATGCCGGACAATGTCGCCTTGTTCTAAAAACTGAAAATGAATCTCAGGTACCTTTTTCAATATGGTCTCCGCAGCGATCAATCCCGATTCAGCGCCTCTTGGCAAGTCGATCTGCGTTTTGTCGCCTGTAATTACCATTTTAGACCCAAATCCAAGCCGAGTCAAAAACATTTTCATTTGAGCTTTTGTCGTATTTTGAGCTTCGTCTAAAATGACAAACGCGTCGTCTAACGTTCGGCCCCTCATATAGGCCAACGGTGCGACTTCGATCACACCGCGTTCAATGAACCGTTCCGTCTGCTCTGCACCTAATACATCGTGCAGGGCATCGTATAGAGGGCGGAGATAAGGATCTACCTTCTCCTTTAAATCACCTGGAAGGAACCCGAGGCTCTCGCCCGCCTCGACAGCAGGACGCGTTAATATGATCCTTTTTACAGATCCGTTCTTTAATGCCTGCACTGCAAGGACCACTGCCAGATAGGTTTTACCTGTGCCCGCTGGCCCAATACAAAAGACAAGGTCCCTCTTGCGGATCGCCTGTACATATTCACGCTGGCCAATCGTTTTGGCTCTAATCGCTTTCCCTTTTGCGCTGCGGGAAATTTCCTCATCATATAACTCTGCAAAATATTCAATCGTCCCGTTTTTCGCCATCTCGATGGCGGAAGAAACGTCACGTAAATTTATATTGATACCTTTCCGGATCACTTTCAAAAGCTGTTCAAGCAAATACTTGCCTTGAAGGATTTTTTCTTCATCACCTGAAAGGGAGATCGTATCTCCTCTCGTCATGATGGAAACATCCATATTTTCTTCAATCAGTTTCATATTCTGGTCAGAAATACCGAGCAGCATAATGACATCGTTCGGTTCTTCGACATGAAGTTGAATCAGTTGTTCGCTCAATTTTTCAGTCTCCTTGGGATATCGGTCTTTTTACAGCGATATTGTCGTTTACTAAAAACAATATAGTCCCACTAACTTTATCATCTTGGAATGATACATGTAAAATATTTTCATCTTTTATTGTCAGACTGGGAGATGATTCTGACAGTATTTTATGTTTCAACAATGGCAAAAGAATGGTTTCTTCCATTCCTTCTTCAAGTTCCAACTGATAGGCCATATCTTCGCGCTGCCTGTCGGTTTTCAAAACGGATTGAAAGGAGTACTTGTTGTCCTTAATCTTGACCGGCCAGCGCCATTTGAATTCCACTGTTTCCTCTCCGAGCATTTGAAGGTCAATCTGCCGCGGAATCGTAAATGTGTATTCCGACCAGTAGTCGGCAAAAACGAAGCCGTCTGCCCCGACTAGCGATCTTTTATCCCCCTGTTCCAGTATGCCTGTTGCCAGAATGTCACCCTTTTTCACCGTTTGATGGATATGGGCAGCTCTCTCACCGCGGCTTAATTGAAAATTAGTGATGACACCGCCTGTACGAGCAACGAGATCGGCAGGAGGACCTTCCTCCAATGCCCTCTCATCCGTTTTTGGGGATAGCATAGGGATTACAGTCAGCCGCGTTCCAGACCGGCTGAAACGGACCCAGGAGAGCTCAGGATCGTCCGCCATCAGCAGCTGCCTGATTTCCCCCTCATCCGGCAAGCGGGAGAGTGGCTTCATCGTGACGATCGACGATGCGAGCAGTTTCGATTCAATCCGTTCTGCCACTTCCGGCCGATCTGATTCAACATCAATGCGCCATAAAAACAAGGATGCGACCAGGGGAATGACACATGCGACGAGAAAGCGATACGAAGAAAACAATCGGCTCTCCACGGTCTCATTGCCGATCGGAATAAATTTCGCTTTCACCCCGAACCGGCGGCGGTTTTTACGTATGAAGCTTATCCCTTTCGGATCCGTAATGAAGTGAACGGCTGCCCCTTCATGGGAAATAGACATGATCTTAATTCCCGAAGCAGCCAGTTTCCCAAGGAATTTGGAATAGTCCGTTTTCCCCTTCAAAGTGACCGCATACCGTTTACGAATCATACGCGCCATCCTTGCCTTTCCCCGGCTGGATCAACATTTTTTCCAGTGTTTCAAATGTGATGACAGCCACTTCTTCGGCCAGTGTTTCAATAACAATTTCTTGTCCCGTCATGTCGATGACAAAGTTTTCGCTGCGTATCGTACATGCGGTTCCGCTTAATTTCACCAGATCATATGGTCCGGTAATGCGGATGGAAGAGTAATTATCGATCAGGACAGATGTATCCATCTTGAATAGTTTTCGCATACACAAAACCCCCTATCCTAATCGTATGTTCAGGATAGAGGGCTGATGATTACCGTTTTGCTTTGGGCGGGCCTAAAATTTCAGAAAATATGATTCCTTTTAAAAGATCCTGTTCGCTCTTTGGAATCATATGCTCCGGTTCCATCACAGTCAATTCCTGTGCTTTGCGGCCGCCATGTGCCGACAACCGGCCAGATCGCTCCTCGCGTTTCGGCGTTTCTTTCCGCGTGGAAAACGCTGCTGGCTGAGCCGGTTTGGCTGATGGTTTTGGTTGGACTGCTACAGGCTGTGAGGCTGGCCTTTTAGTCTCCATACGAGTCTGTGGAGATTCCACTGTCGTCTGTCGGCTGGGCGGCTCGTCCGGCGGATTTTGGAATTCCCGCTGTAGATCTTGATACATCTCCTGGGACATTTCCTTCAATTTCTTGAAAGGATCCGAACCTTGCTTCTGGGCCGTAAAAGGTTTCGCTTTATTCGGCTCCTGTCTTTCCGGCTTAGCATTCGCACTGTCCGGCTTCTTTCCCTTTAGCAGCATACTGATCAAAGCAAAAATGATTAAAGGAATTAGACCTTCCAACGTCTGCACATCCCCTTTCTGCGAGATGACATGTCATCTATTACTCTTTCGGCGCATTCGGGTTTTGCTGGTCTCCGCCAATTTTGCTAATGGAATCGCGCATGCCGGTATCCGCTTGGATGTTCTTATAGTTCATATAGTCCATAATTCCGATATTTCCCGTACGGAGTGCTTCGGCCATTGCAAGCGGAACTTCCGCTTCGGCGCCGACCACTTTCGCACGCATCTCTTGGACTTTCGCTTTCATTTCCTGTTCGTTCGCTACAGCCATCGCACGTCTTTCTTCCGCTTTCGCTTGCGCGATGTTCTTATCTGCCATCGCTTGTTCCGTTTGAAGCTCAGCGCCGATGTTCTTGCCGATATCAACGTCCGCGATATCAATCGAGAGAATTTCAAAAGCAGTACCAGAGTCTAAACCTTTCGCCAAAACGGTTTGGGAAATCAAATCCGGGTTCTCCAACACTTTCGCGTGATCGATTGATGAACCGATTGTCGAAACGATACCTTCACCAACACGGGCAACTACCGTATCTTCTCCGGCACCCCCGACGAGTCGGTCGATATTCGCACGCACCGTAATACGGGCTTTCGCTTTTACTTCAATACCGTTCATCGCAACACCTGCGATGAATGGTGTTTCAATTACTTTTGGGTTAACTGACATTTGAACCGCTTCCAAAACATCACGGCCCGCCAAATCGATCGCTGCTGCGCGCTCGAAAGTCAATTCAATGTTCGCCCGGTGTGCGGCAATTAACGCGTTCACGACACGGTCCACATTACCGCCCGCCAAGTAATGGCTTTCCAGTTGATTGATGCTAACATTCAAACCTGCTTTATGTGCCTTGATCAACGGATTGACGACACGGCTCGGAATGACTCGGCGCAGACGCATCCCGATTAATGTGAAAATACTTACCCGTACACCAGCCGCCATTGCGGAAATCCACAATGCGACAGGAACCATCGTAAAGAATATTGAGAGTACAATGATAGCTACTACTACAATAGCGATGGTTACAAACATACCTCCGCCAGCTAATAAACCTGCCATAATTAATTATCCCCCTTTTTTTGGTATTCCCTGACAACGATGCGGGAACCTTCCACCTTCACTATCATAACATCTTTCCCTTTCTCGATGTAGCTTCCTTCCGACACGACATCAATCCGCTCACCATCCAGGTTGACCGTACCTGATGGACGGAGCGGTGTAATTGCCACAGCAACCTTTCCGATCAGTTCGGTACGATTGACGTTGGAGACATAACCGCTCTCCGTATCGGTCGCATCCATCAAGACCATCTTATTGAGCAGATGGAGCTTCCTGCCAAAAAACTTCATAATGATCACCATCCCTATGACTGCAATAGCAATCGCGATCAACACGGAGATCGCCATATACATCGGATTGCCACCCGCCAAAATGATACTTACGACTACTGCGACCGCCCCGAGTACACCTGCGATGCCACCTGCCAGGAAGAACTCCGCTATGATGAGCCCCACCCCGATAATAAACAGTATGAGCGCTTCATAACCGGCGAGGCCTGCTACGAGATGGCCAAAGAAGAACAACCCAAGCGAAACGAGAGCCATCGTGCCCGGCACGCCAAATCCAGGTGAGTACAGTTCCAGCACAAGACCGAGTCCTGCGATCGACAAAAGGATTGGCACGACAACCGGATTGGTAATAATGCGGGCAACCGATTCGGCGAATGTGACATCCGTTGAAACGACCTCAGCATTTTCTAGGCCCAACTCACGCAAAAGCGCGTCAAATGAACTGACTGTCCCTTCACTATAGCCGACTTCCTTTGCTTGGGAAGCGGTCAAAGTAAGCAGCTTGCCTTTCGCCGCATTATACTCAGGAAGATCGAAATCGGGATCTGCCATTGCCTGGGCAAAATCAGAGTCCCGGTTGGACGATTCTGCAGCACTAATCATTTCAGCCACCCAAAAACTTTGTGTTTTCACGTCAGCCGCATTGCCAGCGGTGCCCTCAACAGCCTGGGCAGCACCGATTTTCCCTGTAGGCGACATATAGATTTTGTCCGCATGCAAGGCGATATACGCACCAGCCGAGATGGCCCTATCATTGATATACGCAATTACTTCCATTTCATTACGCTGGTCATCAATGAGTTTGCCAATTTGACCAGCCGCATCGATGAAGCCGCCAAGTGTATTGATTTCCAGAATAACCGTCCTGGCACCCGCTTCATCCGCTTCTTTGAACGAACGTTTCAGAAATGCGTGCAAGCCTTTCTCCACCTCATTCGTAATCGGCACTTTGTATACTTTCACGGCATTTGCATCCGATTGACCAAGCGGGATGGAAATGGCCGAAAGAAATAAAACGAGCAGAAGTAGAGCCCTGACACTTTTCCTCAACTCTCCTCACTCCTTTCACTACTTCCATTATACCTCTTCTACGTCACAACATGACCGGAAGTTTCATTTCAATAAAATAAATTATGAGAAAAGACACAAATAAACCGGAACATCCAAAAGGACATTCCGGTTTACGTATAGATTCAAAGTTTCAATAGTAAGTCAAGGTAGTATTAGTATTTACGCTTACGAGCAGCTTCGGATTTTTTCTTCCGCTTTACGCTTGGTTTCTCGTAATATTCACGCTTTCTTACCTCTTGTATAGTTCCACTTTTGGATACCGTACGTTTGAAGCGGCGAAGAGCATCTTCAAGCGATTCATTTTTACGAACGACAGTTTTCGTCATATCTCTTGTCCCTCCCTCCGAGCACACTTCGACACAAGGCAGTTGTCCTTGTACTAAAAAAGTATATCGCACAATTAGAATATGGTCAATAAAAAACTTTCCATTTCCTTCGGCAAAATTTAAAAGATTTTAAGTAAGAAAACGCCGAAAGCTTGAAGGCTTGTTCACATTACTTATTTTCATTATTAAAATGATCAGTTGAATGCGACAGAATTTATAAAATGTTGAGCCTGCTCAGTAATCGCTGTCAGATTTCAATCCGTTCATGATTTGCACGCCTGAGCTCGCACCGATCCGTGTAGCCCCTGCATCGATCATTTGCTTCATATCCTCGTAGCTGCGGACTCCTCCAGAAGCCTTCACACCCATTTCAGGTCCAACGACGCCGCGCATCAGCTTGATATCTTCAGCTGTTGCCCCGCCTGTCGAGAAGCCTGTCGATGTTTTAACAAAGTCTGCACCTGCTGCAACGGATAGCTCGCATGCTTTCCGTTTTTCATTGTCTGTCAGTAGAGAAGTCTCAATAATTACTTTAACGATCGCTTTCCCCTTCGCCGCTTCCACGACAGACTCGATATCTTGGCGAACCTGTCCGTCATCACCGCTTTTTAAAGCGCCGATATTGATAACCATGTCGATCTCCTGAGCGCCTTTTTGAATAGCATCTGTCGTTTCAAACGCTTTCACTTCGGAAGTGCTCGCTCCAAGCGGAAAGCCGATGACCGTACAGACTTTGACATCTGAGCCCTTCAATAATTCGGCTGCTGTTTCGACCCAAGTCGGATTGACACATACCGAAGCAAAGGAGTATTGCTTTGCTTCTTCACAAAGCGTAACAATTTGATCCTTCGTTGTGTCAGCCTTCAATAATGTGTGATCTATATAAGCAGCATAATTTGTCGTATTCAAATTGAATACCTCCCTTAAGTAATGCATAGCCCTTTCACTATAGCAAACAACGCATCCGCTTGCACGTGAAAAACTGTTTTACCCCTTAGTGTATATACAGTCAAGAATAACGTTAGATAAATTCGTATTAAAGAATGGAAACAAAATGTTCATATTACTAACTTAGTGATATGTGACAAGTTGATTTCCATTCCGAACGGACGCTTTCCGCGGGCACGGCTTCAGACGCTTCCTTCGCTCTGCTCCGTGCAGGGTCTTCAGCACGTGCTGTTCCCGCTGGAGTCGCCGTTCTCCACTCCAATCAACAGATATTCTACTTACAAGATATTTTATGGAATACCAAGGAGAGCTCCTTTATTTGCTCAAGCGTAAAGAAGTGTTTAAAGACAGAGAGTGTAATCGTAGACTCCTATGCGAATAACTTGAGTAGAAGACACCACAGGATAAGACGTTACGAAGAACGGCTTTCGCTACAAAAAGCAAAGCGTTTGAAGCAAATCAAACCCTTCTCTCTGTAATTTGCTCAAGACATGACCGTGGAAAGCCCTTCAATACACGTAAAAGGACTTCCAGTCGCATTTTGGGAAACTATTCGCATATGAATTAGTGTCCCTGTCTTTGTTGTTATATCAATGTTTGGACTGTTTCTCCAAAAGAATTCGCACTATATTTGGTAAATTAAACGTTTGTAAAACGGCTGAATGAGATGGTTACCGTAAAAACAACTTATTTTGGTATATGTGAATATTTCGAAAGGAAGAAGAGGTTTGCGTGTTAAAATAGATTATGAGTAGTAAAATTATACAACCAACGGAACAGGTTGAAGAACAAAAATAAGTAAGGGGAATTCCCACTATCGGTGGAGGGAGAGTGTGCATGCTTAAAATCTATATTTTTAGCGTAACATTATTGATTATTAATTCCATTTTAACAAAGTTCATAAGAAACAAATACAACATTATTGACCCGCAAAGGGTTAGATATGTGAGCAATACCCACCAGTGGGTAGAAATACCATTAATGGTGTTAGGGGTCATTTTCATTGTTCTTTTTTGGATTATTGAGCGTTCAGTATTGTTCTATTTAGCAATCGCTATTTTTGCCGTTGTATCTCTATTCCGTGCTTTTGAGGAATATAAACACGAACGAGAAGAAAAAGAATATTTTATTACTTTAATACATTTCGGAATCTGGAGCATATTCATGGGTGTTTTACTGCTTTATTATATCAGTACATTCGACTAACAGTGCTGATTGAAGAGTTTAATGGTAAGTATTTCTAACTGTTCGCGTTGATTCATCTGATTCTTCGTCATCATATCCATCACCTCATCATTATTATGGAGACTCTGTTGATTGGAGCGGAGGCTGGCGACTCCTGCGGGAACAGCGCGAGCTGAAGACCCTGGACGAAGCGCAGCGAAGGAAGCGGCTGAAGCCGTGCCCGCGGAAAGCGTCCAGCCGTAGCGGAAATCAACTTTTTCTATTATTACTTCCATTGTGAAAGAAAAAGACTGTAGGCAAACTCTGTGATTTCTCTAGTTTGTCTACAGTCTGTGCACAGTCACAAATGAACTGTGCGTTTTTATTTTGTTTTATATGTTGTAGGCAAACACCGGCCGTTCTTGGTGTTCGTCTACAGCATGACTGTTTATTCAACTATCAAACAAGAGCTTCTTCGGTGTCGATGACCCGGATGAATTGCCCTTCGTTGTATGGATAGCCTGCTTTCGCAATTTTCACTTTGACGATTTTCCCAACCATTGATTCATCTGCAGGGAAGACAACTTTTAAATAGTTATCCGTATACCCTTCGTATAAACCGCTGGCCGGGTCAAGTTTGTAGATTTCCTCTGGAATGACTTCCAATACTTCGCCTTCGAATTCCGAAGCATATTCCTTCGCCAATTGATCGTTCAGTTCTATGAGGCGGTGAACTCGCTCATTCTTTACCTCTTCATCAATTTGGTCTTCCATCCGTGCAGCTGGAGTGCCTGTCCGTTTGGAATAAGGGAATACATGCAGTTCAGAGAATCGATTTTCCCGGATAAAATTGTACGTCTCCATGAATTCTTCTTCGGTTTCGCCAGGGAAGCCGACAATAACGTCCGACGTGATTGCCAAATGCGGCAATGCCTCGCGCAGACGATCTAGCCGCTCCGCAAAGAACTCCATTGTATATTTCCGTCTCATCCGCTTCAATACCGTGTTGGAACCGGATTGGATCGGGATATGGAGGTGACGGACAATGATAGACGATTCTTTTAGGACTTGAATGACTTCATCCGTCAACTGGCTCGCTTCGATCGAGCTGATCCGGAGGCGTTTCAAGCCTTTTACTTGCGTTTCCAAATCACGCAGCAGCCGGGCCAGATTGTACTCCTTCAGATCCTCCCCATAACCGCCTGTGTGGATACCTGTCAAAACGATTTCCAAATATCCCGCATCCACCAATTGCTGTGCCTGGCGGATGACTTCTTCCGGATCTCTGGATCTCATGAGACCACGAGCCCAAGGAATAATACAGAATGTGCAGAAGTTATTGCAGCCTTCCTGTATTTTCAGTGAGGCGCGGGTCCGGTCTGTGAAAGCCGGTACATCGAGTTCTTCGTATACCCGGTTTTTCATGATATTGCGAACAGCATTGATCGGCTGGCGCTCAACACGGTATTCATCAATTAACCCCAAGAGCTTTGTGCGGTCTTGCGTACCGACTACAATGTCGACGCCAGGGATGGCCATAATTTCAGCCGGAGATGTTTGAGCATAGCAGCCTGTTACACAGATGACTGCATCCGGGTTCTTCCGGATCGCGCGCCGGATGACTTGCCGGCTCTTTTTATCCCCTGTATTTGTTACTGTACAAGTATTAATGACATATACATCAGCATTTTTTTCGAAATCGGTTCTTTCGTATCCAGCTTCTTTGAACAGTTGCCAGATTGCTTCCGTTTCGTAATGATTGACTTTGCAGCCTAATGTATGGAAAGCGACTGAAGACATCAGCTGCTCACCTCTTTCATTCAAATTCGTAAGACATGGCGGACAATACATATAACGGTGCTGTCTCCGTCCGCAAAATGCGCGGGCCGAGTGAAACGGATAGGAAACCCGCACTCTTTAGCAATTCCGCTTCTTTTCTTGATATTCCGCCTTCCGGACCAAAAACAACAAGTACCGATTGTTTATGATACACGTTTTTCAAGCGGTCTGCAATCCTATTGGGCTCATTGCTTTTGGCATCTTCCTCATCTGAAACAAGTAACACATCGTAGTGGGATGCCTCAGCAACCAAATTTTTAAAGGTGACGGGTTCTTTCACTTCCGGGATGACCGTCCGGTGGCATTGCTCTGCCGCTTCTTTTGCGATTTTCTGAAGCCGCTCCACTTTTTTGCCGCCTTTTTTCGCATCCCACTTGACGATGGACCGTTCGGCTTCGAATGGCAGAAGTGCTATCATCCCGAGCTCCGTTCCTTTTTGGACGATATAATCAAGCTTATCCCCCTTAGGCAAGCCACAAGCGATTGTGACGGCAACGGGCATTTCCCGATTCGGAAGAAGGCTGTCTGGATTGCGTCTTATCCGCACACTTTCAGGAGTTATCTCCAATATGCTCGAAACATAGGCTTCGTTTTCAGAAACAGCAATGATCGAATCTCCAGCAGACATACGCATGACGCGGCTAATATGTTTCGCGTCTTCCCCTTCAATCCATGACTCGTCGTTCTGGTCAAATGGAGTAGTTAAAAAATACCGCTGCACTCTGTCACTCGCCTTTCTTCCGGGCAATGATCGCAACCCAGTCTTCCATCAGGACGGTTTCCACGATCTCAAACCCCTTGTCGACGAGATCATCCCGTACCAGATCTCTCTTTTGGGCGATAATGCCGGAAACAATGAAAAGACCATCATTTGGCAATAAAGAATACGCATCTCCTGTAAATGTCAGGATGACCTCCGCCAGAATGTTGGCAACGATAATATCCGCAGGCTCTTTAACTGTATCCAGCAGATTGCCGTGAGCGACTTCCACAACATCGGACACATGATTCAATTCGATGTTTTCTTTGGCTGCCTGAACCGCCACTACATCCAAATCAAGGGCGTGAACATGCGATGCGCCTAGCATCGCAGCCCCGATGGCTAACACGCCGGAACCGGTTCCGACATCAACAACTTTGCAGCCTTTGGTTACATATTTCTCCAATGCTTGCAGGCAAAGGACTGTTGTCGGATGAGTCCCTGTACCGAATGCCATACCCGGGTCCAACTCTATGATCAGTTCATCCGTTTCAACAGGTTCATATTCTTCCCACGTCGGGACTATCGTGAATCGATTTGAGATTTTGACTGGATGATAATACTTTTTCCATGCAGTTGCCCAGTCCTCTTCATCCACTTCATTTGTTTGAATGGTGTTGTCGCCAATGTCGATGCCGAACTGCCTTAAATTCTCGATGGATTCCTTTATTTCTCCAACTGTTTCAATCAAGAAACTATTTACAGGCAAATAGGCTTTTACGATGACACCTTCAGCCGGAAAATCCTCTCGATTCAAGTCATAGATTTCGCCAAAACGGTTTTCGTGGACTCGATCTGGTTCATTTGAATCCTCGATAACCACACCGCTTGCCCCGGCTTCGTGCAGAATATTAGCAACCGCTTCAGTTGCCTCATGTGTCGTATGGATGGAAATCTCTGACCATTTCAACTTCGTTCAACCCTTTCAATCGCCTTTTATTGTCCGCTTGATTTTATCAAAAAGTGAGCTCGAATACTCGTCTGGGGAATTGCCGTCAATTGAAGCGAACTCACGCATCAATTCTTTTTGTTTTTCAGTCATCTTTTTAGGCGTGACAACTTTCACGATGACGTGCTGATCTCCCGTACCATGTCCGTGGACATTTTTGACACCTTTGCCACGCAGACGGAAATTAGTCCCCGTTTGTGTGCCAGCTGGAATTTTCAATTTCACGTTACCGTGAATGGTTGGCACTTCTATATCATCGCCTAATGCCACTTGAGGGAATGTTAGCGGAAGCTCCAAGTAAATGTCATCCTCTTCTCGGACAAATTTATCATGTGGCTTCACACGGAAAACAATATAGAGATCTCCAGCTGGCCCTCCGTTTACTCCTGCCTCGCCCTGTCCAGATACACGAAGCCGCTGTCCATCATCCACGCCAGCAGGAATGGTCACTTTGATTTTCTTCCGTTTTGTCACACGGCCTGAACCATGGCAAGTTTCACATTTCTCAGGAATGATCTTTCCTGTCCCTTGACAGTGTGTACATGTCCTCCGGTTCACCATTTGGCCGAGCGGCGTGTTTTGGGTGACAGAAATCTGCCCTGATCCTCCACAGTGCGTACACGTTTTTACTGAAGTACCTTTTTTCGCCCCTGTGCCGTGACATGTTTCACATTCTTCCTCACGCGGCAATTCGACTTCTGTCTCTTTCCCGAATACAGCTTCCATGAAATCGATTGTCATGGTGTATTGCAAATCATCGCCTTTGCGAGGTGCATTCGGGTCACGCCGTCTTGTGCTGCCGCCAAAGAATGTGCTGAAGATGTCCTCGAAGCCGAAGCCATCTGCTCCTCCACCGCCGAAGCCGCCAAAACCTTGGTTTGGATCCGCATGGCCGAATTGGTCATATTGCGCCCGTTTTGTATCATCGCTCAGCGTTTCGAAAGCTTCTGTCACTTCTTTGAACTTTTCTTCGGCTCCCGCCTCTTTATTTAAATCCGGATGGTATTGCTTTGAAAGTTTTCGATACGCTTTCCGGATCTCTTCTTTTGTTGCAGATTTAGAAACACCCAATACTTCATAATAATCTCTCTTACTCATCATTCCACTCTCCCACATATCTTTGTCATGCCGAATATACGAATTAATTATATGCTTCTTGAATAGTACATCGTCCGACGAATTCCCTATATTGTACCATGCAAAGATGTTATCCGTTACCCTAAAGCGAATGGTTTCCGTATGCTAACAAACGAAAAAGTCAAAGCCGGAAGCTCGGACTTTGACTTTCCCGTCATCTATCATCTCAATTTTTCTTGTCGTCATCCACTTCTTCGAAATCCGCATCGACGACACCGTCATCCTGCGGTTGGCCAGCTGCCTCTGCGCCGCCTTGCGCTTGTGCCGCTTGCTCATAAAGCTTGACGGATAACTGTTGGACCAATTCTTCCAACTGTTGTTTCTTCGTACGGATCTCATCGAGATTGCCGCTTTCAACTGCTTTTTTCAACTCGTCCTTCGCTTCTTCAGCTTTTTTCACTTCGTCCTCGGCTACTTTTCCTTCCAAGTCTTTCAGTGTTTTTTCTGCCATGAATACGAGTTGATCTGCTTCGTTCTTCAAGTCGACCTCTTCTTTGCGGCGTTTGTCTTCTTCCGCATTCGCTTCCGCGTCTTTCACCATCCGTTCGATTTCCTCATCGGATAGGCCAGAGCTGGATTGAATTGTAATATTTTGTTCTTTTTGCGTACCTAGGTCTTTTGCTTTTACCGTAACGATACCGTTTTTATCGATATCAAACGTCACTTCGATTTGCGGAATGCCGCGTGGTGCCGGTGGAATATCCGTCAATTGGAAACGGCCAAGTGTTTTATTGTCTGCAGCCATAGGACGCTCCCCTTGAAGCACGTGAATGTCAACAGCCGGCTGGTTGTCAGCAGCAGTAGAGAATACTTGTGATTTGCTTGTCGGGATTGTCGTATTGCGGTCGATCAATTTCGTGAACACGCCGCCCATTGTTTCGATTCCGAGTGACAATGGCGTTACATCCAAAAGGACGACATCCTTTACATCACCTCTGATGATAGAACCTTGGACTGCAGCTCCCATTGCAACCACTTCGTCTGGGTTAACGCCTTTGAATGGCTCTTTACCTGTTTCTTTCTTGATCGCTTCTTGTACCGCAGGGATACGAGTAGAACCGCCGACAAGGATAACACGGTCGATTTCAGATGGCGAAAGGCCGGCATCTTTCATCGCTTGACGAGTCGGAACCATGGAACGTTCTACTAGATGTGCAGTCAACTCATCGAATTTCGCACGTGACAAGGATAGTTCCAAGTGAAGCGGACCAGCTTCTCCCGCAGTAATGAAAGGCAATGAGATTTGCGTGTTTGTTACGCCAGAAAGATCTTTTTTCGCTTTTTCAGCTGCATCTTTCAAACGTTGCATTGCCATTTTGTCTTTGGAAAGATCGATTCCATTATCTTTACGGAACTCTTGTACAAGATAGTCAATGATGACGTCGTCGAAGTCATCTCCACCAAGCTTGTTATCTCCTGCTGTCGAACGAACTTGGAATACGCCGTCTCCAAGTTCAAGGATGGACACGTCGAATGTACCGCCACCAAGGTCATAAACGAGGATCGTTTCGTCTTCCTCTGTTTTATCAAGACCGTAAGCAAGCGCCGCAGCAGTCGGCTCGTTGATGATACGCTCTACTTCTAGCCCTGCGATGGTACCCGCGTCTTTTGTTGCTTGACGCTGTGCATCATTGAAGTAAGCCGGTACAGTGATGACTGCCTTCGTGACTTTTTCACCGAGATAATCCTCAGCATACCCTTTCAAATATTGAAGGATCATAGCTGATACTTCTTGTGGTGTGTAGTCCTTGCCTTCCGCATGCTCTTTATAGTCAGTTCCCATATGGCGCTTTACAGACATGATCGTATTCGGGTTGGTGATCGATTGGCGCTTTGCCACTTCCCCTACTTGGCGTTCTCCGTTTTTGAACGCAACAACCGATGGAGTCGTGCGATTGCCTTCGGGATTCGGAATGACTTTCGCTTCGCCACCTTCGTATACTGCTACTACAGAGTTTGTAGTTCCTAAGTCAATACCAATGATTTTGCTCATAATCAAATTCCTCCTAAAATAATCCGACATTGCGATAGTGTAATGAACTCTAAATTTCTTATGTTATTCGTTCACTTGGACCATAGAGGGCCGCAGAACGCGATCTTTCAACATATACCCTTTTTGGAGTTCCTGAAGCACGATTCCGGATGCTTTCTCCTCATCGTTTCCAGTCATGACAGCTTGATGGAAATTCGGGTCGAACTCTTGATCCGCAGCCTGTATTTCCTCTAGCCCCTCTGCTTTCAGAGCATCCAGCAGATTCCGATAGATCATGTCCATTCCCGTCATAAGAGACTGTGTCTCTTCCGATTTCACTTCGATATTAAGAGCTCTTTCAAAATTATCGAGAACAGGCAGAAGATTCGTCATCAAGCTTTGAGCCCGGTACTTTTGCAGAGACTCTTTGTCCAAGTTCGCCCGTCTTTTAAAGTTTTCAAAGTCAGCAAGCAAGCGAAGCTGCTTATTTTCTTCCTCTTCCAGCTTGGACGTCAGCTCTTCGATGATTGCTTCCTTTTCGTCTTTCTCTTCCACTGGCGCTTCGCTAACTTCAGGTGACTCTAAATCTTGGTCAGCTTGCGTTTCTTGAGCTATTTCGTTTTCAATTGAAGCGGCGGCCTGCTCATCAGCCAGAACCTCTTCCTTCTTTTCTTCGTTCATCATCCATTCCTCCTATCCGATCCGCCGCCAATCATCAGATTCGCAAGCGCTATAGACAAATCACCGCTCACTATATCGAGCAGCGTGATTACCCTGCTGTAATCCATCCGTTTAGGACCTACGATGGCAATTGCGCCTTCCACATTATCGCCAGCAGAATAGTTGGCCGTGATGACACTGCAATCGCCCATCGCATCATGATTGTTCTCAGATCCGATTCGGACATGGATCCCTTTAGTCTCGTCTTGGAAGAACGCGAGTGCAGGAGCTCCATTTTCCATCAGCTCAAAGAACATTTTCATCTTGTCGATGTCATGGAATTCAGGCTGCTTCAGCATGTTCATTTTGCCGCCGAAGAACAGGCGCTCCTCAGGCTTTATGGCCGTCGCTTTTTGGAAAGAAGCGAACAATTCGCCAGCTTTATTGATATGCTGCTCCAGTACGGATTTCGCCGCTGATGCGAGCTTCATCTGCAAATGCATGAGCGGAGTTCCTGTCAACCGTTCGTTCAATATATTGACCATCTTCTCGATGTCGGATGCGGTTAAACCCTCCGGCACATCGAAAACCCGGTTTTCCACATGGCCACTATCTGTGACGATGATCGCAACCGCTTTGGTTTCGTCCAACGGAACTATGGAAAACCGTTTCACGGAATGCGTCGTTACATCAGGCCCGAGTAAAATAGCCGTGTAATTGGTCAATTCAGATAGGATGACCGCAGAATTGCGGATCAATTCCTCTGTTTCCAACACACGATTTTGAAAGATAGAACGGAGTTGAATACTATCTTCCACATTCAATTTTTCCGGTTGCAACAGATGATCGACGTAAAACCGATACCCTTTTTCAGATGGCACTCGGCCGGACGAAGTATGGGTTTTTTCCAAATAGCCCAGTTCTTCCAAATCCGCCATGTCGTTACGGATGGTAGCCGGACTGAAAGGAGCTTCGGGTTTTTTTGATAACTGCCTTGATCCGACAGGTTGTGCGGATTCGATGAAATCGTTAACCGTCAGTTGCAAGATTAGCAATTGCCTGTTTGTCAACATGTTCATCACTCCTGTTAGCACTCTTTAAATGCGAGTGCTAATTCTACTCATAATTTAACAAATCTCTTCTAACGTGTCAACGAATTGGCATTCTTCATTTCAAAAAACGCTGAAACACTTCGTTTCCTCTGTAAATACCTAGCTGTGACAATTTATAAGTACTTTTTTCGCGGGTAAGTAAACCTTCCTCTATCAGCTTTCCAAGTTCCATTCCGTACACATCTTCCAAGCGCTTCCCGAATTTCTTTTGAAAAGCATCTTCCGAAACACCAGTCATCATCCGGAGTCCTAAAAACATCTCTTCTTCCATCGCTTCGCGAACAGTTACTTGATGGGATTCTAACAATGGCCGCTGTCCAGCATCCACTTTTTCCATATATTTTTTCAACGGTCCAATATTGGCATAACGGCTGCCTGCTAAAAAGCCATGTGCACCCGCCCCGACTCCCGCATATTCATCGTTTTGCCAATAAATCATATTATGGATGGATTCTTGGCCAGGCATTGCAAAATTGCTTATTTCATATTGCTTTCTTTCAGCCTGTTTCATGCGTTCCATTAGCATGCCAAACATTTCTGCTTCCAGGTCTTCCCCTGGCAATGGTAGTTTTCCCTTGTTCATCAAATTATAAAATACGGTTTTCGGTTCAATGATAAGCGAGTAACCAGAGTAATGGGGAAGGTCGATCGAGAGGGCGCGGTCCAATGTATGTTCCCACTGCTGAATCGTTTGTCCAGGCAGACCGTAGATCAAGTCAATGCTGATATTTTCAAAACCGACTTTTCTCGCCTTATCAATCACCTTCTCTGCATCATGCGATCCATGAGTCCGGCCTATTTTTCGAAGCAATTCATCGTCAAAGGATTGAACGCCGATGCTGAGACGCGTTACACCGCCTTCCTTTAACACTCTTAACTTTTCTTCTGTCAATTCATCTGGGTTTGCTTCTGTCGAAAATTCACTTAAGTTTTCCACGTCTATATACGTACGGATGATCTCCAATAAACGTTTCAATTGCCTCTCGGATAATGCGGTCGGAGTCCCTCCACCAAGGAAGACCGTTTCCGCCTGATCAAAAGAGGCACCTTCCCGTTTCAAAATCGACAGCTCGTTTCCAATCGATTCTATGTATTCATCAACCGGCTGGTTGTTAAAAAAGACTTTATTAAAATCACAGTAATGGCAAATCTGATGACAAAACGGAATATGAATATAGATTCCCCTCATCGAACTGCCTCCTTTCATGGCAAGCCTTTCGGCTGTTGCGCTCCTCATTTTATCATTTCTTTAGCCTGAAAGGATACTATCCCGCATTTGGGGACAGGTTGTCTTTCTCAGTGAATGGCCTTCATGCCTTCTAACAGGAATTTCGCATCTTCATTGAGATAATATTTGACGTCCGGCCTAAGCAAAAGATCCGTATTATTTTTAGCCGAAATGCGAAGACCCCTCAGATCAAATTTTGATGCATAGACATTAATCGCCTGAATGATGTTCATTTCTATCCGATTCAATGGCTTCACTTGATTTTCATTTTCTGCCAGCATATCAAGCAATGCTCTGGAGTTGCCCCGCAGTAAATGTTTATACTGTAGCAACAGCTCTAAGTTGTCCTCAATATACTTTCTTGCAGATATAAGATCCAGCTTCTCTGTCGCCTCGTTGATTACTCTTATTAATTCCCGAAAGCCCATTCGTCATACTCCTTAGTACAAAGTGTCTATTTTCATTTGAAATATTATAGACTTAAATACTATGCAAGAAAAGAGAAACGCACTTGGAAACGGGTTGGAAAGCCAAGCGGTTATACTGCTCCCGCTTAAAGATTCCAGAGCCATGTAATGAAAAACGAGGCCCCGAAGGACCTCGCTTACTCAGTTATTGGCTTAATCCTCATCCATTTTCAAGACGGCCATAAAGGCTTCTTGAGGAACTTCCACGGAGCCGACTTGTTTCATTCGTTTCTTACCTTCTTTTTGCTTCTCTAACAATTTTCGTTTACGTGAAATATCTCCGCCATAACATTTCGCCAAAACGTTTTTCCCGATTGATTTGATGGTCGATCGAGCAACTATCTTTTGGCCGACAGCGGCTTGCACCGGTACTTCGAACTGCTGGCGTGGAATCAGAGACTTCAGCTTCTCGACAATCGCTTTTCCTCGTTCATAGCTGAAATCACGATGCACAATAAAGCTAAGCGCATCGACTTGTTCTCCATTGAGAAGAATGTCCATCTTTACAAGCTTTGATTGCTTGTAGCCAATTAATTCATAGTCAAGGGAGGCGTATCCTTTTGTGCCTGATTTCAATTGATCGAAAAAGTCATAAACAATCTCAGCCAACGGCAGTTCATAAATGATATTGACACGGGACGCGTCCAGATAATCCATCGTGACGAAGTTTCCCCGCTTATTTTGGCAAAGCTCCATGACCGACCCGACGTAATCATTCGGCACCATGATGGAAGCTTTTACGTACGGTTCTTCCACATAATCAATCTTTTGCGCATTCGGCATCATAGAAGGATTGTCCACTTTCACTTCGGAACCGTCCGTCATGACGACATTGTAAATAACACTTGGTGCAGTGGTAATCAAATCAATTTTAAATTCCCGCTCAATCCGCTCCTGGATGATCTCCATATGGAGAAGTCCAAGGAAACCACAGCGGTAGCCGAAACCGAGCGCTTGGGATGTTTCCGCTTCGAATTCGAGGGCAGAATCATTCAGCTCCAATTTTTCAAGCGCTTCCCGTAAATCGACGTACCGGTTTGAATCAATTGGGTACAATCCACAGAATACCATCGGATTCATCTTTCGATAACCTGGCAGCGGCTCGCTCGCCGGTCTCTTGGCATTCGTTACTGTATCGCCTACTCGTGTATCGCCGACATTTTTAATCGATGCCGATAAGAAACCTACGTCACCAACAGTCAATTCATCGCGAAGCGAGATGTTTGGTGTAAAAACACCCGTCTCAATGACTTCAAATTCTTTGCCCGTTGCCATCATCCGGATTTTATCTCCGGGACGCACAGTTCCTTCGACAATACGAATATTGACGATGACTCCTTTGTACTGGTCATAATGGGAATCAAAGATCAACGCTTTGAGCGGCGCTTCTGGATCGCCGGATGGAGCTGGTACTTTCTCGACAATTTGTTCTAGAATGTCTTCGATTCCGATACCCGCTTTTGCTGAGGCGAGCACCGCTTCAGAAGCATCCAGTCCGATAACATCTTCAATTTCCTGTTTTACCCGATCCGGATCTGCTGCCGGCAAATCGATTTTATTTATAACCGGCAATATTTCAAGATCGTTATCAAGGGCTAAGTAAACGTTCGCCAGTGTCTGTGCTTCAATGCCTTGCGCAGCGTCGACGACGAGGATAGCCCCTTCACAAGCTGCAAGGCTTCGGGATACTTCATATGTAAAGTCCACATGTCCCGGAGTATCGATCAAATGGAAAGTATAATCTTCACCATTTTTTGCGGTATACGTCAATTGAACCGCATTCAGTTTAATAGTAATTCCGCGTTCCCGCTCTAAATCCATCGAGTCCAACGTCTGGGACTTCAATTCACGGGAGCTGAGCGTTTCCGTCTTCTCTAAGATCCGATCGGCCAACGTCGATTTCCCGTGATCTATATGAGCGATGATGGAAAAGTTTCTTATATTCTTTTGGCGTGCCAATCTCTCATCATGATTCATTGTGCAGTTCACTCCTATTTAAGCTATTTGCATTATAGCAAATAACTACGCAACATGTTATAAATTCTTATC
Source organism: Sporosarcina sp. AD_1 (assembly GCF_057373025.1). NCBI lineage: Bacteria > Bacillati > Bacillota > Bacilli > Caryophanales > Caryophanaceae > Sporosarcina > Sporosarcina sp. AD_1. The sequence continues at coordinate 132,745 of NZ_JBPVIR010000001.1, forward strand.
AAATCACAATAGAAGTTGATTTATTATTCCATGCCAAGACGTTTGATTAGGAAATAACGCGGAATTAGGTCCTTTTTAACAGTGGTGATGATTACTACAACTACACAAAAAAGAGACGGAGAAAACACATTCCTCTCCGTCTTTCTTGCTATTCGGCCTGTGTCGAATCCATGACGTGCCCGATTGCTTCCGCAAGGACCGCAATGGTTCGATTTAATTCATCCTCTGTATTACCGATGCCTCCTAATTCAACCAATATGATAGATGGATCAAGATCTTGATTGTATTTCCCATCGACACCCGGGCCGCCCTTCGGAATAATATCTTTCGTAATCCCCGGCACCAGTTTATCCATTTCACGTTTGACCAATAAGACTTTCTCCATATTCTGCTTATACTGCGGATGATCGGTCCCAAGGACAAACGCCACTTTCGCGTATCGCTGCCCCTCATATTCTAATGTCGTCTTTTCCTGTCCGACCGAATCCCGATGAAGATCGATAACAAGATCGTATGGTTGTTGTTCTATCGCCTTTTTTACATGCGGCCTGATTTCAGCATACGACCTGCTATAAGGGATTCCTTTTTTACGCATTTCCTTGCTGTTATCAATATCAATCGTGTTTGCTTCAATCCCGTTAATGGCTAATTGGCTCTTCAGCTTTGCACCCAGCTTCATGACATTCTCCGTCTGATGAGATGTAGAAACGATCCCATCAGCCGCTTTCGTCATCGGTTCATATGCTTCATGGGAATGAGTAAAATACAATAATACATTCGCTGCTTTTGTTTCTTCTTTTTCCGGTTCGACTTCCTCCGTGACATTTGACGCGTACACGATGAACGCATTGTCTTTTATGATTTTTGTCGAAGTCACGGACGTCCCTTCAGGAAGAAATTGCATGACGATCGGGAAAAGGAAGAGAATGGCTATGGCGGCAATCCAGATTTGCATCGATTTTTTCAATTGGCATCCCCCCGTGCTCCATCTATATGCCCGGGGGAATCTATCAATGACTAGATTTCAATTTATCAATCCAATTGAAAAGCGCTCCAGATAAAGCATCGGCATAGAGGTAAACCCATGCATCTATTTCCTTTGGTGAAATGAAGGTATTCAATTCACGGTTCGATAATACTTCTTCGAATAAATGAATTCGATCTTCATGCGGCCAGGACGACCAATCACCGAATATCGGAATGAGCTTGGAACGGTCCGCGTCTTTGTTCACTTCGTATAACCAATTCGATACCGTTAATTTTGAGGATGGCCGAGATTCATCTTCAATTTTAGAAGCGATATAACTAAACATCGTATCGATTGCATCCGCAATTAATACAGGACCATCCACTACCGTCGGAATTCCGATGGCAACGACAGGGATGCCCAGCGTCTCTTTAGACACTTCCTTGCGGCTGTTCCCAACGCCTGAGCCCGGATGGATGCCGGTATCCGTCATTTGAATTGTTCTACAAAGCCTTGAACTATCCTTTGCGGCCAATGCATCGATAACGATCAGCAAATCTGGCTGAATCTTATCAATGACGGCTCCGACAAATTCAGCCGTCTCCAGGCCGGTTTGAATTGTGACGCCAGGAGCGTATACATACACTTCTGCCCCTTCATTAGAGAAGTATTTCGGCACAATTTCCTTCATCCGATCCATCGTAAGCGGTCCAACTGCATCGGGCGTTACTTCCCGATTGCCCAGACCGATAAACAGGATTTTCCCATTCGCAGGAAGACGGACCTCCTCTAGCATACCGTCCAATTGCTTCATGAGAAGCTGGGTCATTTCTTCTATCCCTTCACTATCGTCGTAACGCAAAGTGGGCATAGTAAGCGTAACGTAGGAACCTGCTTTTTTTCCGATCCGCTCTTCCGCTCCAGGCAAAATCTTCACTTTCGTGACAATGACCCTGCCTTGTCTCGTTTCATCAAACAGGACGTCCTTCGTCTCTTCCAGCGTCTCTTTTTCTTCCTTGGTCTGATGGCGCACCATCTCATCATCTTCTACAACTAAATCTGTCCGGTAAAAATCATACTTTCCCATTTTGTCATCACCTCTGATTCAGTTTGCACGACGTGTCAAGGAAATATTCTTTGCATATTTTTATTGCGTTATTGCAGGCTGTTTGCTAAAATGTTAATGTTGTAAAGAGAATCCGGATCACTTTGGAAACACTCTTGTCTTACCTGAAATTGGAGGTGAATGGAATGCCAAACATTAAAGGTGCTATCAAGCGCGTAAAACAAAGCGCTGCTGCGAATGAGCAAAACTCTCAAGTGAAAGCTGCAATGCGTACAGCTGTACGTAAAGCTGATACTGCGCTTATCAATAAAGAAGAGAACGCTCCTGAACTTTTGAAGGACGCGGTTAAAAAATTGGACTCTGCTGCACGCAAAGGTCTTATCCACAAGAACACTGCAGCTCGTCAAAAAGCTCGACTAACGAAAAAAGCGTTGTAATAACCAGTCCGGGGAAGTGCCGGGCAACCGAAAGACAAGCTGTTTACGTCGCAATCATTGCTTCGTAGACAGCTTGTTTTTTTCTATGATCTTTTAAGCAGGTTCCGTTCTACAATCGCATCGGTTCCATGAAAAACAATTCCAATATCCGTTCGCGCTTGCCGCTTGAAGATTTAAGCTTGTAGTCAATTTCAGCAAGCTTCGATAACAGCTCCAGCAGCCTGTCCATCGTCGGCATTTGCCGATTTTCCATCATCAGCTTCACTCGATATGGATGTACATTCAACGTCTTCGCGATTTGCTGTCCATGGTATCCTTTGCGCTGCAAGGAAGAAACATGAACCATTAATCTGATCTGTCCGGCCAAAAGGGAAGTGAGCATAATCGGTTCTTCTCCATTTCGCAACAGATCATGATAGATCGAAATAGCTTCTTTCACTTTTCCAGCCAGGTACGCATCTGTTAAACGAAAAACATCCATTTCAGGCGTCCTAGGCACCAGCTTTTCAATAATATCCTCTGTCACTTCCCCTTGGTTGCCCATAAACAAAGCGATTTTTAATAGTTCGTTTGACAGCATGAGCATATCATCACCGGCCCAGTCGACTAAGAGCTGGGATGTTTCTGCTGAAATTTGAACTCCAAAAGATCCTGCTTCCTGCTGAATCCACGTAGTCAAGTCGCGTCCTGTCAACCGAGCCGCTTCGATTACTTCCGCTTTCTGCAATATCGTTTTCGTCACGCGCAGCCGCCCATCCAGTTTCTCATACGGTGCCACAAACACGACGATCGCGGTAGGCGAAGGATTCGAAAGCCAACTTTGAAGATATTCCAGATTATGTACCACTTTTTCCTTTGATTTATCTGACGCTTTCAAAAAGGAAGCGTTGTTCGCGATAATTAATTTTCGATCTTCCAGGAAAGGGAGCGTATCCGCCTCTTCCAGAACAATTTCCACAGGGGTCTCATCCAAATCGTATCGGATAATGGACGATTCCTCGATATCAGGCATCGCTTTCACAATCCGTTTAATCGTCGAGTCAAATATATGCTGCTCCACTCCGGTTAACAAATAAACGGATGCCAGCTGCCCTGACTCGATTTTTTTCCATTGTGCATTTGCCATGATCCCACCTCCATCTGTACCCCATTATAACGCAAACCTGTCCCTCTATGAACAATTTGTGTCGTTTGTTCAAATCAAGTCATATAAAACGGATAGTTATGGATTTTTCCATTCTTATCATCTATACTAGAAAGGAATCAGGAGGTGTAGCAATGCATGATTTCGAAAAGGACGTTCAGTCCAAACGCAATGATTTAATTGACTCAGGAGTCGGATTCGTCGTAGCTTTCATAGGATTCTCCGCAATTTTCGTTATTGCTACAATCGTCGACTTCGTCGCACGCTAATACATGCGAAAAAAACGGACAACTGCGGCCAAAAGTGGCCACGGTTGTCCGTTTTGATTAGTGCATCGCTGAAATGACGTAGTCCCCTCCCCGGACTGTCACCGTGATGGAGCCCTTCTCCGCAGTAGACAGGACAGCTACCCCATATGAACGAAATATCTCCAACACTTCTGGATGCGGATGCCCGTATCGATTGTTCCTGCCGGCTGAAATGATCGCCGTTTCTGGAGATAGCAATGCGATAAACTCATCTGTGCTGGATGTCCGGCTCCCATGATGGCCCGCCTTCAGCAAAACCCGGCCAAAATCCCTCCCCTTGTATTTCCGGATAAAATGCTCCTCCCCTTCTACCTCCATATCTCCCGTAAAGAGAAAAGCGAGTTCTTCAGTCCTTAACAGAAGTACAAGAGAGCTATCATTGCCCTTGTAACGACCTTTTTCAGGACTCAGATACTCGAAACGCACCCTCCCCTTTGCCCATTCCGTCCCTTCCGAAGCGGAAACAATCGGAATACGTCTGTCCAACGCCATACCGATGATGGGTGCCATTGTCTGCTCCCATTCGCTGCCTGGAGGTATATGGATTTCCTTAACCTTCAGTTCCTCGATCAATTCGTCAGCTCCTTCAATATGGTCGCTGTCTGCATGAGTTAAAATCAATTTATCCACTTTCGTTATCCCCTGCCCTTTCAAAAAAGGAACTACAATATTCCTTCCGACCTCAAAAGATTTTTCAGGCGTTTTCCATGTTGGATCGCCAAAGGATACCGTTCCTCCTGTGTCAATAACATACACCGACCTTCTATAAGGAAGCTGAAGCACGATACTATCACCTTGTCCGACATCCAGATAGGTGATCTTACTGTCAGGATCCAGATAGGGCTTCCACTGGATCAACAGTACAGGGAAAATGATTAATCCAAAACTCCTCTTCCAGTGCCACTTCTTCTCCAAGGCAATGAAAAACACCAAGATACAAACGACAGCAAAGCATGCCAAAAGTGGGTCCGGTCTGCCGGGTGTCCATAGCTGAAAAGGCAACCCTGCTACATACAGTGTAATGGAGCCGATACCAAGTCTAAGTGGTGTATAAAAGGTAAACAAAAATGTTGCAACAGGAGGCACAGCCAAAGAAGTTACAAAGAGCAGCAAATTCATTGGCAGGATTACGACTGAATACAAGGGCACGTAAAAGAGATTAACAAGAAAGGAGGAGATAGAAATTTCATAGAAATGATACAGCAAGATAGGATACAAGGCGATCTGTGTAATGGAAGTGACTAAAAAGGAGGCCACCCATGCAGATTTCCCTTGTAAAAGTATTCCTGATGAATACACCAGCGAAATGGCCGCCGCGTAGCTTAATTGAAAACCAGGTTGAAAGATAACGTGGGGAGCCAGCAAAATGAACAAGGCTGCACTGGCAGCCAACGCATCGTCCATCCGGATCTTCAGTCTTCCGCTTGCCGCAAGCAGCAATAGAACCGTAACGGAAACAGCTCGCCAAACAGAAGGCGCTCCGCCCGCCAGCACAGCATAACAAGGCAGCAGCACAATCAAAAGGGTATCGACGGTTTCCACACGCACTGAGAGGCGAATCAGCAGATGGCGTATCAAGAAAGTCATTAACCCTACATGCAAACCGGATATAGCGAATAGATGGGTAATGCCCAAAGTGCGATAAGCAGCAGACAACTCGTCGTCCATACCGCTGCGATCCCCGATCAGAAGTGCTTCCGCTTCGGTTTGAAGTGGGGCAGGAAAAGCTGTCTGTATATGCAATTTGGCACGGTATCTCCATTCTGACAATTTTACCAGTGGACCTTTCGCCGTCTGGCTCTCCATGATCTGGTCCACTTCAAATATGTCGGCTGCTCCGTTCATTCTTAAATAACGCTGCATATCGAAAGAATAGGGATGGGACGCAGGAGGTGGTTCGGTATAACTCCCGCTGCCTGTAAAGATATATAGGGGAATATGAGCACGAAGAAAACGCACTTTTTCCTGCTCGTTCTGAAAAGCATAAGTTACATAAATACGATTGCCTGCAGTTGTTTTGGCAATGCCTTTCACTTTGCCACCGTCAATTTTGACGGAATCCGACCAAACAAAAGAGATCATATCGGATCGGTATTCAGTTTTCTTTGGAATGGAAATGGAAATGAAATAATAGGAAGAAATAGCTGCAAGAAAAGCGAGGAGCAAAGTGAGAATGCTGCGTTTCCCGAAGAGGAGTGCGGGTATCAGGCAGGCATTCAGCCAGAGCAGTTGAGATTGGCCGTATGCCGCAAATGCGGAAACGGCCACTGGTATTGCAAGATAAATAAGTCGAACGTCTAAAAGCTTCCGCCAAATAAGTCATCAGCCCTTTTCTTCAAAGGGACAAGTTCTTCATGGTCCAGGCCGCAAGAATCCATCTTTTGCAGCAATTCTTCGATCAACATCCTCTTCTCATCATAAGCGAAGTCGATGGAACGTTCATCGAAGGGAATATGCTTGATCGACACGCCTGACTGATTGAATAGCTGTATGGCATATTCATCATTTTTGTAATCCTTGGCATAATACACATGCTTAATGCCGGCTTGGATAATAGCTTTGGAACATTGCAAACAAGGGAAATGCGTCACATAAAGTGATGATCCGCCGACCGGACTGCCGTATTTGGCACATTGCAGAAGGGCGTTCATCTCCGCATGGATTGTCCTAACACAATGATTGCCTACGACATAACAGCCATGGTCGATGCAATGATCTCCTCCGGAAATAGAACCGTTATAGCCTCCTGCTATAATCCGGTTGTCCCGCACAATGGTTGCGCCAACTGCAAGTCGGGTGCAAGTGCTTCTAACAGCAAGCAAATGGCATTGAGCCATGAAGAATTGATCCCACGTAATACGCTCCATATGTATGCCTCCGATCATTTTTCAATACTTACTTTACTGAAATGAACGATTCCAATTTTTCAAATGTCTTCTGGCCAATGCCGGACACTTTCATTAAGGAATCCTTAGTCGGAAAAGATCCGTGCTCTTCCCGGTATTGAAGAATTGCCGCGGCTTTTGACGGGCCGATGCCTGGAATGGTCATCAATTCCTGTTCGGTAGCTGTATTGATGTTGACAGTTCCATCGTCTTCAGAACCAGCAGCTTCCAGCACAAGCGATTCGGCGGAAAAACCGTCTACCGTCTCACCTATTGCAGGAACGTAAATGACCAATTCGTCTTTCAGCTTCATCGCGTGGTTCAATAGCCTGGAATCTGCATCTTGCAAATATCCGCCAGCTGCTTCGATTGCATCAATCAGCCGGCTTTCATCCGTCAAGGAGTAGACGCCCGGGTATCTGACCGCTCCTTTAACATCCACCATAACAGGCGACGGCTGAACAGGATCGATCGTTTCCAATTCGTTCACTTCATCTATTTCTAGCGTTTCTATCAGTTGAGAGATTGGGAGTGTACCGTCGGCTAGCTGATCATCAGTAGCCTGTCCTCGGGGTAAGAACAATAGAACGGTAACAATTGCGACAGCAAGTAAGGGGGTTAAAAGTTTACGCCATTTGCCGGATACGATCGATAAAAACGGAATCTTCCCCTTTCATCTCGGCATCCATATGGAGTCATCTTAACTATATAGGATTCCTGTTTAAAACGGAAGTCCCTATTTCCTTACTTGAAAAAAGATGCGCTCACTCTCCTCATGCGGCGGCTCATCTTCCCAATCTGCAAAAATCCGTTCAATTGTAAAGCCAGCTTCATTCAACATCTCGACATAAGTGTATGTATCAAACGTCCTTTGATAATGAACTTCATCAAAACGGCGATACATGCCACTTTCGTTCCGGACGAAAAATGCCAGCTCCGAATAGACGGAATGCTCCTCGTCCCCTTCTTCGGTTTGCCATATGTATGCAATTCTGCCGTTATCAAAAACGAAGGGAGCCTCCATGAAAACGTCATCCGTCTTATATGTTGAATGGACATCGAATAGCAGGACGCCGCCTACTGCAAGCAAATCATAAATCTTGCGAAAAGTTTGGGCGACATCCTCTTTCTCCTTCACATAATTCAATGAATCTATTGCGATGACAGCCCCGTCAAATGTACCTGGTATATCCATTTTCTCCATGGGCTGCTCGATGAAAGAAATATCAAGATTCAGCGAGCTCGCCCGCTCAGACGCGACTGCGAGCATATCGGCCGAAAGATCGAGCCCTGTCACAGCGGCGCCTTTTTTCGCAAATTTGACCGTTAACAGTCCCGTGCCGCATCCGATATCAAGCAGCCGTTTACCTTGCAGAGGGCCCATTGCCTCCTCTACCAGGTCGACATATTGGTCATACGGGATATCATCCATCAATTCATCATAGACGGACGCAAAATGTGTGTAGCTGTCATTCATGCTGATCCGCCAGATCGAGCATCGGGGCATCTCCCCATAGTTTTTCCAAGTTATAATAACCTCTCTCATCACGGTGGAATACATGAACGACTACGTCACCTAAATCCACTAAGACCCAACGGCCGTTGTCCATACCTTCCACCCGTTTTACGTCATGGCCGTTCTCGGATGCTTTCTCCGAAACTTCACGGGCAATCGCTTGCACTTGCCGCTCGGAATTGGCATGCGTAATAATAAATTGGTCGGCGATCAAAGAAATTCCTTCCATGTTCAATACGACGATGTCTTCGCCTTTCTTGTCGTCTACTGCTTTATATGCTATTTCAAGTAATGTCGGCATAATGTTTGTCCTCTTTTCTTAACGATCTCTAATTTTACGGCGGATCATCCGCCCTTGTTGTTTAATCTTGTTTTTGGACGTGCTCGTTATAGCACTCAAGCGAATCAGGATAAATCGTCGACTGCTGCGCAATAAGATATTGCAGCGAATGAGAAATACTTGCTTTCATCGCATCATCCAAGGAAAGCTGCGCGATAAGGCGCAAATCCTCCACACCAGCAAAATCCCGGCCAGGCTCGATCAAATCGGCAATATAGATAAGTTTCTCGAGGTCTGACATCCCTCTGCGTCCAGTCGTATGATACATGATCGCATTCAAAATATCTTCATCCGTAATTCCGAATTCCTTTTTGGCAATGACAGTTCCTGCCGGAGCGTGCCAAAGCTCATGTGGATAGGAAAGGTAACGCCTGTCAATTCCGTTGTCTTCAATAATTGATCGCAGCTTGTCCCGCTCCACCGCTTTTGCAATATCATGGCAGAGGGCCGCAATCTCCACTTTTTCCTGGTCGATGGAGTAAAGGCTTGCGAGAGCTGTTGCAGTTTCTGCCACTCGGAATACATGCGCGGCACGTCTAGAGGGAAGTCTCTTTTCGACTTCTCGTTTCAATTCCTCAATCAACATACAAACCCTCCTGTCTGATATACGTTTCTACAGATTTCGGGAGAAGGAATTCAACTGTTCTACCCGTACGGAAACGATCCCTGATCACAGTAGAAGAGAGATCGATTTGGGGGATCTCCACCATCTGGACAGGAAATGTAGTTGTTCCTATAGTACCCGGTCTTCCAACACCGACAAACGTTACAATCTTTACTAATTCCTCAATGCGATGCCAGGATGGCAGCATATCGATCATATCGCCGCCAATAATGAAATAAAACTTGACATCCGGCTCTTGAGTGCGCAAGGCTTCGATCGTTTCATACGTATAGGAAACCCCGCCACGGTCCACTTCAAATGAAGAGGCAGTCAAACCAGCCGCACTATCAATCGCCAGTTCGACCATTCGCAGACGCTGCTCAGGTGAAGCATCAGAAGGATTAAGCTTGTGTGGAGGGATGGAAGTAGGCATCAGGCGCACTTCATCCAATTCCAAAGCATGCTTCACTTCGTTTGCAATGATAAGATGCCCAATATGGGGCGGATTGAACGTCCCTCCAAGAATTCCGATCCGTTTCATGCTATTTCTCCTTACGGAAGCTCGATCCGTTTCTTTTCTTTCGATTCCTTATAGAGGACTAAGATTTTACCGATGATCTGTACAACCTCGATGCCTGCCGCCTCAATTTTTTCCGCAACCTCGTTCTTATCTTCTTCACAATTTTGCAGAATGCTCACTTTTATTAGTTCTCTTGCTTCCAGTGCCTCTTCAATCTGTTTAATGATTGCATCCGTCAATCCACCTTTTCCAATTTGAAAAATCGGCTGTAAGTGGTGTGCCTCACTGCGAAGATAGCTTTTTTGTTTTCCAGTTAACATTATATTCCTCCGAGCTTTTTAGTAATAATATCAATCATTTGCTTCGTATCAGGCTGAACTCCTGTCCATGACTGAAACGAACGCGCCCCTTGATGAACGAACATGCCAACGCCATTCATTGTATGCCCGCCCGCTTCACGGGCCAGTTTCAAAAATTCCGTTTCCAACGGGTTATAAATAATATCACAGACAATGGTGCTTGCTCTGATTTCTGAAGGGTTAATCGGAGTGCCGCCTGCCGAGAAGTTCATTCCAACGGAAGTCGTTTGAATAACAAGACCGAATCGGGTCAGCTGCTTTTCTGCTTCTTCTATCGAAATGGGTTCAGCATGCAATTCTTCCGCCAGACGTTCCGCTTTATCAAGCGTGCGGTTCGCACAAGAAATCGGCCCATAGCCTTCGGATACAAGTGCATAACCGATGCCTCTTGCTGCACCGCCTGCCCCAATTAATAATACGTCTTTCCCTTTTCCAGAATCACCGAACTGTTCCTCTAAGGAACGGACAAAACCGATGCCGTCCGTGTTCATCCCAAACAGCGAACCATCTTCCATCACCCTTACCGTATTGACAGCATTCATTTGTCTCGCAAACGGATCGATCTCATCAAGATGCTCGATAATTGCGCTCTTATGGGGAACTGTTACATTCCAACCACTGCAGCCGAGTTCCCTCAAGCCTTCCACCGCTTGTCTCAAACGATCACTTGTCACATGAACCGGAATATAGGCTGCATCGATACCCTTGTCAGAGAACCATCGTCCATGCATCTCTGGAGACATGGACTGGGCAATCGGATCTCCAATAACCGCAAACCACTTTTTCATATGCATCCTCCTATATGAGCGAAGGCCGTAATTCAACATTTACACCACGTGGTGCATGTACCGCAATTTTCACGTCAGGATGTTGAACTGTAATCCAACCAAGGCCGGAAATGACTATGTCAGTCTTCGGTTTCTTAATGGAAAACTCATGCCGCACCAGAGGCGGCAGCGCATCGATGGATTCCTCGGTCGGAGGTGAAAGCAATCCGCCGAGATGGTCCGCAAATAACTGATCGGCATTTTCAAGTTTGGTCCGGTGAATCGGAAGACTGTTTGACACGTGAACCGTAAAGGAGGAACGGTCGCCACGGATAAAATCGAACCGTGCCAATCCGCCGATATACAGAGTCTGCTCAGCATTTAATTGAAAGACTTTTGGTTTTAGTTCCTTTTTCGGAGTGATCGCCTTTAAATCATTCGGCCCTAGATAATGCGCCATCTGGTGGTCATTAATAATGCCCGGTGTATCATATATCGCTTTACCGTCGTCCAGCGGAATCTCAACAAGATCCAAAGTAGTTCCAGGAAAATGGGAAGTCGTAATGACATCACCCATGCCGGTTGCATTTTTAATGATCCTGTTAATAAAAGTGGATTTTCCGACATTCGTACAGCCTACAACATATACATCCTTGCCACCCCGGATTTCTTCGATGGCAGCGAGCGCCTCTTCCATGCCTGTCCCTTTATATGCGGAAACAAGTAAAATCTCTGCAGGCTTCAGCCCGAGTTTTCTCGATTCCTCACGCATCCAGTTCTTCAGCTTGCCCTCTTTCACCGACTTTGGCAGGACATCTGATTTATTGCCGACCAATATGATATCCTTATTGCCGACAAACCGATGTAGACCCGGAATCCAACTGCCATTGAAATCAAAAATATCGACCACTTTCACTACGATGCCGTCCTTTTGGCCAATTCCGTTTAAAATGGCCAGAAAATCATCGCCCGATAGCGAAACTGGTTGCAGTTCATTGTAATTTCGCAATCTGAAGCATCGCTGACATAACACTGTCTCTTTTTCCAATGAAGCCGGCGGTGTATAGCCATCCGCTTTCGGATTTTCCGTCTGGATCGGCACACCGCATCCTATACATACTAGTTGTTCCAAGCTTATTCCTCCCAATCCAGCATTCCACGCCGCTTAAGGCCCTTCATAATCCGCCTCTCGACTTTCCGATTAAATCTTGTCACGAAGCCGTCCGATTTTGCGACTGGTATAACAAGAATCGTACGGACGCCAAAACGATTTCCTCCCAGTATATCCGTCAACAGCTGGTCTCCTATCATGACGACTTCTTCCTTTGGCAGACCCATTAGGCGAAGCGCCTTGCCGAACCCTTTGCCCAACGGTTTTTTCGCCTCAAAAATAAAAGGAATCCCGGCAGGCTGACAGAATGTACTGACACGAGGTTCATGATTATTTGATACAACAATCACTTTCAGTCCTGCATCCCGCATCATTTTCATCCATTCGATGACTTCAGGAGTCGCTTCGGGACGGTCCCATTCGACTAAGGTATTATCCAAGTCCGTCATGATTCCTTTAATGCCCTGTGCTATTAATGTGTCCGGTGTAATCTGATATATGTCTTTTACATATTCTCCCGGTAAAAATTGTTTGTACAAAAAATATCCACTCCATCTGACGATTTCAAAATGATTATAACATATCCATCCTTTTTGCATGCGTCTCATCTTCCCCTGCAGCAGGGTGAATTGTTCATGTCTACAGTGCTATCCGTCGTCCTGTTCGCATATGCTGTCATACAAAGACACAGGAGGTGGACCGATGAGCGGATTCGTCATGGCGCTTGTCCAACTGTGGCTTGAAATTCCGGCAGTAGTCGGATATATCCGTGGGCAGGCATTCCGTCGTCCGCTGTCTAAAGCGGAGGAGGCCGAGTGCTTACAACGTCTTGCAGAAGGAGACGAAAGCGCTCGGGATGAACTGATCGAGAGAAACATGCGCCTCGTTGCACACGTCGTAAAAAAATTCCATCCAAAACACGAACAACTGGACGATTACATTTCCATTGGAACCATTGGACTCATGAAGGCGGTCAACAGTTTCACACCGGACCGAAAAACAAAACTGGCTACGTACGCGGCCCGTTGCATTGAAAATGAAATACTGATGTTCTTGCGCACACAAAAGAAGGTTCAAAAGGATGTTTCCCTTTTTGATCCGATCGGCACAGACAAAGACGGCCAATCCTTACAAATTGCCGATCTGCTTCAAACGGATGATGAAGCCCCAATTGAAACAGTGGAACAACAGGAACAAAGGGATCGTCTTTATCGGCATCTCGGCAAGCTTGACAGCCGGGAACTTGAAATTATCCAGAGGCGATACGGACTGCTCGATGATCAACCGATGACCCAAAAAGAAATCGCCGAACAATTGAACATTTCGAGAAGCTACGTTTCAAGAATAGAGAAACGTGCGATCGTGAAACTATACCAGTTATTCAAACATGAATATAATGAATAAACTACACAATATCCCACACCATATCCTGCACTGTGAAACGAGAGGAAAAGGCGTTCCAACCGCGTGTTCAATCCGCGAAAGGAACGCCTTTTTCCTATTGCAAATCCAGACATCATATGTTTTCTCCGTCTTGCAGTGGGCAGCTGGATCATTCAATCAGTCTGTGCTGACTTCACGCATAATAACAACTGCAATGACCGCTGTTGCAACGAAAGCTCCAGTCATCAAGAAAAACATAAGAAAATCACTCCTCGCTTGTACAGGTTCTTCACTCCATCATACCATACCCGTCTTACAATTTCGATATCGCTTTCCGAACAATTTCCGACGAATGTTTGGCAGCCGTCGGTAAAAATTCATCAAACGAGATGGATGATTCTTTTCCTGCAATATCTGAGAGTGCACGAATCACAACAAACGGCATATTGAACTGATGGCAAACTTGCGCAACAGCCGCCGCTTCCATTTCTGCAGCAATCATATTCGGGAACGCTTCCCTCACTTGTTCCACCCGTGCAGGATCGCTCATGAACACGTCGCCTGAAGCAATAAGCCCGATGGCATACGTATGTCCGCCCACTTCCACGACCGCCTCTTTAGCGATCGCAGCTAGTTTTTCATCCGACATAAAAGCGGCCGGCATGCCAGGAACTTGACCAATCTCATAGCCGAAAGCGGTGGCATCGACATCATGGTGTCGGACTTCATCCGAGATGACAACGCTGCCCACGTCCAGCGTTTCCGAAAAACCGCCTGCCGAACCGGTATTAATGACGACGTCCGGCTGATGCAGCTGAATCAGCAATGTAGTCGCTATAGCCGCATTCACCTTACCTATGCCGCTTTTGACAAGCACGACGTCCTTCCCATCCAACTTACCTTCAATAAATTCACAATTCGCTACAGCGGCTGATGTTTTGGAAGTTATCGCTTCCCGCAGAATTTCCACTTCCTGCTCCATCGCTCCGATGATTGCTATTTTCATGCCATTCCCTCCACTCAGTAGTCAAAATCCAATGTGCTTAACTTATCCATTTTAACAGGTTGCCAGCCTTGTCCGTCAACCCATTCAAGATAAACTCTATACATTTGGGATTTATCTCGAGTAGAAACGATGCCGATCGACTTTTGTGGTCCGCCGCCGTTTTTGATTTTCCAAAAAATCATGGAATCCTCCGAAAGGCCAGTCGCATAAGCAAGTGCTTTCTTTTTCTCATTCCAGTCGACTGATTCTCCGTCATAGGATGACACATGTTCTCCGCTTTGTGCAGTACCGATTGGTGCCCATGATTCGTTGACAACCGTTTCTGTCACCACTTTTTCATCGGTCGGTGTCACGGACACCAGTTTCCCTTCTGCCTCTTCGTCCGTCACAGTCGTTTCCTGATCAGATTCAGTCTGTCCATCGGTATCTGAGGCGTCGTTGCCCGATTCCGTTTCGCCAGCCGTATCATTTTCATCCACACTGTTCTGCTCGGAACCGTCTTCCGGCTGCTCTTCTTCCATGCCAGGACCCTCAGACTCATCTCCAGCTGCTCCGCTCGTCTCAACGGTTTCTGGATCCTTTTCTTTCGTTTCATCCTTGCCCCCTATGATGATAGAGGCTCCTACTATGATAATGAGTACGACAACAAGGCCAATTAAGCCATTTAATATCAAATTGGATCGACTTTTATTCCGTTTGCGATTCACCCTCGAAAAATTGGGATCTTGATTTGGCATAAAATCCTCCCCTTTCCTTCTCAAAAGGATACTACTCTATTTGACTCTTTTTCAATCGAATAGGTTTCATTTAATTAAATTTCAATGATTGCAACAGCTCCGAAACACTTTCCAGAAAGCTTTCAGTAAGAAACGCGCTGCCCGGAGATGAAAGATGAAGACAATTGCCTGGTGCAAACAACCCTCTCCACTCGAACAAGGCCTAGGCCTTTCAATTAGAAAGAGCGATGGGACGTGTATCAAATGTCTCATCGCTCTTCCATTAAGCTTTAGCAAGCTGATTATTTAATTTCTACAATCGTGACGGACATTTCTCCGCCCGGCGTCATGATTTTGACTTCGTCGCCTTTCTTTTTGCCGATCAGGCCTTTTGCAATTGGCGAGTCGTTCGAGATAAGACCTTCAATAGGATTCGCTTCCGCAGAGCCGACAATGGTGTATGTTTCTTCATCGCCATCTGGCAATTCCTTGAATGTAACCGTTTTCCCAATCTGTACTTCGTCATTGTTCAATTCATCTTCTGTGATGATTACCGCATTGCGGATCATTGATTCCAAAGTCGAAATTTTACCTTCCACGAATGCTTGGTCTTCTTTAGCAGAATCGTATTCCGAGTTTTCAGATAGGTCGCCATAACTACGGGCAATCTTAATCCGCTCCACTACTTCTTTACGTTTTACAGTTTTCAAGTATTCTAATTCTTCTTCCAGCTTCTTTTTACCTGATACTGTCATTGGGTATTTTTTTTCAGAAACCATTTCACAACACTCCTCATAATCCTGTTCATAAAAACACTATGCCGCTCCTACGAGAGGTATGCGACATAGGATTCGTTTCTATTGAATTCTGAACCCATCATATTACAATTTGGTTCCAGATTCAAGAATTGTTTTTATTTTCGTCACCATTAGGTCAATGGCAACTTCGTTATGCCCGCCTTCCGGAATGATAAGATCCGCATACCGTTTGGTCGGTTCAATGAATTGATTGTGCATGGGCCGTATAACGGTCAAATACTGGTCGATGACGGAATCGATCGTTCTTCCCCGTTCCTGAATATCCCGCATCAGCCTCCGGATGATCCGCAAGTCGGCATCCGTGTCGACAAACAGCTTAATATCCATCAATTCCCGGAGCCTTGGATCTTCTAGCACTAGAATACCTTCCAGGATGATGACATCCTTTGGCGAAATTTCTATCGTTTCATTTGAACGGGTATGCAGCGCATAATCATACACCGGCTTAGATATGGATGTCCGCTCTAGCAGCATTCCGACATGTTCGATCAAAAGATCGGTATCGAATGCGAGAGGATGGTCGTAATTGGTCTTCAATCGCTCCTCGAATTCCAAATGCGACTGGTCCTTATAATAATAATCCTGTTCAATAACGACGACAGAATGTTCCTTGAATACGTTGTAAATGCGGTTTGTAACGCTCGTCTTGCCGGACCCTGAACCACCGGCGATTCCGATGACAAGGGGTTTTGTTCCGTTCATGCATGTTCCTCCTTAGTCAGGAATGTTTCTATTTTTTTATTGCGATCAATATGCCATCACCGACCGGCAGAAGCGTCGTTTCGTAGTCCGGATGGGACATAATCCATTTAGTGAATTCCTTCAAGTTTCGGATCATCGTCCGATTCCGTTTCGGCAGCTCCCCGTCCGGTGTCAATACAGCTCCATGCATGAACATATTGTCACAATAGATGATGCCGCCCGGCTTTACAAATGCCGCGTATTTTTCAAAGAACCTTTTATACTGACCCTTTGCCGCGTCAATGAAAAGCGCGTCATATTCCGTGTCCGGCAGTTTGTCTTCTTCCAGAAGGAGCGCATCCCCTTCAATAATGCGGATACGGTCCGAAACGGTGCTCCGTTGGATGAATTCAACTGCCATACTGTAACGATCAGCATCCCGTTCAATCGTCGTAATCGATGTGCCTCGCAAAGCCATTGCCATCCGGATAGCGGAATAGCCGATTGCACTTCCTATCTCTAGAATGGCATGTGGACGCTGTATGCGAAGCAGGCCGATAAATGTATCAATCCCGCTGCGATTCATGATCGGCACATTTTGCTCGCGGGCAAGGCTTTCCATTTCCGGAATTAACTGATCTTCCACATCGCTTAAATCTGCAATGTATTGATTATAGTCGCTCATGCTTTTCACTTCCATTCATACGACTTTCCCTTATTCTTCAGACAAATATTGAGCCCGTTTCTTTAAATGCTCGTCATATGTCTTGGAAAAATGGTTAGTTCCTTCTTTATCAGCAAGGAAATAAAGATAGTCTGTCTCTGCAGGTTCCACGACCGCTTCGATGGAGGATTTTCCTGCTCCAGCGATTGGCCCTGGCGGCAAGCCTTGGTTTTGGTACGTATTATATGGATCTTGCACTTCCAAGTCAGAATAGAGGACACGATCTTTATGCACGCCTAGCGAATACAGCACGGTTGGATCGGTCTGCAAAGGCATTTTGGCATCCAAACGATTATAAAAGACACTTGCAATCGTTTCCCGATCCGCCTTCGCAGTCGCTTCCTTCTCGAGCAAGGAAGCGAACGTCAACAGCCAATGGACGGATTTCTCATTAGAATCCAAATAGCCGTAATACGGCGTGATGGCTGCTGATGTGGCGTCCAGCATGCTCGTGACGATTGTTTCCAGTGAAGGCTTTTCCTCATAGAACGGATAGGTTGCGGGGAATAAGTAGCCTTCAAGCGGATGCTTGATTTGCTCGCCGCGAATTTCTTCCGTCAATAAGTTTGGATATTTGCCCATAAAGTACTCGATGGTCTTCTCGTCATCGATATACGCCATAAATTCTTTTTCGGAAATACCGGTCTTTTTCTCGACAATTTTACCGATTTGATCTAACGTCAATCCTTCCGGTACCGTCATCGTAAACACAGGTGTGCGGTACACTTTACCTGTTTTCAAGCTTTGAATCAACTCATCCAGCGTCATGGCTTTTGTCAAACCATATGTGCCTGCCTGGAATTGAGATTCATTCTTGAACTTCGCATAATACTTGAAGACTCGGGCATCTTTAATAATCCCCTTCTCTTCTAACTTTTTGGATATTGTATTTAATCCGGAGCCAATTGGAACTTCCACTTCAATTACCTTTTCCGAATCGGGATCGACGGGCTGTAGTGAATCCACTATGTACTTGTATACCGCCCGGCCTCCAATCAGTCCGACCAATAAAACGATCAAAGCGATGGCAAAGACGATACGCCTTACTATTTTCACTTCTTTTTTCTGCTCTCTCATCCGATCGAGCATGATGTCCTTTTTCGATTCCTTCTTTGATTCATTTTCCATCCAGAACGTCACCTCTTTCCTGTACGAATACTCGTTGCCAAGACGTTGAAGCCGACTCCGTTAAACGCATGAAAAACGGAATGGTCTGCACCATTCCGTCCCGTGCACATATAATTATTCTTCGTCTTCCTCCGCAAGAAACGTATTCAACATTTCTTCGATCATATCCCATTCTTCATCCGTTTCGATTGGCATCAATTCACCATCTTCATCATTTTCCGAAGGGATGAAAGCGGACGCATGGATTTCTATTTCTTCATCATCATCGATGTCCTCGTTCTCACCTAAAATATGATAGAGCACATACGATTTTCCGAAATCTTCCGAGTCGAATGTGAAAATAACTTCACATACGTGCTCTTCTCCGTGCTCATCTACGATTGTCATTGTTTCTTGTCCATGTTCCATTCCATCACCTCATCTATTTTTTGAATCAAGATACCCTTGAAGTATCATGACCGCCGCCATCTTGTCGATGACGTCTTTCCTTTTCTTCCTGCTGACGTCTGCATCGATCAACATCCGTTCCGCAGCCATTGTAGTTAATCTTTCATCCCACAGGACAACAGGCAAGCCAAATTCCTCTTTCAGCAATTCTGCATACTTTTCGGAAGCTTCCCCTCGCGGGCCTACTGAATTGTTCATATTTTTTGGATAGCCGACTACGAAAGCGTCGACATCGTATTCAGTGACAAGCTTTTTGATTCTTTCCACACCAAATTGGCCGGCGTTTTCATCGATTTTAACTGTCTCGATGCCTTGGGCTGTCCATCCAAGAGCATCACTGATGGCCACTCCGACCGTTTTGGATCCGACGTCCAAACCCATCGTCCTCAAATTGGGCGCCCTCCGTTTTCCCGGATATAAAATTTCACAAGTTCTTCGAGAATTTCATCGCGCTCCAACTTACGGATCAAATTCCTTGCTTCGTCATGGCGAGGAATGTAAGCCGGGTCGCCTGAAAGAAGGTAGCCGACAATTTGATTGATAGGATTGTACCCTTTGTCGTCCAGCGCCTTGTGCACACGGAGCATGACTTGTTTCACTTCCTGCTCCATCGATTCCTCAGGGAAGTTGAATTTCATCGTCTTGTCGTATGAATCCATAATCGACACCCCGCTTTCCATTCATCCGTTACTAAAAATCGGATAAGTTTCCTTTATCCATTATACATGACATGCCTTTTCCGAATCAATCGCGTCCTTCGGCGATTGACCTGGAAATGCATAATCGATCAGTTGACGGATTTGACATAATCATACACGGATTGAAGGGCTTCATCAAGTTTAGAAGCATCCTTCGCACCCGCCATCGCCATATCTGGACGTCCGCCGCCTTTTCCTCCGCATAATGAAGCTACATGATTGACGATTTTGCCGGCATGTAAGTTCCCAGATTTTAAATCGTCTGTTACACCTGCCGCCAGCATGACTTTGCCCTCCGAAGCGCCACCAAGAACGATGACACCTTTGACGACTTTTTGTTTCAGTTCGTCAATCATCTGGCGCAAACCGTTATTGTCTTTCACATCTACGCGTGCAGAAATGACCGTGACATCATCGATTTGTTCTGCGTTTGCCAGAATATCAGTCAACTGGCTGTTGCCAAGCTTCGCAGACAAAGATTCATTCTCGCGCTGAAGCTCTTTCAGATCGGCCAAAGTTGCGACGACTTTCGTAACGATGTCTTTCGGATTCGCTTTTAGCAAAGCAGACGCATTCGTCAGCAAAGCCTCTTCTGCTTTGAATGAAACATAAGCGTTTTTGCCCGTCAAAGCTTCAATTCTGCGCGTGCCTGCTCCGATGCCGCCTTCCGACTCAATTTTGAAGAGACCAATTTCAGCCGTTGTTGCCACGTGGCAGCCGCCGCAAAGTTCTAGTGAATAGTTTCCGACCGAAACGACGCGGACGATATCGCCATATTTTTCTCCGAAAAGAGCCATGGCACCCATCTGCTTCGCTTCATCGATCGACTTTTGAGAAATATCGACATTGATATCTTCCCAAATTTTTTCATTCACTTTCCGTTCAATCGTTTCCAGCTCCTCTTTCGTTATTTGCCCGAAATGAGAGAAATCAAACCGGAGACGGTCCGGACCGACATACGATCCTGCTTGGTTAACATGCTCACCCAGCACTTCTTTCAGCGCTTTGTGAAGCAAATGCGTTGCCGTATGGTTTTTAATTGTCAGCTTACGGTCTTCTTCGTTGACCGTTGCCTTGGCAGCTGCTCCTGCTTGCACTTCGCCTGAACGGACCGTTGCTGTGTGCAAATGTTGTCCATTCGGCGCTTTTTGTACGTCCATTACATCGACAATGAACGAATCATCGGAAAGATTTCCTTTGTCAGCGATTTGTCCGCCGCTTTCCGCATAAAACGGCGTGCGGTCGAGAATGAACTGGATCTCTTGTCCTTCGGAAGCATGTTCCACAAGGCGGCCCTCATGCAGCAGTGCAACGATGGTTGCATCACATTCAAGCTGGCCATATCCAATGAATTCGCTTTTCTCATGGATATTCCCAAGAACCTCTGACTGTACATGCATGCTGTCCACATCCTGGCGGGCAGCACGGGCACGGTTCCGTTGATTTTCCATTTCCTGATCAAATCCGGCACGGTCAACAGAGACTCCTGCTTCTTCTGCATACTCCTCTGTCAATTCAAACGGGAAGCCGTACGTGTCATACAGTTTAAACGCATCTACACCGGAAACGACCGGATGATCGGATGTTTTCGCCTTTTCAATAATGCCTGATAGGATCGAGAGTCCTTCGTTCAATGTTTCGTGGAAGCGCACTTCCTCGTTTTTAATAACCTTCATGATAAACTCTTGTTTTTCCTTCACTTGCGGGTAGAAGTCTTCCATGATTTCTCCTACAACCGGGACAAGTTCATACATGAACGGCTTTTGGATTCCTAGTTGTTTTGCATAGCGGACGGCACGGCGCAATAAACGGCGGAGGACATAACCACGTCCTTCATTGGAAGGAAGCGCTCCGTCACCAATTGCAAAAGCGACTGTTCGAATATGGTCCGCAATGACTTTAAACGCTGTATCTTTCACAGCATCGGAACCGTATGCTTCGCCAGACAACTTCTCAACGGAATGGATGATCGGCATGAACAGATCTGTATCGAAGTTGGTCGGAACATCTTGAATGACAGATGCCATCCGTTCCAAGCCCATGCCGGTATCGATATTTTTCTTTGGAAGCGGCGTGTACGTATGGTCCGGATTATGGTTGAATTCAGAAAAGACCAAATTCCAGATCTCTAAATATCTCTCGTTTTCTCCCCCTGGGTACAGTTCAGGATCAGAGAAATCATCGCCATAGGATGGTCCACGATCATAAAAGATCTCGGAGTTCGGGCCGCTCGGGCCTTCACCAATATCCCAGAAGTTTCCTTCCAGACGAATGATCCGTTCTTCCGGAATGCCGATTTTGTCTTTCCAGATCATATATGCCTCTTCATCTTCCGGGTGGACTGTAACGGAAAGCAAATCCGGATTAAATCCGATCCACTTGTCGTCCGTCAGGAATTCCCAAGCACGGATAATCGCTTCTTCCTTGAAGTAATCTCCGATGGAGAAGTTGCCAAGCATTTCGAAGAACGTGTGATGACGAGCCGTCTTTCCGACGTTCTCGATATCATTTGTTCGAATTGATTTTTGAGCGTTAACAATCCGTGGGTTGTCAGGAATAACCCGTCCATCGAAGTATTTCTTTAACGTAGCAACTCCGCTGTTAATCCAGAGCAAAGAAGGATCGTCAATTGGAACGAGGGGAGCGGATGGCTCTTCACTATGCCCATGCTCTTTAAAGTAATCCAAAAACATTTTACGAATTTGCGCAGCTGTCAATTTTTTCATCTTGCTAACCTCCATTCAATTTTTCCAAAGGGGTGCGCCGAAAAATAAAAAAACTCCGCCCCTCAAAGGGACGAAGTGAATTTTCGCGGTACCACCCTAATTTACCGAATAGAATATATCCGGTATCTCAGAAGCCTTAACGCGGCAAACGGCAATGATTAGTTGCACTCCAGAGTAGCGTTCCGACCTATTCGCCATGAGAACCTTTTCAGCCACGAGGTTCCTCTCTTTTCAAGCGATATAAGCGTACTGTCTCCTTCAACGCATTACGTATGATACTCGAATTATAGGGAATTATTGTTGGCCTGTCAATCCGTCGCCTCCATAAAGTTATAAGGCGTCATTCCTTGCATGCCAATCATCGGATCAATTGACAAGACATTGTCCTTCGTCAATTGCATATTGTCCTGACTCTCTGCCTCGACCTCTTCCGGACTATTTCCGCCAATCGGCTCTGTTGCAGGTTCTTTCTCCGCATGAGAAGGCAAGGACTCTTCAGTCCTGTCTACAGTTGCATCCGCTACAAGAGGTGCTTCCGTAATGTCCTCTCCTGTCGGCAGTTCACCGAGCTGAAGCCTCTGTTTCAGGGTCGTCTGGCGTGCCAGTTCATCCGTCCTGCTAATTCCTTCCCTGAATTCCGACGGTTCTCCGCAAAGTATCAAGAAATTTTTAGCACGGGTAATTCCGGTGTAAAGCAAGTTGCGCCGCAGCATTTTCCGGTAACTTCTGACGACTGGCATGATGACAGTCGGGAATTCGCTGCCCTGTGACTTATGGATAGAACAGCAATAAGCCAATGTAATTTGATTCAAATCATTTCGTTCGTATGTGACTTCGATACCGTCGTACGAGACGACGAGCATTTCTTTCTTGTCGACCGTTTCCTTTGCCTTCAAAATGGCAATGACCTCGCCCATATCTCCGTTGAATACATTGCTTTCCGGTTGATTGACAAGCTGAAGCACTTTGTCTCCGATCCTGTAGGTCACATCTCCAAAAACGACTTCCTTCCGATCGGGACCCGGCGGATTGACCATCTCTTGGATCATTTTATTCAAACCATCAATGCCCGCTGTGCCTTTATACATCGGCGCAAGCACCTGGATGTCTTTAATGGAATGGCCCTTTGCTAATGCATTCTTCAGCACTTGCTCCACGACATTCATAATCTGATCCCCATTCGAGCGGATAAACGAACGGTCTGATGTCTTTTTGATTAGATTGTCATTCCATTCAGAGCGCTTGATCATGTGGGCCATTTCAATAATCGTGGAACCCGCGCTTTGCCGGTAAATCTCTTTCAATTCAACGACCGGAATTTTTCCAGACTCCAGCATATCCTTCAGGACTTGTCCCGGTCCTACAGGCGGCAACTGATCCTGGTCACCTACAAACAAGATTTGGATTTCATCGTCCAGCGCTTTCAGCAACTGATGAGCAAGCCATGTATCGACCATCGACATCTCGTCGATGATCAACAGCCTGCCTTCGACTTCCCTGCCTTCCGCCTCATCTTTTTCCTGTCCAGTGAAGCCGAGAAGACGATGGATCGTCATCGCGGGAAGTCCAGTCGATTCGGACATCCGTTTTGCTGCCCGTCCTGTGGGGGCTGCCAATACAATCGGGAAAGGTTCCTGCTTTTTGGCATATTCCTTTGGATCCAGGGAAAGTCCGTGCAATTCCGCATATACTTCGACTAGTCCCCTAATGACTGTCGTTTTTCCGGTACCCGGCCCGCCAGTCAAAATCATGACAGACGAGTGAAGGGCCGTTTGAATTGCAGCTGCTTGCGTTTCGGCATACGTCACGCCGAGCCGTTCCTCCGCTTCTCCGATCGCTTTCCTAACTTCGGAAGCGGGAAACGCATCCGCTTTCTCGCTTTTCAACAACCGATCCAGTTTCGAGGCAATGCCAAGCTCAGAAAAGTAGAGGGAAGGGATGTACAGTTTCCGTTCCTCGGCGCACAGCTTGGATTCTTCCACCAGCTCAATAATTGACTGGGAAATGCGGTCATATGGAATCTCCTCGGGCTGACTTGCTTCCAGCATGCGCTTTACTTCAGGTAATACATCATCCGCAAGCAAATAAACATGGCCCGCTGATTGGACCGCTTGATTCATATAGTGCAAAATAGCCGCTTTCACACGGGACGGATGCTGCCCGGTCATGCCAAGCTGCCTGCCGAGCTCATCCGCCCGCTGAAAGCCGATTCCTTCTATTTCTTCAATAAGACGATACGGATTTTCAGTTAATCGCTCAATCGATTCCTCGCGATATGTTTGATAAATCCGCATGGCGAGCTGGGGGCCGAAACCCCACTCATTCAGCTGGACGATTGTCCTCTCGAGACCTAAGTTCTGCTGAAGCACGGAAGTTAGCGTTTCTTTCCGTTCATCCGATAGCTTCGGTATAGCGTCAAGCACAGAGGGATTTTCCACTATTTTTCGAATGGCGTCTTTTCCAAGCGTCTTAACAATCGTATCCGCAGTCTTTCTGCCAATGCCAGGAAAGAGATCCCCTGACAGATAATGAACAAGACCATCCTCCGTCTCAGGCATCTCCTTCGAAAAGGTCATGACATCGAACTGCTCGCCGTATGTATTGTGTTTGACAAGCCGTCCTGTGAAGCGGTATTCCTCATTTTCCGTCAGCTGTGGAAAGTTACCTTTGATTACAATTTCTTTGTCACCATACCCACAATTCGTCTTGCTGATTTTCAGCTTGGCTATCGTAAACAGATTGGTGGGATTATGGAAGATCGTAACGACCGGACGTCCGACCAAAAAAACTTCCTCTTTCCTCTCGTTGCCGAATAACTCTTCCATATCATTCACCGCCTTACCTGTAATCTATTACTTATCAGCATCGCCTTGCTTGATCATGTCATAAATATATTTCGATTGGACATGGTCTGGCTCGATCGTGAAGGCACGTTCCAAATGGTAAAGTGCATCTTCTTTCTGATCGGTCGACACCGCATAAACCATCCCTAAATTATAATGTGCATCTGGATGTTCCGGATCTTTCTCGACCAATTCACGCAGCACTTTTTCGGCTTCCTTAAATAATTCCAATTTAGCTAGAAGAATTCCGTACGAAAGCTGAATTTCCAAATCTTCTGGAGCGAGTTCAAGCGCACGCTGCATATAAGGCAGCGCCAACTTTTCATTGCCCCCCTGCTCCAGGCTTTTGCCGAGCATGAAATAGGCGTCCGCCTGCTCCATGCCGCTCCGCACTGCCTTTTCATACAATTTGGCCGCTTCTTCAAATCGCCCATTATTGTAATAAAGATTGGCGAGCCCATAATAGGCTGTGACCGCCTCCTCGTCCAGCGTCAATGCTTTTTGGAAAAAACGCTCCGCCCGTTCCACATCGCCGACAGCTGTGAAGACATTTCCTAAATTGATATAGCCAACTGGATTGTCAGGCTCCTGCTCAGCTGCCTTCACAAATGCTTCAATTGCTTTCTCATATTCACCTTGCTGTAAGGATTGAATTCCCATTTCGTTATATTCCATCGTGTTATCTGCCCCTCACCCGACATAATCCAGTTCTTTTCCATCTTTGATGACCGTGTCAATTGTCCCTCCGCCTAGACATTCCTCACCGTCATAAAAAACAACGGCTTGGCCCGGCGTAATTGCTCTGACCGGAACATCGAACACAACGTTTGCGCGGTCTCCTTCCAGGAGTTCAACCTTCACTTTCGTGTCCGGCTGACGATAACGGAATTTGGCTGTACATTCGAATGTTTGCGGCATTTTTCGAGCAGTTGTGAAGCTGGTGTTTACCGCAGTCAAGCTATCCGAATACAATGCATCGTTATGAAAGCCCTGGCCAACGAGAAGTACATTATTTTTCAAGTCTTTCCCTAGAACGAACCAAGGGTCGCCCGCTCCTCCGATGCCAAGTCCGTGGCGTTGGCCGATTGTATAATACATCAGACCATCATGCTTGCCGACGGTCTCCCCTTCCATCGTTTTCATAGCTCCAGGCTGTGCCGGCAAATACTGGCCGAGAAACTCTTTGAAATTGCGTTCCCCAATGAAACAGATTCCTGTGGAGTCTTTCTTCTTAGCAGTCGTCAAACCGGCCCGTTCTGCTATTTGGCGCACTTCGCTCTTATCCAGATTGCCGATCGGGAACATGACTTTACTCAATTGTTCCTGAGTCAGCTGATTGAGGAAATACGTCTGGTCCTTATTATTATCCTTGCCTCGCAGCATCGCAACGCCATCTTCCGTTTCCACGACTTGCGCATAGTGGCCAGTCGCAAGAAAATCCGCCCCCAGGCTCATCGCATGGTCAAGAAATGCTTTGAATTTAATTTCTTTATTGCACATGACATCTGGGTTCGGCGTTCGGCCTGCTTTGTACTCTTCAAGGAAATAAGTGAATACTTTATCCCAATACTGCTTTTCAAAATTTACCGCATAATAGGGAATGCCGATTTCATTGCAGACACTAATGACATCCTCATAATCTTCTGTCGCTGTACAAACCCCGAATTCATCTGTGTCATCCCAGTTTTTCATGAAGATACCGATGACGTCATATCCTTGTTCTTTCAGCAACAGCGCGGCTACTGATGAGTCGACGCCGCCAGACATGCCGACGACGACGCGTGTGTTTTCTACTGCTTTCGTAGTTCTCATATATTGTTTCATCCTTTATCTTTTCAATTCACGAGACGTTGTATAACCCGAGCCACCCTTTCAGCCGCGTCTGCGACCTTCTGTTCATCCAAACCATAGCCGAAACTGAAACGGACTGAATTCCGCAATTTCGAAGACTCTTTTCCGCAAATCGCAGTCAGTACATGGGATGGGTCCAAGGAGCCTGCTGTACAAGCTGAACCGCTTGAGACAGCAACACCTTCCATATCCAAATTGACGAGCAATGATTCGATATCCGTACCTGGGAAACTGATATTTACAATATGGGGCAATCTTTCAGCACTTCCAGCATTCACCTCATAAGCAATAGAATGCTTGTCCAGAACAGAGAGTAGTGTGGAGGCATACGCTTCATATGTCTGCCGGTTCGCCTCCATGCCAGCTTGTGCAATTTCTACAGCTTTTGCAAATCCAGCCATCGCCGTCACATTTTCCGTACCGGCCCTACGTTTTCGTTCCTGCTCTCCTCCATATAGAAGAGGCGTTGTATTCATGCCTTTTCGCTGATAAAGGAGACCGATCCCTTTTGGACCATTTAATTTATGTGCAGAGGCGGATAGCAAATCAACGCCTAATTCATTCACATCAATAGGTAGAATGCCAAATGCCTGCACCGCGTCTGTATGGAATACCGCCTGATGGTCTTTAAGAAGTGTTCCGATTTCCCGGATTGGCTGGATTGTGCCAATTTCATTGTTGCCGAGCATGATCGTTACGAGTATCGTCCGATCGGTCAGTGCTTGTTCCACTTGCCAGGCCTGGACACGGCCATCTTCATCCACTGGCAGATAGGTCACGTCATAGCCTTGTTTTTCAAGCATCTGGCACGTATGAAGAACGGCATGATGCTCGATATTCGTTGTAATAATATGGTTTCCTTTTTCTTTCATGGCGGTTGCAGTGCCAACGATTGCAATATTATCCGCCTCCGTGCCGCCGGATGTAAAGATGATCTCTACCGGGTCCGCATGAATGGCGCGTGCAATCGTTTTTCTGGCATCATCGACTACTTTTCGGGCTTTCCGACCATAGTGATGAATGCTAGATGGATTTCCGAAGACCGCGCTCATCGTATCCATATACGTCTTCGCCACCTCAGGATGGACAGGTGTTGTGGCGGCATGGTCAAGATAGATTGTATCCATTTGAAAAACTCCTTTTAAATGTAAAACATATACCCTTCAGGTTCTGGCGCTCTATCCGAGTCAATTAAATCTTCAATCGTTGTCGTATCGAGGACTCCCCGGATCGCCTCGCCGATGCGATGCCATAATTCCTGCTGCGGCACATCATCCTCATCCATGTCCTCAATGAGTTGAATTGGGCCCTCTAATACTCGGATGACATCCCCCGCAGTAATCTCATTTGGCGCTTTTGCCAATTTATAACCGCCATATGCTCCCCGGACGCTTTTCACTACCCCGCTATTCCGCAAAGGCGGAATCAACTGCTCCAAGTAGGCTTCAGATAGATTATGTTCTTCCGCTATTTTTCGTAAAGGCAGTGGGCCTTCCCCATAGTTTCTGCCGAGTTCAACGACAATCGTCAATCCATATCGGCCTTTTGTAGATATTCTCATGTATCCAACAGTCCTTTTTCTCGAATTGCTTCAAACATTATAGCATACAACAGGGCGCTCTTCCTCCATATGACTTCATTCGGAACCTCATGTTATAATAGAAGGAACAGATGTACGAGGAGTGATCGTTTTGCATAATGAACCGTTGGCGTATCGGATGCGCCCGCGAACGATAGATGAAATAGCCGGACAACAACATATTATCGGTGAGAAGACCTCGCTCTATCGGATGGTGAAAAACGGCCATGTCCCCTCGATGCTTTTATACGGTGAGCCGGGCATCGGAAAGACATCGCTAGCACATGCGATTGCCGGGACTAGCGAATTGCCGTTTATCGCCTTGAATGCGACCGTTTCAGGAAAAAAAGATGTAGAAGATGTCGTTGCGGAGGCCCGCATTACCGGCAAAGTTCTGTTATTTCTGGATGAAATTCATCGTTTCAATAAATTGCAGCAGGATACATTGCTTCCCCACGTAGAAAGCGGCTCAATTGTACTCATCGGGGCAACAACGGAAAATCCTTTTCATGATGTGAACCCTGCCATCCGTTCAAGATGCGGAGAAATCCTTCAATTGAAACGGCTGGAAGCCGCGGATCTAGAAAAATTATTGAATCGGGCCCTTCAAGATGAAGACCGGGGACTGGGCAAGTTGAATATCGCAATCGAAGAAAGCCAGGTGAAGCGGATTGCCGAAGGGGTCAACGGAGATGCCCGAAAAGCACTGACCGTCTTGGAATCTGTCGTGTCCGCGAGTGATGAAGAAGATGGACAAGTGGTGATCGAAGATTGGCTGATTGATAACTTGATTGGCAGAATTGGCTTAGTTGGAGATAAAAAAGGGTCTCACCATTATAACTTGTTATCGGCTCTCCAAAAATCCGTTCGGGGCAGCGATGTCAATGCCGCAGTCTATTATTTGGCCCATCTCCTTGAAACGGGAGATCTCGTCGCCGTTTCCCGAAGGCTGCTCGTTATGGCTTATGAGGATATCGGCCTGGCAGATCCGAATGTCGGACCGCATGTGCTCGCCGCCACGGAAGCGGCCGTCCGGCTCGGTATGCCGGAAGCGAGGATTCCTCTATCAAATGCCGTAATCGAGATGTGCCTTGCGTCCAAATCGAATTCTGCCTACCTGGCAATCGACGCAGCGACGAAAGCGTTGCACGAAGGACAGACCGGCGATATTCCGCCACATTTACGGGACGCACACTATGCGGGGGCTGCAGCACTCGGGCATGTCGGCTATCAATACCCGCATGACCACCCGATCGGTTCCTTTGGCGGATGGGTCAACCAGCAGTACTTGCCGGATTCAATCGCTCAAATGGAATTTTACAAACCCGTCATTGCCGGCGAAGAGAAAAAGATGGCAGGCATTTATGATAAGTTGAAAGAGTTCCGGAAGAAATGATGGTTTGGGTTGTGATTAAGCACTCTCTGTTCTAACGTAATCAGAGAGTGCTTTTTTGATGAGATTTCCACTATTTTATGGGAATCTTCAATTTTTGTTGAACGCACATGCACACGGCTGTTCAGATGTCCCGATTTCATTCGATAGTTGCGAAGCTACAGAAATAGCTGTGCCTGTCGATGAGTGCGTATCAGACCGGTAGGCGTGGATGTTCCTGTTTATGCGCGGGTAACGGACCAGTATGCGCGGCTGTTCTCGTTTATGCGCGGGTGGCTGACCAGTATGCGCGGCTGTTCTCGTTTATGCGCGGGTGGCTGACCAGTATGCGCGGCTATTTTCGTTTATGCGCGGAGGCCAGACCTGTATGCGCGGGGGTACTGGACAATCAAAAACGCGAACAGTCCGACAGTAGCTTGTCGACCTGTTCGCGCCAAATTTTTCTTAGGATTGTCTTCAATTCTTTAGCTTAATGCTCCTTTGAAATCAAAGTATATGCTGATCCATCTTCAAAACGAGTTCTGCGATTTCCGGTTTGCTTACTTGATCATTCGCTCCTACGCTAACTCCCTTATGCTTTAATTCATCGGTGATGAGGGAAGAGAAAATGATGACGGGCAGCATGGCCAATTGATGGTTCTCGCGAATTCTGCGTGTGAAATGGTGGCCATCCATTTGAGGCATCTCGATATCCGTAATGACCAGCTGAATGACATCGGCTACATTTTTTCCGCTGGCTGCGACACTTTCCAAATAAGCCAAGGCATCTTTGCCATTCTCAAAAAAATCGATATTGGTATAGCCTGCTTCCGTCAACGTATCATTCAATAACTTACGTAACAACGGCGAATCTTCCGCTACTAAAATCTGCTTATCGATCCGTTCCCGCTTGCCCAGCTTTTTCACTTCTTCGACTCGGATGCCGCTGTCCGGGTTGATTTCTAAAACGATTTTTTCGAAGTCTAGCAATAAAAGCATATCATCGTTCCGTTTGATGACGCCGATGACTTGAGCCGCATCACCTGAGTAGAGATCCGCAGGCTTCTCAATTTGGTTCCAGGACACCCTGTGGATTTGCGTCACTTCGTGGACATGGAAAACGACTTGTTGTTTATTGAAAGCCGCCACAATATATTTTCCTTCCTTCTTACCGATTGTTTCCGGCAATCCCATTACCCGTTCCATACTAATGACCGGCAGGACATCTCCCCGCAATTGAATGATTCCTTCAATAGCCGGATGGGAGTGAGGAATTGGGGTGATCGGTGTCGGCATGATGATTTCCTTCACCTTAATTACATTTATGCCGTACCGGTTATGGCCCATTTCAAATTCAACAATTTCCAACTCGTTCGTGCCGCTCTCTAGCAAAATCCCTTCATGTTGGCTCATTCTTTCTTCAACCCTCTCACCGTCTGATCAGTTGTCTGCCAGACTCGTACTCTATTTACTTCTTAGTATACATGGTTCCTATGTACCATGCCATAGGAAACGACTAAAATAAGCAAAATTATTCGTTTTTAACTCTTACATTAATCGTAAGTGGGAAGATATTTTCGAGTAGTAGTAATAAGGGCTTCTCATTCACTATTTCCTAAATAAAAAACGGATCCTCGCATGGGGATCCGCTTTCCTGACTAGCTATTCACCCGCTCGATCGGGATGTCCTTAATCATATCGTTAATGACCCAGCTGGCACATATGAGGCCTGCGGCAGACGGCACGAATGCATTGGAGCTTGGCGGCATTTTTGCTTTTCGGATTTCAGCGTCCGGTTTTCCGACTTTATCGACTACATCTTCTCGGACGACAATTGGACTTTCATCCGAAAACACAACAGGAACGCCTTTTTTAATCCCTTCTTTGCGTAAACGAAGACGGATCACCTTGGCAATTGGATCGGTATGGGTTTTCGAAATATCAGCGATTTTGAATCGGGTTGGATCCAATTTATTCGCTGCTCCCATACTAGAAATGATCTTTACGCCTCGAGCGATACATTCCTTGATTAAATGGATTTTGTAACTGATCGTATCGGAGGCATCAATGACGTAATCAGGAGCATGATTAAAAAATTCCTCATACGTTTCTTCGGTATAAAACATATGCAATGGAATGACTTCACACTCTTTGTTAATATCGGCGATGCGTTCTGTCATTACTTCCACTTTAGAACGGCCAATCGTTGAAAGTGTGGCGACCAACTGACGATTTACATTTGTAATATCAACTACGTCTTTATCTATGAGGATAATGCGCCCAACTCCGCTGCGCGCGCAAGCTTCTGCAGCGAATGATCCTACTCCCCCGACTCCCAGAATGGCGACAGTCTTTCCTTTGATGCGGTCTAGTCCCTCTTTGCCAATAGCCAGTTCATTTCTTGAAAATTGGTGTAACAAGTTGAATCCTTCCTTCCTCTGCAGGCCTAAAAGTAAAAACCCCCTCCGCGATTAGGCAAGAGGGGATCGATTATTCAATAGTGACGAATCCCGAATGTGCCGTCAAAGTGGAATCGTTTTGAACCCGCACTCAGCAGGTGGGTGCCCAATCCACACCATCTGACGTCCCTCTAAAGGGCGTGCCATCAAGCCTGGAATTTAGGCTCCCTACGATAATTATGTTCGGTCAAAACTGATGTTCAAATGACGAACACTTCAGGATTCGTATTACCTGTATACTATCACACTTCTTAAAATCATTCAACGATTTTGCTTTTTTCTGTTAATGCCAGATTACAAGTTTTACGCATTTTCTTTTTGTCTGATGCCAATACCCAATTCAACCAGTTGTGCTTCATCCACCGGGCTTGGCGCATCTGTGAGCAAGCAGCTAGCACTTGCCGTCTTAGGAAACGCAATCGTATCACGCAAGTTCGAGGAACCTGACAATAACATGACGATCCGGTCCAGCCCAAAAGCAATTCCTCCGTGAGGCGGTGTTCCGTAATCGAACGCATCCAATAGGAATCCGAATTGCTCTCTCGCTTGTTCTTGACTGAAGCCAAGAGCTTTGAACATCTTTTCCTGTACATCACGCTGGTAGATCCGCAACGAACCTCCACCGAGCTCATATCCATTCAGCACCAGGTCATAGGCTTGCGCTTTCACTGATGCAGGATTTGATTCCAAACCTTGTACGTCCGTAGGCATCGTGAACGGATGGTGGGCTGCATAATAACGGCCATCTTCTTCGTCATATTCAAATAGCGGCCATTCTGTAACCCATAGGAAATTGAATTTCGTTTCGTCAATCAATCCAAGATCCTTTCCTAATTTAGAACGGAGGGCTCCTAGGGCATCTGCGACGACATTTTTCTTATCAGCAACGAACAATAAGAGGTCACCGTCTTCTGCAGAAGCCGCTTGAATTAATCCGCTTGCCGCTTCTCCTTCGAAGAATTTGGCAATCGGTCCTTTCAATCCTTCCGCATCCACTTTCAGCCAAGCCAATCCTTTTGCACCGTAGCGGGCAGCGAATTCGCCAAGCGCATCGATGTCTTTCCGTGAAAATTGATCTGCTCTTCCTTTGACGTTAATCAACTTCACTTGGCCACCGCCTTCAACAGCTGACGCAAACACTTTGAAGGAAGAATCCTTGACCAGCTCCGATACGTCGGTCAATTCCATTTCAAAGCGTGTATCCGGCTTATCTGAACCATAACGGGCCATTGCCTCATCGTATGGCAGGCGCTTAAATGGCGTCTCGATGTCGATTCCTTTTACATCCTTCATTACTTTCTTCATCAGGCGTTCATTCAACTCGATAATGTCATCGATGGACATGAAACTCATTTCCATATCGATTTGCGTGAATTCCGGCTGACGGTCCGCACGAAGGTCTTCATCCCGGAAACAGCGGGCAATTTGGTAGTACCGGTCAAAACCGGAAACCATGAGCATTTGTTTGAATAATTGCGGTGATTGAGGCAGCGCATAAAACTCGCCGTCATGTACCCGGCTTGGCACGAGATAATCCCTTGCCCCTTCCGGTGTCGATTTGGTAAGAATCGGCGTTTCTACTTCAATAAACCCTTCTTCGTCCAGGAAGTTGCGGACCGTCTTAGAAATATCCGAACGCATTTTGAATACATTTGCCAGCTGTGGGCGCCGTAAATCCAGATAACGGTGTTTCAACCGGACCTCTTCATTGACATCCGTCTCATCTTCAATGATAAAAGGTGGTGTTTTTGCTTCATTGATAATGACGACCTTTTCGGCCTGTACTTCAATGGCTCCCGTTTTCAATTTAGGATTTTTCTGGTTCTCTTCGCGTTCCACCACAGAACCGACCAATTCGACAACGTATTCATTGCGGAGCGTCTCAGCGATAGCGAGTGCTTCCTTTGAAATATCCGGATTAAAGACGACTTGGACAAGACCTGTCCGATCCCGCATATCTACGAAAATCAAACCGCCTAAATCACGTCTCTTTTGCACCCATCCTTGTAGTGTCACTGTTTGCCCGATTGTCTGCTCATTCAATTCTCCACAATAATGTGTCCGTCGCATATCCATCAACCTTCCTTATTTCAACAGTTCTTTTATCTTCCCGGCAATTGCCGTTGCTGCAACTTGTTCTTGTGTTCCGTCACCCATATTCTTCAATTGAACGACGCCCTGTGTCACTTCGTCCTCGGCGATGATGCAAACCAGCTTTGCTTCATGGCGATCGGCCGATTTCATTTGCGCTTTCATTTTACGATCCATGAAGTCCATATCGGCCTTCACTCCTTCGCTCCGCAATTGCTGGAGCAGCTGGAAGCCTTTCCGATGAGCCTCTTCGCCAAGTGTGACCACATAGACATCCAAGGAAGGTTCATCTTCAAATGACTTTTCTTCTGCGTCCAATGCGAGCAAGAGACGTTCAATACTCATCGCAAACCCGATTCCCGGAGCATTTGGCCCGCCGATTTCCTCGGATAGTCCGTTGTAACGGCCGCCACCGCAAAGCGTTGTGATCGCACCGAATCCTTTTGAGGTGCTCATAATCTCAAACGCAGTGTGATTGTAGTAATCAAGTCCCCGGACGAGATTTGGATCGATTTCGTATTCAATTCCCGCATCTTCAAGGAATGATTGCACTTGGTTGAAATAGTGCTTAGATGGCTCATTCAAATAGTCCGGCAAGGATGGAGCGGATGCCATCAGCGGGTGATCCCGGTCTACTTTACAGTCGAGAATACGAAGTGGATTCTTCTCAAGCCGTGACTGGCAGTCTTTACAGAACTCGCCGATGTGCGGCCGGAAGTGTGCTACCAGCGCTTCGCGATGTGCCGTTCTGGACTCCGCATCACCAAGTGAATTCAATACAAGTTTTAAATCGGACAATCCTGCCCGCTTATACACTTCCATCGCGAGCGAGATGACTTCTGCATCGATTGCCGGATCGTCACTTCCGATCGCTTCGACGCCAAATTGAACAAATTGCCGGTATCGGCCAGCTTGCTGCCTCTCATAACGGAACATCGGTCCGCTGTAGTAGAGCTTTACAGGCTGATCGGGATATCCGAACATCTTGTTTTCGACGAATGATCGAACGACAGGTGCCGTACCTTCTGGACGGAGAGTCATGGAACGATCTCCTCGGTCTGTGAATGTATACATTTCTTTTTGCACGATATCGGTAGTATCCCCAACCGTTCTTAAAAACAATTCCGTTTGCTCGAATATCGGCGTCCGGATTTCTTTGTAACGGTACAGTTCGCAAATGTCACGCATGATAGCTTCAACGCGCTGCCATTTCCAGGATTGGGCAGGGAGTATATCCTGCGTTCCTCTTGGCACTTTAAAGTTCATATGACTTCCCCTTTCTTTTCAACATTTTTTCTTTTGTAAGCAATAAAAAAAGCCCTCATCCCTGTTAATGCAGGGACGAGAGCTTTTGAAGCTTCCGCGGTTCCACCCAAATTG
Organism: Sporosarcina sp. AD_1; assembly: GCF_057373025.1. Classification (NCBI taxonomy): domain Bacteria; kingdom Bacillati; phylum Bacillota; class Bacilli; order Caryophanales; family Caryophanaceae; genus Sporosarcina; species Sporosarcina sp. AD_1. Next base: position 168,671 of record NZ_JBPVIR010000001.1, read on the forward strand.
ACGCTATTAGCGCCCACTCGTGTCCGGATAACGGCCGGTTCCGTCCACGCCTACTAGATGTCACTCTTTCGACGCAGAACCTCGATGGTGTTGTTCGTTTTAACTGGTCTGTAGGGTGGATTTCAGCCACGTCCGCCCCTCTCTTGTCAGCCGCTAGAGAAAACTACTTGCCATGTCATCGGTCTAATGATTTTTTCGATTACTGACTATGTTAATCATTCAATAGCGGCGTGTCAACCCTTTTCCTCTACAATACTTCAAATTTGCAAAGGGAAAGGACAACGTGATTTGATGGAAAGAGAAATTCATATGGTTTTTTTGCTGAAAAAATTCTACAATATGAAGAAAGGATTGGAAAGGAGAATCATCAGTTGATCAGACGACGCATTGGAATCTTCGCTATCATTTTTTCCATTCTGCTTGGCACCACCTTGACAGGCGTCTATGCAAAAGGCAATTCTGCTGTCATTCAGGCTGACTCGATCAATGTCCGTTCTGGCCCGGGCCTCTCCTACCCGGTCATCGGATCTTTGAAAAAAGGAAAGGAAGTGGCCTATCTTTCCACTTCTGACGATTGGCTTGAAATAGATTGGAATGGACAAACCGGATGGATCGCTTCATGGCTGACCTCCCAAAATCATGCTGTTTCAGAAACACCAAAAACCATCGTTTCTAAAGTGGATTCACTGAATATCCGGACCTCCCCTTCCATCGGATCCTCCATCGTGGGCCGAATGAATGCCGGGGAAGAAGCGATCAAAACGGGGACTGATGGAGAATGGACAGCCATTACATTCCGCGGGATGGAAGGCTGGGTCCATCATGAATACATAACAGAAATTGATTCAGCACAAACACCAGAGCCATCTCCTGCAGTTGAAAAATCGGATGGCTTGAATGTTTTTACGGTCACTGTGGATGCGTTACATGTACGGAAGAAAGCCGACCAGTCTTCCAAAAAAGTAGGCATGGTCCATAAGGGAGAAACCTTCGCTGTTAAAGAAATCGATGGCAATTGGGTGAAGATTAATTTCTCCAAGAAAAAAGAGGGCTGGGTCTACTCCTTCCATGGCACCTTCTCCGGCGAAAGCCGTAAACAGGACACCGCCAAGACGAAACGTGACCAAGTTACAGCGCTGACAAACGGGACCAATATCCGGTCAGAAGCAACGACCTCCTCAGACGTTGTACTCCGGGCAAATGCAGGTGAGAAGTTCCAAGTGCTGCGTGATGAGGGCGATTGGTATAAGATCGAGCTCCCGGATGGCGGAGAAGCGTATATTGCCAAATGGGTCGTTTCGGACGATCGCGTCCCTGTCTTCAAGCTGGACGAGCCAAAGAAAAAGCAAGAGAGAGAACCTGGCACCTTAAAAGGCCTGACCATTGCGATTGACGCGGGGCATGGTGGAAATGACCGCGGAACAACCGGAGCTCGGGGAACGGACGAGAAAGTGTTAACCCTGCTAACCGCAGAATTATTGGAATCCAAATTGAAAGCCGCTGGCGCAGAGGTTATCATGACCCGTGACACGGATACGTATGTTTCCCTTCGTAAACGAGTCGCTGTCGGCCATCAGCATGCAGTAGATGCATTCGTAAGTTTGCATTACGATGCCAATCCGGATAGCTCCATTACTGGATTCACAACGTATTATACAAAGAAGACTCAAAAAGGTCTGGCCGAATCAATTAATAAAGGACTCGGCTCGACTGTCACACTTCGCAACCGAGGTGTGCAACCCGCCAATTATCTAGTTCTGCGGGAAAATATGCAGGACGCCATCTTAATCGAGCTTGGATTCTTATCCAATCCTTCGGAAGAACGAATCCTGACAACGGATGTTTTCCGTGAACAGGCGTCATATGGCATTTATCAAGGATTACTCGATTACTTTGATTCAAAATGATTATAAAAAAGGCAGGCACACCGAGTTTATATTCGGTGCCTGCCTTTTATTTTGATTCGATCATAAGGGTCACGGGACCGTCGTTCAATAAGTAGACGTCCATCATGGCGCCAAATACGCCTGTGGAAACTTCGAGTCCTTCCGCCTTCAGGCATTCATTGAAATACTCCCAAAGCGGCTTGGCCTGTTCCGGACGGGCCGCTTCAATAAAGCTCGGACGGCGGCCTTTACGCACATCTCCGTAAAGCGTGAACTGAGAAACAGAAAGAATGTCCCCGCCCACTTCATCAATGGAACGGTTCATCTTCCCTTCTTCGTCCTCCCATAGCCGTAGCCCTGCAATTTTCTTTGCAATGTACTCGGCATCTTCCTTGGTATCCTCATGCGTAATTCCGACAAGGAGGACATATCCTTTTTCAATCGATCCGGTTACTTCCCCATCTACCCGGACGGAAGCAGGGCCGGAACGCTGCAGCAATACTTTCATGAAAGACCCTCCTTTAATGAATAATACGCTGGACAGAATAAATATCACGGATTTGTTTAATCCGATCAACAATCCGTTGTAAGTGGGCAATATCTGTAATTTTAATGGTCATATTAATTCGCGCAATCTTATCACGGTCCGCTTTGCCGCTTACCGCGACCATCGGTGTCTTCGTATCGGCGACCACCATCATAACTTCATTCAATAAACCTTGACGATCGAATGCCGTCACTTCTATATCGACCTGGAACTCTTTCTTCGTGCTCGTCGGGCTGACGGCCCACTCCACATCAATCAGGCGATCTTCTTCCTCGGCTGTGTGCACATTCGGGCAATCGGCGCGATGGACCGAAACACCTCTCCCCTTCGTGATGAAACCGACAATTTCATCACCTGGGATCGGATTACAGCATTTTGAAAGACGTATCAGCAAGTTATCGATTCCTTTGACGATGACGCCCGACTCGGTTTCGATTGGCTGTGCCGTTTTCATATCAGATACGATTTTATCAATCGTATCCTGGCGTTCCCTTTGTCTCCGCAGTTTTTCCGCCAATCGGTTTACGACCTGCTGAGCTGTGATTCCGCCTGAACCGACCGCAGCATACATATCTTCCTCTGAAGTAAAGCTGAATTTTTCAATAGCACGCTGGATATTATCTGTCGTTAACACGTCTTTTTGTTCATATTCTTGCGTTTTGATCTCCCGCTCGACAAGTTCACGGCCTTTCGTGATATTCTCCTCGCGCAGCTGCTTTTTGAAAAATTGCCTAATTTTATTGCGTGCCTGCGACGTATTGGCAATTTTCAGCCAGTCCCGGCTCGGTCCGAATGACTGCTTGGACGTCAAAATTTCAACGATATCTCCAGTAAACAGCTCCGTATCAAGCGGCACCATCTTGCCATTCACTTTCGCTCCAATTGTCCGGTTTCCGACTTCAGAGTGGACCCGGTATGCAAAATCGATTGGCACGGAGCCCTTCGGTATTTCAATAACATCCCCATCAGGCGTGAACACGTACACCATATCCGAGAATAAATCGAACTTTAAAGACTCCATAAATTCTTCCGCATTGGAAGATTCGTTTTGGAACTCGAGAATTTCCCGGAACCACGTCAGTTTTTTATCGATATTTGTCGGCTTTTCGGTGACCGTTTTTCCTTCCTTGTATGCCCAGTGTGCAGCGACCCCGTATTCGGCAATTTTGTGCATCTCTTCTGTCCGGATTTGCACTTCAAGTGGATCTCCTTGCGGGCCGACGACAGTCGTATGGATCGATTGGTACAAATTCTGTTTCGGCATGGCGATATAATCCTTGAAACGCCCTGGCATCGGCTTCCATAGCGTATGGATAATGCCAAGCACTGCATAGCAATCTTTAATACTTTTAACCATGATCCGTACGGCTAACAGGTCATAGATCTCGTTAAATTCTTTCTTTTGCAGCACCATCTTGCGATAAATGGAATATAAATGCTTCGGCCTGCCGGAAATATCGGCTTCGATTCCCATTTCGCCGATTTCCTTATGAATCAGTTCCATGACATTTTTTAAGTAATTTTCACGTTCTACGCGCTTTCGTTTCATCAAATTGACAATCCGATAATACTGCTGCGGATTCAAGTACCGAAGTGCAGTGTCTTCTAGTTCCCACTTGATGGTGGAAATTCCGAGCCGATGTGCAAGCGGGGCGAAAATATCCAGCGTTTCCGCAGCCACCCGCCGCTGCTTCTCTTCAGGTACATGCTTCAATGTCCGCATGTTATGAAGACGGTCAGCAAGCTTGATGAGGATGACCCGGATATCTCTCGCCATCGCGATGAACATCTTGCGGTGATTCTCTGCCTGTTTCTCTTCGTTGGACTTGAATTTCAGTTTTTCCAATTTGGTAACGCCATCTACAAGGAGCGCCACTTCTTCTCCGAAATCACGGATGATGTCTTCACGGCTCACATTCGTGTCTTCGACGACATCGTGAAGAAAGCCGGCAGCGACCGTGGAGGGATCCATCTGTAATTGTGCCAGGATGCCAGCAACTTGGATCGGATGGAGGATATACGGCTCCCCGGAGCTTCTATATTGTCCTTCATGTGCGGATTTCGCAGCTTCATAAGCCTTCTTGACGAACGCAACATGTTGTTCATTCATATAAGAACCGATCAATTCAAAAATTTCTTCAGCTGACATGTCACGATTTTTCGCCATCATGTAACTCCTTTCGTGCTTTTCCGCTAAAAAATAATCGTATTACTATTGTATGTATAAACCGCGCTGAATGTAAAGAGCGGAATCTTCATTTCTGTTTCTGGCTTGCATTTAATAAATGACGAGGCATTATGTAAAGACGGGGCTAGCCTCATTTTAAGTATAATAAAGATCCTCCGCCCGCAAGCGAAGGATCTATTTGTCAATATGTGATAAGCGACTGGATTTCGTAGCCTTTCAGCTTTTCCCGGCCGTTCAAATACGTTAGTTCGATAATGAAAGCGCATCCAGCAACGACGCCTCCTAGTTTCTCAACAAGTTCAACTGTCGCACCGACTGTTCCGCCTGTCGCTAGAAGATCGTCGACGATCAGTACACGCTGTCCCGGTTTGATCGCATCCTTATGGATCGTCAATGAGTCTTTGCCATACTCCAGATCGTACTCCACTGCTATCGTTTCACGCGGCAGCTTGCCAGGCTTGCGGACAGGGGCAAATCCGACTTCCAGTGCGTAGGCAACCGGACAGCCGATAATGAAACCGCGCGCTTCAGGGCCCACAATGATATCCGTTCCTACCTGTTTAGCAAATTCGACTATTTGATCAGTGGCGTATTTATAAGCCTCACCGTTATCCATAATTGTTGTAATATCCTTAAAGCTGATGCCTTCCTTCGGATAATCCGGCACGATTGTCACATAACTTTTCAAATCCATTACTTTTCCTCCCAATAGACGTAATCAGTCTAAGCATCCGTTGTTCAAAAAGGAGGAGAAAAGGTAGTTCCACGTTTCCGAAATCGAGGATAAGCTCCCGCTTAATCGTAAACTGTCTATATCAAATACCTAACTTTTCACTATACTTTTTGAACATGCTGCAAAGAATCAAACCATTGTTTCAATTCCATATACGGAGCGTATAACAACATGCGTTCCATCTCAATTTGACGCTCTCTTTCCTTATAAGCGGGCGCTTCATTGAGATTCCGTTTGCTCGACGGCTCGCATACGAAAACGACACCATCCTCTATCTTAACAAATCCTAGTTCAAAAAACACCTTTGTCATGAAATAAATCGTCTCGATTTTCCATCCTTTATGTTTAGATAGCTGGGGAGCTTGTTCTTTTAAATGAAAGCTGCCTCTTTTTTTCAGGAAGCTGTAATACCATCCGAAATGTGATCGGTCTGGTATCCCTTCAAAGTACTTCGATTCCGTGACGTGGAAATGGGCGTAAATTCGTTTTGGATTCAGTTCATTCAGTAACGTCTCCACCGGTTCTGTCCCTTCCGGTAAATCGAGCAGGACCAAGTTGTCCATGTCCTGTATGTCATCTCGGCCGAAACAATAAATCGTTTCTTCCGGCATATACGGCTGGTATGAATGTGCGGTAGACTCATGGAAAGCGATGAAAGCAGTCGCCTTCTTCGGTACAGCCGGCAGCCAGCGGGATACTTCCCGCATTCCGCGGAGATCAAAGACTTGCCGCTCATCACAACGCACATCCCCTAGCAACAGTTGGGGCTTTTTCCTGCCGTTCCATTCGTTCACCTGGAGATCGCCTGTCAGTGATAGCTTTACAGCCGGGCTCATGTCGTCCGCCAATGCGCCAAGCCCAAAACCAATGGCATCCAGCTTGAGGCCGCTCTCTTCCACTTCCATTTTCAAATGATCCTTTGAGGCACCAATTTTCCGGATGCTCGTCGCCGAAACGTCTTCCAATAAAAAAACAGGCTTCTCAAACGACATGCCGAATGGCCGGAGCGTTTCCATCGAATCAATGATATCTACTTCGATTTCATCCAGTTTAATTGGCACGTCAATATGCAGTTTTGGCATAAGCAGCTCGTCCGACAGCATCCGTTTGCCTTGTTCATTTAATCTCTCGCGAAGAGTCTCCACGTCCTCTGCAGGCAACGTCATGCCGGCAGCCATTTGGTGGCCTCCAAAATGAGGCAGCAAATCGGCACATTTGGATAACTCTTTATATAAGTCAAACCCTTCAATACTTCGGGCTGATCCTTTCGCCATGCCTGTCTCATGATCGACCGACAGGATAATGGAAGGGCGATAATATTTTTCTGTCATCCGAGATGCCACAATACCGACGACGCCAGGATTCCAACCTTCTCCGTCCAGTACGATGACATAAGGCAGCATATCGCCATACAACGTTTCCATCATCTCTTCTGCCTGTTCGGTAATCAACGAAACGAGCGCTTGCCTTTCCTTGTTTAACGCGTCCAACTCTTCAGCCAGCGCAATCGCTTCCATCATATCATCAGACTTCAGCAGTTGGACTGCCGTCGCCGCACTGCCGAGCCGTCCCGGTGCATTCAACCGCGGGCCTATCCCAAAACCAATTGTTTCTTCGGTAATGGCCGCCTGTTCAGTTGAAGAGACTTTCGATAGCGCCTGGATGGCAGGACGTCCGGTATGGCGCATTCGCCGGATGCCTTCTTTAACAATGTACCGGTTTTCATCACGCAACGGCACCAAATCAGCTACCGTTCCAATCGCCGCAATCTCCAGCAGATCAGCGGGGATCTCTCCTAACAAGGCGGTCGCCACTTTAAAAGCAACTCCCACTCCTGCCAGCTCCCCAAATGGATAGTTTCCTTCCGGGTGCCGTGGATGAATGATGGCATCCGCCTCTGGGAGCTGTTCACCGATTTCGTGGTGATCCGTCACGATAATATCCATGCCTAACGATTTGGCGAAAGCGATCTGTTCAATGCCGGAAATCCCATTATCCACTGTGATAATAAGGTTTGCACCCGCTTCGGAAAGTTCCTGAAACAGTTCTTTGTTCGGCCCGTAGCCATGTTTGAAACGATCAGGTATAGCAAAGGCTACATCTCCGCCAAGTCTTTCGATTGCTGTTGTCATTACCGTGACACTTGTCACGCCATCCGCGTCATAATCCCCGTACACGACGATTTTTTCTTGATTGGCAATCGCTGTCTGAATACGTTCCACTGCTTTATCCATATCATAAAGGAGAAATGGATCATGTAAACTATCTTGATTCATATGTAAAAATGATTGGACTTCCTTCGCTTCTGTCAATCCACGGGAGGCGAGAATTTTCGCATGGATGGACGGAATGCCAAGCTCGTCTATCAGTGCATTCACAATCTTGTCATCAGGACGGCGAACTTTCCAGTTTTTCATCGACTCAATCAAAACTCTCACTTCCTTCTGATCCTATTATATCGAAAGGTTGGAGGCACATAAAGGAATACTATATCTTGACAATAAAATGCCTCAAAAAAAAGATGATGGGAATGACTCGCATCCCATCATCACTGCTATCAAATCGTTTCATTATCATTTACCGTCGATACTTCCTTTTGCAGGGCAGCGATTTCATTTTGCTGCATGGCGATTTGAATTTCTTTGGCATTCGTCTCTTTTAATTGTTCATTTAGTTTGCGTTGAAGGGAGACAGACTTGATCATGGCGATCATGCTGCTGATGGCGGCTCCCAACAAAGCAGAAAACAAGATTACAAGTATAAGTGGCAAATGTCCTGTGCCGACGACATAGTTCACTTCAACGGCATTGACATTCACAACAGCGAAAACTGCGATAATAATTGCAAAAACGATACCAAAAATTAATCCCCATTGTGTCTTCATCTAAACGTCCCCCTCGGCATAGAAAAACAGGATATACCTTTTCGTATACCCTGTTCTTCCGAAACATAACGTATTACACAACCGGCTCGTCTGAACCCCATTGTTTTTTGTCTTTTTTCACTTGCAATTTTCCAGCTTTTTTCATTTCCTTCACCTTCAGATCGTACCAGATCTGTGCTGAAATATAGATGGAGGAATACGTCCCTGCAAACAGACCGATCAAAAGAGCGATCGAGAATGGACGGATTGACTCGGCACCTAAGAAGATCAAGGCTACGACAACGATGACGACTGTCAGTACCGTATTAACCGAACGTCCAAGTGTCTGACGCAACGATTTATTTACAATATCCGCTAAATGGTCTGCATTGTCGATATGGCCGACACGGTTCAAGTTCTCACGGATTCGGTCAAACGTAACAATCGTATCGTTAATCGAATAACCGACGATAGTGAGAACTGCTGCGATGAAGGTGATGTCCACTTCCAAACGCGACAAGCTGAAGACGGCGACCATGAAGAATGCATCATGCAGCAAGCCGACGATGGCTGAAACACCCATGCGCCATTCGAATCGAAGCGCCACATAGACGACAATCCCAAGAGCTGCATACAACAATGCTTTCAAAGCATTTCTCACAAGTTCCTTCCCTACTGTGTCTGAGACGGTCGAAACATTCGGTTCATGACCGTATTTCGCCTTGAGATCAGCTTTAATTTTATTAACTTCTTCTTGCTTAAATTCCTGTTTAAACCGGGCAACCCCGATTTCTTTCTTGTCACCGGAAATGACGATATCATCTGTTGAATGGCCAATGCCCTCAAGTGACTTGGACACTTCTTCCGTCGTCAGTGATTTATCCGATAAGATTTCTACACGGGTACCACTCGAGAAATCGATTCCCAAATTCAATTTGAAAATGCCAAGCGCCACGATACCGGCTACAATTAGAACGATGGAGATGGTGTAAAAACGTTTTCGAGCATGAACGAAATCGAAGCGATCGAATTTCGTTGTCAAGTCAAGCGTGTCCACTTCTTCCTCAGGCGCATGCACACGTTTCTTCGAAATGCCAAACAAACCAGTTTTGCCGTCGAGCATTCCGCTGTTTACGAGTAGGCCTAACAAGAGACGGGAGCCCCAAACCGCAGTAAGGAAGCTGACTGCAATGCTGATAATCAACATTGTTGCAAACCCTTTAACCGAGCTTGTCCCGAATATGAAGAGAACAACTGCTGCAAGCAATGTGGTGATATTGGCATCCAAGATGGCTGTGAACGATGACTTTGAACCAGCATGGAATGCCGTTTTCACTGATTTGCCTACGCGCAGTTCCTCACGGATCCGTTCATACGTCAGGATGTTCGCATCCACTGCCATACCGACACCGAGCATGAGGGCCGCGATGCCTGGTAGTGTGAGAACACCGTTAATTAACGTGAAGACAAGCAAAATCAGATAGATATATACTGACAATGTCGCGACAGCTACAAAGCCTGGCAGACGGTAATAGAACAGCATGAAGATGAAGATTAACGCAATACCGACAATACCGGCAAAAATCGTCTTATCCAATGCCTGCTCCCCGAACTGGGCTCCGACAGAAGTCGAATATTTCTCTTCTAAATGAACTGGCAATGCGCCTGCATTCAAAATACCTGCTAAATTTTTCGTTTCATCGGTTGTGAAGCTACCGGAGATTTCAACGTTTGAAGAATTGATTGTCTGTTTAACGTAAGGAGCTGAAATGAATTTCGGCTTTTCCTTTTTCGCTTCTTCGCGGAAAGAATCCTTTCCTTCTTCAAAATCAAGCCAGATAACCATTACATTATCAGGAGCCATTTGAGCTACTCGAGATGTGATTTCACCGAACTTGTCCGGATCCTTCATTTCCAATGTAACGACTGGATTGCCTGTCTCTCCAAAATTGGCTTTTGCCTTTCCTTGCTTCAAATCCGTTCCATCGAGCAACAAATTATCGTTTGCATCACGGAAAGTAAGATTCGCTTGCGTAGAAAGTAATTTCCGAGCCGATTCCTGGTCTTCGACACCAGCCAATTGGACACGGATCCGATTACCGGATTCAATCTGAATGCTCGGCTCGCTGACACCGAGTACGTCAACACGGTTGCGCAACGCTCGTTGTGTATCATTGACGACTTCTTCGGTTATTTTCTGGCCTTTCTTGAGCGGTTCAACTTGATAAAGCACTTCAAATCCGCCCTGCAGATCAAGACCTAAGTTAACATCTTTTAAAATCGAGTTGGTCGTAGAACCGATTAACGAACCGAGTAATACGAGCAACAATAAGAACGATACAATACGTCCTCTTTTCTTCATAATGAATTTCCCCCTCTGTACACAGTTAAATGATCATCAGCTGCATACAGTTAATGAATATGGTCATACTCCAACTTGCCTACTACATACTTAACAGACGTTGACAGGATCCTTCAATCCACGCCCCCTTCCAAAATAAAATCAAATGGCTGTTCGGATGGATCAGTCAACTATCCGCATATCCTATTAAAATTACAGAAGATGTATAATTAAAAATGCAACACACCAATTATGAGACAGCAAAGCCCCATTGTCAAATGGTTGGACGGATTTACCCCATCAATTTCCCTTGTTTTTCGGAGCTAATAACAGCTGCAATTCATCGCTGTTTAAATCAGAAAACCAATTGGATTCCCTCTGTTCCTCAATCTGCGTATAGGTCATAAATTCCGCTGGCGTCAGTTTCAGAATATCGTTGATCACTTCATGAATCCGCATCGATCCTACGTCCTTTTTCCTCCATCTCTTGCGGATGCAATAGGTCCAAATATCTTCTTCCTTCACCGTATCATATCCATATAGATGGAATTCATTGCGCTTGCTTTCAATTGCAGGCAGTGCATGTTCGAAAATATCTTTGTGTTCCATTATCGTCATCCCCCATTCATTTTCGGGCTAGTCGTAAACGGTCATTTCTCCGCATAGGTTTAGTGTATACGAAACGATCGGAATTGAGAAGGAGATGTTTGGTAAATGTCTACATTCATTCGCGGCACAGCCATTCTAATGGTCGCAGTCTTTACAACGAAGCTGCTTGGATTCGTATATCGCATCCAATTTATGCGGGTGGCGGGAGAGGAAGCAGTAGGAATTTATATGACCGCTTATCCCGCTTTCATCTTTTTTCTATCACTCGTCCAATTGGGCGTACCGATTGCTATAGCCAAAGTAATAGCGGAACTGAAGGCGAAAGGTGAAACAGCCAAATTGCCAGCTGTCATGAAAACCGCCACTTTCATCACCATATTGACGGCTGTAGTGTTCATACCGGCTTCCATCTTGTTCGTACCTTATTTATCCGAAACACTTTTAGGCAATAGCGCCACGTCATCGGCCCTCTATGTCGGCATTGCCATCATTCCCATCGCCGCGATCGGCGGGCTCATCCGTGGGTATTTTCAAGGGATTGTCCGCATCGAAGAAACCGCTTGGTCGCAAATCATTGAACAGATTTGCCGAATTGCACTGATCACCTGGATGCTGCCGACATTCCTCATCGAAGGAAACAGCCCGATGAACGCAGCCTACGCCATGGGCATTACCTTGCTTGCAGAAGGCTTGTCCGTGCTTTACTTATTTTATAAATACCATAAGCACAAAAGAAAAGAACCAATTGCCAATAAGGAAGTTCACCGGTATCCGATGGAGCCTCTTCTTTCGATCGCGCTCCCTTCTTCAGGCAGCCGATTATTTGGTACGTTCACCTGGTTTTTGGAGCCGATCATTTTCTTGCGTGCCCTTTCCATGGCGGGCGTTGGTGCCGTAGCGGCTACCTCGCTGTACGGGGTCATCTCCGGCGTTCTCATCCCGTTGCTCTTGTTTCCGTCATTCATCCCTTATGCGCTCTCTGTTGTCCTTGTACCGGCTGTCAGCGGTGCCGCAGCTACAAGCAATAAGAGCAAGCTGAAAGAACGGGTTCATCTCGCCCTCCGCCTTTCTGCTTTGACGGGAGCTTTCGCGGCCGCCGTTTTTTATGTACACGGACATGCGATGGCAGTCAAGCTGTTTCGCGTTTCCGACGGGGCGCAGTATATGTCTCTGCTGGCACCCATTTTCTTTTTCTACTATATCCAAAGTCCGTTATACTCCATTTTGCAGGCGACGGGCGACGCAAAAGCCGGCATGATGAATTCCGTTTATGGCGGCATTGCCAAACTCGGAGTCATGTTCGTCCTCGCTTCCCAACCCGGCCTGCAAGAAACCGGGGCTGTACTAGCCATCGGATTTGGTGTATTAGTGACATCGTTTCTTCATGTGGCGACATTGCGTAAAAACAAGGCAGCAGCGGCAGGTTTTACGATGTTTGCCCTTCCCTATGTCTCCTTTATCGCAACCGCTGTGCTCAGGCCGATTTTCATTCCGGTGGGCAAGTACGGGCTGATAGCAGAATGTCTTATTACAACCGCCTTCTTACTGGTCGTTCTGCTTATATTAGGGCAAGTGAAAAAGAACGACTTCCTCATGCTAAAAAGGCTGGTCAAAAATCACTGAAACTCTTCTTTCAGCTGAAAGTGGAGTTTTCCTTTTTCGTATGAGCAATAAAAGATATGCCTGTAGTCCTCAACACCTTGTGATTTCAGCTCCTTCAGCATCCAGTCTTCCGTTTTTCCCATTTGAGTGAGGTGGCGCTGTTGAATGACACCATCCGAAATGAGGGCGAGGACTGGCTCTGTTTGATCTGTTGTAAAGACGGATAGATTGCCCGAGGGTTCCAGAAAGGCATGGGTGACATCTTGAATCGAACCGACTTGCTGTTCTCGAAGCTGTTGGAATAAATCATCCAAATTATAGCGTTGCTTGCGCATTTCACTTTCAAGTATCTTTCCATCCTCAATGATCATCGTTGGGTCGCCGTCCACTAAATCCCTGAATTTTTTACTTTTCAAAGAAATGAAAGATGTAATCAGCTGGATGAGGAGCAAGATAATTATGGGGACGATGGACTCGATTAATGGCTGGTCGGGTGATTCCAATGCGAAGGCAGCCACTTCGGCCATGATGACAAAAACGACGATGTCGATGACGCTTAATTCACCAACCTCCCGTTTCCCCATCAATCGCATGATGATTAATATCAGAATGTATAAAAATACAGTCCGAAATCCGGTTTGGAACAAGTTGCTCATGGGCCTCCTCCTTTCCAAGAAAGGATACCCTTCACACGCTTGCACCTATACAACAAAAGTCCAGAATCAAAAAGAGATGCTCACCTAAGCGGTTAAACCGCAAGGCAGCATCTCTGTTTTTTTAGGATTGGCTCGACTCGATCACTCGTCCAACTGCTTGTTTATCAAATTGAAGAGTTGTCCCATCTTGCACTTTCAAAAATACAGATGATTCATCAACCGCGTCGATTGTTCCATGAAGACCGCCGATCGTGATGACCTTATCTCCACGTTTTAATGATTCTTGCATAGAACGCGTCTGCTTCTGTCTCTTTTGTGCAGGACGGATGAGCAAAAACCACATAATTGCGAACATGACTACGAGCATAATAATGCTACTATACTGACCACCCAAAAAATATCCCCCCTCTACTCAATATTTATTATACAAGATTCAAAAGTTTTTTGCATTTGGTTTGTTAAATCCGTATTGTTCAAAAAACTCTTCACGGAAGTCGCCTAAGCGGTCGTTCCGTATCGCCTCACGCACTTTCTCCATTAAATTCAGGAGGAAGTAGAGGTTATGATAGGACGTCAAACGAAGGCCAAAGGTTTCATTTGCGCGAATCAGATGGCGAATGTACGCCCGGCTATAATTTTTGCAAGCATAGCAATCGCAGTTCGGATCAAGCGGACCGAAATCACGTTCATACTTTGCATTTTTGACGACAAGACGTCCTTCACTTGTCATCAAAGTGCCGTTGCGGGCAATCCGTGTAGGCAGCACGCAGTCAAACATGTCCACGCCGCGGATCGCCCCGTCAATTAATGAATCGGGAGACCCGACACCCATTAAATATCTCGGTTTGTCAACTGGCAACAGAGGTGTTGTGAACTCCAGCACGCGGTTCATGATGTCTTTCGGTTCCCCGACAGACAAACCTCCGATCGCATACCCCGGAAAATCAAGGGAGACGAGATCCTTCGCACTCTGCTTGCGGAGCTCTTCAAATTCCCCGCCCTGCACAATGCCGAACAGTCCTTGATCCTCAGGGCGCGCATGGGCCTGAAGACACCGTTCTGCCCATCTGGACGTCCGCTCCACGCTGGACTTCATATATTCGTAGGTTGCAGGATACGGTGGACACTCATCAAATGCCATCATAATATCCGATCCGAGCGCGTTTTGGATTTCCATCGCGCCTTCTGGACTCAGGAACAGCTTGCTGCCATTCAGGTGATGCCTGAAATGCACGCCTTCTTCCTCTATCTTACGGAAATCACTTAAAGAAAATACTTGAAATCCTCCAGAATCAGTTAAAATAGGCCGGTCCCAGTTCATGAATTTATGGAGACCGCCCGCCTCCCGGATGACCTCGTGGCCCGGACGAAGCCAAAGGTGGTACGTGTTGCTCAGAATGATGCCCGCTCCGATCTGCTTCAATTCTTCGGGCGACATGGTCTTGACAGTGGCCAATGTGCCGACCGGCATGAAGGCCGGCGTTTCAAATGAACCATGTGGCGTATGGACGATACCAAGCCGCGCGCCTGTTTGTTTACAAGTTTTAATATGTTCGTACGTAATGGCTGCCATGAAATTAATCCTTTCTTTTTGGCGTTCTGATGAACATCGCATCCCCGAAACTGAAGAATCGGTATCGTTGTTCAACCGCCTCATTATAAGCTGCTAAAATATGCTCCCGAGAAGAAAGAGCGGAAACGAGCATGATCAATGTTGATTTCGGCAAGTGAAAGTTTGTCAACAATCCATCCAAAATACTGAATTTATATCCAGGATAGATGAAAATGGAGGTCCAGCCGCTGGAAGCCACAATTTTCCCGTTATTGGCGCTTGCGATCGTTTCCAATGTACGCGCGGATGTCGTTCCGATGGCAAACACACGGCCTCCATTTTCTTTTGCAGAGTTGATAGCGTCCGCGGCTTCCTCCGTGACATTGTAGTATTCGGAATGCATCGTATGATCCTCAATCGTATCCGAGCTGACCGGACGGAATGTCCCAAGCCCGACATGCAGGGTGATAAAGGCAATCCCGACACCTTTTTCTTTGATCCGCTGTAATATCTCTTCAGTGAAATGAAGGCCGGCTGTCGGTGCCGCAGCAGAACCTCTCTCCTTCGCAAATACCGTCTGATAACGGGATTGGTCTTCAAGAGTTTCTGTAATATATGGAGGCAAGGGCATTTGGCCGAGGGCATCCAAAATCTCATAAAAGATCCCTTCGTAGACGAACTTGAAAATCCGCCCTCCCTGTTCCAACACTTCCACACATTCCGCTTTCAATCTTCCATCACCAAAGGATACGACCGTTCCCGGTTTGACTCGCTTGGCAGGTTTGACAAGCGTTTCCCACTGATCCTCTCCTGTTTCCTTCAATAACAAGAGCTCAATGGAAGCGCCTGTATCCTCTTTCGTGCCGATCAAGCGGGCCGGCAACACCTTTGTATTGTTAAGGACGATTAGATCGCCCTCCTCGAGTTCATCTACAATATCCCGAAAGATCTTATGTTCCACTTCACCGGTCTCGCGATCGAACAGCATCAGCCGGCTTGCCGTTCGATCGGCAAGCGGCGTTTGAGCGATCAATTCTTCCGGAAGTTCAAAATCAAAATCATTTACATCCATTCGTCCAGTTACTCCCTTATGATAAATTAAGTGCTATCCAGGTCTTTATTCATTCTCCCCGTAAGCATAACCGAAATGCTCATAGGCTAAGCGTGTAGCGATTCTTCCACGGGGTGTCCGCTGCAAAAAGCCGATCTGCAAAAGATAAGGCTCATAGACATCCTCAATTGTTATGGATTCCTCGCCGATGCTCGCCGAAATTGTATCCAATCCGACCGGGCCTCCACGGAACCGCTCAATCATGCTTTTGAGCAGTTTATGGTCGATATGGTCGAGACCATGTGAATCGACCTGCAGCATTTCCAGCGCTTCTTTGACGATAATTTCATCAATCGTGCCATTTCCACGCACTTGCGCA
Organism: Sporosarcina sp. AD_1; assembly: GCF_057373025.1. Classification (NCBI taxonomy): domain Bacteria; kingdom Bacillati; phylum Bacillota; class Bacilli; order Caryophanales; family Caryophanaceae; genus Sporosarcina; species Sporosarcina sp. AD_1. The sequence continues at coordinate 185,078 of NZ_JBPVIR010000001.1, forward strand.
TAATCCCGTACACGCCGCAAAAGCCGGTTGGCGATTCGGGGGGTGCCACGGGAACGCCTCGCAATTTCTTCTGCGGCGCTTTCCATGATTTCCACGTCAAACAGACCCGCGCTGCGCTGGATGATTTCTTGCAGAGGTTTCACTTCATAATATTCCAGCCGCAGCGGCACGCCAAAGCGATCTCGCAGCGGAGCCGATAAGGAGCCGGCTCTCGTCGTTGCGCCGATCAATGTGAACGGAGGCAGATCGAGCCGGATTGACTTGGCAGCCGGCCCTTTGCCGACAACGATATCAAGGCAAAAATCCTCCATTGCCGGATAAAGGACTTCTTCAATAGCCCGATTCAACCGATGGATCTCATCAATGAAAAGGACATCGCCCGGTTCCAGGGATGACACGACTGCCGCCAGATCACCAGGACGTTCGATGGCAGGACCACTCGTCATCCTGACATTCACACCCATTTCATTCGCAATAACGGCTGCAAGGGTCGTCTTGCCAAGTCCCGGCGGCCCATAAAGCAGAACATGATCCAAACTCTCATTACGCCCTTTGGCTGCCTCGATGAATATGCTCAGATTTTCTTTCACCTGAGCCTGTCCAATATATTGTGACAATGTCTGCGGCCTGAGCGACTGCTCAAATCCTTCATCAAAATGGGAATGTTCACTGGATACAACCCGCTCCATCCAAGCCCCCTCCTTTCAACTCTATTTCTGTTTCAATAAAAGCTGCAAAGCCAGTTTCATATAACCTTCCGTGTCGCGCTCCTCTTTTTGAAGATGCGGTTTCACTTTCGACAGTTCTCTAGCGGAATACCCAAGTGCTTCGAGCGCCAGCAGCGCCTCTTCCAAATCATCGTTTTCAGCCATCGATAACAGGGATGGCTCGTCCCCGGGCATATCAATCTCGAGAAATAGATCATGCAATTTCCCTTTCAAATCCAGAATCATCTGGCGTGCCGTCTTCTTGCCTACCCCTGGGAATTTGGTTAGGAAACTCTCGTCCTCCCGTTCGATCGCCCCGACGACTTGCGAAGGAATGCCGCTCGCCAAAATAGCCAATGCGCCTTTCGGGCCAATGCCGGACACAGTTATCAATTTTTTGAACAGCTCCCGCTGCTCCAACGTCTTGAAACCTAACAGCCATTGCATATCTTCCCTGACATGCATATAGGTGAAAACTTGCTGCATCTCTTCCGTCTGATGGAACACATAAGGGTTCGGTGTCATAATCTGATAACCGATTCCGCCTTGTTCCAGCGTTATGTATTCCGGCGTCACACGCGTAACCTTGCCTTTTATATAATCGTACAAAGAACTCTCCCCCTACATCAATATTACGATTATAGCATACGAACGGGTTTTCTACCTATCCAAGAGCAATAGATTGCATGTAAGAGAAATGAAAGTATTATCTGTCATCCGTGTTTTTTATTTGGCGTGATTACGTCCACGTATCTGCGCATAAACCTGTAACCACCCGTGCCTATGCAGATTGCGTCTATGCATTAATTTTCATTAACCGAGCATACCGTCTATTCTTCTAAACAAGACAGTTACTCATTTGTGCATGACATACGATACCCGAGTATAACCACCACGCATCCAAGCATAACTAACACGCACTCGAGCATAACCAACACGCAACCGCGCATTGACCCACCACACCCGAGCATAACTAACACGCACTCGCGCATTAAACCACTACACCCGAGCATAACCAATACGCACCCGCGCATAAAGCATCCCCACGCACCCTTTAGCATCTTAACTAATCAAGTAAAATAACAAAAAAAGCCGCTACAAGAGCGGCCATCCAGTTATCTTTTCCCTATCGTTTTCATCTAAATCGAACCATCGAATCCTGTTCCAATCAAAAGGAATCATATCACCGAAAAGGTAGTGTAGATCATGGACTCCCCAAATTACTTCATTCTTTTTTCCACGTCATACCATAGCTTCGGCCAAGCGAATAAAGCGGCTTCCGTAAACGGGATCAGTTGCCTTGCCAGCTTTTGCTGATTGTGTTCAGGCAGCGTCAAGAGATGAAGCCATTCCCTGAGTATTTCATTAGGATACAATAGCATCGCTTTTGCACTTCGGTTCATCTTGTCAAGCGCCTGTTGTTCCTCAAATAGAAAATCGACATTGTAGGAGACATGCGGTAAAACCCGATGGCTCCATAACGCCAGCTCGGTATCCGGATGTGAGGTGCAAGCCAGATCGAAATCAATTAAACGAATAACCCCATTTTCATCCCTAAGAATATTATGGTGCACTACGTCTCCATGCAGTAAGGTGTGTTGCCCGATTGCTTCTTTGGCGTGTTGCTTGACAATCGGCAGCGCTTCCTTTGCATAAAAAATGATTTCCTGTACTCGGCGGACACCAATCAGTTGTTGAAAAAAAGCTCGATGATCGAGGAACCGATTAAGCCGGTCGGTCCATTTCATCATTAACGGATAGGTATGCAAATAGGGAGACGCTTTCCAATTATTATGCCGGTCTGTCTGGTGGAGTTCCCGCAATGCAGTTAAAGAATCTGTTCGATCCGACCGGCGTTTGTAGCTGACCGGCCTCGCATTTTCCAGCCATGGCTGTTTTAGCAACAACTGATCCTCCGTCGGCAGTAAAGGCACGATATGAGGAAAATTTAATTTCTCCAATTCTTCATGGACATATTTCACTTTGACTGCAGTGGACATGGAACGATATTGCTTCAACGAATATTTCGTTCCGCCTTCTTCCACTTTCCACACATTATCTTTGATCTGCTTGACATTGGACTCCAGCGTCATACGCCGGTCAGTAAGCTCCGTACGAGTTGTAACCGTAATGTGGTCCAGCTATCGGCATCGGATGACACGGTCCATAACATGGTGCCGGCATGCCCCAGCAAGGATGCTGGTACATTGGTGAAACATGCATAGGCTGTTGTCCGCAGCCACAGTCACAGCCTTGACTGCAACCGAATTGGTAAGGCTGCGGGTGCATTGGATAGATGTGATATGGTTGGTTTTGAGCAGGCGAAATCATTTGAGGCACATATCCCTGTTCAGGCGGACAGTGGACGGATTCCTCCCATTGCTGCTGCATCATCGGTGATTCCTTCTCTTCTTTTTCAAACATCGGGGACTCCACCATTTTCCATCCACCCGACATCGGATATTGCGGCGGGAACGCACCTGGTGCCTGCCCCGGACAGATTGGAGACTCTTCCTTGCATTCTTCATTCATCTCAGGCATGTATGGCATTTGCATTTGCGGCATTTGCATTTGTGGCATCTGCATTTGAGGTTGCTGCATCGGATACATATGTGGATGGCAATCGACATCAAAACAAGGCATGCATCCACATGGTATTGTAAAGATCGGTTGAATGTATTGCGGCATCGGATATGGCATTGGCATTGGCATTGGATACGGCATCGCCACCGGCGGCATCTGTGGTGTTTGGACTGTTGGTGATTCCTCTTCCGGAGTCGGCATGGACGGCGGCATTGGCGGCATTGGTGGCATCTGTGGTGTTGGCGGTATCGGTGTCATGGTCGGCGGCTTTGAAACAGGCGGCTTCACGCTAGGCGGCCTTTCAGAGCTAGGTGGCTTAGTCGGGCTAGGCGGTTTCGTTGCACTCGGCGGCTTCATCATTGGCGGCTTCGGTACTTCTGGTGATTCCTCTGCAGTCGGCAGCGGAATAGGAGGCGCCGGAGTCGTCGGTTTAGATGGCTGGACCGGTTTTTGCTGAGGCTTTACCGCTTCCCCTTTTGTTTTAGGTAATGTCGTTCCAGGTTTTGCTTGGTGTTCATGTTTCGCAGGCAAAAAGATCTTCATTCCAGGCACAATATAATCCGGGTTCGCCAAATGGGCGTTCACCCGTTTCAACTCTTCAAAGGGAATCCCATACTGCCTTGCGATTTTCCATAATGTATCCCCTTTTACCACTACATGGACTTCCACTAAAAAAATCCCCCTTCCATCAATCCATCGTATGAACGAACGCCCGTATTTGTGACCTTTAATTTCGTTAAGGCATCCTTACTCCCATGTATACTGCCGGAGAACTGCCAATATACATAAAAAGCCACGTTCAAAATTTTGAACGTGGCGTTTATTATGCATATGTGAAGTATGTGCCGAATGACCGAACCGAGCAATGCAGAGCGGCTAGTTCCTCCATTGCGCCTTTCATCATTGGATGTTCTTCCGATTCCATGACATCAATGATAAAAAAGTAATTCCCCAGTCCTGTCTTTAATGGCCGGGATTCAATTTTACTTAAATTCAATTTACGCCAGGCGAAAACTGATAGAATTTGATGCAGCACCCCTGACCGATCATCTTCCGGCAACTTCACCATCAGCGTCGTCTTTGGCTGTCCGGAGTGGCCGTCCAGTTCAAGCTGGCCTTTACGCAATGACAGGACAACGAACCGGGTATGATTAAAATGAAAATCATGAATGCTTTCCTCAGCAATATGCAAATCATATTTTTCGGCAGCCAATCGGTTCCCGATGGCGGCAATCCTTTGTTCGGGATGCTCTGCTACATATTTCGCGGCAGCCGCTGTAGAGGTTGTTTGGATAAGCGGAACACGCCGGTAATGGTATTGCAAGTATTTATGGCACTGTGCGAGAGCGTGTGGGTGAGAGTGGACAGATTCCACTGTTCCGCTGCCATTCTTATGTAATTTATTCACCATTAAATGTTGTTCGATCGGAGTCGATATTTCCGCATTGATAAACAGTTCGCTCCCATGGAATAAATAATCAATCGTTAACGGTACCGAACCCTCAAGTGCATTTTCGAGCGGGACGATTGCGTAGGCGACATGCCCTGCTGAAACAGCTTCTATGCAGTCTGGAATCGTCGGATGCGGCACGAGGCCTGCCTCTTCGAATAATTGTGTCGCCGCCACATGCGTGAACGATGCCTCGGGCCCTAAATAAGCGACTGATGGAGTAAATATGTTCTTAGCCATGATAAACCTCCTAGCCAATTCAAAGTGCGCCTGAACTGATTAAATGAACGGAATCGATAAAATTTGGCGCTTTCATGCGCTGCATGAATTCATCCAGCTTTATTGGCATTTCCGTTACATCCAGCGATAACGTAATATTTGCACGGCCCTGTACCGGAATCGTCTGGTGGATCGTCAGAACATTGCACCTTGCATCTGAAATGATTTGAAGAATGGTCGCAAGAGACCCCTGACGATCTTCCAGTTGAATGAAGATCGTTAGGATGCGCTCTCTGGCGATGGATTCGAATGGGAATACCGTATCCCGATATTTATAATAAGCACTCCGGGACAGGCCGACCCGTTTTGTCGCTTCTTGGATCGTCCGTTCTTCCCCGCTCGCAAGCAATCGTTTTGCCTCGAGCATCTTTTGCATCGATTCCGTTAAAACGTCTTCCCGCACAAGATAAAATTGTCCTTTTCCAAGCGGATTCATAGCACGCCTCCCCCAAACGGACCGTAATTACAGGTCTTCTCTCTTATTCGATGAATTCAAATTCAAAATCAAGGATTCGGACAATATCGCCATCCTGTGCACCACGCTCACGAAGCGCATCGTCGACTCCCATGCCGCGCATTTGTCTTGCAAACTTCCGGACAGATTGATCGAAATTGAAATCCGTCATCTTGAACAGGCGTTCAAGCGTATAACCCGACAGCACATATGCGCCGTCATCATCCCGAGTGATTTTGAAGTCAGGCGTTTCGCTCTCATGCTTGTACATGACCGAATGCTCCTCTTCATCATGCTCTTCGTACATCGGGAATTCCGGTGTCGTCTCGAGCAAGTCAGCTACCGCAAACAACAAATCATCCAGCCCTTGGCGGGTGATCGCTGAGATCGGGAATATCCGGATGGAGTCATCGTTCAGCTTTTCTTTGAACAGCTGTAAGTTCTCTTCCGAATCCGGCATGTCCATCTTATTCGCCACGATGACCTGCGGTCGCTCCATCAACCGCAAATTGTATTGCTCCAGCTCCGCATTAATTGTTGTGTAATCTTCATACGGATCTCGTCCTTCCAGTCCGGACATATCAATCACATGAATGATGACGCGCGTCCGTTCGATATGGCGAAGGAACTGATGTCCTAACCCGACACCTTCATGCGCCCCTTCAATTAAACCAGGCAAATCCGCAAGCACAAAGGTCCGGTTGTCCACCGTTTCAACCATACCCAGATTCGGGACGAGCGTTGTAAAATGATAATCGGCAATTTTCGGCTTTGCTGCAGAGACAACCGACAGCAACGTCGATTTGCCGACACTAGGAAATCCGACCAGGCCTGCGTCTGCCAAAACTTTCAGTTCCAGCACGATTTCCCTTTCCACGCCCGGCTCTCCTTTTTCCGACAGTTCAGGCGCCGAATTCTGTGGTGTCGCAAACCGGGAATTTCCACGTCCTCCGCGTCCGCCTTTTGCAATAACAGCCGTTTGTCCGTGCTCAACGAGATCGGCGATGACTTCGTCTGTCTCGGCATTCTTGACGACTGTGCCAGGAGGAACCTTGACAACCATATCTTCTCCTCCGCGGCCATGCTTGTTCTTACTGCCGCCATGCTCTCCACGCGGCGCTTTGAAATGGCGCTGATAACGGAAATCCATCAACGTCCGCAATCCTTCGTCGACGATGAAAACAACATCGCCTCCTTTGCCTCCGTCACCGCCGGCAGGGCCGCCGTATGCGACGTACTTTTCACGACGGAACGCAACCATCCCGTCTCCGCCATCCCCGCCTTTGACATATACTTTTACATGATCGACAAACATAGTTCTTCCTCCTATCGTCCACTGATCGTGAACGTCCATTGGCCATCATCGGCCGTTTCCGTAATCTCAATATTTAAATTGCCTGTAATAGCCGGACATACAACAGGCACTGTTTCTTCCAGTTCCATTTGGATGCTCCACTCCGAATCAGTTGCTGATACGTGAATGATCAACTCATGGTCATCCAAAGGATTCAAAACGGCCGCGATTGATTGAACTACTGTTTCCAAATAGTCTGCCACCGCACGATCGTCCACTGCCCGATCAGCAGCTGCTACAATATCACACTCAATCCGTTTCGAGAATTCAGTATGGACCCAATCAAACGTATTCAGCCATTTCTCTACCGAAGGCATGCGCAGCCGTTCCAGCATAGCCATGGAGCGTTGCCGTTCCGTCGCTCCTAAAATCGCCTTCCGCGCTTCTTCCTTATTATCCAAATCGATATATAATAGTATTAGCTGAAGCTCATTCAAAAAATCATGTCTGGCAAATTTCAGCGCTTCCGTCACTGTTATTTGTTTGGTATCCATTTTTTCACCGCCAACTGTGTCATACTTTAAAGTATAACATTTCATCAGTTGGAAATACATGAAGGAAACGCTGATGAATCCAAAAAAGGACTGCATATTAACTATGCAGTCCTGTTTGTTGATATCCATTAAGCTTCTTTAGGATAAACGCTCACTTTCTTCTTGTCGCGGCCAAAACGTTCAAAACGAACAACGCCGTCAACTTTTGCGAAAAGTGTATCGTCACCGCCGCGGCCAACGTTTTCACCTGGGTGAATTTTTGTTCCGCGCTGGCGATAAAGGATTGAGCCGCCTGTTACGAATTGTCCGTCAGCGCGCTTTGCGCCAAGACGTTTCGATTCAGAGTCACGACCGTTCTTTGTAGAACCTACCCCTTTTTTCGATGCAAAAAACTGGAGATCCAAACGTAGCATGTGATCCACCTCCTGTCATTTGAAAGTAATCTGTATATGGTTCCCATAATCTTGTTCAATCGTCTGCAATGAAACAATCATCGCCCTGACAATCAGTTGGATTTCAGTATCCTTTTCCGTAACCGGAAAGTCTACTTTCATATATCCGCCATCCGATCCCTGCTTAATTTCAGGCGTGATTCCAGTCAATGCGATAATAGCGTTGACGGATCCGAACGAAACGGCTGAAGCCCCTGCACAAACAAGGTCTTTTCCATGTTCAGCATAGTCGGCGTGGCCTTTCATTTCAAAAGAGCTGATGCGGCCCGATGGCTGTTCAGTGATAATGACTTTGATCATGCCGGCTTACAGATTGATGCCTTCGATGACAACTTTCGTGTATGGCTGACGATGACCTTGCTTCTTGTGGTAGTTCTTTTTCGGCTTGTATTTGAAGACAGTGATCTTCTTACCGCGGCCATGCTTAACGATTTTACCAGTAACCGTTGCACCTTCCACGAATGGAGCGCCAACTTTCACGTCTTCTCCACCAACGAATAGAACTTTGTCGAATGTTACAGTTTCCTCAGCTTCGCCGACTACTTTTTCGATGTAGACTTCTTGGCCTTGTTCGACTTTGATTTGTTTTCCACCAGTTTCAATGATTGCGTACATACTTGCACCTCCTCTATAGACTCAGACTCGCCCTCCAAGGTGATCCAAACGGATGCTTGTACCTTATCAGCGCGGTTGTAGCACGGGTGCTACAAACAATAACATTAAAATATTACCACGCCACGCTTACCGCGTCAACTGTTTTTCAATTAACCGTTCATAAGCATACTCGTATTTGCGATATCGGTAAGATGATATATTCTGAAACAATAGAAAAGCAGCTAAGCACATATAGAGGAGCGTATCTGGAAAACCATTTAGCAAAACTAGCAAGCTGGCCGCCAATAAAAGAATAGAACCCATTAAAAAAAGAGACTTCGATTGTTGTCTCTTTTCTTTCCGCTCCAGCAGCGTACTCAGCGCCTGTCCTCCATCCAAAGGAAGTATAGGGAGCAAGTTTAGCATAAGGATGGCCAGCTGAATTTTCTTTAACTCGGCAGAACCCGGTACATTATTAAAACTTACGATCATCAGCAGCAGAGCCGTTGCAATGGGACCTCCCAGCGCTACACCAATCCTCGCCTTTTTGGAATAAAGATAGCGTTTCGGTATGGAAAGCTCGCCGCCATAAGGAAGAATGGTACAGGAACGGACACGCATTCCCGCCCATTTTGCGGCAAGAACATGTCCAGCCTCGTGAACTAAAAGAGACAGAAAAATGAGGGCATAAAGAGATAAACCGCCTGTCAGAGCCAAAAAGGCAAAAAACGGCAACAGGATGGGGTGGAGCTTAATTCGCATCGGCCGGTTCCGAGAAATACGTGGCCAGCATGTCGGCATCCAAATTTATTCCTTCCCGCTTCACTTGCAAATACATCGTCTCTTCATTCATCAGAGCGAGTGTTTCTCCTTTCTTTACAGTCGTATAGGGCAACTTCGAGATACTTCCAACAAATCCATACGTCACCTCGTCACCATCATCATAAAGAACCGTCACTGTTTTACCCGATTGTCTGGTAGACCCCGTAAAAACGACCAGGCCATCCCCTCGGGCAAGAACAGGCATTGGCTGAGAATACGAGACGATAACTCCTTTGTCATACGGCTGCATTGATTCATACGAGGCAAAAGGGACATCTACGTCCTGTTTTCCCGTCACTGCAATTGTTTCCGTTTTATCGTCTCCCAGTATCGAAGCGACCCATTTCTTCATCACAATAAAATCTTTTCCTGTCGTTACATATTGTGTAACGGGTTTCTTCACCAGCCCAACCTCTTCTAATTTCGCGACGCCGATAACTCCGATCGTCAGAACAATTGCTGCCATCCATTTTGTTTTCCATTTCATCCGCCGCACCGCCTTTTTCCCAGTATATGACGAGGACAGGCAGAATATTATGGGCGAATGCCAAGAGAATTGAAAGAAAGTTCAGTCGTTCATTTCATTTACAGTGGCGCCAGCCAAATAAAAACACACCTGTTGGCATTTTTTCATACCAAGAGGTGTGCAGGCGTCATTTTGCAAATAATGATTTCAATTTCCTAAAAAAGCCGGGTTTCCCTGTATCCAACGACATGAGCGGAACCGATTCACCCAATATGCGTCTCGCAATATTGCGGTAACCGATCGCTGCCGGATTGGAAGGATCCATTACGACAGGCTCTCCTTTGTTGGAAGAAGAGATGACGTTTTCATCGTCCAACACGATCCCAAGCAAATCAATCGATAGGTGGGTCGTAATTTCGTTGACATCGAGAGCATCGCCCCGATTGACGAGCTGGCTCTTGATCCGGTTGATAATGAGCTTTGGCGGATCGATCGGCTCCGCTTCCAACAGGCCGATAATCCGGTCTGCATCCCGAACAGCTGAGATTTCAGGTGTCGTGACAACAATGGCACGATCCGCGCCAGCCACCGCATTTTTATAGCCCTGTTCAATACCGGCCGGGCAATCGATTAAAACGTAATCATAGTCACGCTTTAATTCTGTGACCAGCTCTTTCATCTCTTCAGGGGATATGGCATTTTTATCAGTCGTTTGGGCGGCCGGCAATAAAAAGAGGCCATCCTCGAAACGCTTGTCTTTAACTAATGCTTGGTGTACTTTACAACGGCCTTTGATCACATCGACGAGATCATATATGATACGATTTTCAAGGCCTAGGATGACATCCAGATTCCGTAGACCGATATCTGTATCAACAAGGCATACCTTTTTGCCTTGCAGGGCCAATGCAGTTCCAAGGTTCGCAGAAGTCGTCGTCTTTCCGACTCCGCCTTTACCAGATGTTATTACTATTGCTTCCCCCACATCAGCTTCCTCCTTTGAAAGTTGACAGATTTGGCCGGAGAATCCGAAGTTCCTGCAAACGATCAATGGCGATGAAGCCATTTGAATGAATGTAGGCGCATTCCATTTCCGGTTGTTCCGATAAAATTGTCAATTCGTCAGTCATCGTTTCCATCTTATCAGCAATGATTAAATGCGTAGCCTCAAGCCATGATGCAGCGATTACACAATCTTCGTTGCCTCCTGCACCGGCATGAGCCATCCCTTTCAGGCGGCCGAGCACATAAATGCTTCCTGCAGCGACCACCTTGCCATTCGGATTGACATCTCCGATGACAACGAGATCACCTTCCGCTTCAATCACTTGCCCAGAGCGGACGATACCGATATACGTTTCGGACTGGCGTTCAACGATTTTCTGATTGCACTCGTCCATTGAGATAACATCACTTTGAATTTTAGAGACTCGCAGATGAGGCGACTCATGCACAATCGCCATGATCTCCCGCAGCTCTTCCTCATTGCAGAATCGGTGTCCCGTGTGGACCTTAACCTCTGCTACGCCTTCCAGGCTGTTTTCGCTCACTTTTCTGCGGAGTTCCGCAATCATATCCGAATACGAGCATTTATCATCAAGTCGGAGGACAAGGCCGTCTTTTGTCCCTTTTATCGTTACAAATTGCTGTTTCGTCGTCATTTGCGTCCCCCACAATTTCTTGAGTTATGATCCGGCCTGATTTTGCATTCCTCTTCCGGTCATCACTTTTTTGAACAACCAGCCGAACATTCCAATAAAGATGGCATTGGCAATCATCGTCGGTACCAGGCGTCTTACGATGAATTCATCCAGATGGATGGAAGTCAAAGCAATCAGACTGGCAAAGAAGTAAGAAAGCAATTCAAGTAACACGATGAGTATCACCGATAAGAACATCACGGTAACAATATGACGATGTACTTGGCGTATTAGCAACGCACCGAGATAACAGACCAGCGGATATAAAAAAGTATATACTCCAATAATATCAATGTGATACATATCATACAAGAGTCCAAGTATTAAACCTAACAGGATGGCCCGCTTCTGATTGTAATAGACAGCGAGAAAAATGAGGTAGACGATGACGAAACGGGGTACAAGTATATATTCCATGCCCCCTATGTCGATCGGGGAAAACAAACTAAAAACAGGCTCCAGGAAAAAGAGACAGACCGCAAGCAGAGGGATGATGAACCGGCTCATGATTCATCCTCCCCCTGGTCTTCCGTCGGACTCTCCGTATCTGTACCCTTTTTATATACTTCCATCTTCCGTTTGGCAATGACAACATGATCGAGCATGGAGAAATCCGCAGCCGGGCGGATATAAGCCAATTTCGTCAAGCCGTAATCATCTGTCGACACTTCTGTCACTTCCCCGATATAAAGCCCTTTCGGGAAAATACCGCCTAACCCTGAAGATTCTACTTTCATGCCCACTTTAACATCAAAACTCGAATCAATCCGTTTCATGATTAATTCTCTGCGGTCCGGGTCATACCCTTCAATCAAACCAAAAACGGATGTTTCACCCGGGATGACTGCAGCCACACGGAAATTACGGTTTTCTGTCGAAAGAAGTTCGACAGTGGCATTCGTTTTCGTCACATTGACTACTTTTCCGACCAGCCCTTTCGCTGTTATTACCGCCATGTCCAATTCCACTCCGCTTGTCGAACCACGGTCGACAATGACTTTCTCCTCCCATTGATCGGGATTTCGCGAGATGACCGTCGCCTGGATCGGATCAAATGCCCGCAAGTCTTCTGTCTTACCAATCAATTCTCTCAAGCGTTTGTTTTCTGCTTTGACATCAGCCAGCTCCACTTGGTTCGAAGCGTACTCTTGCAGTCTCGCTTTCAGTTGCTTGTTTTCCTCATATGTATTCAATATCCCGTCAATCTTTTCGATTGTGCCCGTAATATAGTGCGCCGGCTTCGAAAATAAGGATTGTCCGAAGCCGACGACATCTTTCACTATCTGTTCAGGGATCGTAGCATTTCTGCGATCCTTCAGGGAGAATGAAATCAATGCCACAAGCACGATGACGCCAACGAGCAATAATATCAATCGTTTATTTGAAAAAAATCGCGGCATTGGCCCAAATCCTCCCTACTTATTTCGCTTGCATCTTTTTAATGACGTCGAAGTTATCGAGCGCCTTGCCCGTACCGATCGCAACGCAATCAAGCGGATCTTCCGCAATGAAAACAGGCATATTCGTCTCGTCCGAAATCACCTTGTCCAAGTTTTGCAGCAACGCACCGCCGCCAGTCAAAACAATTCCGCGTTCCATGACGTCCGCAGACAATTCAGGTGGAGTTGCTTCCAATGTCTTTTTGACGCCTTCAATAATTTGAGTAATGGATTCACGAAGCGCTTCTACAATCTCGTCCGATGTGACTTCGAGTGTTTTCGGCAAACCTGTCAATAAATCGCGGCCTCTGATTTCCATCTTATCCGCTTTATTCGTCACACGTGCCGATCCAATTTCGATTTTGATCGCTTCCGCAGTCCGTTCACCAATTGTCAAATTGTACGTTTTGCGTATGTAACTGATGATGGCTCCATCCATGGAGTCACCGCCAACACGGATCGATTCACTCGTTACGATGCCGCCTAATGAAATAACAGCTACCTCTGTCGTACCGCCACCTATATCGACGACCATACTTCCTGTAGGTTCCCAAACTGGCAAATTTGCTCCGATTGCTGCTGCAAATGGCTCTTCAATCGTAAATGCATCTTTTGCACCAGCTTGTCTTGCCGCGTCAATAACAGCACGCTGTTCGACAGATGTGATGCCATAAGGAACACAAACCATGACATTTGGCTTTTTCCATGCGCTTCCTGCCGCTTTTGTTGCTTCTTTCATGTAATGCTCGATCATCGCTGTCGTAATTTCAAAATCTGCGATAACCCCGTCTTTCATTGGACGCGTTGCCACAATGGACCCCGGTGTACGCCCGATCATGTTTTTCGCCGCGCTTCCGACTGCTACGATTTCATTTGTCACTGTATTTTTCGCTACTACGGAAGGCTCCCGAAGTACAATACCTTTACCTTTAATGAAAACTAATGTATTAGCTGTGCCAAGGTCAATCCCGACATCTCTTGAACCTAATCCAAACAAATCTGTTCTTCCTTTCTTCTCGACCGTTAAAAATGGTCTTCTTAAAATCATACAACACATTATAACGGATAGAAGAACAAATTCACAGTGTCACATATACCCTTTCTCTTTTAGGCTGATAAAACGATGGTCCCCAATGATGACATGATCCAGTAAATCAATGCCTACAATAGACCCTGCTTCGACTAATCGTTTTGTCACTTCGATGTCCTCCGGAGAAGGCGCCGGGTGGCCTGATGGGTGATTATGCGCGACAATGATCGAGGCGGCTGACCGCTTGACCGCTTCCCTGAAAATCTCCCGTGGATGCACAATCGAGGAGTTTAGGCTACCAATAAATACCGTCTGTTTATGAAGCACTTCATTTTTTACATTTAAGAATAACACGACAAAATGTTCCTGCTGCAACGAAGACATGTCCGTCATCAAATAGGCTGCAGCGTCCTCCGGCGAACGGATCGTATATCGTCCTTCCGTATGTTTCTGGTACAGCCTTTTACCTATTTCCACAGCAGCTAAAATCTGCACGGCCTTAGCCTGCCCAACTCCTTTGACAGACATCATTTCCTCAATGGTGGCTTCTCTAAGATCTTGTATTTTATCAAAAGACGTTAAAATTCGATTGGCAAGCATCAGCACCGATTCCTCTTTCGTCCCAGTTCGCAGCAAGATAGCAATCAGCTCCTGGTTCGACAAACTGCTCGCCCCTTGCCGGATCAGCCTTTCACGAGGTCTATCCGATACATGGACATCACGAATCATCATTTGCCCCCTCAGCTTCGTCAATTCAGGCGTCGCCTCCTTGCAGGGAAAGGATGTTCATCTCTCGCATGCGGCTGGCCAATTTAGCGATCGGCAAGCCGACAACATTATAATAATCCCCCTCGATTTTATCGACCAACAGAGCGCCGGCCGTCTGGATACCATACGCCCCTGCCTTGTCCATCGGATCTCCTGATTCAACATACCAGTCAATCAAATCATCATCCAAGTCCTTGAAAAACACCTTAGTTTCCTCGCATAAAAGGCTACTTTGGCCTCCCTGCAAAATGGCTACCCCGGTATAGACCGAATGGGCTTTGCCAGAGAACTCCCACATAAACCGTTTTGCTTCTTGTGCATCAATAGGCTTATGATAGATCGCATCTTCAAAAACGACGATTGTATCAGCACCGATGACTACAGCTTCTTGCACCTTCTCTGCAACTGCTTCCGCTTTAGTCAGTGCCAGCGTCTTGACGAAGCCCTCGAAATCCCTCCCTTGCAACTCCAGGTCTTCCTCGACATCACTTGGCATCACTTCAAACGGAATGCCCGCCATCTCCAGTAATTCCTTTCGTCTTGGGGAAGAGGAAGCCAAGACAATTCGTTGTTCGCTATGAAATTTCATTCATGAAAACCTCCTTTTCCCTATCATACTCGAGAAAAGGTTCATTGAAAATTGTCCAGAAAGCGCGATATCTTCATTTTCCGGCCCTAATTGGCTTCAAAATGAAATTTTCGCACACCCGTCTTTGATAGAATAATGAGATAATAAATACAGCCGAATGACTTGCAGATCGCTTGTAAATGCAGTAACGGCGGTAATTTGCTTTGCAAACTCAGCTCCGATTCCCCCACTTGGATCACTGCTTGAGGAAGCAGCCAAATCTTTAATTTTGGCTACATCCGTTTCGGCCAAAATGTCCTTCAATTTACCTGCACCTGATGCAGAACAAGCTCCTGCCTCTACTGTAAAAGGTTTTCGATACGTCTCTTGTGCAGCATCTGCATCTATCTCCTGTTCGGTTAACCCGATCGCACTCCAAACGAAATATTGATCTTGCGCTTTAACAACCGACGCTTCGGAGAGATCGGGCCGTCCCGCAATGAAGGCAGAAGCGGATTGGTCTGTCGAAAAGACTCCATGTTGCTTGGCGTACAACTGTAGCGACGCACCTGGTGCAGGATTATCTGCTGGCGCTTCGACAGCAGGTGGGCCTGAAGCAGGCACCTCCTTACTGACAGCGGCTGTTTTGTCCTTCATTTTATCCCCTGTCCCGACCAAAATGAATCCGACAATGGCAACCGCTGCGACGCCGATCACGACGCCATGAAGCACTGCCATCAGAACTGTTATCTTTGAATACTTCCTTCTGAAGTTCATGCCTGTCCACCCCGTTTTTAGTAACTGTACCAAAGGGAACGTGAAAAAGAACAAGACGTATGTCGCCTTGCTCTTAAAAACTTATCGACTTATTGAAATAAATTGCCGTACCAATCGACAAAAGCGGCTCCCCAAAAATAGGAAACAAGAGCCGCAAACGCAATGGACGGACCAAATGGCACAGGCGTTTTGCGCCCTTTCCCTGTTCTTTTCAAGTGGATGATACCAGCAATGGATCCCACCAAGGAAGCGAGAAAGAGCGTAAGCAAGGTATCGACGGTCCCGATGGCGAACCCGATGGCAAGAAATAATTTAATATCTCCACCGCCCATGCCGCCTTTCGACAAGACAGCGATGAGCAATAATACCGCAAAACCAATTGCGCCCCCGAGCACGCTGTCCCACCACGGATCAAGCGGGATGAAAAAACGCAGAACCAAAAAAAACATAGCGGCCGGCAGGACCACTTTATCCGGGATAATCATATACGCAAAATCCGAAACGGTGATGATGACAAGCATGGAGGAGAGCAAAATTGCCACAATTAGCTCAGCGCTCCAGCCAAAATGATAGAAGGAGTATGCAAATAGAAGCCCTGTCACCAGCTCCATCACCGGGTAGACCGCGCTGATCCGGTTCCCGCAAGTACGGCATTTGCCGCCCAACACGACATAAGAAAAAACCGGTATCAAGTCCAGCGCTTTCAACTGCCTGCCGCATGAACCGCAATGGGAGGGCGGCGAGACAATCGACTCTTTCTTCGGCACGCGCAAACCGACGACGTTGAAGAAAGAACCAAAGACCAGGCCATATACGAAAAACAGCACAACGTATACTGCTGTCACTGATCGCTCTCCTCCTCATCCTGTACGCTCGAATTGAACGGAGTCGGATCGTCCTTGGCAGCAGGCTTCGGTGCGTCGACTTTTGGCGCTTCATCCAAGAGAGCTGTCAGATCAGGACGATAAAATGCTCTGAAAGAAACGGCCAACTCCAGTGTCCGTGGCTCTTTCGAAGTAGTCTGCAGCTCCTCAGGAGCAGTAAATTCCATTGAATCCATTACAAAAATTCGATCCATCTCCTCAATTTCTTCAATAAAACGGTCGACTTGGGCGTAGTTGCCCGCTTGTAATTTCACTTCAACCAAAAGTGATTGGATGGAAGCCGTATCTTCAGATGGCGGATCCAGCACAAGCGGTTCACGGTTGAAGTTGACTTCCTCAACAACCGTCCCGGATTTCACTTCCGCTTCGCCAATTTGAAGCAGCACCTTGTCATCCAGGGGAAGAACAGGCACTTTCGCCTGCAGCGGCCTCGAACTTGCATAGCCAGCCGTCTCTACTTTCGCCTGTTGCTTTTCCAGAGCAATCAAGACATTCCGTTCATTGGAAACAGTGTTTGCTGCAAGTGCATTCGCTTCCTTCGCTGGCACATAAAGGCGGAAATAAGAGAACAGGGACAACGCCAACAGGAAAACGGCGGATAGGATAACTAAAGCCATTTCCTTTTGCCGTTTAGACAAATTACTCATCCGCATTCTCCCCTTCCTGCTCTGCCTCCTGCACAGACTCCATTTCTGCCATTCGGCTATCTTCGAATTCAATCAAATAAGTCGCTTGATAACGCGGAATTTCGGAAGACATCTTAGGAGATCCGTCTGCTGACTCTAACTGTTCAGCGGTAACCGATTCGATCGAAGCATCCACGATCGCCTCACTCGAAAGTAGGCGCGTGAGATAGTAAGACGCAGCTTGTTTATCATCAAACTGGACAGTCACCTCTGCAAAATGTGGCTGTGTAAACGTGAACGTCACAAAAAAGCCCCGTTCCGGCAACAACGCAACCATGTCACGGAGAAGCGGCAACGTCTCATACCGATGCCCTTCCAAAAAGCGAACCGACCGTTCTAAATCAGCAACAGCCGTTTTCGTCCCGCCTGCCTGTTCCGACGCTTCACCGCCTTGAAGAGCTGCCTGGTCCTGCTGAATGGCAATGATCTGCTGATCCAATTTTTCAGTATCAGCAGCAAGCCTCCCCGACAGGACAAAGAAAACGACCCAAATAAGGAGGGAAACACCAAGCAGGCTGATCGCAAGGATCAAAAGTCTGGAGCGTTCCTTCTCTTTTTCAGGCAATAGATTAATATCGATCAGCATCACGTCACCTCTTTCAGCGCAAGGCCGACAGTCCGGTTAAAAGAAGGATCAAGCGCTTGGCCATCAGGCAAACGAAGCGGTTCCCCGGCTAACAGATGCGCCTTGACGGAAAAACGGTCCTGTGCAAGAGCAAGAAGCTCGTCCATCCCCTCAAAATCGCCATTCACAAGGAGATGCGTAATAGATGCAGCGCCGTTCAACATGTTGTATCGATAGAAGTTCATCAGTTTTTCAAGCTCCATGACAACAGACATCGGCGTGACAGTCGAAGAGGCCGCAGCGGCTATACCAGAAACCGTCAAATCAGCCGCCTGGTCCAAATCGACCGGCCGCATGAACAGCGGATAATGATCATGGAAAATCGAAACAGTCAACCGCCCGGCATGCAAATCGGCAAGCATGACATGCTCCGTCCCATCATACGCAAACAACCGATGCGCCAGCCGGTACAAAGCGAGCGGACTAATATCACAAGCGACCGGATCCAGCTTCACCGCTTTCAGAACGTCTTCATACCCGTTCAAAATACTTTCCTTGGACGCAATCAAAATCGCCTCATGCCCTTGCACAGCAGGCGTATACGGGACGACGTCAAACACCGGATCATCAAAAGGCAAATAAATCGTCGAACCGATTTCAATGAAGAAATGGCCCTTCAATTCATCCAGCTCCACATCATCCGGATAAGAAACTTTCCGGATCAACACATATGTATCAGGGGCCAAAAAACGGACATCCCGTTTCGCGATGCCCCAATCTTTCAAAACCCCTTCCAGAAGAACGGTCAATGTCTCCGCATCAACAATCTTCCCATCGACAATCGTATTCGGCGGCAGCACAATTTCCTCAGCCGCTTCCACAACAAGCGGATCGAGGGACTTCAAACGGACATACCGTACCGCATCGTCCTCAATCGTAAGCGAAGCCGTCCGCGAACGGCGCGAAAAAATGGACATCCCGTCAACTCCTGGTGAAATTTGATTGCAAATAGTTTTATAGTATGAGTATAGCAAATGGGTGTAGGGCGTGGAAGGGACAACTTAGTATTTAGGAAAGTCATTTTGAAGATTAATGATTTAAAAAGAGCCATGTAATACATTTGCATTCTATTCATATTTATAATTATGAGAAATCCCCAAAAACAAAAAGAAGGAGGTGAAGCCCCCTTCATTAAGATCCTGGAGTTGTTGATGCTGTACCATTGACAGTTTTTTCATTTCCACTATCGTTTATATTTTTTACAGTAGCTTTCGTAAAAGTAATTGTCTTATCGGACTTCCCTTTTACATACTCGGCAGTTGCCGTAATACTTATATCACTACCTTTTTCAGCATTAAATACCTCTCCTGATGTTGGTAAGGTACCTAAATCTTTCATATAGCCTTGTTTTTGTAATTCATCTAATGTAATACTAGATTTAGTATCGTTTTCAGCAAAATACAACTGAGCAGCAGAAATTGCATTTAAAGCATCCGCCTTAGCAGCTTTAATTCTAGAATTTTCAATAATACTACCAATCGACGGCACCGCAATCGCCGCAATAATCCCCAAAATAACAATAACGGCTAATAGTTCGACAAGCGTTAAACCCTTTTCGTTCTTCAGTCTTTTCTGCAAAAACTTTTTCATGTAAATTCCTCCTCTAGTTCCAACCTTTTGTATAAGACAAGCATACCAAACTCCCAGACAGAATGGAACTATAATCCTATATTTCTTTCTAACTGTTTATCTTTTCGTCATAAATTATCAATCTGTGTAAATATGCTGAACATCGGGAGTAGTATTGAAAGGACTATAGTCCCAACTAAACCTGCTAGTAAGACAATCATGAGTGGTTCAATCAATGCTTTCAGTCGATCGGTTGCCGCATCAACTTCTTTTTCGTAGAAATCTGCCACTTTTGCCAGCATCGTGTCGAGAGAACCGGTTTGTTCTCCAATTGCAATCATATGGGGAATTAATGGTGGGAATGCCCAGTGTCCGAGCATCGGCTCCGTGAGCGAGCCGCCCCGTTGCAATGATTCCCTTGATTCCGAAACAACACGGGAAACGACTTCATTTTCGACGATCCGTTCCGTCATCGAGAGTGATTGCAAAATGGGAACAGAACTCGAAAACAAAGAGCTGAGCGTCCGTGTCAATGTTGCGAGCGCGGATTTTTTGACGATATCGCCAAAGATCGGCATTCGCAGCAGCATCGTATCGAGCATGAATTTCCCATTCCGGTTCGATCTCATCATCAAAATAGTCACAACAATGGCCGCCACGAATAAAAAGAATACGTACCAATAATCGACCATGAAATCGCTCGCCTGTAAAACGAATTTCGTCAGCCATGGCAATTCTCCGCCTACACTGTCAAACAGGTCGACGAACATAGGCACCACAAATGTCAGTAAGAAAATTACAACGCCTATTGCCACAATGCCAACAACAATGGGATACGAAAGCGCTGATAACACCTTTTGCTTCAAACGATGTGCTTTCTCATAATGATCAGCGAGACGGTCGAGAGAATCGTCAACGGTTCCGGACATTTCTCCCGCTTCAATCATATTGATGACGAGTGGTTCAAATGCCTTTGGATGCTTGGCAAGCGCTGCGGATAATGAACCGCCCCCTCTCAGGTCATCCCCTATCGCAATCAATATCTTTTGAAACTGTTTTCCTTCCACTTGGAGGGATAAAATGCGGATGGATTCTACAATTGTAACCCCGGCCCTCAATAATGTGGAGAACTGGCGCAGAAACATGATGAACTGCGTCCGTTTGACAGGCCTGCCAAGATGAATCTCTTTCGTCAGCGCCGTCTCCGCAATTTCTTGCAGGTTTTTCACCCGTATCCCTTGGTTTTTAAGCTTTAATGCAGCTTCCCGCTTGTTTCCCGCCGTAATAACCCCAGTCCGGATCGATCGAGCGTCACGACCTTCATATTTAAAACGCGCCATTACGATTCATCACCTTCGAGATACGGCATCGCCATGTCATACGCAATGATCCCCTGATCGAGCAATTGTCTGACCGAAGAAGACATCATATGCATGCCCATGGCCCGGTTCGTTTGAATAACGTTTGGGATTTGATGGACTTTTTCGGATCGAATCAGGTTTGCGATTGCGGGATTGTTGATCATCAGTTCCGTCGCTGCCCTTCTTCCTGATTTATCAACTGTCGGAAATAAACGCTGCGATAGAACTGCCGTCAATACGCCGGCTAGCTGGACGCGGATCTGCGCCTGCTGGCCATGTGGAAACACATCAATGATCCGATCGATTGTGGAAGCAGCACTCCAAGTATGAAGTGTCGCCAGCACAAGATGCCCTGTTTCCGCTGCGGTAATTGCCGTTGATATCGTCTCTAAATCCCGCATCTCACCGACTAGAATGACGTCTGGATCCTGCCGGAGCGATGCTCGCAGCCCGGCAGCAAATGAATCGGTGTCAAAGCCTACCTCACGCTGATCAATAATTGATGCACTATGCGCGTGCACATACTCAATTGGATCTTCCAGTGTAATAATATGCTTACGCATCGTTTCATTAATGTAACGAAGCATTGAGGCTAGAGTCGTTGACTTCCCAGAACCGGTCGGCCCCGTGACAAGGATAAGTCCTTGAGGCGTGCCGGCGAGTGATTTGAGCACGCCAGGAAGTTGAAGTTCCTCAATTGTCGGGATTTTCGTCGGTATGGTCCGGAAGGCGATTGACACCGCCCCTCTTTGCTGAAACGCATTGACACGAAATCGAGAAACTCCTGAAACCTCGTACGAGTAATCAATCTGCCCGCTCGTTTTGAACGTTTCAAACAATTTACTGGGTATCGTCGTCTTGGCGACAAGTTCTGTAAAATCGCTATCCAATTCGTCTGTTCCATACCTTTTTAAATCGCCATGGATTCTAAATACAGGCGGCATCCCAATAGTCAAATGAATATCAGATGCTTTCAATTCAAAGGCTTTTGTCAATAGTTCATCAATTCTGTCTTTCATATTTGATACCCCTATTCAATCAAAGCTACACGCAAAACTTCTTCTGTCGTCGTGATGCCTTGCTGTACTTTATCCAGTCCATCGTCAATCAAGAAGATCGTGCCGCTCTGAATGGCGATTTCACGAAGCTTGGAAGGTGTTCCGCCGTTATTGATCACCTCGCGCATTTCATCCGTCAAGACAAGCACTTCATGAATGGCAATGCGACCGCGATATCCCGTCATGTTGCATGACGCACAACCAGGTCCCCGTACAATCGTTTCAATGGACTTGCCTCGTTTTGCAAAAATTTCCTTTTCCCGATTGGATGCGGGCATCGGCGCTCCGCAATCACGGCAAACGCGACGGATGAGCCGTTGCGCAACAATCGCGTTGACAGATGACGTGACAAGGAAAGGTTCGACACCCATATCGAGCAGCCTTGTGACCGATGCAATCGAGTCATTTGTATGAATCGTGCTAAGTACAAGATGCCCCGTGAGCGATGCCCGAATGGCAATTTCAACTGTCTCTCGGTCCCGGATTTCACCGACCATGACAATATCCGGATCTTGCCGGAGGATTGACCGGAGCCCAGCCGCAAAAGTCAGTCCTACCTGCGGATTCACCTGAATTTGGTTGATTCCTTCAAGCTGATACTCTACCGGATCTTCTACCGTAATCAGATTTACTTCCTCTTGGTTCAACCGGTTAAGTGCAGCATATAAAGTGGATGATTTCCCCGAGCCCGTCGGACCAGAAATCAACACAATGCCATTCGGCCGCTCAATTTGGTGTAAAAAACGTTCTAAATTCGTTTCACTGAATCCCAGTTTTGATAGATCATTTAAGGAGCTGCTTAAATCCAGAATACGCATAACAATCTTTTCCCCAAATACTGTAGGAAGCGTCGATACACGTAAATCAATCGGCCTAAAATCGATATTCACTTTAATTCGACCGTCTTGCGGAACCCGTTGCTCAGTAATATCAAGCCGGGACATGATTTTAATCCGCGCTGTCAGCATCGATTGCATATGCTTCGGCAAATAGCGCTCCGTATGAAGCAACCCATCAATACGAAAGCGGATCGCCACTTGATGTTCCTGCGGATCGATATGAATATCACTTGCTTTTTGGGTGATGGCAGATGAAAGCAATTGATTTACAAGCCGCACAATCGGCGAGTCCAGGTCGGTCAGTTCATCCTGCTGCTCACGCGTATCTTCGGGCTGGTCAATTAAAAAGTCTTCTAGTAAATCATCCTCGTAATACTTGGTGATTGTCCGCAAGATATCGTCTTTTGATGCAATTGCCGGTTCAATATGAAAACCTGTTGAAAGGCGCAAGTCATCAATGGATAAATAGTCCATTGGATCAGCCATTGCCACAAACAGCTTGTCTCCTTCAGCCTTTAGAGGAACGATTAAATTCCGTTTAGAAAACTCTTTCGGAACGATATTGAAGAGCTTTGGATCGAACGGATATCTGAACAAGTTGATGTGCGGGATCCCCAATTGAAACTCCAAAACTTCTATTAATTGTTGCTCGGTAATATAACCCCGTTGCAATAGTGAATCTCCAAGCTTCTGGTCGCGGGGTTTCTCTGCTAACGCCGTCTGAAGCTGTTCTTCCGTAATCAGGCCGGATTCCACAAGCAAATCCCCGAGCCGTTTTCGAGTTGTCGCCATACTTTATCTCCTCTCGATCACTTGTTGACCGGCATACCGCCCTTGTCATAAATGATGCCTTCCTGACTATCCGACTGTTGTCCATCCGATCCGGCGGAAGGAGTTACGGTGCTTGTTTGCCCTGAAGTCACTTCTTCCTGACTGCCACCGGTTTGTGTAGAAGGTGATTCAGAAGTCATTTCATTGCCACCTGGAACTGTTACTGTGTCAGAATCAGTTGTATCCACTGAGCTCCCAGTCTCTTTTTCATCTACTAGGGGGTGCAGTTCGACTCTAGGAAGAGGGGCGTAAAAATCTTTGGACACCGGTTCCATCTCCATTAAAACACCTTCTTGCTTCAACGCTCGCTGAACAATTGCTTCCAGTCCATCTTTACCTGGTTCCTTCTCAATAACCTGACCTGTTTGGATAAAAGCACTGAATTGCTTGATGATCCGCGGCTTGTAGGTATCAACCCGCTCTACGTAAGGTTCATACTCGTACACTAACGGCAACCCCTCAATGGAAAGCCGCAACTCATTTGCGTTCACTTCCGTACGCAAGATATAATCTGCTTTATTAGGATTCCGAAATGAAAATCCGATACCCAACCGGCGATTCACTGCGGCTTCAAATCCAGCTTCAATTGTAGGAGGAAGCGACGAGCTAATGGCCCGTTCCTCAATCGCAAAATTCGTTTGCAAAACCGCTTGATACAAGGTTGAAGAAAGAATCGTCAGCTCAGAGTCAGATAACGGGGCCACCGCCGCTTCCCCAAGTTCTTCCATCAAATCAAAAACTTGATGCCTTTTAATCTCCGCCCCGTCAAGATTCCGTATGGCTTCAACTAGAATGGGAGAAAGATGGTCCATCGAATGACTAGCCGACGCTACAATCGTCTGCTTCCGGTCAGCCTTTGTCATATAATCCGTTATGTACACAACATGCGGAAAAGTGGCACTCTGCATTTCTTCCATAATTCCCTGTGAAATCATTTCAATCGATTCCTTCGAAAACGAAATAGATTCGAATTGTTGCTCCAACACAGTCTCTAAACCATCTGCTGAAACAATCGAGTACAAGGGGTTTTCCTCACCAGGCTGCGCTTCCACTACAGATTTCTCTACATTAAAAGCTACTATTTCCTTCGGCACTTGAACTGTCTCATCTAAATACACGATCGACAGCTCCATCTCATCGTGAAGTGCGGTTACATCGGTTGCCAACTTGGCTTTCGCTTCACTGGCTGTTAAGCCGGAGATGTCGTATGGGCCGATGAAGGTGTGTGGTGGGAATGTTTTTGTAAATCGTAAATCGGAAGCAAAGACGGATGTTGAAATTAAAACAATAACCAAAGACACTACAACCGATAATATTATCGCTCTCTTTTTCAATTAGTTTCACCTTTTTCAATATCAAATAATAAGTCTCTGTAGTTAGTAATCAACCTGGATTAACGGAGGATCCCATTGCCCAACTTCATTTACACCATCCGTGCTATTCCCAGCTTTCACACCGCATTTTTGTTCCCATTCTAAATCAGAAATCTTTTCCTCACCTCTGTTTTTATTGATCTTACCTTTTACATATACATGACTGGATGATGGAATATTTACTCCATTTTGGACATTATAATCTCCACCAACGCAAACTAATGAATTCTCGCCTAGCCATAGATTAGTAGCAGAGAATTTATCTAAAGTGATAATTTTAAGGTTTTTATTGTCCTGTATATTACCAGAAGAAAAATCATCTTTACTAAATATTGTAATCCCTATATTCCCATAGATGTTATTAGAAGCAGTAAATTTACCGTTTGTCCAAATACTAATATCAGTATTTGATTGAATTACTTCTTTAGAATGAAAATCATCTTGACTAAAGATTTCAATACCATTATTTCCATACACTCTTTGTAATGTAATCTTTTTATTTGACTGCATGAATACATTCTTATTATCTTGTACAATGTCTGCTTTAATGTCATCTCTTGCTTTTATTACAAGGGATCCTGTTGTTTCATGAATCGAAGCAGAAGTAAATTTTTTATTCGATTCAATTATTACATTATTATTTCCTTTAAGTTGCCCAGAACTGAAATCATCCTTTGATAATATTGTTAGACCATTTTGAGTGCCATCGATCGAGCCGGACGTAAATTTCCCATGCGTATAAATTTGTACTCCTTCTTTATTATCTTTAAAATTGCCTATTGTAATATCATTTCCGGCAGTTAGTATGACCTTACCTTTGTTCTCTCCAACGTTTCCTACGACTACTAATTTGTTATTCGTGAGAATATCTATCTGCTTCTGATTACCATATAAATTACTGGATAAATTGATATCATCCATTCCGTGAATTGTTATATTACCTTTATTTCCTTGAACGTTAGAGGTATTAATTTTTTTATTACTACTAATAACAATAATATTGTTTTCATATAAATTATTTGTAGTAATATCATCCTCTGAGTTTATTTCAACTATACCTCCATTACTTTGAATAATACCCACGGATACTTTTCCAACCTTCTCTACCTTAAAACCATTCTTATTATTTTGTAATATGCCATTTGAAGAATCAAATTCACTTGTTATTTTTATGGGTGCAACATTATTTGAGGGAATATCTCTTATACTTAAAGCAGGCATTATAAAATCATTTTTCTCATTATTTGAATCTCCATCTTCTAGATCTATAAGCGGAGGTATTAGAAAATTCAAGGTTACTTCCAAGGCAGAATTTTTACCGTTTTGATATTTCCCTTCCACAAAGCCAGAGCCTTCAATGTAATTCTCCGCTTCATTCCAATCAAAAACAAATTCACTTTTCATAAAATCAACGTTTTTCGGCATTTCATCTTTTGTTCTTTCTAACACTTTGATAATATCTTCAGCAATATTATTTCTATATGTCTGAGCAAGTATAACAATATCCGCATTAGGTTCCTCTAAAGCAATCTTGAATTCTTCAATATTTTGCTTCCATATTTTCTCTCTCTCTTGAATAAACGTATTAGTATACAATGTAGAATAAAAGTCTACGCCCATTTCTGCAGCAACAACTGAAAGCTGATTATCATCCACAAGGTGTTCTTGCTTAGCATTACTTATAGAACCTCTCACAAAAACAGCAGTAACCGTCATAATCAAAACGACCAAAAAGAGGACAATGAGTAACGTATATCCACTTTGATTTTTAAGAAGTTTCATCTCACATGCCTCCTATCGCTTAGTCCTTTCATCAATACGGGAAATAGTAGTTTGCACTTTTATAGATGGTCCATTATTGTTATCACTATCTACTCTCACTGTTAAAAGGTAGGAAGGAGAGTATTGTGCTTCAGCTTCGTTCTTACTTTGTTTTGTATATATTTTTTCAGGTTGTCCTGACAACACATAGTTAAAGCCAGGGTTCGAATAAACCGAAATGATCTTCCCATTCCAGCAATCCTGGACTTCCCACGAACCACTGCTTTCTTGTTTTTTTATTTGATAACAGTCATATTTCCTATGTATGCGCTGAATATCTGTAATTATATAATTCGCATCTTGCTGCATTTGCAGTTTTTTCGTTTCTGTCACATTATATTTGATGCTGATCGAGACAGTAGTCCAGATGAGCAAGATAACAAGGGAAGATAAAAGGAGTGTTGCCAGCACTTCTACTAAAGTCATTCCATCCTGTTTTTTCAACACACCTTTCACCCCCTACCTATCTCCGATCATTCCCGCACATAACCGAACGTTTCGCTGACTGGCTTGTTTTCGTGCCCCAGCCTAAAAAATTTGATATGCACTTGGTATAAGGCGACTTGATCAGTCGCCTCTCCTTCTTTTTTCAAATCAGGATTCATTGTATATTCAAGTATCACTTTATAATCTTCTTCACTATCATCAGGTATAACACATATATCTGTCATTCCTTCGCATTCAGCCGGAATTCCCCTATCTTTTATTTCATCCAACTTACTCCGAGCCAAATTCATCGTCTCCAGCTTGCTTCCCGTCTTCTCATTAAAATTCGTCATCTGCGGAAATACCGTCATGAAGCCGACGAAGACGATTCCTAAAATAACAAGGGAGGCCAATATCTCCACTAGCGTCAAACCTCGTTCATTGTTGTGTACTCGTAAACGCTTCATGGAATTGCCCTCCCTTTGTTATCTCTTCCACTATTATTGTTGTTTAATCCTACAGATTACAGTTTCTTTACATTCCTATCAATCTTGTTACTTACAGCATACAAAACTTATCAAAACTTATCAACTTTTCTCGAATGCTAGTAAAAAAGATATAAAAAAAAGACCGGTTCCCCGGTCCTGGTTATACGACGGTATTGAACTGATTTTCTTCGTAGACGCCGACGCGGTTCCGGCCGGCCTGCTTTCCGCCGATGTAAAGTGCACGGTCGGCCTTGCGCAATAGGTCTTTTGCGTCGTTCGCATCAATTGGGATGGAGGCGACACCTGCGCTGATTGTCATTTGTACTTGGATTGCTTGCCTATCTGCCGTGAGATCCGGAATGATTCGGAAATCGGTTGCCATTACTTCGATCCGAATCGATTCTGCGATTTTGTAGGCCTGCTGTTTATCGACATCCGGCAGCAGCATGACAAATTCCTCTCCTCCGTAACGGGTGAGAGTCGCACCTTCCGCTACATGGCTTTTGAGCAGTTCCGCAAACGCGCAAAGCAGATCATTTCCACTTTGATGGCCAAAGGAATCATTAATTGATTTGAAATGGTCAATATCCAAAATGATAACGGACAACTGGCTAATATCTTTTGTATGAAACCGGATCATTTCCTCATCCATTTTCCGTTCCAAGTATCTGAAATTATGAAGTCCGGTTAAGCCGCATCGTTCACTCTTTTCCACTGTTTTCTCAAAATACATAGCTTTGTCGATAGATGCTATTAAGTATCCGGCCAGCACACCTATCATTTTAGTATGCAGCTCCGTGAATATGTAGCGGCTGCTTGCGGTGAGAATTAAAAAGCCTTCTGTCTTCGATCCTCGAAGTATCGGGGTGGTCATAACGGATTGAATGACCGGTGCAAAATGAAACTGTTCCAATTTGCTCATCATTTTTCGATTCGAATAAACACAGGTCGCCTCCGTGTCCAGTCCGTTCCCTGCAATGAGCCATTCTGGACAAGTGAACAGCTCCGCTTTCTCCACAATTTGACCATCCTCCACTACCCGCAGCATGACCAGCTTATCTTCTCTTAAATCAATAATATACGCATTCTCATAGGGGATAACTGTTTTGAGCTTACTAATAAATGTGTCCATCACATCTGCCACCCGCAGATTTTTAGCCAGTTGATGGCCGATCGCTGTGGCAGAGGTTAGTACGTCATGCAACCCTTCCGATTGCACATAGCGCCTTGTGATCAGCAATACCAGAATAAATGGAATGCCGATCAGCAAAAATGATTTATTATCCAAGAGTTCTGTCAGGAAACATAATGTAATGGCGAAAGGAAGAAGCAGTATCGTAATGACATAGTCTTTCATTGCAGAATCCCAAAAATCGATCGCCTTATATTTCACAAATTTAAAATAAGCCAGTAGCAGCAAGTTATTCATGACGGAATACGTTGACGCATACAAGAATCCGAACAACGCCAGCCTGCCGACAGATGGCTCGCCCACCGTTCCGCCTACTGCGTAATATACTGCCGCACTTGTAATTGAAACGATGGCAAAAATGACCGAGTTACCTGCGAATCTCATTATTTTAGATGTTGAGGAACGGTCCGAAAATAAGAGAAGAAAGACACCAAACTGGATAAAAAGAAATTCAACTGCTAAACCATAGTGGAAAAACACATAAAATAATACCCACCGGTCCAGACTCAATGAAACACTGTTCAAACGAACTGGCAGCATCATAATGAGTGCATACACAACTAAATTAAACCCAATATCGAACCAATTTAACTTTTCAAGCGGGAAGTAATGGATGCTGACATACAATACAGACGGGAAAAGCAACAACCACAACGTTAATATGACTCTCTTTTGCATCGCAGAATATTGCATTCCCATCCTCCTTTCGTCATCTCACATATTGTGCCACTCGGTCCCGGCCCGCCTGCTTCGCGCCAATGTACAGAGCACGGTCCGCATTCCGCAACAGAGTCATCGCTTCGTCCGCGTCATCCGGAGCTGCAGATACGCCAATACTTGAAGTAATGAATACATCAACTTGCCGTTTATCTTCACTTAAATCAGGAATGATCGCAAATGGCGTAGCTTTGATTTGCTGCCGTAATGCTTCTGCAAAAATATAAGCCTCATCCTTCTGTTTATTTGGAAGCAAGACTAAAAATTCTTCGCCCCCGTACCTGCCGACCGTCGCGCCTTCCGGTTTAACCTGATCTAACAGCTGCGCAAAACTCGCAAGAATATCATTTCCACTTTGATGCCCATACGTGTCATTGACTTGTTTAAAATGGTCGATGTCCACCATGACGAGGGAGAGTGAACTAAGATCCCCTCTGTCAAGCTTTTTCATGTCGCCGGACAACTTATCTTCCAGATATTTATAGTTATAGAGCTTCGTCAATGCGCATTTCTCACTCTTCGCCAGAGCTTCTTGCATATATCTCGCTTTGTCGAGCGACACGATAAAGTAAGAGCCTAGCAAATCTAAAATCTTCAGCTGATATTCCTTAAATGCCTTTCTTCTTCTTGAGCCGAGCAGAAGAATGAATTCCACTTCATCATGGTGGGAAATCGGTACACATAAAATACTTTCCAAATCGAGCGGTGCGAAGTGCAGTGCGATATCTTCCCACTCGGATCTTCGCCGGTATATAACAGGCTCTGTTTTGGAGAGGACACTTCCAGCGATTCCTTGGCCAATTTGGAACGATTCAAATCCATTGTCTATGAAGCGATCGTCTTCCAAAACCCTCACTTGCTCCAACCATTGTCCATGACTTTTGAACAAGTACACATGATCCGACTGAAACAGGACACTTACTTTTTGGATGAATTGATCCCGGACTTGCTGGACATTTGATATGCCGGCCAATTCGTTTCCGATCTCACCCGCCCTTTTCAAGTCACTGTTCACACGCTCCGATTTACTATATTGACGGATGATCGTCACTGTCGCCAGATACGGAATGCCAATCAGAGCAAACGCACTTTCCCCAATGACCTCAAGTAAAAAGTACAGCGTTAAGGAAATTGGAAGCAGAAGAACGACGCTTCCATATTCAAAGGCAATATCACGTAACGTAAAAACTGATGAACTCCTGCTATACTTGAAATAGATTTTAAGTATCGATAAATTAGCAACTGTATAAAACAGCCGGTAGACAGCGAGGCTGACGAGGGCGATTCCAAAATGCCTCGTACCGATATCACCGCCGATAAAAAAGAATCCGAAAGCCGCAACAGCCGAAGTGATCATGACCATCGATGAATTAATGAAATACCTCTTTATGAACGGCAATGAACTTTTTTGCACGGTCAATGTAGCGAAAAGCGCCAGCTGGCTAATGAACATTTCAACGAACAGTCCATACTCCAGAAATACGGCCATCGTCACCCACATCGTCAATGAAATAGGTTTACCATTGAATTTCACAATGAAAGAAGAAGTCAATAATGCCATGACCGTGTAAAGAATGAGCCGGAGCCAATCGAATGACTGCGGAGAAAAATTTGCCCATGCCAAATAGAGTCCAGAAGGAACAATGAGCAGCCAACAAAAGAAATAAATAAGTATATGATCTCTCTTCTGGGACATTTCTCATTTCCTCCTTACCTAGTTGCACGAGCCCTTAATTTATTTTACATGATTCCCAATTCATTACACAAAATGAACTTCCATCCTCATTTTAACTTATAGTAGTCCAAAAGACTAGTGATAAGATACAGTGAGCCTGCAACTATTTTCTTCCTAGTATTTCCTCTTGTTAGTATTATAGAATCAGTTTCCAATTTTGTCACCCTTTTTGTACTATACCGACAACTTTCCATCAGCTGTTCTGCCGAAGCGGCTTGTGGATGCGGAAAGGAGATAAACGTAAAAGACTCCGCCACGGGAATCAGTTCATCCAGGGTCTTTTGAATATCTTTGGTTTGCAGCATTCCAACTACAAAATCAACTTTTTCTCCAGGGAACTCTGTCCGGATCGTATCAGCCAGCGCTTTAGCTGCAGCCGGATTATGCGCACCATCCAGAAATACCCCCTCGCTAATTTCCTGAAACCTGAACGGAAGCTGTGCTTTGGCAATGGCGGCTGCGACGGATGACTGCTCCAGTTTAATTCCCGCCTGCAACAGCGCTTCCAACGCAATCGCCGCGTTCCTTGCCTGGTGTGGACCTTTCATCCTCCTCGTTTGCCATTCGAATGAAGCAGAGCCCACGAAACGTTCCGTTTCCCCTGTCTCCACTGTAAAGTCCACTCCGAAGCAACTCCAAGGGCTATCCAGTTCCCCTGCTCTCTGTCTGATCACAATTTCTGCATCAACCGGCAAACTTCCCGTTACGACAGGCACCCGCTCCTTCATAATGCCCGCTTTATGGCCCGCAATTTCGGTAAGTGTCGTTCCGAGGAACCCTTCATGGTCCAGCGCGATCGGCGTAATGACAGAAACGAGCGGCGTCACTACGTTTGTGCTGTCCAGCTCCCCTCCCATCCCGCATTCCAGCAAGACATAATCGGGTGCATTTTGTTGAAACACCAAGAATGCGGCAACTGTCAGCAGCTCAAAATCTGTGACTAAGTCGCTTAGACCCTTTTCCTTCATGCAACGAAATGCTTCGTCCAGCTCCGTTCTGCTTACCGGCAGACCGTCTAATCTGATTTGGTCATGCAGATCGACAAGCGCCGGAGAAGAGAATACTCCAGTCCGAAAGCCGTGCTCTTGTAATACGGCTTCCATGAAGGCGACTGTGGAACCTTTCCCATTTGTCCCAGCCACATGAATGATTTTCAACCCTTTTTCCGGATTTCCGACACGCCTCAACGCCTCTTTCACATGATCTAGCCCCGGTTTTATCTCTCTATCACTACGAATGTCCCATCGCTCTTTATATTCATCCAATTTTGGAATCAATTGAATCCCTCCGTGTGTTAAAATCAGCATAGGGTAAGTATATCATGGCCGGAGGGGTCCTTTATGAGAAGTTGTTGGGTAATTTACAATGGCAGTTTAACTAGCGATAAATTCCTAGATCAGGCAGTACTCGTCGCGGAAGCGGCAGAACGGGCAGGCATTCGAGCAACAATGAAAAAGAACTACGAAGTGATGATTGATCTCTCAGCGCTACCCAAGGATCGACCAGATTTTGTTGTTTTCCTCGATAAAGACATTCTGCTCGCGTCTTATTTGAAGCAGAACGGTATCCCCGTCTTCAATGATCCGGATGTCATCGAAACGTGTGACAACAAGGCAAAACAATATATTAAACTGGCAAAGGCAGGCATCCCGATGCCTAAAACGATCATTGCACCAAAAGTGTATCCGAATTTCACCATACAGAACTCCGGATACTATGAAAATGTGCTCGAACAATTCGGCCTTCCGCTCATTATGAAAGAGGGACATGGATCGTTCGGGATGAAAGTATATTTAATAGAATCAGAAGAAGATTTTTATGCGAAAGTCGATGAATTGAGAGGGATTGATTATGTATTCCAACAGTTCATTGCCTCGAGCCGTGGGCGTGACATAAGGGTCAATATTGTCGGCGGTGAAATCGTGGCGGCCATGTATCGTTCGTCTGAAACCGATTTCCGAGCGAATATTACAAATGGCGGCGTGGCAAGCGTTATCGAACTAACGGACGTGCAAAAGAAGATTGCAATGCAAGCTGCCGAGGCAGTTGGTGCAGAGTTCGCTGGAGTAGACTTATTATTTGGCGACGACGAAAGCCCTTTAGTCTGCGAAGTGAACGCTGCAGCACATATCCGCAATATTTATAATGTCACGGGAATCAATGTTGCAGATAAGATGATCGAATACATTGTAGGGAAGCTGTCATGAAAGGCTGTCTTTATTATTCATCCCCCGAGGCAGAACGAAATAAGGGATTTATTGATGACTTAATTCATTCAGCCAATCAATTGCATATGGAATTGACTCTCCTTGTTGATGAAGAACATCCTGACGAGGAGACCGATTTTATTATGTTTCGCGATCGAAATTCCGAGCTTTCTGCGAAATGGGAAGCAGAAGGGTTTCGGCTGTTCAACCGGTCGGAAGTGAACCGGATTGCCAATGATAAACTCAAAACCTTTGAGCTTGCGTCATTGCTTGGGATTTCTGCAGTCCCTACGAAAAAAACGGGCTCGGCCGATGAGCTTTCGTCCTTCCCCATCGTCTTGAAAACACGTGATGGTCATGGGGGCCATGAGGTATCTCTTTGTCAGTCAAAAGAAGAGGCGGAGGTCTTTTTCAATATATTTGCCGGTCGGCACATCATTGCCCAGCCCTTTGTCGAATCGAACAGCACGGATATCCGGGTGTTCATGCTCGGGAATGAAGTGCTAGGTGCCGTAAAACGTATGGGACAGGATTCGTTCAAATCAAACTATACATTAGGCGGCTCCGTGGAACGATACGCTCTTTCCGCATCACAGGAAAAGGAAGTGCAAACTATCGCGAAGGCTTTAAAAAGCGATTATATTGGCATCGACTTTCTTCTGTTACCGGATGGCCACTGGCTGCTCAACGAAGTGGAAGATCCGGTCGGAGCCAGATCGTTATATGTGACACAAGACCTCTCCCCTGCTGCGGAGTTGATGAAATATGTGAAAAGAAAATTGGAAGGTGAGGTGATCGGTTGAACCCTGTAGTGACCATCTTTCTGATGATCTTAATTGTTACCCCTCTCGCCGTCTATGCCAGCTTTAAAGCAATCCAGGCACTGCGGCATTCGAAATCGGGATGGAAGACAATGATTCTTGGTTTGCATCTAACTATGGTCGGTGGGATTTTCCTATTGGATGGGAAATTCTCTTTGTATGGAACTCCTTATATTCTCGTAGTCCTCGGTTTTTTAATATCCATGTATGGGTTTTCGAGAAGGGATAAGGAGACATAAAAGTTTAACAGGCTCGGTCATTAAATTACACGCACAGTTACGCCTGTGCGTTTTTTATTTTCCATATGTTCTTCTTGAATGTTGTATGCTAATCAACTTGCCAGCGTCTTCTATTCACAAATTGAAGTACTACAAAATTCACCCACGAAATAATCGGGATAGCAATTATCAAAACAAGTGAATCCGTATTATCTACGCCGAAAATACGCGCCTCTTCATTCATACTGTACAGAATGAACATGGATGAAAGTAAGATGATCATATTTACAAACACAGCTGTTACCATACTCCATCTTTTATGGTTCGTCTTTTTCAGGATAACAACTGACCCTATTGTTGAGAGCACTAGAGAAAAGAATATTATTACATAAACCAGATGAATCCCCCCTGTTTTATTCATTCATCTTCTTGTCATCTACTGACATACCTAAACCATTGAACCCTTAAAGGTGTATTTCCATAGTATACCAAGCATCATGTATTTTTATCAAAGCAAGTTGGAAGCTACCTATAAGCCAACAAAAAGAACACTTTTAATACAACAAAAAAAGCTGGCGGTCTCTTCTAAATAGAAGGCCGCCAGCTAGTATTACATTTCTTTCAACTCTTCAATCCGGCGCTCGACTGCCGCCTTCTTCTCTAAGTAATCTTTTTCTTTCTCGCGTTCTTCCGCAACTACCGCTTCCGGTGCTTTGGAAATGAATCGCTCATTGGACAGCTTGCCTTGAACGCGTTTCACTTCGCTGTCCCACTTCGCCAATTCCTTCGTGAGACGTGCAATTTCTTCTTCGACATTGATCAAGCCTTCTAGCGGCAAGAACAGTTCTGCTCCTGTAATGACAGCGGACATCGATTTGCCTGGTGCTGAAATGCCAATGCCGATTTCAAGTGTTTCCGGGTTGCAGAAACGTTCGATGTAATTCCGGTTCGCTTCCAGCACGTCTACAATCGCCTGATCTTTAGCTGCGATGTACAAGGAAACTTTCTTGCTCATCGGCGTGTTTACTTCCGCACGGATATTACGCACCGCATGGATCAGATCGACGAGCAGTTTCATTGCGGACGCTTTGTCTGTATCCGTTAGTGACGTATCAACAACCGGCCAAGCAGCTGTCGTGATTGATTCGCCTTCATGCGGTAGGTTTTGCCAGATCTCTTCCGTAATGAACGGCATAAGTGGATGCAATAGACGCATCGTGTTATCGAGCACATAAGCGAGCACTGAACGTGTCATCTTCTTCGCTGCTTCATCTTCACTGTATAACGGCAATTTCGCCATCTCGATGTACCAGTCGCAGAAATCGTCCCAGATGAAATTGTAAAGGGCACGGCCGACTTCACCGAACTCATACTTGTCAGCGAGTTTCGTTACTTGCTCTATCGTTTCGTTCAAACGTGTCAAAATCCAAGCATCTGCTACGGATTTCTCACCAGACAAATCGATTTCCTCATATGTCATGCCATCCATGTTCATCAAAGCAAAACGGGAGGCATTCCAGATTTTATTCGCAAAGTTCCAGATCGCTTCTACTTTCTCTGTCGAGAAACGAAGGTCTTGGCCTGGTGATGAACCCGTTGCCAGGAAGTAGCGCAATGCATCTGCTCCGTACTGATCGATGACATCCATCGGGTCCACGCCGTTGCCGAGCGACTTGGACATCTTCCGTCCATCTTCTGCACGCACAAGGCCATGAATGAGCACGTCTTTGAATGGACGTTGCCCCGTAAATTCGATCCCCTGGAAAATCATGCGGGATACCCAGAAATAGATGATATCGTAGCCCGTGACGAGCGTATCAGTTGGATAGTAGCGCTTGAATTCTTCGTTTTCGGCATCCGGCCAGCCCATTGTCGAGAACGGCCATAGCGCGGAAGAGAACCAAGTGTCCAGAACGTCATTGTCCTGGTTCCAGTTTTCGATATCCGCAGGTTCTTCATGTCCTACATACACTTCGCCTGTTTCTTTATGATACCAAGCCGGAATCCGGTGGCCCCACCAAAGCTGACGAGAGATACACCAGTCATGCAGGTTTTCCATCCAATTCAAATACGTTTTTTCGAAACGTTCCGGTACAAAATTGACTTTGCCTTCGCCATGCTGAAGATCGATCGCTTCTTTCGCGAGAGGCCCCATTTTAACGAACCATTGTGTGGATAAATATGGTTCCACGACAGCGCCGCTCCGCTCTGAATGGCCGACTGCATGTAAATGTTCTTCAATTTTAAAGAGGACACCCATATCCTGCAAATCCTTAACGATCTGTTTGCGGCATTCGAAACGATCCATGCCTTCGTATTTGCCAGCCAGTTGATTCATCGAGCCGTCTTCGTTCATGACGAGTACGCGAGGCAAGTTGTGGCGGTTCCCGATTTCAAAGTCGTTCGGGTCATGGGCAGGCGTAATTTTTACCGCACCGCTTCCGAATTCCATGTCGACATAATCATCAGCAACAATCGGAATTTCACGGCCGACGATTGGCAATTTGACCGTTTTTCCGATCAAATGCTTGTAACGCTCATCTTCTGGATGAACCGCAACCGCCGTATCCCCAAGCATTGTTTCAGGACGAGTCGTCGCTATTTCGATGCTTCCGGTTCCGTCCGCTAGTGGGTAGCGCATATGATAGAATGCACCCTGCACATCCTTATGGATTACTTCAATATCAGAGATGGCTGTTTTGGTTGCCGGATCCCAGTTGATAATATATTCGCCGCGATAGATAAGTCCTTTTTCATACAATTTGACAAAGACTTCACGAACTGCGCGAGATAGACCTTCATCAAGCGTAAACCGTTCACGGGAATAATCGAGTGCTAGACCAAGCTTTGACCATTGCGCACGGATGTGGCTGGCATATTCCTCTTTCCATTTCCATGTTTCTTCAAGGAATTTTTCCCTACCTAAGTCATATCTTGTTTTGCCATCAGCACGAAGTTTTTCTTCTACTTTCGCTTGTGTCGCAATCCCTGCATGGTCCATGCCTGGCAGCCATAGTGCGTCGTAGCCCTGCATCCGTTTCATACGAATCAGAATATCTTGCAACGTCGTGTCCCATGCGTGGCCCAAATGCAATTTACCTGTTACGTTCGGCGGTGGGATAACGATCGTATATGGTTCTTTCCCACTTTCCGGCTGCGCTTCAAAATACTTGCCTTTAAGCCACCACTCGTATCGGCCCGATTCAATCGACTGCGGATCGTACTTCGTTGGCATTGTATTATTTTCAGTTGTCATACCAATTCCTCCTTCAATTCAACCATTACTCTACAGGATGCATATGAGCGGAAAAGATGCGGGAGGTTTTCCGGAAAATAAAAAAACCCCTATCGCCAAAAAGGACGAAGGAGTTATATTCGCGGTACCACCTTTATTCATGCAAACTAACGTCTGCACCTCAACATCTTGTAACGGCTTCTAACCGGCTTCCGCTACTTCAATGTTCACGGAAACTGCTCCCGGGTGACATTCGACAAAACCATTCATAAGCTCTTTCACCAGGCGAGCCCTCTCTAAAATGAACCGTCATGTGTACTATCCCGTTCCACGCATCAATATGCAGTTGACACTATTGTACCGGAATGGAATAGGAAACGTCAACCACTTTACGAAAGGAAGATTGTGATGAGAAGAGGGTATAATCCTTATTTATTGCCACCATGGCTGCGGAAAACACGTTTTTATTGCAAGGGTATTATTATACCGATTTGCTGCTTTCAATTGATCCGATTATTAATTATCCCGACAACCGGTGACTTTCTCTTGCTCTGTCTGTTATGCGGAATCGCATTTCTGTTATACAAAAACATCATTTGAACGGAAGGTCGTTGTGGTCCATTCATCTTGAAGACTCGCGATGTATGATAGCATGTCGTCTCCCCCTGTGAACGAACTGCTGTCATACGTTGCGACGTGCGCTTCGAGAGCAGTCTGTTCTTCCTGGCGCGGGGCTTTTGCCGTAACTGCCACTGCCACCTTCTCTTCCGGCTCGGCAGCCATTGCCTCGACCGTGTCTTCAGCCACCGGTTTAGTTTCTGCTAACGGCGTCGTTGCCTCATCAACTGTATCTTCCTTCTTTACAGCCGCCGCTGCAGCCGTCTCACTCGGCTTTTCATTCTGCTTTGTCGCGTCCGCCTCAACTTTTCCTTCGCTCACTTCAGCTTGACTGATTTGTTTGGATACGGCTTGCTCTTCGGTTTTTGCCTCCGCGTGAACAACAGCTTCTTCCTTTTGTGCAGCCGCTTTTTCCTTCTGCTCATCAGCAACAACCGGCTCCTTCTTTGCGACCTCATTTACCGCTGCTTCAGGTTCCTTTTCCTTACCCTCCGCCATTTTATTACTGTCTTCTCCGTATACACAATCCACATCCCAAGTGATTTGAAGAACCCCTTCTTCATCGACGGTTGTCTTCACATCCTTCGCATGGACGTGCATCGGGTGGCCAACTTCAGGCGGTAGATCGATGTTCAACGGCACCGCATATTCAAAGTACCCTTGCTTGCCTTCCAGTTCGACATCGTCAATAAATACCGCCGCTTCAGGAAGTCCTTCCCCACGCTCCCCTTCTAGAAAATTGATTTTCGCAGCGATATGGTAGATGCCCGTCAACCTCACAGCGTCATCCGTTCTCTTTTCAGTAAAACCGGCCTTCACTTTCACCGACTGGGCATCTTGAGGAACGCCGATATGTCCCGGGAAATAAAACGATTCTTCCATCTTCCATTGTAAATTCCTCAACGAATTCCCTCCCTTGCTTCTTCTCATTTGCCATCATATGCATGGAAGCCTTGGAGTAGACTGCTTAGGCAGGAATTCAATAAAAAAACACTATGATTCGTAAATAACGGAATCATAGTGCAAAAATTTCATTGTCATTTTGATAACTTCTCAAACACTGTATGGAAAGCC
Source organism: Sporosarcina sp. AD_1 (assembly GCF_057373025.1). Taxonomy (NCBI): domain Bacteria; kingdom Bacillati; phylum Bacillota; class Bacilli; order Caryophanales; family Caryophanaceae; genus Sporosarcina; species Sporosarcina sp. AD_1. The sequence goes on from NZ_JBPVIR010000001.1 coordinate 224,793, forward strand.
TTCACTGTCTGCTCAATATGCTTTTCCGTATGTGCTGTGGATAGGAACATACCTTCGAATTGGGATGGTGGCAAGAAGATCCCTTCTTCGGCCATCAAACGGAAATACTCTGCAAAGAGATTTAAATCCGACGTTTTTGCTTTGTCATAATTGATGACATCTTCGTTTGTGAAGAAGTATCCGATCATCGACCCTGCACGGTTGACTGTGTGCGGGATATTGTATTTCGTAGCCGCTTCACGGAAACCTGCTTCCAATTGATCGCCCAGCTTCATGAAATGTTCATACGACGCAGGCGTCAACTTTTTCAATGTCTCAATACCAGCTGTCATGGCAAGTGGATTTCCGGATAATGTTCCGGCTTGGTATACAGTTCCTGCTGGCGCGATGTGCTCCATGATCTCCCGTTTACCGCCATATGCGCCGACTGGAAGCCCGCCACCGATTACTTTTCCAAGACAAGTCAAATCTGGCGTGATGCCAAAATAGCCTTGCGCACAGTTGTAACCGACGCGGAAGCCTGTCATGACTTCATCGAAAATCAACAGCGTGCCATTTTTCTCGGTCAATTCACGCAAACCTTCCAAGAAGCCAGGCTGTGGAGGAACGACCCCCATATTACCGGCTACAGGTTCCACGATGACACCAGCCAGATCATCCCCGAATTGCTCAAAGACCGCTTTTACACTTTCCAAGTCGTTGTAGGCAACGGTAATTGTATTTTTTGCGATACCTTCCGGAACACCTGGGCTATCCGGCAAGCCAAGTGTCGCGACACCTGAACCCGCTTTAATGAGCAAGGAATCCCCATGGCCATGGTAGCAGCCTTCAAATTTCAGGATTTTGTTGCGTCCTGTGTATCCGCGCGCCAATCGCAACGCACTCATTGTTGCTTCCGTACCGGATGAAACCATGCGGACCATTTCAATGGACGGCACTCGGTCGATCACAATTTTCGCCAGTTCATTCTCAAGCAATGTCGGAGCACCGAAGCTCGTCCCGGTTTCCGCGACTCGTTTGATTCCTTCGACTACATCTGGATCAGTATGTCCTAAGATAAGCGGGCCCCATGAAAGGACATAGTCGATATATTCGTTGCCATCGATATCCTTAATGATGGCACCTTTCCCGCTTTCCATGAAAATCGGGTCCATATTGACTGACTTGAATGCACGTACCGGCGAGTTTACCCCGCCTGGCAATAAGTTGACCGCTTCGGCAAATGCCTCTCTGGATTTCTCATATTGTCTGCTCACTCAATTCTCCTCCAACCAGCGCGCTGCGTCTTTGGCATGGTATGTCATGATGATATCCGCTCCAGCACGCTTCATACTTGTCAATGTTTCAAGAACGATTTGCTTTTCGTCAATCCAGCCGTTTTGTGCCGCTGCTTTCACCATTGCGTACTCGCCACTCACATTGTAAGCAACAACCGGCAAGAGGACATTATTTTTCACATCGCGAATAATATCCATATAGGACAGCGCCGGCTTCACAATAAGGAAATCTGCGCCTTCCATCACGTCCGACTCCGCTTCACGCAAAGCTTCCATCCGGTTCGCATAATCCATTTGATACGTCTTGCGGTCACCGAATTGAGGTGCGGATTCCGCTGCATCCCGGAACGGACCGTAATAAGCGGAAGCATATTTCACTGCATACGACATGATCGGTATATCTTCGAAGCCAGCTTCGTCCAACCCTTTTCGGATCGCCGCAACAAACCCGTCCATCATGTTTGATGGTGCAATAATATCAGCACCAGCCTTCGCTTGGCTTACCGCTGTCTTCGCAAGAAGATCCAATGAAGGATCGTTCAGCACTTTCTCTCCTTCAATGACACCGCAATGCCCATGGTCGGTATATTCGCATAAGCAAGTATCCGCAACGACAATCAATTCAGGATGACGTTCTTTTACAAAGCGAGTCGCTTTCTGGACAATTCCATGATCATGATACGCACCGGATCCGACTGCATCTTTTTCAGCCGGGATACCGAATAGGATGATCGATGGGATACCGAGTGAGACGACTTCATCCACTTCCGCAGCCAGCTGATCCAATGAAAACTGGTAAACGCCAGGCATAGAGGAAATCGCCTTTTTAATGCCTTCGCCTTCCGCTACGAAAATTGGATAAATGAAGTCTTCTTTTTTCAAGCTTGTTTCTCGCACCATTGAACGGAGTCCCGCCGAATTACGCAGCCGGCGGTTTCTTCTGAATTGCAAGTTGGTCATCTTTGCTCATCCTTTCGTCTCGCCAAAGCGTTGACGAGTTCCATTAATGTATAAATTTCGGGAGTGGCATGAACAGGTGCTCCTTCATCCAGAAGTGCCTGCTCCGTCACATGTCCAATCGCACCAATCGTAAAACCTTCCCAGCCGACAGCTGTCGCTACATTTTCTGCAAACACATGAACAGCAGAAGGACTGGCGAATAAAACGGAGACAGATGTACCCGTTCGAATCAACCTGATAATGGTCTCAACCGATTCGATAGCACTCTCTGTGCGATAGACCGTCCATTCCTCTACTGCAAAAGGCAGCTCCTCGCGTATCAAGGAACCTGCCAAAGACCCCCGAAGAAACAGAACTTTCATTTGCCTGTCTCCCGAGGGGCGAAATTGCTGGACAAACGTGTCCGCACTAAAAACAGTTGGAATGAAACCGACTGTAAAACCTAACCGTTCCAGTGCAGCCGCGGTCTGGGTCCCGACTGCAGCAATATTGAGGGTAAACTGGTCAGCCGATAAATGAAAACGTTCCATTTTTGCATGGAACGACCGGACAGCGGATTGACTTGTAAAAATGAGCCAATCGAATTGATTGCACTCCCGCATCCGGCTTTCATCTGTTGCCTCTACAATTTCCTCCACCCGAATGAGCGGCGCCGCTATCGGCTGTCCTCCATACTGCTCCACCACATCAAAAACTTCGGGTGATTTCTTTGTTCCGGTAAAGATGACGGTTTCTCCAGCAAGCGGTTTACCGTCAGTCATTCATTTCCGCCTTCACTTTCTCAATGACAGCAGCGGCCCCTTCTTCTTTCAGTTTGGCAGCTACCGCTTTTCCTACTTCTATAGCACTCTCGCCGCTGAACGTCTCTTTGAAGATCTCCTTCGCGTCTGGAGAAGCGATAAATCCAGTCAACTTCACTTCATTGCCATCTAGTTTTGCAAAACCGGCAATCGGCACTTGGCAGGAACCATCCATTTCACTAAGGAATGTACGCTCAGCCTCTACTTCTTTCCACGTTTTATCATCCGTCAGTTTCGATAGCTCTGCAAGAAGCTCTTCATCATCACTTCGGCATTCGATCGCAAGTGCTCCTTGCCCGACTGCTGGGATGCAATCCTCAAGTGCCATGTACTCCGTCACAACTTCATCGTTCCAGCCCATTCGCTTCAAGCCTGCTGCGGCCAATAGGATCGCATCATATTCGCCGTCTTGCATTTTTTTCAGGCGCGTATCAATATTTCCTCGAATCCACTTGATTTCGATATCTGGACGCATTAAAAGCAACTGGGAGCTTCGTCGTAAACTTGACGTTCCGACAACCGCTCCAGCCGGCAGGTCCATGAATTTGACATGGCCTTTTGAGATATACGCGTCACGTGCATCTTCACGAGGAGGGATGCAGCCGATCGTGAGTCCCTCTGGCAGAACCGCCGGCATATCCTTCATACTATGTACCGCAAAATCAATTTCCTTGTTATACAAGGCTTGCTCGATCTCTTTAACGAACAGTCCTTTTCCGCCAACTTTAGAAAGCATGACGTCGAGGATCTGATCGCCTTTCGTAACAATTTCCTTCACTTCAAATTCAAAGGGCGCCCCCGCTGCTTTCATCTGTTCAATAAACCAGTTTGTCTGCGTCAATGCGAGCTTGCTTCTTCTGGAACCTACGATGATTTTTCTCAATGAAACACATTCCTTTCCATAGAAAGCCCAATCCGTCTTCTTGACTGAAGCTAAATCCAAAAATGAAATTGTGATAGTTTACTGCCTAAGAAAAAATTGATGATGACGAAAAGAAAAGCGAAGACGTTCGCCCAAGCAAAATCGTTCGCTGTCAGTTTTCCACTCTTTTGCAAAAATAATACCAAACTATAAAGCAAAATGAGAAAGAATGAGCCGATGATCTTGATATCCAAGAATGTCCAATGATCGAGCGCCACGGTTGCCCATTGCATGCCTAAAATTAAACTGATCAGCAACAAAGGAATCCCCGTAAAAATGGCCGCTTTCATCCCAATCGCCGATTGATGCAAAGATGGAAACCTGGCAAATTGCTTTGTCCATTTCTTCTTTTTCAAAACCTTATAAACTAGCAAATATAAAATGGCGAATACGAGGGATATGGCAAACGCTGCATATGAAAGAATCGCGAATGTCACATGGATAAAAAGCAATTCAGAAATGAGCGATTCACCAATCGGAGACTGCTCAATCTGAAATGGCGCAAACGTATAAATCGTCATAAAGATAAACCCGATGACATTCAGGAAAAACACCGCAAATCCAACTTTATAAACGATATGCAGAATGATGGATAGCGTAATGAGCAACCACGAGAAAAAATAGATCCCTTCAAACAGGGAAAGGATCGGGAACCGTTTCGTTTCAATCATATGGAAAATCAAATAACCGGTTTGCAATACGTATACAAGCGAGAGTATCCAAAACGCACTGCGGTGAGCGACCGTATCTTTATTCAAATAATCAATGAAATAAAATACGAGGCTCACCGCGTACAGGATGACTACCACTTCATGGAACCTGGCCATGGTCATTTCAGCCATGATGCAATCTCTGCCTTTCAAACGGTGAAAGAGCGGACGGAATCGGAAGCCCCTTTTTAAGCCAAAGGGTGCATCCGACTCTTCCGATCAATATGACAATTCCGGAGCGCTGCCGATTTTCACCGGTTGAACGCTGTCTTTCGATTCCGTAGTTCCGGCTGGGATTGCAGATTCCTTCTCGGCAATGCCGAAAATTTGTTGGAATAGCGCCAGCTTTTCCATCGCATCCGGATCGGTCGCCAACTCTTTCGCCTGTAGGATCGGTTCTTTTAATAATTGATTGACAATGGATTTTGTATGTTTGTTCAGGAGTTTCTTCTCCCGGTCAGTCAAATTCGGCATTTTATTTTCGATGCTTGTCATCGCATCCGCTTGAATTTGGAGCGCTTTATTCCGCAATGTAGAAATGATTGGCACCACGCCAAGTGTCGCCACCCATTCTTTAAACATGACGATTTCCTGCTCAATCATGATGCCGATTTCATCAGCAGCACGCTTACGCTCGGCAAGGTTCGCTTCCACGATGCCCTGCATATCATCAATGTCATATAAGAAGACGCTTGGAAGTTCGCCAATGCGAGGATCCAAGTCACGCGGCACTGCGATGTCGACCATAAACAAAGGCTTCCCTTTACGAAGCTTCTCCACCATTTGCATAAGTTCCAAGTCGATGACAAAATCCGTAGCACCTGTCGAGCTGATCAAAATATCAGCTTCGAGTAAAGTGCATTGCAGCTCCTGCATCGATTTGGCGCTTCCACCGAATTGTGCAGCAAGGTTTTCTGCCTTGGACAACGTCCGGTTGACGACAGTCACTTGGCCTACACCATTACCATACAAGTTTTTAATGGCGAGCTCACCCATTTTGCCTGCGCCGAGGATGACGATATGTTTATCGTTCAACGTACCGAAAATCTTTTTGCCCAGTTCTACGGCAGCATAAGAAACGGAAACCGCATTTTCACCAATTGCCGTTTCCGAATGTGCCCGCTTCGCAAGCGTAATCGCCTGCTTGAACAATTCATTGAAGATCGTACCGGTCGTGCCGATTTCCTGTGCCAATAAAAAGCTGGAGCGGACTTGGCCTAAAATTTGTGTCTCTCCGAGAACCATCGAATCGATGCCTGCCGCCACACGCATCAAATGTTCATACGCTCCGTCATTTTCGAAAATGAGCAAGTGTGGTGACAACTCATCCATGGAGAGACCGAACCAATCCGCAAGGAACCGTTTAACGTAGTAACGCCCTGTGTGCAGCTGATCCGCTACAGCGTAAATTTCCGTCCGGTTGCAAGTCGAAATGATAATATTCTCCAATATGCTTTTTTCTTGCTGCAATTGTCGCATCGCCTCAGGCAGCTCTGCTTCAACGAAAGAAACCTTCTCCCGTATTTCAACAGGCGCCGTACGGTGATTGACACCAACTACGATTGTATGCATTGGGTCCTTCACACCTCTCACGTTCTTATTCAACGGTACTTATTATAACATATTTAAGTTGGAATGGCGGTTTGAATTGTGAACAACCTATGAAATCAAACGGTTCATAAGCTGTTTTTATAATGATTATTATATAATAAACAAGTCCGGAACAGTTTTCCCGTCCGGACTTTTCCATGGTTGGAAAAATAACTTACTACATCCTGCTTTCGATTTCCCTCCAGGCTTCTTCCATACCAATTCCTTTTTCGGAGGAGAAGACGATGAGCGGGTCTTCCGGGCGAAGGTTTAATGCATCTTTGATGACTTTTTTATGCTTCATCCATTTGCCCTTTGGAATTTTATCGGCTTTCGTCGCGATGATGATAGCCGGCAGGTTATAATGCACGATAAAATCATACATCAGCCGGTCATCTTCTGAAGGTGCATGGCGTAAATCAACAATCTGGATGACGGCACGCAATTGTTCGCGCCCTGTCAAATATCGTTCGATCATTTTCCCCCATGCTTCCCGTTCAGTTTTGGAAACCTTCGCATAGCCATACCCTGGTACGTCGACAAAAAATAGTTGTTCCTCGATTTTATAAAAGTTCAACGTTTGGGTCTTGCCCGGTTTGGAAGATGTTCGGGCTAAGCTTTTTCTTCCAATCATTTTATTAATAAATGACGATTTGCCGACATTTGAACGGCCAGCTAATGCAAATTCCGGATAACCATTATCCGGATATTGTTCTGGTTTAACAGCACTCATTATCATTTCCACGTTATTGACTTTCATTGCAATTTTGCCTCCAATGCGATTTCGAGTACTTCTTCCGCATCCGAAACGAGCTTGAACGTCAATTCTTTTCGCACACTTTCAGGAATATCTTCTATATCGCGTTCATTATCCATCGGTAAAATGATGGTTGTCAATCCAGCGCGATGGGCACCTAATGTCTTCTCTTTCACTCCGCCAATCGGCAACACACGGCCACGCAGTGTGATTTCACCCGTCATCCCGACTTCCCGCCGGACAGGACGCTTCGTCAAGGCAGAAACTAAAGCGGTAGCAATAGCAATACCCGCTGAAGGTCCATCCTTCGGCACAGCACCTTCCGGAACGTGGATATGGATATCTTTCGTTTCATGGAATGCCTCGACAATGTTGAATTCCTCGGCTTTTGACCGAACATAGGACATCGCGGTCTGAGCTGATTCCTTCATGACATCGCCCAATTTACCTGTCAGTAGTAACCTACCTTTTCCAGGTGACAATGAAACCTCGATTTGCAGCGTATCTCCCCCGACTGTCGTATAGGCAAGACCTGTCGCAACACCGACTTGATTGACTTCCTCTGCTTTACCGTGCTTAAATTTTTTCTTTCCTAACAATAATTCGACCGTCTTCGGATTAACGGTAATACTTTTCCGTTCCCCTGTGACGATCATTTTAGCCGCCTTCCGGCAAACCCGGGCAATCTCCCTCTCCAAATTCCGGACGCCGGCTTCCCTTGTATAATGACGGACGATGTCCAAAATTGCTTCATCAGAAAAACGCACCTGAGATTTAGTCAGGCCATGTTCTTTCAGCTGCTTTGGAATCAAATGATTTTTGGCAATCGACCGTTTCTCAAGCTCCGTATAGCCAGCTATTGAGATAATCTCCATGCGGTCGCGCAATGGTCCCGGAATTGAGCTCAGATCATTGGATGTAGCGATGAATAAGACATTTGATAGGTCATACGGCTCTTCAATGTAATGATCACTGAATGTGCTGTTCTGTTCAGGGTCCAGCACTTCCAGCATGGCAGACGAAGGATCACCGCGGAAATCATTCGACATTTTATCGATTTCATCCAAAAGGAAAACTGGATTGATCGTTCCCGCTTTTTTCATCCCTTGAATGATGCGGCCCGGCATTGCCCCGACATACGTACGGCGATGTCCCCTGATTTCAGATTCATCGCGAACTCCGCCAAGTGAAATGCGGACGAACTTCCTGCCGAGTGATTCTGCGATCGAACGGGCCAAGGAAGTCTTCCCGACACCAGGAGGTCCATCAAGACAAAGGATCGGTCCGCGAAGCGAGTTCGTCATTTGGCGGACAGCCAAATATTCCAAAATACGTTCCTTCACTTTTTCCAAGCCTTCATGATCTCGGTTCAAAATTTCCTCTGACCGGTTAATGTCAAGCTGGTCTTTTGATGCGTTTGACCAAGGCAATGTCACAAGCCATTCGATATAGTTTCGAATTACACCGCTTTCCGCAGCTGCGGAAGGGAGCTTTTCATAGCGATCGAGTTCACGCAATGCTGCTTCTTTTGCACCTTCCGGCATGGCAGCTCCGTCAATTCGCTCCTTCAGTTCTGCGATTTCAAGCCCTTTTCCATCCTTATCGCCCAATTCCGTTTGAATGGCCTTCATCTGCTCACGCAAATAAAATTCCTTTTGCGTTCGTTCCATCGCTTCCCTGACCCGCTCGTTGATCTTTTTCTCCAAGTTCATAACTTCCTGCTCATTATGCAGCTTGCTGATCATCCACTCAAGCCGTTCTTTCACGTCCAGCATTTCAAGAACTTCCTGCTTCGCAGTAATATTAATCGGCATATGGGAAGCGAGCGTATCAGCCAAACGCCCTGGTTCTTCGATCTGTTCAAACGTAGCCAATGTTTCTTTTGATACACGTTTGGATATTTTGGCAAATTTCTTAAAATAGGAAAGAAGCGTCCGCATCAGCGCTTCACTCTCCGCATCTTTCACTTGTACGTCAGGAATACTTTCCACGTCCACTACAGGATACAGATCCGCTTCCCGATAGTTCGACCACGCTGCCCGTTCCATTCCTTCAATCAACACACGATGCGTACCATTCGGCAATTGGGTCAATGATTTTACAGTGGCCAATGTGCCAATTTGATAAATATCTTCTGCCTCTGGATTTTCTATTGTAATATCGCGCTGCGTCACAAGGAAAATGAGATTATCTTGGGCAATGGCATGTTCGATCGCAAAAACGGAGCGCTCTCTCCCGACGTCAATATGTAAAATCATCGACGGGTATACCAGCATCCCGCGAAGTGGCAATAAAGGTATGTTCGTTTTCAATGGCATACGGAAGTCACCTCCATAAGTTATGTATGTCCAACTTCAATCAATCCTATAAGGTGGAAAAAGCCGACAACCGACGAGCGAGTGAATCGCATCTTCGGAGTCAGCTATTTCCTCCATGCATCAAGCTGTCTTCTCTTGATCCAAATCCAGTTGGGATCCGTCCGCACGGTATAAGAGTGGGTTGGATTTACCAAGAACCGCGTCTTTTGTAATAACGCACTCCGTCACTTCCTCAAGGGACGGCAGCTCATACATGATATCCAACATGATATTTTCTATGATGGAACGCAATCCACGAGCACCCGTTTTACGCTCAATCGCTTCTTTTGCAATCTCAATTAATGCGTCGTCTTCAAAACGGAGCTGCACTCCATCCATTTCGACCATTTTTTGATACTGCTTCACGATAGCGTTCTTCGGAACAGTTAAAATTTGATACAATGTATCTTCATTCAACGGCTCAAGTGTCGCGATGACCGGAAGACGTCCGATGAATTCCGGAATGAGTCCAAATTTCTGAAGGTCTTCAGGAATTAATTGAGAAAGCACAGTGCCTTCTTTCTTCTCTTCCTTCTCCTCATTGGAACCGAATCCGATTACTTTACGTCCCGTCCGGCGTTTAATAATTTCTTCAATTCCATCAAACGCACCACCTACTATAAATAAAATGTTGGTTGTGTCGATTTGAAGGAATTCCTGGTGAGGATGTTTCCGGCCGCCTTGTGGAGGAACGCTGGCAACTGTACCTTCCAGAATTTTAAGCAATGCTTGCTGCACGCCTTCTCCTGAAACATCGCGGGTGATCGACGCGTTTTCCGCTTTTCTCGCAACTTTGTCGATCTCATCGATATAAATGATCCCTTTTTCTGCACGCTCGATATCAAAATCGGCTGCTTGGATCAGTTTTAGAAGGATGTTCTCGACATCTTCCCCAACATATCCCGCTTCCGTCAATGAAGTCGCGTCCGCAATGGCGAAAGGCACATTCAAAATACGAGCCAACGTTTGGGCAAGCAACGTCTTCCCGCTACCCGTTGGTCCAATCAAGACAATATTCGATTTGGAAATTTCCACATCGTCGATCTTGCTGTTGGAGTTTACGCGTTTATAGTGGTTATAAACGGCAACAGCCAATGATTTTTTGGCACGATCCTGGCCAATGATATATTCATCAAGGATGCTTTGGATCTCGCGTGGCTTCGGAACATCTTTCAGCTCGAAGTCTTCGTCCAGACCCACTTCTTCTTCCACGATTTCCGCACATAATTCCACACATTCATCACAAATATAAACACCCTGGCCAGCTACAAGCTTACGTACCTGGTCCTGTGTTTTCCCACAAAATGAACAGCTTAAATTATCTTTTTCATCATTAAATTTGAACATCATGCTCACCCCTATCAAGTGACAATCTTACAAGATTCCCCCGTATTTATCAACTAATTAGAATTACGCGCCGGAACCGTTTGATCCTATGAAAAACAAGGTACGGACTTCCGTACCTTGTTATATTCAGCTAAACATTCGGTTATTATTCAGTAATTTTAGCGTTGTCGACAAGAAGCTCAACCGTTTTATTGAAACGTAGGTCGTTTTCAAGAACGTCCGTGCCGCCTAGTGTCTTTTTAATTTGATCGATTTCCATGCCGAATTGCTCGGACATTTTTTGAAGCTCAGCGTTGATTTCTTCTTCTGTCACTTCAACGTTTTCTGCTTTCGCGATCGCTTCAAGTGTCAAAGAAACGCGTACGCGGCTTAATGCGTCGTCCTTCATTTGAGAACGTAGAGCAGCTTCGTCTTGACCAGAGAACTGATAGTATAGGTCAAGGTTCATGCCTTGCATTTGCAGGCGGCGGCCAAAGTCTTCCATCATGCGGTCGATTTCGGACTCGATCATCACTTCAGGAATATCGACTTCCGTGTTATTTGCTGCCGCTTCAACTAGCTCATCACGAAGAGCTGTTTCAGCTGCGCCTTTTTTCTCTTCAGCAGTCTTTTCTTTCAATTTCGTACGCAATTCATCAAGAGAAGATACTTCTTCGTCGATTTCTTTTGCAAGCTCATCGTCCAAAGCAGGGATTTCTTTTGTTTTGATTTCGTTTACTTTCACTTTGAATACTGCAGGTTGGCCAGCCAATTCAGCTGCATGGTATTCTTCAGGGAATGTCAATTCAACGTCTTTTTCTTCGCCGACTTTCATGCCGACCATTTGCTCTTCAAAGCCAGGGATGAAAGATCCAGAACCGATTTCAAGATCATACCCTTCCGCTTTTCCGCCTTCAAACGGCTCTCCACCAGTGAAACCTTCGAAGTCGAGGTTGACTGTGTCACCGTTTTCGATAACGCCTTCTTCTTTCACTACCATTTCAGCGAAAGCTTGCTGGCGGTCTTTCAATTGAGCTTCGATTTCTTCATCTGTTACTTCAGTATCTTGGCGTTTCACTTCAAGGCCTTTGTAGTCGCCAAGTTTCACTTCTGGTTTCAATTGAACGTGAGCTTTGTAGACAAGCGTCTCGCCTTTGCCGATTTTCTCAACTTCGATTTCCGGTTGTGCAATCGGTTCTACATCCGCTTCATCAAGTGCGTTTGAATAAGTTTCAGGTAGAACGAAATCAAGAGCATCATTATATAGAGACTCTACTCCATACATTTTTTCAAACATTTTACGTGGCATTTTCCCTTTACGGAAACCTGGTGCTTGAACTTTTGTTACGACTTTGGCAAATGCTTTATCAAGAGCCGCATCAAATTGTTCTGCAGAAACTTCAACGGTTAACGTACCTTTATTTCCTTCTTGCTTTTCCCATTTAACTGACATTACAACTACCTCCGAATCATTATGAACAATATATTCCATCACGTATATACGTCATTTACAACCATTACAGTATATCATAGTCTTCCTATCTTTCAACAGATTTAATATCAAGTGCTTTCCTCACATTCATCGATCAAATTCAGTATCGATGTATTGAATGAAATCGATTAGTTCATCCTCGGGCAGCTGTTGTCCTGACATCAGGCTTTCTATGTATAATCCATACGCTTCCATCACTTCGTCAGCCGTATAGTTCCCCCAACTGAATGGATAGGTGACAATCCCATATTTCCGCATAATGGACTTAACCATTTCAAGTTTGGACGGATCTTTCTCAAATGTCCTCTCCGCAAGCTGCATAACTTCTCCGGTCAATTGATCTTCATTTGGTAAAGGAAGCTGATTCGGGCGAACCGTCATTTCCATACCGAACTTCCGAATTTCCACCGCATCGTTATACCCTGCTTGTTTTAATAAAATCAAAGCAAATGTCTTCACAATCGGTGATAGTTCATCGGAACCAATAATCTTGATCAACACGGGAAGCATAGCATCCAGCTCACCATTTTCAAGCGAGGCAAGCATCGCCTGTTGCATATCCGTACCGATTTTAATAAACTCTTCGAATGAGAAACGCACATTAGAAGCATATCCTTCATCTTGGCTGTACCGATCAGAAAGACGCTCATTCAGTTCTCGCAAATAATTGAATTTCTTCAGCATCCGTTCCGGGATAATCTGTTCTTCAAAGAGCGTATCGATCGTCTCCCTCACTTCATCATAATGTTGCAACTGGATGCTGATAGCCAAATATAATTCCATTGCCGCAATATAATCCGCTGTTCCACTATAGAGGAGGCGGGAAGCATACTCCTTGGCACGAGAGAAGTCTTTCGTCTCATAGAGTGCGATTGCATATGGGCCAAGAAACTCCGAACTATCGGGATTATAATTAATTGCCTGGTCAAAAGCTTCCACCGCTTTTTCAAATTGTTCCTGATCAACTGCCAGTCTCCCGGCTTCCACGAGCTTTTCGTAAGCACCTGGAAAAACAATAACGTTGTCCTTCTTCAGAAGCCTTCCATACTTTCGACGCAATCGCTCACCTTCTTTCTCTTCATTCACTATACCATATAGTATTTTCCAATTAAAATTGTATTATAACCAAAAAGATAACATCATTTTTTTCGGAATATTAAATTTCCCTTAATTTCCAATACAAGAAAAGACTTTTTCATGTTACACTTATGTCACAAATTAAGACATACTGCCCACCCGGGAGTGGAGAAGGTTGGTATCTAAATGACCCATTTAAGACTCGTTGTCAACAATGAAAAAAGCAGTGTAAAATCCGTCTACAAACCAATTTACTTTCCAAAAGATCGACCCCTCCTTATGAGAGCGGAACTGCTGGAACGACTTTCCGAGTACATAGAGCCGCAATTTATGGATCTGTATATCAACGCGGCGATGGAATGCTTTGCGGATGTGTTAGAGATGGAAGAGAAATATAATACATCCAACCGTTAATTACCTTCTATTACATATCTTTTGGGGACGAACGCCATTTTTTTATTCTGATATTTTCTACAACCTTGCCTATGCGCAAGGTTGTTTTTTCATTTAAAATGCCGCCAACCTGAACATTCCAGGCTGGCGGCATTTTCATTCGATTGACAAGGGGTAGTGCATGTACCAAAAGGATTTGTATAAGAATCTGCTTTCTTCTACTCTCTCCCTTTGTCTTTTTCTTTATCCTTCCCTCTGTCTTTCTCTTTCTCTTTTTCTCGTTTCTTCTTTTCTTTTTCTTGTTTCTTCTCTTTCTTCTCTTTCTTCTCTCTCTGCTTCTCTTTCTTTTTCTGTTCCTTCTCCTTTTTCTTCTCCCACTTCTTATTCTCTCGCTCTTGCTTCTGCTTTTTCTCCTTCAACTTGCCTTTCTGTTTCTCCAGCTCTTTTTTATTTTTCCCGATTAACGGCAAATCAAATTTCTTTGTATGCAATTCACTGGTTGACCTGGACAGGACTTGTCCGAAAATAGCCGGCACTGTGAAACTGCTCGTCGATGTTAAATAGTGTTCGGAATCGGTTTGATCATAGCCTAGCCAAACAGCACCTACGATGTCAGGTGTATAGCCAACGAACCAATGATCCTTAGAGCCATCCACACCTGCAAATGGCAGCTGGGTGGTCCCCGTCTTTCCTGCTACGTCGACACCTGTAATTTGCGCCTTCTTGCCCGTCCCATTTTCCACGGCACCTTGCAGCATATAGGTCATTTGCTGGGCAACTGCCGCATCTGTAACGTCTGTTTTCTTCTCTTGCCACTTCCCAAGGACTTTTCCTTCCGAATCTTTGACTTCTACAATTGCATGGGCCTCCATCATGACCCCATCATTCGCAAACGTGGAGAAAGCCTGTGCCATGCGCAGAGGCGACGTCCCTTTGTGCAAGCCACCTAAAGCGAGGCCGAGATTGTGATCATCTTTTTCCAGAGGAATGCCGAATCTCTCTACGCTGTTTACACCTTTTTCAATCCCGATTTGGTGCAAGAGCCAGACGGGAGGGATATTATACGAATGAACGACGGCATCATACATCGTCACCCGCCCTCTATACTGCTTATCAAAGTTTTTCGGAGAATAACCGTTGATGTTGATTGGTTCGTCAACGAGCAAATCCGATAGTTGATAGCCCTGCTCCAGCGCGGCGGTGTAAACCGCAAGTGGTTTCAAAGACGAGCCCGGCTGTCTAATGAGCTGGGTTGCATAGTTAAAGCGGCCATACGTATATTCCCCTCTGCCCCCAATTAATGCAAGAATCCCACCCGTTTTAGGATCCAAGAAAACGGATGCACTTTGCATGAGCTGATCCGGCTTGCTTTCAGGAAAATAACGATCATCCTGATAAACTTCTTCTAGTGCTTCTTGGATAACAGGATTTAATGTAGTAGTGATATGTAGTCCGCCAGATAATACTTCATTTTTCGTCAGATGATACTTGTTGACTGCCTCATCAACAATACGGTCTATATAATAAGGATACTTCCCTGTGTAATCCAACGTGTCTGAATCAGCTAACACAATCTTTTGACCAATCGCTTCTTCATATTCAGCTTGGCTAATGTACTCTTCGCCTTTCATTAACGATAGAACAAGATTACGCCGTTCCACGGATTTCTCCATATTTTTGTGAGGAGACAATTGAGATGGCGCTTTAATAATTCCCGCTAACGTAGCGCATTCGCTTAACGTTAATTCACTTACATCTTTTCCAAAATACACTTGCGCAGCACGTTGAACACCCCATGCTCCCTCTCCAAAGTAAATTTGGTTCAGATAGCGCTCCATAATTTCATCTTTTGAATAGGTTCTCTCAATCTTTTTAGTAAGAATCATTTCTTTGAATTTACGAGAATACGTCCGCTCGTTAGTTAAAAATGCATTTTTCGTAAGCTGTTGCGTAATCGTACTTCCGCCCGCCACGACCTTCCCTTTTAACAGGTTTTGAGTAAAGGCTCTCGCAATCCCGACATAGTTAATACCGCTATGTTTGTAAAATCTTTGATCCTCAACAGAAATGACGGCTTCCACGAGCTCTTTTGGAATTTGGTCCAGAGAAACTCCTTCAATAGTAGAATTCGATAATTTACTAACGATTTCACCGTTCTGATCATAAATAAAAGTAGCCCGCGGTTCGGGTTCGTCAAGTTTACTTACATCACTACTAGAAATTAATACATTCAAAATAACCAGTCCACAAACGACCAGGACGAGCATTCCGAAAAGTGCGATGCGCAATGGCCTTTTCAGCCTAGACCATTTCTTCCCTGCTTGTAATTGTTTCTGTTGTTCTTTATGTTCCATTCTTTTCAAATGAATTCCACCTTCTTCATTGCCAATTGAACTTTCAAAGTTTAACATGGCGGAATGAATAAACCCAACTGAAAGACAACAGGGTAATTTTAACAACGCCAGCCGTTAACAGAGTAGCTTTTTCTCACACAAAAAAAGCACCTCCCTGTTCTATTGCCGGAGGCGCTAAGAAATATGCATGGTTTGCTTGCTAACTTGCGATTTTTTGATTATTACTATTTCCAGAGCATCGACTATTCTTGATAATCGAGTATCTCGACATAATAAGCCATCGTTTTAGGTGGATTTGATTCTCTAACATAATCGCAATACACACGTACTTTTTGGTTCAGCTTCAGCTGTCTAAAATTTATCGCATTCTTGTACTCCTTATTTTTTAGGACTTTTAATTGATTCGCACCATGTCCTTGCAAAGGGCCCAAAACGATTTTCTTAAAACCACTGGGTTCTTCTGACAGCCCGACGGAATGAAGATGCTTAGAAACTACATAACCCTCGATTACCATATAGTCTTCTGGAAGTTCCGCCAAATCAAAAGTTATGCGTTTCTGAAGAGAAATGGTGTTCAAGACCACAAAGGCTGCTAGTACTAATGAACAAGCGAATAACCATCTTTTATAAGGAAAGGGCTTAGTCAAATTCATTAATACCTCCTCTGCACAAAAGGCTTTACTATAATTATAAGACAATTGATTAGTAGGATGTCAGATTTTTCATACCCATAATGCCTGTCTGAAACATAATGTAGCATATGGTGTGTACACATAGACCCCCTTTCCAACTTTGAATAAGTTATGAGAAAGGAGGTGAGAAAATTTGAGTGAAAATAAAACAAAAAATAAGGAACTAGAAGAATTCTATCAAGCGGTAGATGATTTAAATGAAGCAGCAAGCGATTTCTTCCGGATCCCCGTATTTTTTAGCCATCAAAACCTATTTACACTTGGACCAGCCCAACCTCCATTATCACAGGAGCAACGGTTTATTATTCGTATGTTCAACGAAATCAAAGAGGTCCTTCTTTTCCCAAGAACACTCCCCAATACAGACCAATATCCTGACACGACTGTTGAAAATGTGCGTCGAATCGTGAACTCTAGTTATGGAACAATTGCCGCCCTATTAAAACCAACACGGCGGACGGCTCAATTAGAGACATATTCTCCATTCATGCAAATCGAACCTTCTATGTCTTATCAACGTGGACTACCCTTGCTTCTCGTAAAACAAAGTACTATTAAAGCCGGAGGCATTTGGGGTGATGCAGGGCCACTTGCACCTTACACGCCACTCATCTGGTTTTCAGAAACAACAACTGTAGAAGAATTCTTTGAAAGTGTTGCGTGGAAAGAAGCATTACAAAACTGGGCGGGACAAGTTAGAAGCGGCTATTTCATTCAGACCAATCCTAAATTTAAATATACTTGTGATGAATAATTAATACTAATGAATGTATTGAAGAAATTTCTATAAACATTACTGAAGGCCACTTGTCGCCAAGTGGTCTTTATATTTTTTTCCATCTTAGAAGCCGTGGATTTCCGTTTCAGGCAGACGCATTCAGCAGGCGCGGCTTCCATCTCCTCGTAGCTTCGTTCCAGCGGGACTTTCTGCTCGCGCTATTCCCACTGGCGTCGCTGCCTTCCACTCCAATCCACTTCAATTTCTACGAATTTATTATCCTGTGCCTTTACAGGTGGAAAAGAAGCGCATCCTGTTCGTATCGAAACAGAAAGTGCATCTTTTCAAGTTTAAAGACTTTTTATCTAAAAACCGCCTGATGACAAGGCATGCAGATACCATCTGTTTTGGCTGCTGTGCTCGGCAAAATAGTTGCGTTGCATTCTTCCATCTTGCATGGTATTCATTCCGCCATTTTAATGAACCTCCGTTTTATGTACCAATATACAGTTTATTTTCCGAGAAGATTGCCGAGTACCCAAGTTGGTACAGATTAAAATATGCTGCAAATGGATCTCCACTCATTTTATAACGGTGCCATTGAAGATAATATGAAATCCAGTAATCACAAGCAATCGAATAATACGCCTCGTCCAAAATCTCAATCGGTTCATCGTACTCCTTCTGTTCGCTGATGATATCAGAAATCGTCTCATATAATTCAGAGTCGTAATGCTCACGAATTTCATCTATTTCCTCAGAAGATATAATTCTAACCTCGTCAATTTCGAGCAGATTATCTGGTAAATCCTCTCCACCTGATTCCACGGAATACTCCATCAATAAATTCTGTAAGCCTTGAATAAACTGCCTTCCATAATTCAACAATACTTCATCAGATACATATTTAGCCTTACCAGTAAAATATCCCGGTACTATAGGTCCACTAAAATCCTTTGGATCTAGCATTTCATAAATCTGTATTATCTTCTGCAAATATGCGTGCCCATCGTCAAGAGGCTCAAAAGTTGCCTCGACGCCTGCTCCATCCGGCATATACATTTGAAAATACCCATAAAATTGAACTTCCTCAATATCTGTTTCACCAGCATCCTCTTCATTCATCAATTGAAGCAAATACCTTGCATAAGACTGTTTATCCATATGTATATCTCCTCTTTGACTTATCGAATGCAGCTTAGCAACATAACATGGAACTTATTCATTCTCAACGTGAGAAAAACACTTATTAATATTGTTTCTATCAAATATTTTTCAATTAATGAATCAGCACAGTTACCTAAATCCATCTTCGGGTTCACCAACCGCAAATCCTAATACTTTCGTAGCTTCCAATTTAAATGTTTCGATCCAAGAATTCCATGCATCGTCACTCATCTGCGCATAAAATGCTAATCCACTTGGTTCTAGTGATGCTGTTATAAAAACCTTATCATCTTCCTGTCCGAACCAATAAGGAATTCCATTTTTATATCCGATCCAGCCTGGCATGCTCATATATACAGTCGTTACTTGATTCCATACTTCTTCAGGTAGGTAATACCATATATTTAAATTACAATTTTGAGCGTTTATACTACCCATTTATGCACCACCTTCTATTTAGTTCAATATCTTCTTCAAGAATATTAATAAAAATCGCAGTAGACGATCCAATCCTGTTTTTCTTGATTGTAGAAGAAATAAAAACTGCCACTATCAACAATGTTGAAGCGAGCTTTTTCATCTGAACTTATTTGAAAGACAAATGAGTAATCATCCCCAAAACTGATTCCGCCTTGGGTAAAAGATGGATACCCTCCAACTTTATGAGTGGAGTATATTTTTTCTACGACGTCATCATAGTATTCAATTTCCTCGTTTAATTCGAGCTTCAATATTGCATTTTCTATTTCTGGAGCAATGCTATCGGAATCCTCCCAAGATGGTGTGTCATTATTAATTAGTATAGGAGCCAGTGGGAAGCTCTTTATATTATTAGATTGTTTATCGACCTTATGTAATTCATCCAATACTTGATAACAATTTATCTTAAAATATTGAGCTAGATTATCCATCTGTAAATTGTTGAATACATCGAAATCCATATAAATGGTTATTAAATGATAACCCGTTAACTCCTTTGGAACGTAGGGTAAATTGTGTAGAAACAGAGTACAAATAGGGTCGAAACTAGATGGTATGTTTTCACCTACGTTCCCCCATAATACTTTGCCAATCCAACTTTCCCCTAATTCCTCTGTTGGCCGGAATCCCCCGGTATGAAAGATAGTGGCTTGTTTAAATAATGCTTCTTTTATTTGTTGGACATTCAAGTTATTCAACTCCTCATGTGTTGGTCTCCATAAAAACTGGGGCATCAAGTCTTCACTAGAGATAGATACAGTTGGATTAATGGTAAGTAGAAATTTCTCCAGTAATCCAACCTTTAATAAATTCTTCCAATGAAGAAGCAACCCACATTCTGCTGTCATCTTCGTGATTCCACACATATATATCCTCTTCTTGAATACTTCCATTTACTAATTTATAACCAAATAAGTCACCACAGCCGCTATCCGAAAAAAATAACAAGTCGTCAAACGGCTTATACAAATCTTCATTATCACCTAAATCTCTAAAAAACAAATTATCCCTTACTATTTGTGCAGTTGACCATATTAATGGACAACCAAAACAGTCAAAAACTCCATTCGTTTCACTCAATAATGTGATTAACTTTTGAGGCACTTTCACATTTAGTTCCCCTGAAATGCGAATTATTTCAGCATTAGTTGCTGGAGGCTTGAAGAAGTATTCTTTTGACACCGAACTTATATAGCCCTTCCACATCAAGTTAACACCTTCCTTCTTCACCAATTTATAATGCATTACAACTAAAGGCTAAAGATATCACCTATCACTCTGCGTTATTTTTCATCAGGATGTCTACGAACAACTAAAAGCCTTCAAACTATAGCTGTATAGTTGTAGGCTTTTACTTATTAAAGATTCATTTATCATACAGTAGCTACATCACGAGCGATTCCAATAAGATACCATTCTCCATCTCTTTCTTGGTAGATGAACCGCAGGGATTGGAACAAATGCTCATTTTCACCTGGTGAATAGTATTCTACGTACTTGGCATTAGGGTAATATTCATGAATGGTATTAAGAACACCTGCATAATTCTCTGCTGGTTCATTAAATGTAACAATACTATAATCTACATCATCCCTTCCCCATCTCCGTAAGAGGAATTGATGAACAAATTCAACTAAGGACATTTCAAATTTCGTTTCTGCTTCATCTAATCCCCATGAATACTTTGTATCGCTTATTTCACTTATCTCCTTCTTTGATAAGTTAACATACTTCCCCCCATATCCATCGGGATAACCAAAATCCGCATAAAAAGCAAAGGTAATTCCATGTTCCGGATCAACCTTTTCAGCTATCTTTTTATAGTTAGACTCCTTTAACAGCGAAAATATTTCTTCCGACAATGCTAATAATTCTTTTTCAGTATCTTTTTCAGAGCTAACTTTTTCTACAGTTGAAGCAACCAATTGCTTTTCGTCTCCATTACAGCCATACAGCATCAGTAAACAAAACAGTATAAAAAAAAGAACTCTACTATTTTTCATAAATCCTCCTGTTAACCTTTTGATTCGAACTTCATATTAATCATTTGTTTACCTCAGTATTTATCTAATTTATACTAATTAAATATGGAGGATAATGATGGATACTTTAAATAAGCTGAAAATCCTTGGGCGGAAACTAAAAAGTAATTTATTTGTTCTTTATCTATCTTACAAGGATCTTCGAACTCCTTTGTTCCCCAAGATATTCGCAATTTGTGTAGTAGCCTATGCTTTCAGTCCAATTGATTTAATTCCTGATTTTATACCTATTTTAGGGTATCTTGATGATCTTATTATTGTCCCTCTGGGAATCTCATTAGCTCTTAAATAAATTCCTGCAAAATTTTAGACGAAAATAGAGTTAGAGCTGAAGAAATTAAAAAAGACGGCAAACCAAAAAATTGGTTTGTTGGTGCTCTTTTTATCATTATCTGGATCTTAATTGCTTTTTGGGTTGTAAAACTATTATATAGCTGGTTATATCAGAGCAATTACATAAAGAGTTAAGTTTAAACCAACTTGCCACCTTAGTTTCAATTAGAACAGTGAGCCATCTACAAGCCCAATGTTCTTAAATAAAGCACCCGTACAAACCTTGATCAACGCCCCGTTTGTTGAAGGAAGAAATAATATAACCTAATAACTCCCCCATTTATTCACTTCTTTTAAGAGGGATTTTCATTCTCAATTTTTCGATGTTTTCATTTTTATTGCGAATGTATGGTTCAAGAATCAAATAATCAGGAATAACGTCAATCGATTCATATTGAACACTTGTATCCAATGTTATCTTCCCATCAATTACTTCACAGACTTTATCCCCCCCACCTTCAGCACTTATTTCTTTTAACTCATTTCCTTTATCATCGAATAAACAAAAACGTATGATTTGATTTAATTTTTCAGCTTTGACAGGTTCCGTTAAGTCAAAGTTTATTTCTGTTGTCGCAGGAGTAAAAGTAACTCTTTTCATTGTAATTTTGTAGTCTTTCGAATTGGTTTGTTTAGTACAAGAAAGGATTTATCACCCTCTGTTTTAGAAACGGGGATGTTGAAATTCCAACTCCCTTTTTTATCATTAAACTCCTTTAAAACAATAGCCAAATTAAATGAGTCTTTTTTCAATTCATTAGGAATAATTAGCTTAAAGACCCCTGCATAATCAGTGTCATTAATATACTCCCCTTGGCTACTCGCTCCACCATAAAAATCTTCTCCGTCAAGTTTAAAAGACGCATTTCCAAAAGGATTTTCATTATCATAATTCGTTACGATAAACCCTAATGAAAGCCTACTACCATCGTAAATAAGCTCTGTAATCATTAAGGAGGAATCACCATCGTAACTGTTTCATTCGTTTCTTGGGAATACCCATGTACTTGATAAATTACATTTGTCCATCAGATTTTTTAAAGAGTATAAAACCTGTATCGCCTTTGATAAAGGTGACAGGGTCAATCACATTTTTGTAGGCGATCATTTTCTCAGGGAGCAAGATGTTGATGACTATTTCTTCAGCAATAGAAAATGATGATTGAAAGTCCTTATTTATTTCTGCTTGGTGTTGCAATTGATTGAATTAATAATGCACTATGCTTCAAAAATCCCACTGTATTCAATAACCATAGTTAAGTTCGATGCTGTTTGTTGAACTGATGCTAATGCTCACCTGCCTTTAGTGATTCATCGGATTATAGTAATAACTAGTTCATAACTTACCTTGTAAAAGCATACAAGAATAGCAAGAAAATAAAATAGCGTTTGACAGAGGTGATGATATAAAAAATTGGATACTAATAGTATTATTTTTAATTCCCGCCTTAGTATTTAGCGTTTTATTTTTTGTAGATTCTCCTTACTCTCAAACCAAAACAGAACTATCAATATTAGAAGCAATTAAACTTGCTTACCCTTCTGCATTGGAATGGGAGGAAAATGCACAATTATTACAAGCAATAAATATTGACCTAGACGATAAGACAGAGAAATCAATTGGAAGCAACGGGAAGAGAAAATACTGGAACGTTTGGTTCGCAGTACCGGATACTAACAAGTTTTTCGTGGTAACCATTTATAAAGGAAAAATTGAAAGAGTTGAAGATCTAACAGTGGAAGGTACTACACCTTATCCGCAAAAAGAGTTTGTTTTATTAGAAGATATAAAATATGACTCGCCCTATTTACTCGAAAAAGCACTGAAATTGGGAGTTATTAATCCTGGTAAAGACTGGGCCAAAGGATACAATTTCATGCTTAGAAAAGACCCCGAAACCGGTATTACCCTGATGTTAGTAATAGGTTGGAATAAAGAACTCGATCAAATGGTTGCTGTTTATTTTAATGCAAAAAGTGGAGAACGTCTTGTTACCTCTAATTACAAGAGCGGATAGTTATGGTGATGAAATTTTTTTGTTTTTGTTTAGAGCGTTTTGTTTCCAATTAGTACTGAAAGGTAAAACATACTCGCATTTAATTACTATAGTTTCTAGCTTTAGATTATTAATCAGCAAGTTCGATCTAATAAGTCTGTCCAACAATTACTTTCCATTTTGATTTTTGTTTTATTATGGGGAACTTTACCTGTTTCTCACCATTTATATCCTCATATGAAATAGTACCTTCAAATTCAGTTGGACTAATAGCGATAATTTCAATGATTTCTGTTTTTGAGATGTCTGGTTCTATATCTAAGTATTCTTTTAATTGAACCTTTTTGTCAGAAAATCTTATGTCATCCGATAGTTCGACTAAAGTAGTCACATCATAATCTTCCAAGGCATTTAAATAATTTTTTAAATGTTGCTCTACTTCCATTTCAGGAGTAAGAGCTGCTATCTTTGAGCATCCTACTAACAATAAAAGAAGTAGGAGTCCAGCTAATTTTTTTATCATTTTCCCACTTCGTTTTTCAAAAATTCTTTTATATTTACTATGATACCATATATTTGGATTAGCAAGCAGACCTCAATTTTATTTGAGATCTGCTTGCTTTCTGCTATTTAATTCTTACGACATTGAGGATGCTGTAAAACTTCCATTCTCATTCAGAAGTTAATATCTCTCTACGGCATGGACATTGCTCCCCAATACGATAGATAGTACAATTAATTATTTTCCAACTCTATTGTCTACAATCAGAATACGTCCTATCTTGCCTATACTTATTCACTCAAAAGCAGGAGGTCATGATAAGAAGATAATAATTTCATGACGTCTCTCGCTTAGGGCTATGGTTGCTTCTTCGCAAGCAAAGAAAGGGAATACTCCATATAAAATTACTCCCTATCGAATGGATCGAACTCAAACTTATCCCCTTCTCGGACCTCGAAATTAGCTGGGAAACATACTCATTTGGGATTATAAAATACACTTCAATTTCAAAAGAGTAGATATAGGATAGTAGATATTTCACCTGTAAGTTTAATTACTTGTCAGCCCACTAAAATACCCGTTTTCGTACATTCCCTCTTTCCACAGTATATTTCCATTCTTATCAAATGCCTCAATCTTAAATGGGTCAAGTTCACCAGGATCTGGGTTCTCCAATGCATCAAAGGTTATATACCAACATCTCAAGCCGTCATCAGTTTCAATGATCGTTGCTTCTTTCTCTATTGTTTTTTGTTTAACAAGAACAGATGCAATTTGTTCATTTGTAATAATTCCGCCAAACAGTGCAATAGGTATTGTTGGGTTATTAATCATTACCCGATTAAAACCGTCTTTTGGATTTATCTCGCCGTTACCAGTACGAACCCAATATTTACTATTTTTCTTTTTATATCCAACACGAAACCCTGATTCATCTTGATAAAGCACAATTTGATTACCGTCCTTTTGCTCTTTATATAAGATCTTAGATGACTCTGGAAGTGGGACACTTTTTAAAAATTCCTTGTCAATATTATTATTAGTACAGGCTGTAATTAGAAGTAACATTATTAAAAATACAAGCATTTTCTTCATTAACAATCCCCCTCCTAAATAAACGATTTTTTTGATTATACTCCTTAACTATTGTTCTCCTCCTCTTCTATTTCATTGTCCATACTTGTCGAACGCTGCGCTTTGCATTGCCTAGCTTCTTCTGCATAATGAAGTGTGTTATGTACCTCTTTTATAATCAAATTGAGTAGACTAAATTACAAAACAATCCTAAAGTCTATAACGGCTTTCTGCATAATAAAAACATTTTTGAACGAAATGAAGAAACAGTGCGTCTAATTATGGAAGGAGGCAAAAATGATGGAATCTGAAATTGTGCAGCGTGCTATTCGCGGCGATCATCAAGCGATACTTTCACTTATTGAAATGGATGAAGAGATTTTATATCGCATGGCTTTTACATATATGAAAAATGAACAAGACACTTTAGACGTAATGCAGGAGCTTATTTACAAGGCACTAAAAAAAATGCATACCGTGAAACAGCAAGAATATGCCAGAACATGGCTCGTCCGAGTGTTAATCAATTGTTGTAAAGATCATTTAAGAAAACGACAACCAACCGTTCCAATTAAGGAACATCACTTATCTGGATGGGTCATCTATTCTGATTTGGAGCGACTACTGGAACAATTATCTTTGTCGGAGCAGCAACTCGTCTATATGAAATATTTTCAGCAACTAAAAAACAAAGAAATTGCTGAGCTGAATCAAATTCCGGAAGGTACTGTAAAGTCTAAGCTACACCATATATTAAAGAAGCTTAGAAATTGCGCTGGAGAAAAGGAGGACTGGCTATGAGTAAACTACCATCGATTGACGTTCCACAGGAGAAACTTCAACAAATTCGAATGGATACTTTACGTAAAGTTCAGCGAGAAAAAAGAACAAAGAAGCGCATTGTACCAGTTGCCATAGTTGCTTTGTTTTGCTTAACTATTCTATTTTCAATTCGTGTTTCTCCTACTTTTGCTAGTTATGTTGGAAAAATACCTGGCTTTCAAGCACTTGTATCAGCAGTTAGAAGCGACGCTGGGATAAAAGACATTGTGGACAATCAATACTTTGAAGAGATCAATGTAACAGAGTCTAAAAATGGCCTATCGTTAACATTGCAAGGCGTGATTGCAGATCATTCGGGCTTTGTACTTTTCTACGACGCAGTTGCTTTATTTGATATGTCGAAACTCTACTTGAATGATGTTCAATTGTTCCAAGGAGACAATGAAATACCAGGGCCAAATAGTTTTACCCGCCATGCAGATAATCAAAAAAACATTTCTTCTTTAATAGAATACAACTTTGTAGAGCCTATCGTTTATACTTCCAAGGATTTTAAGGCCGTTTTTCATTTTGAGGATGTAGATAAGGGAAATATCGAAATAACGATACCGTTTACACTACAAAACGAAATAGCTACGGAAAAAGTTATTGATGTGAATCGTACGATAGATATCGAAGGTCAGAAATTTATGATTACACAAATTCGCCGTTCTCCATTAAAAACGGCCATAGATATTGAAATAGAAGAAGCGAATACAATGCAAATATTAGCTCTCGATGATATTACAGTTATGACGGATAGTGGAGAGCGAAGAGGTAGCTTTATAAACGGCGGAGCAACACAAGGAGATATTCGCAACGGCAAGATTACGCTCAATGTGCAAAGTAATTATTTTCATAATTCAGACTCCCTCACGATTAATATTGGTTCTGTTCAGGCAGTTCCAAAGGGAGAGGATTTTATAGAAGTTGATTTTGGCACAAAAGAAGTACTCACGAAACCTGATTATTTCGATTGGGACATTTCTGTAACATCGCATGATGTATCAGTTGCTGTAAAAAAAGGAGATAATGGAGGTAACCTATTATGGCTACATTATGCTGTAAAAGAAGATGGTACGACGTTGGAATATACAGGTAGCACGTTTTCACGAGATGAGAAGTACGTAATTGAAACGGCTCAATTTCAAGATTATGATGGCAAAGCAAAAATATATTTCAACTATTATTTCAATCCTATTGGAGAAAACATCGAACTCAATATTCCTTTGGAATGAGAAGCATAATTTAGTACGAACTGTATTCGACTCTTATAATTAAGAACGATAGAATGGAGTCACCAACAACAGAATCCCATTGCCCGCCCCCATGAACATTCATTCCTTTGGTATAATTGAAATTAATATCATTCAAGAAGGCAGCCAATTCCATCGTGACGAATGATCTCATTTTCTATCGTTTCTAAACGTATTCTCCAAAAATAAATAATGACCACAAACGCTGTCATATCAACGTTTGTGGTCATTATTTTTGTTTCCTTATCGTGTTCAGTTTTCACTGAAATACGTCCCAGGCAGGATTCGAACCTGCGACCGCACGCTTAGAAGGCGTGTGCTCTATCCAGCTGAGCTACTGAGACATGCTCTTGGTACTCCAACGTTTCCCAAGGACAAATTTTATTATAAGCAGGTTGTGCAATAAAGTCAACGGTATTCTTAAAAATTCTTTATTCGCAATGTATCGACCAATTCGTTGTGTGGATTGACAAATGAAATAGTTGTGTCTTGCTCCCATTCTATGATGGCGTAGGTCGGTTCTTTACCGCCTCTAGGCAGCAATGGACTGCCGGGATTGAGGAATAGAATGCCGTCTTTCATTTCTGCTCCATAGAGATGGGTATGGCCGAAGAGGACAATATCCGCCTGCTGTTCGACTGCTTCGTAGTAAAGGGGCAGCAGGGATCGATGGCAGTCGTGCTGATGGCCGTGGACGACGAGAATCTGTTTATTCCCGACACGCTGAACGACTTGATCAGGAAATTGACGTTCCCGGTCGCAATTGCCTCTCACGGTGCTGATTGTCTCCCATACTTCTGCGTCGTGCGTCAGTTCGCTGTCACCGCAGTGAAAGATGGCGTCGGCAGGCATAGCGGAAACGGCTTGCACCGTTTCCAAATCGCCATGCGTATCACTTAGTACGATGATTCTCATGCCTGTCCTTCTAACCATTCCGGCAAAAATGTTTTCAGCTTGGCTAACGCGGCACCGCGATGTGAGATCGCGCCTTTTTCTTCAGGTGCCATCTGTGCCATTGTGCGCTCTTTCTCTGGGTAATAAAAGACGGGGTCATACCCAAAACCGTTGGCGCCTCTTCTTTCATCCAAAATGAGCCCTTCGCAGCTGCCGGAGAATGTTCTCGTTTCGATTCCCGGTCCCGCCACTGCCAGCACACAACGAAAACGCGCTGTCCGATTCGCTTCAGAAACGTTTTCTAACTCACTTAACAGTTTATCGATATTGGCCTCGTCTTTTTTAGCGGGACCCGCGTAACGAGCCGAGTAGACGCCAGGAGCGCCGTCCAATGCATCGACTTCCAAGCCGCTGTCGTCTGCAATGACAGGTATTTGCAATAAGCGGGATACTGTTTCTGCTTTTAAGATTGCGTTTTCTTCAAATGTCGTGCCTGTCTCTTCTACGTCAATGTCTTGTTCCAGATCATTCAGCGTCAGAACCTTCACACCGAATGGCCCTAACAGTGCTTCAAAATCTTTCGCTTTGCCGGCATTGTTTGTTGCAATCAGAACTTGTTTCATTCCATTTCCACTTCTTTCTTTCCTATCAAGTGACCTGCTTCACCTAACACTTGTTTCTGCTGTTCAAACAGCCCCCGGATTCCCTGTTCAGCCAAATCCAACAGGCCGTTCATTTCGTCACGGGAAAACGTCGATTCCTCTCCAGTGCCTTGAATTTCAACAAACTGCCCACTGCCTGTCATGACGACATTCATGTCGACCGCCGCCGAGGAATCTTCTATATAATCAAGATCCACAATCAATGTGCCTTCTTCTGTTTTACCTACACTTGTTGCCGCCAAGAAATCGATAATCGGGAAAGCCTTGAGTTCTTTCTCTTTCGCTAGCTTTGATACTGCTAAGACCATTGCGACGAACGCACCTGTAATCGAAGCCGTACGGGTTCCCCCATCTGCTTGGATGACGTCACAGTCAATCCAGACCGTCCTTTCGCCAAGTGCTTCCAAATTGGTGACAGCGCGCATGGCTCTGCCGATCAACCGCTGGATCTCCATCGTTCTCCCGCCGACCTTGCCACGGGCTGACTCTCGCTGCGTCCTTTGCCCTGTAGCGCGCGGAAGCATGGAATACTCAGCAGTTACCCATCCTTTGCCGCTCCCTCTTAAAAAGGGCGGTACGCGCTCCTCGATCGATGCAGTGCAAATTACTTTTGTATTGCCAACCGTTATGAGGACAGAGCCTTCCGGGTGCAATAAATAATCGGTTTCAATGGAAACCGGGCGGATCATTTCTTCTGTTCTTCCGTCATGTCTCATGCCGGTCACCTCCACGTAATCAGTACAGCCATCATCTTACCATAGTCCGTTTCCTCAAATCAAAAAACCGGATATCCTTTTTCAGGATACCCGGGCGGTCATAATTTTATCTGCTTTACAATCGGTTCCTTAATCTCCAGCCAGTCTGATACGATGGAGCGGAATTCATGTACCTCTCCTGTCGTATAAAAAACAGGCGTGGCCAGGGAGGCAACATCGCTTGTGAGCCCGTTTGTCATCAAAGCTCTTTCCACGTCGTGCACGGTCTCGATGGCAGAGGAAACAATCGTTACATCGCTTCGCAGCTGCGCTTTAATATGGTCATGCAAGAGTGGGTAATGGGTGCATCCCAGTATCGCTGTATCGAACGCTACCTCTTGGAGCGGCTTCAGCGTCTGATGAATGATCCCGCTGACTTCATTCGTCTTATATCTGCCGCTTTCGACAATTGGTACGAATTCCGGACAAGCTAATTGAAAAACAGAAGCACGGGACGATAACAGATGAATTGCTTCTGTATACGCCCCGCTATTTACTGTTCCCACCGTTCCAAGAACGACAATCTCACCGGTCGCTGATGCTTGCAATGCAGCACGGGCGCCCGGTTCGATTACGCCGATAATCGGAAACGGAAATGTATCTTTTAAAATATCCAAAGCGACTGCAGTCGCCGTATTGCAGGCAACCACAAGCATCTTAATATCCATCTTCGAGAGCGCTGACGCCATTTCGACAGTAAACTGGATGACTTCTTCAGCTGATCGCGGACCGTATGGACAACGTGCATCATCGCCTATATATACGATCGGTTCATTAGGCAGCCGGTTTAGTAACTCCTTGACAACTGTCAAGCCACCGACACCTGAATCGATCACTCCGATTGGTGCTTCCACACGAACCCCTCAATCCTTCTGCATTTCTTGGTGTAATTTTGTCAACATACGAGAGAATTCCTGCAACTCTTCATCATTAAAATCAGTTAACACGGAATGTAAATAGTCTCTGCGCTTTTCGATCACTTCTTCGATGATGCGTTCGCCTTCACTCAGTAAATGAATCCTGACGACACGACGATCCTGTTCGTCACGAACTCTCTTAACCAGATTATTGTTCTCCATGCGATCTACTAAATCAGTAGTGGTACTGAACGCCAAATACATTTTTGTCGATAAATCGCCAATTGTCATATCACCATGTTCAAAAAGCCATTGCAAGGCGATGAATTGAGGAGGTGTAATCGTATAATTGCTAAGTATTTTGCGACCTTGTTGTTTAATGATCCCTGCAATATACCGCAGTTCTTTCTCCATGCGTGCGATATTGTCATTGCTGTCGGGATGTGACTGTTGTTGTTCCAACACGTTAACCAGCTCCCACAAAACAAATACTGTGTACTTATTGTCACCTTTTTTCTTTCATAACGCAACAGTTTTACAGAATAACGACATAGACAATATTTTCATAGTACCCTTTTGGTTAGACAATGCTGGCAGCTATTTCGTGACAACCACCAATCCTTCGTGCTTAATTCAGTTTCAACTCCCCTAATCGCAACAATTCGACAATCGCTTGAGCTCTGCCTGAAACCCCGAGTTTTTGAATCGTATTCGAGATGTGGTTCCTTACAGTCTTTTCGCTTATGCCGAGCCGTCCTGCGATCTCTTTTGTCGTATGATCATCTACCAAAAGATCAAATATCTCTCTCTCCCTTGCTGTCAGCAAAGAACGGTTGTTCATTTCTCCTGTCAAGACGCGCCCCTCCTATCCAACGTTCACTTTACAATATGTCAGGAGGGATTATGCTGTGCCGGCTAGATGGCGACTTTCTTTTGGAACTGCGACTTTTGTGCGTCGGTCCAAGGAACAGCTCTGCCTGTTTCCCGGTTTACTTGAACAATCGAACCCCGTCCCGTAAACACAACATCCCCTTTTTCATTTTTCGACATATAATGAAGGTCGACGGAGCTGTTTCCAATGGACGCCGCTTTCACATAGATGGTAAGGGTTTCATCGAAAAACACTTGTTTTCTATAGTCACATTGAAGATCGGCAACGACAGGAATGGTCGTCCCCTGTGGATCCAGCCAATCTTCCATCTGGCCGATTGTTTTTAAAAATTCGATGCGGGCATATTCAAAATAGGCAAATGTCACCGTGTTATTCAAATGTCCGTACATATCCGTTTCCGAAAAACGCACCGTCACAGGAACCGAAAACTCAAACCCCGCTTCCCATGTTGCATAGTCCCCGATATAGCTTGGTATCATGATCATCTCTCCCTTTATCAAAATGAATGAACATTCATTCTTTTATTATAGCAAATTCGGAAGAAAATTTGAAGTTAACCAGTAAAAGGGTGCCGAAACCAAAAAAGAACCTCCCAGGGGTCGTTACCCGCCGGGAGGCTCTTGCGCAAATCTTAGTCTACCATATGGTCGCTTCCAAAGAAGTTCTTGAACATTTGTACGGTAGTTGCACGGTTCATCGCTGCGATGGACGTTGTCAAAGGAATTCCTTTCGGACAAGCGACGACACAGTTTTGCGAGTTACCGCATTCACCGATACCGCCATCGGCCATAAGTGTTTCCAGACGCTCGTCACGGTTCATCGCACCAGTTGGGTGAGAGTTGAACAAGCGAACCTGGGAAATCAAAGCTGGACCGATGAAGTTCGTTTTATCATTGACGTTCGGGCACGCTTCAAGGCATACACCGCAAGTCATACATTTAGAAAGCTCATACGCCCATTGACGCTTGCGTTCCGGCATACGCGGACCGTCGCCAAGATCATATGTGCCGTCAATCGGAATCCACGCCTTAACCCGCTTAAGGGAATCAAACATGAACTCACGATCGACAATCAAGTCACGGACAACCGGGAATGTGCGCATTGGCTCCAAGCGAATCGGCTGCGTCAATTGGTCGATTAATGCTGTACAAGATTGACGCGGACGGCCATTGATGACCATCGAACAAGCACCACAAACTTCTTCCAGACAGTTCATGTCCCAGTTTACAGGCGTCGTTTTCTTGCCTTCTGCATTCACCGGATTTCTCCGGATTTCCATCAAAGCCGAAATGACGTTCATATTCGGCCGATAGTCTATTTCAAAGCTTTCCCAATAAGGTTTGGAATCAGGAGTATCTTGGCGTTGAATTTCAAAACGGACCGTTTTTTTAGCAGTTGCCTCTTGTACGGCAGTAGTTTGCTCACTCACTTCCGTCAATCTCCTTTCTTCGCGGAATAATCGCGTTTACGCGGTGGAATCAATGATACATCGACTTCCTCGTAAGAGATAATCGGTGCAGACTTGCCATCGAATTCCGCAATCGTCGTCTTCAAGAAGTTTTCATCGTCACGGTTCGGGAACTCAGGTTTATAGTGGGCCCCACGGCTTTCGTTACGATTCAATGCTCCTAGCGTAATGACGCGAGCCAAGTATAGCATATTCTTCAATTGACGAGTAAATGTCGCGCCTTGGTTAGACCATTTTTGCGTATCTGTAATATTGATGTTTTCATACCGCTCCAAAAGCTCTTGAAGCTTGTAATCCGTTTCTTGAAGGTTTTTATTGTAACGAACAACCGTAACGTTATCTGTCATGACTTCACCAAGTTCACGGTGAAGAACGTACGCATTTTCCGTACCATCCATCTTCAAGGTTGCATCCCACTTCTGCTGCTCGTCTTTGATAGCTGTATCGAAAATGGAGGAAGGAAGCTCTTCAGCCGTCCGTTTTACGCCTCTCATATACTTGACAGCTTCCGGACCTGCAACCATACCGCCATAGATGGCAGAAAGAAGCGAGTTAGCGCCGAGACGGTTCGCACCGTGTTGTGAATAATCACATTCACCCGCCGCAAATAGGCCAGGAATGCTTGTGTGCTGTTCGTAGTCGACCCATAGTCCACCCATTGAATAGTGAACGGCAGGGAAGATTTTCATTGGAACTTTACGAGGGTCTTCCCCTGTAAATTTCTCATAGATTTCGATGATGCCGCCAAGCTTAATATCCAACTCATGCGGATCTTTATGGGAAAGGTCAAGGTATACCATGTTTTCCCCGTTCACACCCAATTTTTGATTCACGCAGACATCAAAAATTTCACGTGTTGCGATATCACGTGGTACAAGGTTTCCGTAATCCGGATATTTTTCTTCAAGGAAGTACCAAGGTTTACCGTCTTTATACGTCCAGATCCGTCCGCCTTCACCACGAGCCGATTCACTCATGAGGCGAAGCTTATCGTCTCCAGGAATTGCAGTTGGGTGGATTTGGATGAATTCACCGTTCGCATATTTAGCACCTTGCTGATAGACGATGGATGCCGCAGAACCTGTATTGATGACAGAGTTCGTTGATTTTCCGAAGATGATCCCCGGTCCGCCAGTGGCCATAATAACGGCGTCACCTTTGAACGCTTTGATCTCCATCGTTTTCATATTTTGTGCTTTGATACCGCGGCAAACCCCTTCGTCATCCATTATGATTCCGAGGAATTCCCAGTGCTCATACTTTTGAACCAAGCCTGCCACTTCAAAGCGGCGTACTTGCTCGTCAAGCGCATAAAGAAGCTGCTGTCCTGTCGTAGCGCCAGCGAAAGCCGTACGGTGATGCAATGTACCACCAAAACGGCGGAAATCCAATAATCCTTCCGGAGTACGGTTGAAAGTTACTCCCATCCGGTCCATCAAACGGATAATTCCCGGTGCCGCTTCAGTCATTGCTTGTACTGGCGGCTGGTTAGCCAAGAAGTCTCCTCCATATACAGTGTCGTCAAAGTGGATGGCTGGTGAATCGCCTTCCCCTTTCGTGTTCACTGCCCCGTTAATGCCGCCTTGTGCACAAACGGAGTGGGAGCGTTTAACCGGAACGAGCGAGAATAAGTCGACTGAGACTCCATCTTCTGCTGCTTTGATGGTAGCCATCAAGCCCGCGAGACCGCCTCCGACGACAATCAATCTGCCTTTAGCCATTATTGTTTCACTCCTCAAATTTTACATAGTCACGTAGTTCTTATATGCCAGCTCTGCCGGATCAAACGAATGCAAGCAACGCTTGTACGCCGATAACGGAAAGAACCAAGAATGCAATGATCGTAATATAAGATACGATGGTTTGGGAACGTGGAGATTGTGCAATTCCCCATGTAACGCAGAATGACCAAAGGCCATTTGCCAAGTGGAAAGTTGCAGAAACCACACCAAGAATGTAGAACACTAGCATGAACGGGCTTGACAGGATGTTAGCCATCATATCAAAGTTCACTTCTGCTCCAAGAGCTTTTTGGATTCGTGTTTCATAAATATGCCATGCAATGAAAATGACGAGGAATACACCCGTCACACGTTGAAGAAGGAACATCCAGTTACGGAACGTCCCATAGCGCTGTACATTGTTTTTCGCAGTGAAAGCTATGTAGACACCGTAGAACGCGTGGAACATTAATGGAATATAAATGACAAACCATTCCAAGAAAAGAACGAAAGGCAAGTTCCCCATAAAATTGGACGCGTTATTGAATGCTTCTTCACCGCGAGTTGCAAAGTGGTTGACTACCAAGTGCTGGGTAACGAATAACCCAACCGGAATGATTCCGAGCAATGAATGCAGTCGGCGCAAGTAAAAATCTGATTCTCTCGACAAGTCTTTTACCCTCCCTTATTTATGAGCCAGCAAATCAATTGCAGAACTGATCGTCCCATGAGCCTTTGACGGCATGGCTCTTCATGGTACAATATATAACATGTACATTGTACTCCTCACTTTTGAGCAGGTCAAGGCGATCTGGACTTTTATATACCCCTTACTTACTGGAATCACACAACCAGATTTTTCTTCCGAAAGGATTGCATGACAAGTGGAAAAACCTACATATGAATCACCGACACGTCTCGGATACGAAATATTGCGCGATCATGTATTACCGACGATCTTAGGAAAGCACGAAGATGACATCTTATATTGGTCGGGCAAGGATGTCGCCCGGAAGTTCCCGATCTTTGAAACGGATGAGCTACCCTCCTTTTTCACAGAAGCAGGATGGGGTCAGCTTACATTGGAAAAAGAAGACAAGGATGAGATGCAGTTCGTATTAGGTCCGATCGAACGGTTCGTCATCGAAAATCGGTCTTATCAATTGGAAGCAGGTTTTATTGCAGAACAGCTTCAAAAACTAAATGGCTTTCTTACTGAGTGCTATGGACAGAAAGAAATCCAGCAGGACCGTGTCCGTTTTATTGCCAAGTGGGATGTCAAAACAATAGTAGAAACTTGATTATCGCATTCCCCAGACTCGATCTTGTGGATAAAGCCGACCATCGCTTTGTCTGCAAGGCGACAGTCTGGCATTCTTTCCCTTCCCCGCGCATACTCTACAGGCAAGTTTGTGCTTCTTTTATACAGAACTTCCTACTTATCTTTCCTTTCTTCTTGGAAATGCTCCATCACCTGTTTCGCAACAGAAACCGGAAGACCCGCCTCTTTCAGTTCATCTACACTGGCTGCTTTTATCTTCTTCATAGAACCGAAATGCTTCAACAACTGTTTTTTTCGCTTGTCGCCGACGCCAGGAATCGAATCAAGAGAAGAAGCTAACGATCCCGCGTCCCGCCGCTGCCGATGAAACGTAATTGCAAACCGATGCACTTCGTCCTGTATCCGCTGAA
Organism: Sporosarcina sp. AD_1; assembly: GCF_057373025.1. Lineage (NCBI taxonomy): Bacteria > Bacillati > Bacillota > Bacilli > Caryophanales > Caryophanaceae > Sporosarcina > Sporosarcina sp. AD_1. The sequence goes on from NZ_JBPVIR010000001.1 coordinate 260,832, forward strand.
GCAAATAAAAAGCTTCGCTCGTCTTCTTTAATGGTACAATCTCGATCGGATTGCCATAAAGCAACTCCGCCGTCTGGTGCTTGTCATCTTTCGCCAACCCTGCAATCGGGATTGATAATCCGAGTTCGTCCTCAATGATTTCCCGCGCAATTTCCATCTGGCCTTTTCCTCCATCAATGATGATCAAGTCAGGCAAAGGCAGATTCTCTTTCAACACACGGATATAGCGCCTTCGGACCACTTCCCGCATCGCTCCATAATCATCATGCGCAGCAGCTGTTTTGGTCTTATATTTGCGATAATCCTTACGGTTCGGCTTGCCGTCAACAAAAGACACCATGGCCGAAACAGCATCGACACCGCCTGTATGCGAGTTATCGAATGCTTCAATTCGGAACGGAGTTGCGATGTTCATGGCCTCGCCCAGTTCGTCACAGGCCCCGATTGTGCGCTGTTCCTGCCGTTCAATCAATTGGAATTTTTCCTGCAATGATATTTTCGCATTTTTCGCGGCGAGCTTCACAAGATCTTTCTTCTTCCCGCGCTGCGGAATATAGCTGTTCGTTTGGAGCAGCTGCTTCACAATTTCCAAATCGACTCCGTCCGGCAATAAAATCTCCTTCGGAAGTAAATGGCCCGTCTTTCCGTAAAATTGACCTATATACGTGAGGAATTCATCTTCAGGATCCTGGTAAAGTGGAAAAATGGAGACATCCCGTTCAATCAGTTTCCCTTGCCGTACGAAAAAGACTTGGACGCACATCCACCCTTTTTCTACCGCATAACCGAAAATATCCCGATCCGTGAAATCATTCATTGTCATTGTCTGCTTCTCCATGACAGCCTCGATGTTGGCAATCTGATCGCGGTATTCCTTCGCCCGCTCAAACTCCAGGTTTTCTGCCGCTACCTGCATTTTTTCGGTCAGTTCCTTTTTCACTGTCTTATAGCCGCCATTCAAAAAACGGGTAATGTTGTCGGTCATCTCTTTATACGTCTCGACAGCAACTTCATTGACACATGGGGCCAGACATTGGCCTAAGTGGTAATAAAGGCAAACCCGGTCCGGCAATGTATGGCATTTCCGGTATGGATAAAGCCGGTCGAGCAGCTTTTTTGTTTCATGGGCAGCCGTTGCATTCGGATACGGGCCAAAATATTTTCCTTTATCCTTTTTCAGCAGCCGGGTGACAATGAGTTTAGGATGCCGTTCGGATGTTAGCTTTAAATACGGATAAGTCTTGTCATCCTTCAGCATGATATTGTATTTCGGATCATATTGTTTGATCAAATTCAATTCGAGGATAAGGGCTTCGATATTGGATGATGTGACAATATACTCGAAATCCTCGATTTCACCGACAAGCCGTTGGGTCTTCGCATCGTGGCTGCCTGTAAAGTAGCTTCGCACCCTGTTTTTCAGGATTTTGGCTTTCCCTACATAAATAATCGTCCCCTGCCTATCTTTCATTAAATAGCAGCCTGGCAGATCGGGCAGGAGAGCGAGTTTTTGTTCAATTAAATCATTCATCTATATCACCTATCAAAAAACCGGGTTCCTGTATAGGTTCCCGGTTCTCGTAGTCAATTACGCGTGTTTTTCGATCATTTCAGCTAGTTGTTCTTTCGGTTGGAAACCGACAGCTTTATCTACGATTTCGCCATCTTTGAAAAGAACAAGTGTAGGAATGGACATGATGCCGAACTCACCAGCAGTCGCTTGGTTTTCGTCAACGTCCACTTTTACGATTTTAGCTTTGCCATCCAAATCGCCATCAAGTTCTTCAAGAACTGGAGCGATCATTTTGCAAGGCCCACACCAAGTAGCCCAGAAATCGACCAATACGAGTCCTTCTTTAGTTTGATCTTTAAAGTCTGAATCTGTAGCATGTACGATAGCCATTTTGTAATTCCTCCTTTTGAAAAATACAACTCTTCATGAATTATAGCATGCCCCTAGAAAGGGGGCTAAATTTATGCTTGACCATAAAAGTAGGCTCCCGCAGCGATGGGGAGCCGGCCTTCATTAATTCGTTTTAACCTTCTTTATTTCTTCAATCATCATCGGAATGACTTCAAATAGATCGCCTACAATTCCGTAGTCTGCCACTTTGAAAATGTTGGCTTCCGGATCTTTATTAATTGCCACGATCACTTTGGAATTGGACATGCCCGCCATATGCTGGATGGCACCGGAAATGCCTGCCGCGATATATAAATCAGGCGTGACGACTTTTCCTGTCTGGCCAATTTGCAAGGAATAGTCACAGTAATCTGCGTCACACGCCCCGCGGGATGCACCTACAGCGCCTCCAAGCAAGTTCGCTAATTCCTCAAGCGGCTTGAAACCATCTGCGCTTTTCACGCCACGGCCACCTGCAACGACGACTTTCGCTTCAGATAAGTCAACACCTTCCGTGGACTTGCGAACCACATCTTTAATAATAGTACGTAGATTCGTAATGTCGACAGAAACAGAAGTGGCCTCACCAGTGCGGCCTGCGTCTTTCTCTAATGGCGCAATATTATTCGGGCGAATTGTGAAGAACAGAAGATCTTCTTTGTTTTTCACTTTTTCAAATGCTTTGCCGGAATAGATCGGGCGAACGAATAGTGCGTCATCCCCTTCTCCTTCAATAGCCGTCACATCTGAAATCAAACCAGTTCCCAGTTTACTTGCGATTTTAGGGGAAAGATCCTTCCCGTTCGCTGTATGGCCAAAGATAACCGCCTCTGGTTTTTCTTGCTCATATACAGCCATAAATGCTTGGCCGTACCCATCGGATGTGTAATGCTTCAAATGAGGATGTTCTACCGTTACAACACGGTCTGCGCCGTATTGGATCATTTCTTCCGCTAACGATTGTACAGAATCTCCAACGAGCAGCCCGACGACTTCTCCGCCGCCCGAAACTGTTTTTGCCGCTGCGATCGCCTCGAACGATACATTACGCAAAGCTCCTTCGCGTGCTTCGCCCAGTACCAATACTTTTTTAGACATAATGAGTCCCTCCTATTACAATATAAAAATCGATTTATAGCACTTTCGCTTCTTTGTTCAATAGGTCTACTAGTTCCTTCACCTGGTCTGCCAAATCCCCTTCAAGTACACGACCGGCTTCTTTTGCAGGCGGCAGGAAGATCTCGACAGTTTCTGTTTTAGCTTCCACATCGTCTTCATCAATATCCAAATCATCCAATTCCAGTTCCTCAAGCGGTTTTTTCTTCGCTTTCATGATTCCTGGCAATGAAGGATAACGTGGCTCGTTCAACCCTTGTTGCGCTGTCACTAGAAGTGGAAGTGACGTTTCGATCGTTTCGGAATCACCTTCCACGTCGCGGACGATTTTCGCGGATGTGCCGTCGATTTCCAAATTCGTAATCGTTGTTACATAATTAATGCCCAACAACTCTGCAACACGCGGTCCGACCTGGCCAGAGCCTCCGTCAATCGCTACGTTCCCAGCCAAGATCAAATCTGCATCTTTGTCTTTTAAATATTCCGCAACGATTTTTGCGACTGTATATTCATCCATCTCGTCCAAATCGTCTTCGGTATTAATAAGGACTGCTTTGTCTGCACCCATGGCGAGTGCCGTGCGGAGTTGCTTTTCAGCCTCTTCATCACCAATTGTGATGACAGTTACTTCACCGCCGTGCTCGTCACGGAGCTGAATCGCTTCTTCGATTGCATACTCATCATAAGGATTGATGATGAATTCAGCACCGTCGTCAACGATCTTTCCGTTTGCTACCGCGATTTTCTCTTCCGTATCAAAAGTACGTTTCACTAACGCATAAATGTTCATGCTAGTAACCTCCTCTATTAATTCCCTTTAAATTCAGGTTCTCTTTTTTCAATAAACGCTTGTATTCCCTCTTTGGCATCTTCCGAAACAAAGACTTCTCCGAATGAATCCGCTTCTGCCTTTACCCCTTCATGGTAGGATTCGGATTTCGTATATTGAAGCATCCGAAGGGCGGCTCTCATGGCAACCGGGCTCTTCTTCGCTATTTTCTTCGCTAGTTCCATCGTCTTATCATACAGCTCATCTTCTGCATAGGCATGATTCGCCAATCCAAGCCGAACTGCTTCTTCCCCGCTAATCGGTTCACTCGTCAACAGCATTTCAGCTGCCTTCGCCATACCGACATAGCGCGGCAGTCGCTGCGTTCCTGCGAATCCGGGAATTAACCCGAGCTGCAATTCAGGAAGACCAAGCTTCGCCTTTTCTGTAACAAGGCGGATGTGACAGCTCATCGCCAGCTCAAGCCCGCCACCTAGAGCAGCCCCATGAATGGACGCGATGACCGGTTTCGGATACGTTTCAATACGCTCGAACACTTCTTGCCCCTGTGCGGATAAAACCGTGAATTCCTGGCCTGATTCTACCGTTGTGAATTCCTTAATATCTGCACCGGCCGAGAAAAATCTGCCCTCTCCGCGCAATACAACTACCCGAACGGACTGATCATCTTTGATCTGTTCCAGTGCTTCGCCTATTTCTTTAATGACCGTACTCGCCAAAGCATTCGCCGGCGGCCGATCAATTGTCAGAACGGCAACCCCGTCTTCCCTCGAAACCCCAATATACTCCATTCAACACCAATCCCTTCCTACTACAATGTGAAAATTGCATGATCAAACAGATTCATTCGTTGATGATTACGCTTTCATTCCATTCAAGAGCAAACGATGCACTTCGGGAGCAAGTTTCATCAAATCGTATTTTTGATCGTTCATTACCCAGGATGTAATGGTTTCGTCAATTGTGCCGAAAACCATCTGGCGGCCGAGCCGTGTGTCCAGCCGTTCATCAAACTCGCCGTTTTCGATCCCTTCCTTCAAAATGGAATCGAGCAGGCCTAAGTATTCCTTGAGCACTTCATTAATACGGAAACGCAAGTCTTTATTCGACTGTCGTAATTCCAACTGTGTCACAATGGCAAGGTGGCGATCGTCATGAAGAACTTTGAAATGATTTTCAATCATCTTGAACAGTTTTTCTGTTGCTGAGATTTCTTTTTTCAATATTTCTTCAAGCTTATGTACGAAAATCCCCATTTTTTCACGGAATACCGAGATTAAGATATCCTCTTTATTTTTGAAATAAAGATAGATCGTCCCATCGGCGACACCAGCCTCTTTGGCGATTTTCGATACTTGTGCCTGGTGATACCCGTTTTCGGCTATGACGACGACTGCTGCATCTACGATTTGTTTGTATTTTGGTTTATCCCGCTTCATTATCATCACCACCATCATAAAAAGAAAATATGAATGATGATTCATTCATATTTTCATATTAATCGTTTATTCAATTGTCGTCAAGCGTTATACTGATGCTTCCATCTTCATTTCTGATTTTTTCTTTTCTTCATCCACTAAAGCGCGTCGTAAAATCTTGCCGACTGCCGTTTTCGGCAATTCCTTCCGAAACTCGTACTGCCTCGGAACCTTATAAGACGCCAATTGTTGTCTGCAAAATGCGTCCAATTGTTCCTCTGTTGCTTCTTTGCCTTCCTTCAGAACAATATAGGCTTTCACTGTTTCACCACGGTACGGATCAGGCACACCTGCGACTACACACTCCTGAACTGCTTCGTGCTCGTATAGCACTTCCTCGATTTCTCTCGGATAAATATTGAAACCACTGGCGATGATCATATCTTTTTTGCGATCCACCACGTAAAAATAACCTTTAGCATCCATGTAGCCGAGATCGCCCGTCAACAACCAGCCATCACGAAATGTCGCTGCCGTTTCCTCCGGTCGATTCCAATAGCCTTTCATCACTTGCGGGCCTTTTACTGCAATTTCTCCGACTTCACCAACAGGGAGCGGTTCCGAACTATCCGGTCCAAGAATGCAAACATCCGTATCCGGCCAAGGTACGCCGATGGAGCCTTTTATTCGTTCGCCGTCCCACACAAAATTTGCGATGGCGACCGGTGAGGTTTCTGTCAATCCATATCCTTCGACGAGCTTTCCGCCTGTCAACCGTTCAAATTTGTCCTGCACTTCTACCGGCAAAGCGGCGGATCCGCTGATGCAAGCTTTAATGGAAGATAAATCGAAGCTGGCCAGTTTCGGATGGTTCAACAAGCCGATATAAATCGTCGGCGCTCCAGGAAACAAAGTGGGCTTCTGCTTATCGATCGTTTTCAACGCAGTATCAAAATCGAATTTTGGCAGCAGTACCATCTTATTCCCCAGCATAACAGAAAGAATTAAGACTGTCGTCATACCATACACATGGAAGAATGGCAAGATTCCCATGACCGTTTCTTTTCCATCCTCACATTGATAGAGCCATTCACGGCACATCTGTGTATTTGATATTAAATTGGCATGCGTCAGCATAACTCCTTTCGGCGGTCCTGTCGTTCCCCCGGTATATTGGAGCAGCGCAATGTCGGTATCATAATTGAATTCGTACGTGATCGAGTCCGCACTGCCGACTTTCATGATTTCAGTGAAGAGATGGTTCATCCCCCTATGTTCCACTTTCACTGTCAAGCCATGCTCCTTCTTCTGGATGAAAGGATATATCACATTTTTCGGGAAGGGCAAGTAGTCTTTGATGCCGGTAATGATCACGTGCTCAAGTTCTGTTTCTTTGAGTACCTTAGAAATCCGCGGGAACAGAAGATCTAAGGATATAATCGCTTTCGCTCCCGAATCGGCCATTTGATAGGCGATTTCCCGTTCCGTATAGAGCGGATTGGTCTGCACGACAATTCCACCCGTGTACAAAATGCCGTAATAGGCAATCGCACTTTGTGGACAATTGGGCAGCATAATAGCCACTCGATCCCCTTTTTCAATTCCAATTGACCGTAAATAGTTGGCGAATTTAAGCGCCGATTCATGAAATTCTCGATACGTGATATTTCTCCCCATGAAATGCATAGCCGTTTTGTCCGGAAACCTTTGAGCCGAATTCGTCAAAAACTGTTGGATCGGAACTTGATCATACTCAATCGTCTTCGAAATGCCAGCCGGATACAAATCCAGCCAAGGCCGTGCTGTCATCATGAATCCCCCCTTATCAATACTTAGAAAATTCCTTATTTAATCAATTATATCTATAAATGAATCCGCTTTCAAATAGAATATTAGATTTTCTGCTAAATAATACCTTGTTCTAAAGTCTTATTCGATAAGATTTCATGCTTGGCATTCAGTGGCGAGGAAAAAAATGCTGCTTTTCAACATACGATGAAGTGTGAAAGACTTTGTATGGCAAGCGATTAGAGCGAGAAAGTGTGAATTGCTCGTTTACGATCAAAACAACTGCTTGATGGTCAAAGGCATTCAGCGCGACCTGAAGCAGGAGAAGACATAGGAATTACCGCGCTTAGATTAACGGTTGAACCACTCGTTTATTCATTTGAACCACTCGTATAATCAAAAGACCGCTCGTATATTTTCCTGAACCACTCCTATATTCTCTGGACCGCTCGTATCCTCTCCTGAACCACTCGTATATTCCCAGGACCGCTCGTATCCTCTCCCGAACCGCTCGTAAAATTCCAAGCGAAGAATAACCTCAATGATCAAATCAATTGCTTGATGGTCAAAAGATTCAGCGCGACCTGAAGCAGGAGAAGACATAGGAATTCCCGCGCTTAGATTAACGGTTGAACCACTCGTATAATTAAAAGACCGCTCGTATATTTTCCTGAACCACTCCTATATTCTCTGGACCGCTCGTATCCTCTCCCGAACCACTCGTATATTCCCGAGACCGCTCGTATCCTCTCCCGAACCGCTCGTAAAATTCCAAGCGAAGAATAACTTCAATGATCAAATCAATTGCTTGATGGTCAAAGGCATTCAGCGCGACCTGAAGCAGGCGAAGACATGGAATTTCCCACGCTTAGATTAATCGGTTGAATCGCTAGTATTTATTCGAACCGCACGCAAGTTTTTACCCGCTTCGTTCTATCGAAAAAATCCCCTCGAACGTCACATACTCCCTGTCACGCACAACCACAAAAAAATGCAGGCAAACTCAAGTCATGCATGAGTTTGCCTGCTGGTTAAGCTCTATCTGTGATAGATCAAGGTGTATGTTTCATCATCCAGTAAACGCCGATTAGGATAAATAGGACGCAGACGACGAGTAATATTTTTGATAGTTTTTCCACATTCAACGACTCCTATGAAATACTCGCACCGATGACGAACGAGAGACCTACGGAAATGGTTAATGAAATAAATCCGACGGACCGGTTGTCCTCTTCGATTTCCTTATCAATATTGAATTTAGGCGTAAGGAACTCGAAAAGGAAGTACGCAAAAATCAGCAAGACGAATCCGTACAAACCCCAGCCGATCATTTGCGGCAGTGTATTGTGCTGCTCTATGGAATAGCGGAATATGTTGGCGACACCAAATATTTTCCCGCCGGTTGCCATGGCGACAGCCATATTGCCCTTTCTGATTTCTTCCCAGTTCCTGTATTTCGTTACTAGCTCGAATAACGCCATGGAAACGATGAGGCAAAGCACTACTACGCTGAAGTAGCCTGCTGTTTCAACTAAAGGATGACTCCAAAATCCTGTTTTCGACATCAATATGGCTCCTTTATTGTTTCAATCATCCCATCCTATACGGACAAGAGAGAGAAAGGTTTCAAAAATGCAGCGAAATAGTACTTATTTCAACTGAACGACCGTCACCCCGTGACCTCCCTCACCTGCTTCGCCAAATCGATAGCTCTTTACGCGTGGGTGATTTTTCAGGTAGGTTTGGATTCCTTGACGCAATGCGCCGGTTCCTTTCCCGTGGATGATCGATACTTGATGGTAATTTGACAGCAATGCGTCATCCAAATACTTTTCAGTCCGATGGATGGCATCTTCATAGCGCTCCCCGCGCAAGTCCAGTTCGAGTTTCACGTAGGAATCTCTTCCTTTTACGGAAGCGGATACGACCGGTTCCTTCTCTTTCTCCGGTTTGCTGTACTCCAGGACGGATTGGTCCAGACGCATTTTTAGTATGCCGATTTGCACAACCCATTCCTTGTCGGATACTTTTTCAACAAGCGTTCCTTTTTGCCCATACGTGACTACTTTCACTTCGTCGCCAGGCTGCAATGGACGCGGTGCCGCTTTCGCTTTCACTTTCTTCTTTTCCTCAGCAGGCATGGCGCCTTCCAGCCGTTTACGCGCTTCGATCAGTTCATGTTCCTTAACGCTTGCTCCGGCATTCAAACGGAGAGCACGCAATTCTGAGATGACTGATTCGGATTCTGACCGAGCCTCTTCTACGATCTTTTTCGCTTTTTCTTTCGCTTGTTCAACTAGCCGGTCTTTCAGTTGATCGTATTCGGCAAGCTTGCTTTCGAGTTCCCGCTTCAACTGTTCCGTTTCCAACAATAGCTCATGCGTCCGCTCGGCATCTTTCTCCGACTGAACCCTGCTGGATTCGAGAGAAGCGATCATCGAGTCCACTTCGCCGCGATCTGTGCCCGTAAATCCTTTGGCACGCTTGATGATATGTTCACCAAGACCGAGCCGTTTTGATATTTCAAACGCATTGCTTCGTCCCGGTACGCCGATAAGCAATCGGTAGGTCGGGCTTAGCGTATCGATGTCGAATTCCACACTTGCGTTCGCGACGCCCGGCCGATTGTAGCCGTATGCTTTAAGTTCCGGATAATGTGTTGTTGCCATGACTCTCGCGCCGGTCCCATGGACTTCATCCAGTATGGAAATGGCGAGGGCCGCTCCCTCTTGCGGATCGGTCCCTGATCCTAACTCATCAAAGATCAGCAATGATTGCGAATCAAATTTTTTCAGGATATCAACGATGTTCACCATATGAGAAGAGAAGGTACTTAAGCTCTGTTCAATGGACTGCTCGTCTCCGATATCAGCGTAGACCGAATTAAACACTGCGATTTCAGAACCGTCCAATACAGGAATCGGCAAGCCAGCTTGTGCCATCAAGGTGCAGAGCCCGACCGTTTTCAGTGTCACGGTCTTTCCGCCTGTATTCGGTCCAGTAATGACGATTGTCGTAATATCCTTCCCAAATTCAATTGTGTTGGCCACTGCTTCATCCGCGGGAATCAATGGATGGCGTGCTTTGGCGAGTCGAATATAGCCTTCCTGGTTAACAGCAGGCTTCGTGCATTTATTAGCCGTTCCGTACTTCGCTTTAGCCAAAATGACGTCTATTTCTGCCAGCACATCGACGAGAACGAACAGCTCATGGGCAATTTCTTGCACTTTTGCAGACAAGGCTATTAAGATTTTTTCAATCTCATCCTGTTCCTTTGATTTCAACGTACGAATTTCATTGTTCGCCTGTACGACGGCATCCGGTTCGATGAATAGCGTCTGGCCAGAAGAGGACATGTCATGGACGACTCCTCCAAAATGGGATCGGTATTCCGATTTTACCGGAATGACATACCGATCGTTTCGTATCGTGACGATCGAATCGGAAAGCATTTTGGCGGCATTGCGCCCCCTTGTGTAGCTCTCCAGTTTTTCACGCACCCGGCCTTCTTGGATGCGCAGGCTTTGCCGGATGGACCGCAGTGTACTGGACGCACTATCGAGAACATGCCCGTTGTCATCAATGGCATGATTAATTTCATGCTCAAGACCCGTAAGGATTGGCAATGATTCCTTCTTTGCCATGAAGTGCGGGATTAAAATATCCTCATCTTCATCAACCGATTCAATAAACTGGCGCAGGATCCGACTGGCCCGTATCGTATTGGCGATTTCCATTAGTTCATAGGCACTGAGCATACCGCCGATTTGTGCGCGTTTTGCATGGGGTTTCACATCACTGATCCCGCCCATCGGCACATTGCCACGCACACGTAATATAGCCAGCCCCTCATCTGTCTCTTCAAGTAACTGGACAACCCGGTCATAATCGCTGACCGGCACAAGCTTCTCTATATGTGTCCGACCCGCCGTGGACGTGCAATGCCCTGCCACGAGCGCTCTGACTTTATCAAATTCAAGTGTTTTCAAGACACGTTTCTCCAATGTCTTTACACTTCCTTTCACTTCCGTATGATGTCACGGATGAATTGTTCAAGCGGCCATGTATTGACGACCGTCTCTTTTTTCAACCATGCTTTCTGTGCGTATCGAACGCCTATGTCCATGTATCGTAACTGATCTGTCGCATGGGCATCCGTATTGATCGCTATTTTCACTCCTACCTCCTGGGCCATTGCCAAATAATCAACAGCCAGATCAAAACGATGCGGATTGGCATTGAGCTCCAAGATTTTACCATATTGCTTGGCCCATTCAATCAGTTGAGGCACATCCACATCATAGCCTTCTCGTTGCCCGATAATTCTTCCGGTCGGGTGGGCAATCATATCGACATGAGGATTGGAAATGGCGGAATGCAGCCTCTCCATAATCTGCTCCCTGCTTTGATTGAAGTTGGAATGGATCGAGGCGATGACGAAATCAAGCTCCTCCAGCAGATCATCTTCAAAATCCAGACGCCCGTCAGGCAAAATATCCATTTCTGTCCCAGTGAAAATTTCAATGTCCTCGTATTCCTCATTCAGTTCACGGATTTCGGCTATTTGTGCCCTCAGCCGTTCCGGCGTCAAACCGTTCGCCACTTTTAAGTATTGCGTATGGTCAGTAATGACGATATGTGAATAGCCTTTCTTGCGGCATGCTTCGACCATTTCACGGATCGAATAGCCTCCATCCGACCAGGTCGTATGCATATGGAAATCCCCTCGGATGTCTGCAAGTGAAATGAGGCCGTCCAATTCGCTAGCCTTATCGATTTCCTTGCCGTCCTTTCGGAGCGATGGCGGAATGAACGGCAAACCGAAATGAGCAAAGAAATCCTTTTCGGAATCGAACGTGAGTACACTCCCGTCCTCTAGCTCAACGCCGTATTCACTAATTTTCATTCCACTGGATTTGGCGATTTGCCTCATTCGCACATTATGATCTTTCGAACCGGTGAAATGATGGATCGCAGTGGCGAACTGCTCGTCTGTCACAAAGCGGAAATCCGCATCGACGAGATCTGTTATGTCTAGCGTTACCGATAACTTTGCATCACCGGCAGCAATCACCTCTTCGACCGGCAGCGCTGCGAGGATAGCTTCTCTTACTCTGGAAGGCTTGTCCGTCACGATAATAAAATCAACATCACTGCTCTCCTCTTCCACGCGGCGGAAACTGCCCGCTACCGAGAAGCGTTTAATGTCTTCAATTCGGCGCAATTCCTCCTCGATGGAGAAGACAATCTGCTCAATTTGCCAAACGGGGAGTTTGCCTTTCCGCGTTCCCAATTGCTCAATTTCATGCAAAATCTTTTCTTCCGTCTTTTTGCCAAAGCCGGGCAATTTACTTACTTCATTCGTTTCACAGGCCGCACGCAACGATTCCACGGAATCAATTCCGAGTGCCTCTCTTAATTTCGCAATCCGTTTTCCACCGAGTCCGGGGATGCGCAATAAAGGAATCAATCCTTTTGGCACTTCTTCCTCCAATTCCTTCAGCAGATCAGATTCTCCTTTTTCCAGCAAATCAACGATGACAGCACCTGTCCCTTTGCCAATCCCTTTCAAAGTTAAAATATCATCCATTTCGGATAAACTTCGCGGGTCCAATTCCACCACATTGGCCGCTTTGCGGAATGCACCCACCTTAAAAGGATTTTCCCCAAGCAATTCCATATATAAAGCAATCTTTTCAAACGTCCGGATGATTGTCTTTTTATTCAACAAAATCAGCCTCCTCCATATGTCCCTTCAAAAAAAGCTTCCCTCACGTTGGGGGAAGCCGTCAACTTTTATAAATATACCACCATTTTTTCACAGTCTCTGAAATGATCGGAGTATGTTCAAACATCGCATTGGCTAAAATAGAGTTATCAATGATTCCCTGCACGAAGTCTATCGGAATCATAGCAAATACATAGAGCACGAAAAATATCAAAATGTAAAACTCTACAAACCCTAGGGCTGCTCCCCCAAAACGTGCAAGAAAGCCTAGCACAGGCAAGAACTTCAGGAAATCGAACATCGATGCAATCAGCTGCAACACGAATTTCACAGCAAGGAAAATGAGGACAAAGGCAAGCAGCCGGTAAAAAGTTTCATCTAAATCGATCTGCTCGACAGCCCAGCTCAGCTTCAAATTTGCGGTAACGCCTGGATATGGAACCCATAAGACAAATTTTTCAGCCAGCGGTTTGTAGTATATGTAAGCGACAATTAGCGCAATAATGAAGCCTGTCATATGAATGGCTTGCACGACCAAGCCACGTCTGAATCCGGTGATCAATCCTCCGAGCAGGAGGAACACAATAATTAAATCAAGCATAAACGTCCGTCAACCCTTCAACTTATTCAATTCTTCTTCCAACCGTTCGATCTTCTCTTTCAACAGCAAATAATCATGCACGCTGTTTACTGCAGTTAGAACCGCAATTTTGGCGCTATCCAAATAAGGGTTCCGGGCACTGATTTCACGCATTTTATCGTCGACCATGGAGGCAACGAGACGGACATGGCTGCTAGATTCATCGCCGACTATCGTATACGTCTGCCCAAAAATATCGACCGAAACGCGCGTCTTCTGCTCGTCTTCCAATAATCCGACCTCCCGATTCCGATTCAACAGGCGCTGCGGCCATTGATGATCAAATAATATGAAACAGTCCACCAAACCGAACAGAGGAAATGGACAAGTACGGTACAGCACTCTGTACCCCATCATAACATGAAACCATTTTGGTTGTGAATAAAGGATGTGCCCATCCATACGTTCTTCTCTAGCAATAGTTATTCCACCTTGTAGTATTGTACAATATGTCAGTAGATGGGGAAAGGAAGTTGCAAATGAGCCAACAAGTGATCGTTTTAGGAAAAGAAGAAATGAACCGTTTGATGAAGCATTATGAAAACAATAAAATACATCGAAACGCACCGGGGGTAGTTTTCGCCGCAAAGCTAAACGATACTGCCATTACTGTTTATAAGTCTGGAAAAGTGCTCTTTCAAGGGGCCGGCTCAACCCGTGAAGCGGCGGGATGGTCTGGAGCCGGTTTACCCGTTAAAGCTGCAAGTGTAAAACCGAAAACGCAAGGAGATACGATGCCTTCCAATCTGGCCAATCTTTCCATAGTCGGCTCAGATGAAACTGGAACCGGTGATTTCTTCGGCCCTATTACGGTTTGTGCGTGCTTTGTCAGGAAAGAGCAAATTGAACTCGTGAAGGAACTAGGCGTAAAGGATTCCAAGCAATTGACGGACGATTGGATGAGGCAGATTGCACCGGATCTGAAAGCAACGCTCCTCCATTCCGTCTTGACCTTGAAAAATGACAAGTATAACGAAGTACAGGAAAAAGGATGGTCGCAAGGCAAAATCAAAGCTATGCTTCATAATCAGGCACTGAAACATGTCCTTCGGAAAATGGGAGACGAAAAACCGGAATACATCCTAATTGACCAATTCGCAGAGCGCGGCATCTATTACAACCATCTGAAGGCGGCTCCTGAAATCGTCCAGGAGAATGTACTATTCTCGACGAAAGCAGAAGGGCTCCACGTAGCCGTCGCCGCTGCCTCCATCATCGCCCGTGTTGCCTTTTTAGAAGAAATGGACCGGCTCAGCACTCTGACCGGCGTTCAATTGCCCAAAGGCGCGGGCCCGAAAGTCGATGAAGCCGCTGCCAAAATCCTGTTGTCAAAAGGCGAAAGTACACTGAAATCATTATCCAAGTGGCATTTTGCCAATCGTGAAAAGGCCATGAAAATCGCTGCTCGTAAAAAGAAGTAACAATTCCCAGTCCATTACGTACGAATGGATGAGGTGAATACGAATGAGAGCCATAGTGATGATCCTGTTATCAGCACTGCTGCTGACTGCGTGCCAAAGCAAAAATACAGAAGAAGCTCCACCACAGTTGCAAGACAATCCACAAGAAGACGAAGTGCGAGAAGGAGATTTCATTTTCCGCCTTGTTTCAGAAAAGACGAAGTACGATGAATATGAAAAACCGGTGATTTATGCAGAATTGACTTATGTAGGCGAGAAAGAAGAAATTCAGATCTCCCATGCTGCCTCACCGTTCTCCTTTCCGATTCATGAGAAGACCCGGGGTTATACAATTGATTATGCAATGAATTCTCCTTTGCTTATCACCGACTTGAATCGTGGAGAACCGTATCGTGAATATTACGGTTTTGCCGGAGGATATAGCGACAAAGACGCTGAGGATTATGCGGCATTTGTCCAGTCCATCAGCGACCATGGAGGTTTCCCAAGAGGAAAGTATTCGATGGAGGGCCTAGCCGCATTCTCCATCGTCGATGACTCTGAAAAAGCGGAGAAAAAAATGAAGATGAAATTGCAAATCGGCTTTGATGTGGAATAACCAAAAAACGGCCGCCCAGGAATCCTTTCCACGGGCGGCCATTCTTTTATCCGCGGAGTTGAGCGTCCGCTTCTGTAGTTAATGCAGTTAGTACTTTATCATGCGCTTTCACGACTTCCTCGTCTGTCAACGTCCGTTCTGGATCGAAGTATGTTAAAGAGAACGCAATCGATTTTTTGCCTTCCTCGACATTTGTACCTTCATAAAGATCGAACAATTTGACGCCTTTCAGAAGCTTGCCGCCAGCATCTCTGATAATATGCTCCAATTTTCCGGCAGTCGTCTCTTTTGAAACGACGAGTGCGATGTCTCTCGTCATAGAAGGGAAACGCGGAACCGGCTTATAGACAAGCTCAGCTGTTTCCGCCTTCAATACGTCGGCCAGGTTCATTTCCATCACATATGTTTCTTTCAAGTCCCGCTTTTTCATTTCTGCAGGGTGCAATTGGCCAATCAATCCGACACGTTTTCCATCGAGAAGGATATCCGCGGTACGACCTGGATGCATGCCGGCAATTGCCGCCTTTTCAAACGTGAGACGATCGGAGAAACCTAGACGGTTCATTAAGCCTTCGACAATTCCTTTTAAGACGAAGAAATCAACGTTCTTCGACTCGCCTTGCCATGCATGATCCACCCATTGACCTGTCAAGGCAACAGCCAAATGTTCAACCTCTTTTGGCAATCCGTCTTCTTCCATTCCTAGGAATACCGATCCTGTTTCGTATAGTGCGACGGAGTCCATTCGACGAGCCACATTGTACGTCAGCGCCTCCAGCAAATGAGGAATTAGGCTTTGGCGCAATGTGCTCCGCTCTTCACTCATCGGCATTAATAAATTAGTTGTTTCAGCCGTTTCAAGTGCGAATGCCTGTGATTGCTCTTTGGATGTCAATGAATACGTAATCGCCTGGAAGAGACCTGCTCCTTCTAGGAAATTGCGCACGACACGCCGTTTTGCCTGGTAGGACGTTAAACCTCCTGGCACTGACTCTGTCACCGGCAGCGTCTTTGGAATTTCATCATAGCCGTGCATGCGCGCGATTTCCTCGATGATGTCTTCTTTAATCTTCAAATCTTGTCTGCGAGTCGGTGCATCAATGACCAGCTGGCCATTGACAGCTTCCGTCGGGATTTGGAGACGTTTCAAAATGGTTATCATTTCATCCATTGATATTTTCATGCCTAAACGGCTGTTAATGTAATCAGGTGAGACGACAATGCGTTCAGGCGTCTTCTCGAGTTCGTCAAAGATGACTGAACCCGCCAACACTTCTCCGCCAGCCAATTCTGCGATCAACTGGGCAGCACGTTCAGCAGCTTCCTGAACACGGTTCGGATCGACTCCTTTTTCAAAACGCGCACTCGCATCACTTCTCAAGCCAACTTCCTTGGACGTTTGTCGGACGGAAGCAGGTGCGAAGTAAGCCGATTCAATAACGACCGTTGTCGTGCCATCATGCACTTCGGAATTCGCACCGCCCATGACGCCAGCGAGCGCAACCGGTTCTTTTCCATTTGTGATGACTAGATTATGAGATCGCAATGTCCGTTCGGCATCATCAAGTGTGACAATCTTCTCGCCTTCTGCTGCATGTCGAACGACAATTTCTCCTGTTCCAAGACGATCATAATCGAAAGCGTGCAATGGTTGGCCGTACTCCATCAAGACGAAGTTCGTAATATCGACGACGTTATTATACGGGCGCACGCCAGCTGCCATCAAATAGTTTTGAAGCCATAATGGCGATTCCGCAACAGTTACGTTTTTGACCACTTTTGCTACATACATTGGATTGTCCTGTGTCGCTTCCACACGAAGCTTTAAGAAATCCTCTGCCTTTTCCGATGCTTGATCGTAATTGATTTCCGGCAACGCAATTCCTTGAGAAAGAATGGCACCCACTTCGTAAGCGACGCCAAGCATGCTGAGAGCGTCTGAACGGTTTGGCGTTAAATCGAATTCAAGAACCGTATCATCTAAACCTAAAAGCGGTAAAGCGTCTTCTCCGGGTAAAGCTTCTTTAGGCAATACATAGATTCCTTCAGCATACGCCTTCGGAACAAGCTTTCCTTCAATTCCGAGCTCTTGAAGGGAGCAGATCATGCCGTTTGATTCTTCACCGCGCAGTTTCGCTTTTTTGATTTTGACTCCGCCTGGAAGAACAGCACCTGGACGAGCGACAATCACTTTCTGGCCTTGTGCCACATTCGGTGCGCCGCAAATGATTTGAGTCGTTTCTTCTCCAACATCCACTTGGCAAATGTTCAATTTATCAGCTTCCGGGTGTTTGACACACTCCTTTACATGACCGACAACAACATTTGTCATTCCTTGACTGCGATCGATAATGGAGTCCACTTCAATACCTGCGCGCGTGATCCGTTCTGCGAGATCAGCAGGGGCAATTCCATTGATATTTACATATTTACTGAGCCATTTTGTAGATACTAACATTTTAGTTCTCCTCCTTACGCTTCCGTCCGGTTGAATTGCGAGATGAATCGGATATCATTTGTATAGAAATGACGAATATCTTCCACGCCATATTTCAACATGGCAATCCGCTCAGGTCCCATGCCAAATGCAAATCCTGTCACCACGGACGGATCGTAGCCCGCCATTTTCAATACATTCGGATGCACCATGCCGGCTCCGAGAATTTCAATCCAGCCCGTCTTTTTACAAACATTGCAACCCGCTCCACCGCATTTGAAGCATGAAATATCCATTTCGACCGAAGGCTCGGTGAACGGGAAGAAACTTGGACGAAGACGGATTTCACGGTCTGCTCCAAACATCTTCTTAGCGAACAAATCCAACGTACCTTTCAGGTCACTCATGCGAATATTTTCACCGACAACGAGTCCCTCGATTTGTGTAAACTGATGGGAGTGGGTCGCGTCATCGTTATCACGGCGGTACACTTTTCCGGGACAGATAATTTTAATCGCTTCCCCTTTTTTGGCTTCCATCGTTCTTGCTTGAACGGGAGAAGTATGGGTACGAAGTAAAATGTCTTCTGAAATATAGAACGAATCCTGCATGTCACGGGCCGGATGCCCTTTTGGCAAATTAAGCGCTTCAAAGTTATAGTAATCCTTTTCCACTTCCGGTCCTTCCGCGATTTCATAACCCATGCTAATAAAGAAGTCTTCAATCTCCTCCACGACACGAGTCAACGGATGATGATTGCCTGCAGGCGCAGGACGTCCTGGCAGTGTCACATCGATTGATTCATTCTCTAACTGAGCTTGGATCGCCGCTTCCTCAAGTACAGCCATGCGGGACTCCAATGCCTCGGTAACTGTTTCACGGACGACATTCACAAGCGCCCCCATTTTTGGACGTTCTTCAGCAGAAAGTTTTCCCATTCCTTTCAATAGCTCGGTGATAGGACCCTTCTTACCGAGATAGGCAACGCGGACGTCGTTTAATTCCTTAACCCCCTGCGCATCCTGAATCTTTTTCAATGCTTCTTCTTTCAATTGCTGCAATTGCTGTTCCATCGTCATTCTCCTTTCAAAATAAAAAATCCCCGCCCCCAAAAAAGGGACGAGGACGAGATCGCGGTACCACCCTGATTATTATGCAAACTTGCATAATCACTTCATTGGAATAACGGTCCTACACCGGCACGCCTTTACAAAATACTGGTCCTGGCGGCAGCTAACGGGGTGAACTTCAATCACTGCGCATCGATCTGTACTTCCAGTCAAGGTACAGACTTCCTGACGACCGCATGTCATCTACTCTTCCCGCTCATCGCTTTTTCACATAATAGAAAGTGGCGATTGAATGAATTCATACATTCCCATCGCATTTGTTGTCAGCCTGTCGCCTCTGAGCGAGCCGCCTTAACTTTAGTTTTTAGTATACATGAATCAAATATTTTCGGCAACACTAGGAACATCACGTGATACCGTCAAAATCTGCGACATTCCCCTTACCTGTTTCCGGAAACAGCATATGCATATAAGAGAATGCCGGTCGCGACCGCAACATTCAAGGATTCCGCTTGGCCAAGAATCGGGATCTTGACCACTTCATCCGATTGCTTCAATAAATTTGCCGAAACACCGCTTCCTTCATTGCCGACTAACAAGGCAAACGAAGGTGGGGCTTGAATCGCTTGATAATCTTTTGCCTCATGAAGGCCCGTCCCTAAAATGACAGCGCCATTATCTTTTGCGCGCTTGATCCAATCCTCGAGGTTCCCTTTTACAACAGGGAGATGAAAATTAGATCCTTGTGCAGATCGAATTGTCTTTGGGTTGTAGAGATCAGCAGAACCGTGGCCGAGAATGACAGCATCCATTCCAGCTGCATCTGCAGTTCTTATCATTGTGCCCACATTTCCTGGATCTTGCACTGCATCAATGAACAGGAATTTTTTCCAACCGCTAAATAATTCCTCATTGTATTCAGGTTGCCGGCAATGGGCGAAAACGCCTTGGGAATTCTCCGTCTCGGCAAGCTCCTTTGCGATTGCGCTCGGAATTTCAATTTGCTGCACAGCAGCCTCTTTGAAATGTGAAGGAAGTTCCACATCCTCCCGAACAATTAGATGGAGGACAGTACCTTGCGTTTTTAACGCTTCCTCGACGAGATGGAATCCTTCGACGAGAAATTCTCCAGATTTATCACGATCTTTTTTATTTTTTATTAGTTTGAGCCAATGCTTCACTAGTGCATTCTGGCGAGATTCGATTCGTTTCATGTACATAGACATCCTTTTTTCTTTTTAGTGTAGCAAAAAGATGCATAGTTGGCGATGGATTGAACACATTAATAACAGGAGGTTGAATAAAAATGAACTTTCAAATTCGTGAAGCCATTACGGCAAACATGAAAAACAACTCAGCAAACGATATTAAAGGCATTGTGGACGATGCCATTCAACGTGGCGAAGAACAGATGCTTCCAGGTCTCGGCGTGTTTTTTGAAAAGCTTTGGAACCGCGCTGACGAGCAGGAGAAAGAAAAGATTTCCGGAGAGATCGCTCAAGCGTTTTCCGGGCAATAAAATGAAAAGAGCCGTCGGAACTTTTCCTGAAGGCTCTTTTTTTATATTCTCCTATTCATCATGGATTCCTAACTTTCGATCAGCTAAAATAAATGGTAACCATTTACAGAAAGGATAGAAACCAATGAACTTGCTGAAAGAAGTTATCCTATCCATGTTGAAAATATTTGTTTTCTTAGCTGCCGGATTAGCGGGCACTCTCTATATTCTTAAACCGATTTATGAGATGAAAGGTATCGCTTTTACCGGTGATGTGTGGGTCATCTGGTTTGGCCTGGCATACATCCTTTTTGCAGCAGTTACCTTGATAGATGTTTGGTTTCACAAGACAAAACGAAATAAGCTCCACTCTTTTTGGTTTTGGATCTCCTTTATCGCAGCTTGGTTCATTATTCTAATTCCGTTTCAGAACGGTGAAATTCCATTTTGACTATATATGTTACTTAATTATTTTTCCTATTCACGTAGTTGATTGGAGTGCAGAGCGGCGACACCAGTGAACGTCGTTACGAAGAACGGCGTTTGCGAGTAAAAGCGTAGCGTTACGAGCACTGAGCAAGATTACGCTTGAATGGCTTAGCTGAAGCCGTGCCCGCAAAGCATCCGCTCGTAACGGAAATCAACGGTTAGAGACAGTATTTTTTTCAACTTGTATAGCTGTTTTATCACGCTAATAATGTAGCCAAAACCGCTTTCTGTGCATGCAGCCGATTACCCGCTTGTTGGAATACATATGAATTCGGCCCATCAATGACAGAGGCTGAAACTTCTTCCTCCCGGTGCGCAGGCAGGCAATGAAGGAACATGTAATCGGATTTGGCGTGCGCAACGAGCTGATCGTTAATCTGGAATCCCGCAAAGTCATGCAGCCGTTTCTCCGTCTCCCCCTCTTGACCCATGGAAGTCCAGACATCTGTATAAATAGCATCTGCATCTTGAACCGCCATTACCGGATCTTGCATCACAAGGACGCTCCCGCCATTATCCTCCGCCAGCTTTTTCGCTTTTTGTAATAAAAATTCGTTATATTCATACCCGGCGGGAGTGGCAACAGAGACGTTCATTCCCATATGAGCCGCCGCTATTACTAGGGAATGAGCTACATTATTCCCGTCTCCCACGTACGCCAATTTTAAGCCCTTTAAGGAGCCTTTCCCTTCTTTGATTGTCAATAGGTCAGCCAGAGCTTGGCAAGGATGAAATAGATCTGTCAAACCGTTGATGACAGGAACGGATGTATGCTGCGCCAGTTCTTTCACCATCTCATGAGAGTTCGCCCGGATCATAACCCCATCCAAATATTCCGAAAGCACATGCCCGGTATCATAGATGGATTCCCCACGGCCGATTTGCAAATCTCTCGCGTTCATGAACATGGCATGCCCGCCAAGCTGAATCATTCCCACCTCGAAAGAAATACGCGTTCGAGTCGAATGCTTTTCAAAAATCATGCCCAGCGTCTTCCCCGCAAGCACCGGAGGCATAATCCCCTTTTGCATTTTCGATTTCATATCATGCGCTTTTTGCAATAAGTATGCAACCTCTTCACTGCTGTAATCTAACAGGCTCAACAGGTCGCGCCCCTGCAAGTTCCCCTCTATATCAACGAAATTCTCCTTATATTTCACCATGCCATTCTCTCCCTTCCAGTTTGTATACTCTAGTATATATATGCATAAATATTAAGTCAAATGAATTTTTATTAATCAGTTGGTGGGTATCTACCTTTTTTGAAAAATAAAAAAAGAAATCCCGCTCCAACTGAGCTAGATTTCTTTTTCACTTAATTTAGTTTAGTTAAATGTAATCTCGTTCACCGTATCACGATCCAATTTTTTGATAACTTCAACAATGAGCTTGACTGCATTTTCATAGTCATCACGATGGAGCATCGCTGCATGAGAGTGAATATATCTTGTTGCGACACAAATGGCAATGGACGGAACGCCATTGTTGCTCACGTGGATGGAGCCTGCATCGGTGCCTCCGCCTGCCAATGCTTCAAATTGATAAGGGATGCCGTGCTCTTCCGCTGTATCGACGAAAAGGTCACGAAGTCCTTTATGGGACACCATTGATGCGTCAAAAAGGAAAATTTGAGGACCGTCGCCCATTTTGCCCATTGCTTCTTTGGATGTTACACCCGGCGTATCGCCTGCCACGCCGACATCAACCGCAATTCCGATATCCGGCTTGACTTTTGCAGCAGCCGTTTTCGCGCCTCGCAAACCAATTTCCTCTTGCACAGCGCCAACGCTGAAGAGAACATTCGGATGATCTTCTTTCTTCAATGCTTTCATTACATCAATCGCAATCGCACAACCAATGCGGTTGTCCCATGCTTTTGCCAGCAAGTACTTGTCGTTATTCATGACAGTGAATTCAAAATAAGGTACGACCATGTCGCCAGGCAATACGCCCCACTCAAGCGCTTCTTCCTTGGAGCTCGCTCCGATATCGATGAACATATCTTTAATATCAACCGGTTTCTTCCGAGCTTCTGCTGATAGGATGTGAGGCGGCTTGGAGCCAATGACGCCTGTTACTGTGTCGCCCTTCCTTGTCACTACCGTCACCCGCTGCGCAAGCATCACCTGGGACCACCATCCGCCTACTGTTTGGAAGGATAGAAATCCTTTTTCATCGATTTTCGTCACCATGAAACCGACTTCATCCAGATGGCCGGCAAGCATGATGCGCGGGCCATCCGCAGCACCTGTCTTTTTAGCAATCAATGAACCAAGGCCGTCCTGTTCAATTTCATCTGCAAACGGCTCGATATACTTTTTCATCACTTCACGGGGTTCTCTTTCGTTCCCCGGAATGCCTTTCGCATCCGTGAGGTCTTTTAACATGGTTAATGTTTCATCCATTTTCGGCAATTATTTCGCCCTCCTAAACAATTCGTATATGAGTAGTATAAGACATGTTGAGACCGTTTTCAAAACTTTTCAGCAAAAAACCAATACTCATTCTTTCTTTATGTACTGTGCCCTATTTTCACCTTTTATTCCATAAACGAACCCCCAATTGTCATCGTCGTACAATTGGGGGCTGCTCAAACAGATCTGTATCTGCAAATCGACAGACATAGTTCTTCCAAAACGCGGAAAAGTGAGGATCCTCTGTATGAAAGCCAAAGCCTAGGAACCAGCCTACTCAATGAATGTCATCTTGAACGTACATCAAGATCTATGCTGCGTCTCCTAATGGCCAAATGAAGATCCTCTACTAATGGATAGATGAAGGAGAAAACAATGGTCGCATCCAGTTTGCGCACTAGATGATCTTGAGGAACCAACTGTTCTATTGTCAGCATTTCCAACTGTTCGCATTCATTGATTTGGTTCTTATTTATCATTTCCATCACCTCATTCATTAAATAGAAAATACCGTTGATTGGAGCGGCGACTCCAGCGGGAACAGCGCGAGCTGAAGACCCTGGACTGAGCGCAGCGAGGGAAGCGGCTGAAGCCGTGCCCGCGGAACGCGTCCGCTCGCAGCGCAAATCAACATTTTTAACTCTATCTCTATTTTATAAAAATAGACTGATGGCAACACCAAAATTCAAGAAGTTTGTCTACAGACTGAAGTAAACTGCTCGTTTACTGGTGATTTTATAAAAGCTCTTTTCTTAGTTCTGCCGGGCTCTTTGGGGATAATAAACCAGGTGCAACATCGTATACGGTTTTCGCACCGCTATCACCCGCCTGGTTCATTTTGTATGCAGCCCGGGCATAAGCCACAAGCACGCTCGATGTAAATTCAGGGTTGCTGTCAAGCGTCAAAGAAAACTCCATCACTTGATTGCTCGCTTCGCCGGTTTTCCCGCTTCGGATGACGAATCCTCCATGCGGCATGGCAGCATGATCCTTTGCAAGCTCCGCTTCGCTAATGAAATGAACCGTCGTATCATAATCTGCGAAGTAGTCGGGCATTGTGACGATCTCCCGCTCCACACTCTCTGCATCTGCACCCTCCTGAAGGACGACAAAACATTCACGGGTATGTTTTTCACGGGTGGACAACTCTGGTTGCACGCCGCTTCGAACGCGGTCCACTGCTTCTTCAACCGGAATCGTATACTGTACGGCTCCTTTAACTCCTTCGATTCTTCGTACAGCATCCGAATGCCCTTGACTGAGGCCTTTCCCCCAAAATGTGTATGTTGCTCCTTCCGGCAAAACAGCTTCTCCAAACAAACGATTAATTGAAAATAATCCTGGATCCCAGCCGACGGAAATGATAGCTGTCTTGCCATTCGGTTTAGCCGAAGCATCGACCCTTTCGAAATACTCAGGTATTTTCGCGTGCGTATCAAAGCTGTCGACCGTATTAAAGGAAGCAGATAAAGCCGGCCCTTGTTCTGGCAAATCATTTTTGGAGCCCCCACACAATATCAAAACGTCAATTTCATCCTTAAACTCTTCAATTGTAGCCAATGGACGAACGGGAATAGCAGAATCCAATAACGAAACACTGTCAGGCTCTCTTCGCGTAAATACTGAAACAAGTTCCATGTCGCTGTTCTGCCTAATTGCAGATTCCACGCCTCTTCCTAAGTTACCGTATCCAACAATCCCGATTTTTATTTTGTCTTCCATAACTGGCACCATCCCTTATCCGAATTTTTATTCTACCATTCTACCGTTATCACATTACTTTTACCATTCATTTTTTTCGTTCACAAACTATCCTTTTCCACTCCTCCCCCAAAAATGGTACAGTAGAAAGGACTACGAAGTTTTGAAATGAGGCCCGTTCTATGCGTTTCTTTGTGTACCTAATTGTGTTCTTTTCTTTTTTTGATTTGTTTTCCCAATTGCCGATTATGAGTCCGTTCGCCCTATCGCTGGGAGCTTCCTCATTTTTGACCGGGCTGGCCGTCGGAATTTATTCATTCTCCAACACGATTGGCAATGTCATCTCAGGGTTCATGACCGATCGGAAGGGGCCTTTCCTCGTCTTGTTGACCGGCTTATTCGCTTCAAGCGTTTCCCTATATCTTTATATGTTCGTGGTTGGCCCATATTCATTGCTCGGCATTCGCTTTCTCCATGGTTTTATGGAAGGATTGATTGTACCTGCAGCTTTTACTTTCCTTGCAAATCGTGCAAAAGAATCGAAGAGAGGCCGTAGCGTCGCCATATCCGGAGCATTTGTCGGCATGGCGGCAATAATAGGACCGGCGTACAGCGGCATCGTTGCTTCCAAAACATCCGCTGCGTCTATCATGGTAATCAACGGGGTCATCATGCTGATTCTCGCGATTCTCGCCATTTTCTTCCTGCGCAACTTTTCCTTTGAACGAAAAGGAAAATTCACTGCCGGGCAGCATTTCAAAGTACGCGAGTTGTTCCGCCATCCAGGTATGCAACGAGCGTTTGCAGGCGCCTTTTTCCTCATGTTCTCGCAAGGGGTCCTGGCGCTGATTCTGCCTTTGAAAGTCGAAGCACTCGGATTTGATACGAAAATGACAGGAATGCTTCTCAGCACCTTTGGGGTCGTTGCCATTTTGATCTTTTTATTGCCAATCAACCGTGTCTTTGATCGGGTGCGCCCTATGGTGACGTTGGCTTTTGGCATCTCCATCATGGGAGTGAGCATGCTGTTTTTGAGCCAAATGGATGATTTAGTTTATTTATTTGTGGCACTTGCCATTTACGGAATAGGATTTGCTTTTCTATTTCCGTCTATCAACTCGTTGCTCATCGACTCTTCATCTCCTGAATATCGAGGAAAAGCTTACGGCTATTTCTATGCATTCTTCTCCATCGGGGTTGTGGCTGGCTCCAGTGTAATCGGCTATTTGAATCTTACGTATAACGGAGGATTTATGGTAACGGGGTTCGTTCTAATTGGCATCGCCCTCTATACCATTCTCGGCATGAGAAAAAAGAAAAGCTATGCATAATAAAAACCAGGCAGACCATCCATGCGGATCGTTTGCCTGGTTTTCTTTAATTAGGAACTGCTTCGGATTGAAATGTAATAATTTCCTTAATAAATGCTTCGCCGTACCGCTCCATTTTGGCTGCCCCCACCCCATTCACTTCGAGGAACTCCTCTTCAGATGTCGGCATTTTTGCAGCCATATCACGCAAGGACTTGTCCGAAAAGACGACAAATGGAGGTACGCCCGCTTCTTGCGCCAGTTGCATCCGCAAGGCACGCAATTGGTTGAAGAGCGGATCTTCTTTCGTAATCTGTTTCGACGTTACGGTACCTTTCCGATAGACCTTTATTTTGCCGGTCAAAACATCTTTCCCAAGTTCCGTCACATAAATGATTGGAAATTGGCCGTTCTCCACGCCAAGATAGTTTTCCGAGATAATGAACTCGATAAAATCAGAGACATCTTTTGAATTCCGGTCTTTCATCAAGCCGTAAGTGGATAGCGTATGGAAATTGAACTCCAGCACTTTTTTATTGCGAGAGCCAGTCAGCACTTGTGCAATTAACGTCTTGCCAAAGCGCTGCCCCATGCGGATTACACAGGAAAGCACTTTTTGAACATCTACCGTCACGTCAAAACTTTCTCTTGTATCCGTGCAATTCGCACACCGTTTGCAGTCTGTTGCTTCCGTTTCTCCGAAATAAGAAATGATGAATTTCTGAAGGCACGATTCAGTATGGCAATAGTCCACCATCGATTGCAATTTCTCCAGTTCTGCGGGAATGCGGTTCATGTCCTGCGATTGATCAATCAGGAATCGCTGCGTCAGCACATCCTGGGAAGAAAAGAGCAGCGTACATTCACTGTCCAAGCCGTCACGGCCGGCACGGCCTGCCTCCTGATAATAGCTTTCCATGTTTTTCGGCATTTGATAGTGGATGACGTATCGGATATTTGACTTATCGATCCCCATTCCAAATGCATTCGTTGCTACCATAACTGTGGCTTCGTCCATCAGGAACCTGTCCTGCTCCTTTTGCCGTTCGATATCCGATAAGCCGGCATGATATTTCGCTACCTGACATCCCATCTTCGTTAATGTAGCGTGCAATTGGTCGACAGCTTTTCTAGTCGCGGCGTAAATAATGCCTGCTTCCCCGCTGTTCTTTCGGACATGGTCTTTCACATACGCCTCCCGGTCTTGGCCTTTAATGACGGAGAACGTCAAATTGCTCCGCTCAAAACCGGTCATCACCGTATTGCTATCGCCAATCCCTAGCTGTTTGCAAATATCCTCCCGAACAGCCGGAGTAGCGGTTGCTGTCAAAGCCAAAATGACAGGCTTCCTGTCGAATAACGGAATGATTCGGTTAATCATCCGATAACTCGGGCGGAAATCATGGCCCCACTGGGAAATACAATGCGCTTCATCGATTGCAATCATGGAAATATCCATTTTACCGATTTGCTCTATAAATGAAGGTGAATCAAATCGCTCAGGTGCAATATAAAGTAATTTGTATTTGCCTTCCAATGCGTTTTCCATCGTCCCGAAATATTCTTCTGATGATAACGTGCTATTAATAAAGGCAGCTGGGATGCCTAGCTGATGCAACGCATCCACTTGGTCCTTCATCAACGAAATGAGTGGTGAAATAACGAGGACCGTCCCTTCCATCACGAGGGCAGGCACTTGATAACAGATGGATTTCCCGCCCCCTGTCGGCATAACGCAAAGGGTATCTTCGCCATCAAGGACTTGTCGGATCACCTGCTCTTGTCCTGTCCGGAATGACGAGTAGCCGAAATAAGTTGTTAAAATGGATAACGCACGTTCGATCAGAACCACCTCCAATTGGATTACATGAAAAGAGAATCCGCTCAATTTCTATTTTAAGAAATTACACTTCCTACTCGACAACAACCGCCGAGAATCTCTAGCTCCCTTTGTCTTTCTGTTATTCTCAGCATACCAGAAGTTTGAAGCTAATAAAATAAAACAGCCGGTTATTTCCACAGCAACTTGAGGCAGTAAAATATCCTATCTGCTCAGTTGCCAAACGGCAGAACGAGACGGTTGATAACGATGCCGCTGTGAGAATCATCTTTTTCAGCGACACATACAATTTAACGCCAGAGACTGCATAGAATAAGAATAAACGAAAAACCGCCCTCTTTTAAGAGAGCGGCGTTAAGCAGATGAAATGACCCTGATTGTCAGGAAATCTCCCTTTGGTTCATCATCTGAGAAAATACATATGTATGGCGGAGACGAGAGGATTTGAACCCCCGCGACGCGTGAACGCCCTAGCTGATTTCGAGTCAGCCCCCTTCAGCCTCTTGGGTACGTCTCCATTTATGACATCCATCATTGTACTAAAAAGAAGGGACATTGTAAAGAATGATTCATCCAAAAATGAAACCTGCTAACTTCCATTACTCCACCTTGCTTCCCGCCATAGACCAAATATACATTGAATTGTTTTATGTTGAATTTCGACGTTGAAGAGTGGCATCCTGCAATCAAATCAAGCTCCCCAAATTCCCTTCCCTAAGTCTGATGCATCCACTCAACAGACCTTTAACTTCTAATTAATTTCCAGCAATTTCGTAGTACCAAGCACCTCAATAATCTCGCTCCAACGATTTTTCACTTTTGACGCAGATTCCCCATCATCTGTTCTGCTGGCACGAAATTTGTCATCAAACCCATTCAGGAAGTTCGCCCTTCCATGGCCACACTCTTGTCGAAGCTGTTTCCATCTTCCAGTAGTTTCCCATCTAATCAATACAAGACAATATTAACACGTATCCCTTGCATCATATGGGTATCTACAGCTCCGTGATACAAAAAAGGCCGGAAATACGCTTATCGCGTACAACCGACCCGCTGGATATTGAATCTGAAAGCATTAGACTTTTGCAATTCGGATATTACTTACCATTAAAGCACCAAGCACGAACATCAAGATGACAAAAAACTGTGGTCCCACATACGGGCTTAAAAAATAGCTTAGAGTCAATAAGACACCTGCCGCTGTAATCGGCACGCCATAAAAAGCTCCATCAAATTCTTTCACATTATAACGCGCAAGACGAACCGCACCTGTTATAATAAAAAAGATTGTTGCTGCAATGCCAACCCATAACATCATCGATAAATCAGTATGATAAATTAAAAGGGCCGGTGCCACGCCAAATGAAACCAAGTCGCTTAACGAATCCAACTCCTTGCCAAACTCTGACTCGGCCTGGAAGTGCCTAGCGACCATTCCGTCAAAACGGTCAAATATTGCCGCCAGGAAGATGAACACGAGGCTCATGTGACTCAAGTCCTTTGTAATGAGGATAATGGCGACAATTCCAAGCCCAAGGTTGGACAACGTAATGGCATTGGCCAATTGTGATTTCACTTTTGTATAATCTAAGTATCTGGATAAGAACATGTTTTTCCCCCCTATCAATTTCTAATATGAATATATAGCAACGGAGACGATTGAAATGAAAAGAACCTTATTTAAATATTTCGTAGAACTTACAGGACATCCAGTATCGTCCGCCCTTTTAAAATCCATATCCCAGTCCCCGCTAAGCAGGCCATTGATTAAACCTTTCGCCAAAGCTTATGGGATTAACGAATCAGAAGCCGAGTATGCCATCGAAACATACGGCAGCCTTCAAGCCTATTTCACACGCAACTTAAAACAAGGTGTTCGAAATACCGAACCAGCTCCCAATATTCTTGTTTCCCCGGTAGATGGCGTCCTAAGTGCAGCGGGAAAGTTGGAGAAGGAGCAGACTTTTATTATTAAGGGCTATTCCTACAGTATAAAGCAAATTCTGGGGGATGAAAAGATAGCAAAACGATATGAAAACGGTTACTATTGTATTTTTTATCTATCACCCAGTCATTACCATCACTTTCACTATCCAATCGATGGCAACTTAATTTCAAGATATGCACTGGGCACCGTTTCCTATCCTGTAAATGACCTGGGTCTGCGTTTGGGCGATCGGCCATTTGCAACTAATTACAGATTGATCTCTGAATTGGAAACTACATTCGGCCAAGTGGCCATTGTAAAAGTAGGCGCGCTGAATGTCAATAGCATCCACATCCAAAATAATACAAAAAACTGCATAAAAGGTGAGGAATTCGGCTATTTCTCCTTCGGTTCTACCGTTATTTTATTCATTGAGCAACACGAATCGTTCCAGCTATTGCAAAAACCAGCTACAAATATTATGATGGGCGAGTCGATCGGCATTTGGACATAATCTACTATCATTCAAATTGGAGAAGGTTGTATGCTGCAATTTCAAGATTTCTTTATACAATATGGCTATTATGCGATTTTTATCTTTCTTGCTCTTGGAATTTTCGGATTGCCACTTCCCGATGAGGTGGTAGTGGCATTTGTCGGACACCTTTCGTCCCTCGGCACATTCAATTATCCGGTTGCCATGGCGGTGACGATGCTAGGCGTAATGTCGGGCACCCTGGTAACATTCACATTCGGCAGAAAGATCGGAAAACCGCTATTAGATAAATACGGAAAATGGATTTCTTTGTCACCTAAACGGCTTCAGCTTGTGAATAGATGGTTTGACCGTTACGGCTCTTGGGCTGTCACGATCGGCTATTTCGTTCCCGGCATGCGCCATGTTATTTGTTACATGTCTGGATCAAGCGGAATGGACTTTAGAAGATATATTCTCTTCGCATCCATCGGTACTGCCATTTCCTCTATTCTTTGCCTGACGATCGGGTATCTAATCAAACTTCCATTTTAAAAAACTCAGCAATGAAAAAGAGGCACTTTCTGTAGATTAGCAGAATGGGCCTCTTTTTTATTCATAACTACTTCCATTCACCCCGGCATAATGTTATTGGGATAACCACTCAGTTTTTCTTAGAGTCTGGACAGCCTCTCTCGGCAAAAGCGGTTTACTGATATAGTAGCCTTGAATTCTCTCGGCGCCCAACATCTCCAGTGATCGAAGCTGTTCGAGTTTCTCGACTCCTTCTGCAATCGTTCCTAAACCGAGTTCCTCTGCAATTCCAATAACTCCTCGCAAAACTGCTTTGGATAACCCATTATCAGTTTCCAGCTCCCGCACAAACGCCCGGTCAATTTTGACAAATTGAAATGGCAGCAACCTCAAGATGGACAATGAAGAATAGCCTGTTCCAAAGTCGTCAAGCGCAGTTTGGATTCCCATAGCATTCAAAGTGGAAATCACTTCTTTTGCCGTCTCGATATTTTCTACTACGACTGATTCGGTTAATTCAAACACTAGACGCGTCGGGTCTACACCTGTATCCATCAGCGTCGTCATCACATCTCGCAAAAACGTAGGATGCAATAATTGCTTGACTGAAATATTTACGGTAACGGTAAAATCATGGAAACCATCCTCATCCCACCGGATTACTTGCATAGCTACTTCATGAATGAGCCATTTTCCAATCGGAATAATCAAATCGGACTCTTCCATATAAGGAATGAATTCCATTGGCCCTACTTCACCGAGTTCGGGCGATGACCAGCGCATCAAGGATTCGAAACTGACGATATTATTTAGTGCAATGCAATAGATCGGTTGGTAGACGATGTATAACTCATTGCGTTCTAGCGCCTTTTCCAATAGCAGCTCCACTCTCCTCCGATGGGCACAAACCGCCGAAAGCTCATCCGTCATATAAATGTATTGGCTGCCCCCAGCCTTTTGCGCTTCTTGATTTGCATGCGCGGCATCCTGAATGATTTCTCCAGCTTGGTCACCCGATGCCGACTGTCGAATACCAACACTTACAGATATCCAAACAGGAGCTTCAACCCCTACATCGATCGGTTCATTGAACAACGCAACTACATGGGCAGCGAAGGATTCATCCCCGTACCCGCCGCCATATCGGATAATGGCAAATAGATCCTCCCCAATACGATAAACTTGTTCTTTTCCAGAGAAGGCTGCCAGTTTCCTGCAGACATAATAGACAATCCGCTCACCAATATGATAGCCATGTCGTTCATTTAAATCGACAAACCGGTCGATTGAAACGAGGAATAAAGAAAATGGCTTATCTTTTTCAGCCGTCAGTGCTGACTCAAGGTCCTCCTCTAATCGAAGCCGGTTTCCGAGCCCTGTAAGCAAATCACGCTTCATCCGATTTCTTTCTTCACGTTCGATGTGGTTGACATAAATCACAATGACAATGACAACAAGCACCGAAATGAAGAGAACTAGACCATTTTGCCAAAGTGCTTCGTCCAACTGCTTGCGATCGGGGTTCATTTCTGAATCCACTACGACAATCCAATCATTCCATGTCATTTCATAGGACAAGAAATGCGCCGTTCTCAGATTGATATCTATAGATCCGGAAGGTTTGGCATGGATTGTCGATAAGAACTCACTGAAATCGGGTACAAGATCGCTTAACCGTTCTTCATCTGTAGAGGAAAAGAAAACTTCATCGTTTTTCAATAAGAAAACCCCTCCGGGCAGATGGGATTCCTTTGCTATTTCTCCGAAGATATTTGACATATTTACAACACCTGACAGCACGCCAAGTGGTTTTCCATCTTTATAGATGGGAACCGAAATAGCAATGACTTTCTGGGTAGGATCCTGCCGCAGACGGAAAACATCACTAAACGCAATTTCTCCATTCAAGGCTTTTCGGAAAGACTTTTCTTGTTGTACTCTAAATTCTGACCCATCTGATGCAAGAATGACTCCTTTTTCATCAATGATGCCCAGTCCGGCAAAAAAAGGCATCTTTTCATTTTGCCGATGCAGGTAAAGCAATAATTCTTGTCGATCTCCCATGACAGTTGGAAGATAATCTGCAATTAACTCCAGTTCTACAATCCGTTCGTAAGAAAATCGGTTCGTTTCAGCTACGAAATTAGAAAGGAGCTCCTTCGTTTCTCTTTGAACGGAATCTTGAACATATTTCTTTGTCGAGATGAAATTCGCACTGATTAACGCAACTATACTGACGAAAACAACAGTCAAACAACTATAGATGACCAGCTGCCTTTTTGTCATACCCACACTTCCATCCTAGCCTTGCCGGCTCTCATTCTATCAAAAGTATACTGAAAATAAGTTTACTAGTCATCCGCCATTCAGAACTTTTTTACTTCTTATGACCTAAAATAATATCATTCCAACTAGAACTTCACTCCCAGTCTTGATCCTTCAGAGCGCATTCGACATTTTTAGCATTTTAATAGGATCATCCGACATTTTCATGTAAGCCCCTGTCGAATATTAATAATGATATCTTCTTGATAAGAATTATTTGTCGATAATTATTATAAACAAAATGATAGCTTTCCGTTTTACACTTTGCTATAGTTATCATTGAACATTGATAAATCAATAACTAAGGGGGATTTCACTCATGTCCAATAATGATAATCGTTCTCAAAATAGGTTAACAACTGCTGCTGGAGCTCCAGTTGTTGATAATCAAAACTCCATGACAGCCGGTCCAAGAGGTCCTGTCCTTCTTCAAGATGTCTGGCTAATTGAGAAACTGGCTCACTTTGACCGAGAAGTTATTCCAGAGAGACGGATGCATGCAAAAGGATCAGGTGCGTATGGCACATTTACCGTAACAAACGATATTACCCAATATACGAGAGCTAAACTCTTTTCTGAAGTCGGCAAACAAACTCCGATGTTTGCACGTTTCTCCACAGTAGCCGGAGAACGGGGTGCAGCAGACGCCGAGCGGGATATCCGTGGCTTCGCTTTGAAATTCTACACAGAGGAAGGAAACTGGGATCTTGTCGGAAACAATACACCCGTCTTCTTCTTCCGGGATCCTCTTCAGTTCCCAGATTTGAACCATGCGGTAAAAAGGGATCCACGCACAAACATGCGGAGTGCGACAAATAACTGGGATTTCTGGACGTCCCTACCGGAAGCATTGCATCAGATTACTATCATTATGAGTGAACGAGGCATTCCGAAAACGTACCGGCATATGCACGGTTTCGGAAGCCATACGTACAGCATGATCAATGCCAACAACGAACGGGTTTGGGTAAAATTCCATTTCCGCTCCCAGCAGGGCATCGAAAACTTGACCGATGCGGAAGCGACAGAGTTGATCGGCCATGATCGCGAATCCCATCAGCGCGACTTGTTAAACAGCATTGACAACGGAGACTTCCCAAAATGGAAAATGTATATTCAAGTCATGACGGAAGATCAAGCTTTGCAGATGGATTACAATCCATTTGACTTGACGAAAGTCTGGTTCAAAAAGGACTTCCCACTCATCGAAGTTGGAGAATTTGAATTGAACCGCAATCCGGATAACTATTTTGCTGAAGTGGAACAAGCTGCTTTCACGCCGGCAGCGATCGTACCTGGCATCGGCTTCTCACCTGACAAAATGTTGCAAGCCCGTCTTTTCTCGTACGGAGATGCGCAACGGTACCGTCTTGGAGTCAACCATCACCAAATTCCGGTCAACGCACCGAAATGTCCGTTCCATAGCTTCCACCGCGATGGAGCTATGCGCGTAGACGGCAATCATGGCAGCCGGACTTCCTATGAACCAAACAGCTTCGGCGAATGGAAGGAGCAGCCAGACTTCAAAGAGCCGCCACTCAAGCTTTACGGAGATGCAGCCCACTGGGATTTCCGCGAGGATGACAGCGACTACTTCACGCAGCCAGGTAAGTTGTTCAATTTGATGAATGATGACCAAAAAGAAATTCTCTTTGGCAATACTGCACGCAATATGGGGGATGCTCCAAAGGAAATCAAGATCCGGCATATCCGCCATTGCTACCAGGCAGATCCTGCATATGGAGAAGGAGTAGCGAAAGCACTTGGCATTTCAATGAATGAGGTACTCGAAGAACAAGTTATCGGCTAATAAAAAACAGGAGGAGAAAATATTACGTTTTCTCCTCCTGTTTTACATTCTTTTATTTATCACAAAGTCAGCCCCCATCAACCGAAAAAATACAAAGACTCCTCGATCATGCTCTGGAAAGGAATCTTGTTATTTCTTATATTATTCTCAAGTTCGTTCAGCTTCCATTTCTGCCAATCCTCCAGGCCCTCCATGTCCCACGTGTTCTTGAAGAGCGAATAAAGAAAGACTTCTCTCATTTGCATGGAGATCAAAACCTGCTCCATCACTGTTCTAGACAACGTTTTCTTTGAGGTATATCCGGATAGGAATGATTGAAGGAAGACACTCGGGAAATCATCCCAATCAGGGTGAAACGATGTACCCGTCCATAGGGCATGATAGATGGAAACCGCTATGTCCTGTGCATAGAAATGATTCCCGCAATCGTCGAAATCAAAGAAGATCAGTTTCCCTTCTCGTATATGAAAATTCCCTTGATGGAGATCATGATGGATAAAACCATACACCTCTGCGTTCTGTTCCCATCCACTCATTTGCCGCACCAGCCGTTGAAATGCATGACGGAGCCATTCTTCCTCCAGCTTCATTAGCTGCAGCTTTTCGAAACCTGATCTGCGTCCCTGTATATCCAGCTTGTCTACGCAGTGCATGGCGGCCAATTGCTGACCCCATTCATGGAAAAGCGATTCATTCCATACATTTGTATCGAGCACATCGACCTGCAGCCCTTCGGTATGTTCAAATAAACAAAGCCAATAGGATTCTCCGTTGTACGTGAATGGAAAAACGGAACGATCGCCGATGGTTTTAAACGATTTTGCGACAGCGATGCCACAGGATCTGAGATGATCCAGCCACTGCATTTCAGCTTCTAATTCCTGCTCCGTTCTATCTTGTTGCCGGCATAACCGGACAGCTGCTCTTTGCTCATTGACTTGCACGATAAACACTTCATTGAAAAAACCCTCTGCTGCTTTAGTTATGTCAGTCACCTTCGCATTAAGATGATCTTCTATCCACTTCTTTACCTGCTCTTCTTTACTCATATACTGATCCAATAGCGCCGCAATACAGTACCATCCCTTTCTTTAAAATCAACATCTCTTACTCCGCCAAGGCGAATAATAGTCCGCTCCGACGGAATATTCCCTTCTTCGCATACTACAAGCGCCCTTTCAATTCCAAGCTGTCTTAACTCAGCAAGCGCCAGCGAGAGGAAGACCCGACCATAGCCATTTCCTCTTTCACTCGGCCTGATTCCTAAGCTGATATGTCCCTCCGTGTTAACTAAGCGCTCGTTCAGCCCGTGTCGCAAAACCGCAGCACCAATCATGCGCTCATTCTGCAGCAGCCAAAATGTAGAATACGGCACCCAACCATCGGGAAGCCCGATTCCTTTTTCAGCATCTGCACATCTCTGGACAAACTCTTGAACATCACCAAGCACTTTGCGAATGAAGGACGGCGTGTATTCTTCATTCGGAGATTTCCATTCTTCACGGAATGACTGATAACTAGCTTGATATGCAGCTGCTGGTTTCACTAACTGAAATGTCATTGCTTTACACTCCTAGTCCGACTCATTGTTATGATAACTGGCCTGCTTTTACTCGTTTCACCAACTGTCTCCACTCAATATAAGCATTTACATCCAGTTACGCAATGTCTTTTTTCTTCTATTGCGAAAATAAAGCCGTTCAGATTTTTTTATTCGCGCATGACAATCGCTTGAATAAAAAACACCAAGAATCCATATGCTATATGTCTAAGGAACGGTTACTAGCAACATCGAACAATTTGTCGGGAGTGAAACCATGGAAACGGCAAGAACATTACCCCATTCAAGAAGCAGATTATGGAACGCGTCTTTCCTGCTATTATGCTTAAGCATGATAGATGCCATTTTTACAGATCTCGGCTTGCGCCAAGGGCTGATCGAAGAGTTCAACCCTATCATGAGATCGATATACGAGATGAATATCCCTATTTTTTATTTGATCAAATTCTGCCTTCCGTTGGCACTCTTATTTTTGGTAACTAAAATAACACATCTGTTATATTTACGTTTTTTGTTGTTGTCAGCTTTACTCTTGTACATTACGGTGGTTGTCTACCATATTTGCTGGATTGTCATGGCGGCACTCCCGCTTTCATAAAGATTCGAGATCTGCCACCCACCTAATGGACTGGTCGGATCTCTTTTTATTTCTCTTACATAAAAAAACCGTTTCCACGGGGATCACTCACAAGTAATCCACACGGAAACGGTACATTTAGTCATTTATTTTGTTTTTGGATCTGCCACATTAAACATATTTGCAACAATCAAACCGGTAATCAGCGCGATGGCACTCATTACAAATGGAGTCCCGCTCTCAGGAATACCCGGGTAGATGACGAAAATGGAGCCGAGAATCAACCCGATAATGATGGCAAACATGCTGTGCGTATAATGATGCAGCAAATATGCAATCGCCTTGCTGCTCACAATGAATCCAACAATAACACCAGCACCGATCACGAGGATCAATGGGAAATTCATAGTGGAAAGAGCATTAATTGCTGTCGGGT
Source organism: Sporosarcina sp. AD_1 (assembly GCF_057373025.1). NCBI lineage: Bacteria > Bacillati > Bacillota > Bacilli > Caryophanales > Caryophanaceae > Sporosarcina > Sporosarcina sp. AD_1. The sequence continues at coordinate 298,638 of NZ_JBPVIR010000001.1, forward strand.
AGACACCGAGCAGCAATAAGATGAACGAACCGCTGATCCCAGGCAGCAACATCGCCATGCTCCCTGCCCAGCCTGCAAAGAACAGGCCCAGTGTATTCGTAGCAGTCAACGAAGTGATGATAGCGGCGTCAGCCGGTTTGATGAAGGCTGTCGATGCCAAAGCTGCCGCGACAAGAAGCAACAGAAGATAATGCCCAAATTTAAAATTCGTCCGCACATTCGCCTGTTTGGAAATGAAAGGAACAATGCCAATGATTAAACCAAGAAAGAAAAACTGAGTGGGCTGATTATAATGCTTCAATAAATAATCGATGACCCGGCTGAATAACACTAATGTTAAGCCGATCCCTATGCCAAGAGGCAAAAGAAAACCGATGTGTTTCTTCCAGTCCCGGCTAAAAAAACCACTAATTGAAGATAATAAACGATCATAAATTCCAAGGATGAACGCAATCGTCCCTCCACTGACACCAGGTATCAAGTCGCTGATTCCCATTAAAAATCCGCGATAAATATTTTTCCATTCCATTGTTGTAAAGTCCTCCAAAATTCAAATTCACTCTTAGTAGTATACCATCTACAACCAAAAATAAGGACAAGAATGTAGTCGTGAATCAATTTGACAAAAATAAGAATGTTGTCAATACATACATGATGGTCTTTGAGGAACGATGTGCGGGGTTCAAACGCCAGATTTTTTAGCCATATTTCTCTGAGTTAATAACTTTATTCTGGCCCACTTAAAGTCTAGTTGACTTTACAATATGTATGGTTTACCATACATATAATATAATTTGCAAGGAGTTTGTTCCAATGATAAAAAACCGTGTTAAAGAACTCCGTGCACGATTTGATTTAACACAAGGAGAACTGGCTGAGAAGGTCGGAGTAACGAGACAAACCATTGTCGCTCTGGAAAAGGGCAGCTATACGCCTTCCTTGTTACTCGCCATGAACCTTGGTGAAGTATTCAGTTTGCCAATAGAAGAAATATTCAGTAAGGAGGATGATTAAGTTGGGGATGTATGTAGTCGTGTTTCTCCGGATTATGTTGTTCATCTCAACATCTGTAATGGTTTATGATTTTCTCGTAATCCAACAAAGTTTCATTAAAATGGAGAGAGGATTTACTACTGGATTTAGTGTGTATATTTCACCTTGGCCCGGATATTTTTTTATTGGCAGTGTTCTTTTCTTCTTGATCGCTAATATCATCCAATACATTGTTGTTCGGAGAAATAAAAATTCAGACATCAAAGCATTCATGAGTTTTGAATACAATGTTTCCGATGAAAGGGCTGTGGCCAATACACGGAAGGCAGTCAGCATAGCGTTTGCACTACTGCTTGTCTATTCTTTTCTAATGATTGGTTCTTATCTTTATATTCCCAACTATTTTGTGGATCATATTTGGTATCCCTTATTCACGACTGCATCCATACCAATTTTCGGTCTCATCGTCTATTTAATATCCTATAAGATTTTGGAATACAAATAAAATGGATAGGGTAACTTTTCATCCTAAAGCCCGCTTGGAATATACCTAGCACCTCGGTCGATTTGCCGTCTGCTTAATTATTCGATATACAACATTGGCGCGAGGTAAGCTAACGTACCTGGCGCCAGTTCATTCATTTCCCTTGTTCCTTTTTCAATTTCTCAATCCGTTCTATATAGTCATCAATTTTTTTATCAATCCGGTCCGACTCATCCTCAATTAATGTATCTTTTTCTTCCTCAAGTGCATTGATAATCTGATTGTATTGCTCTCGGTGCCTCTCTGCAATTTTCAACAACTCATCATTTGTTGCTTGATCAATTAATCCTTCCCCTTCGAGAAGTTTAGCAGCACCCGCCAAACGATAGCTTTCTACACGGATCAAGTCTCTAGCAGTGGTTGCCAGTCTCCGTACTTTGTCATGTGCCATCGTTTTGGGCCATGCATCCGCCTTAAAATACATTAAACTGACTAAATCCAAATCAGACGGCAGCCACATTTTTGAGATTCCATCGGTCATTTCCTCTAAGGAATCAGCTGCCAAATATGTGCCATTCCCTGCCTCTGCCACTTGCTTTAATTGGCTTTCAGCCGCTTGATCCACTTGAAAACCAATGACATTCACATGCCGTTCTTTTGAAAGCTCGGCAAAAGACTTTGCTTCCTCGACTGGATTCCCATCGCATGTCTCAGCTCCATCGCTGACAATATATAATGTCAGATCCTCTTCCGTCTTTTCATGGTCAAGCCGAGCCTGTTTAATGGCACCTGCCAACGGGGTCCAGCCACTTGCTTTCACTGAATCAACGGCTTGTTCAAATTCTTTTTCTTTATATTTACTCAATGGATATACTTCATCAATCGTCCCGCAAGACAACGATTTATCCGATTTGTTTTGAGTGCCTGCGTGGCCGTACACATATAACGATACGTCACTTTCACTACCGATTGTGGCGGCAAATCCTTTGACTGCACTTTTGGCAGTATCCATCTTCAGCTTGCCGTCAGCCTGAAGCAGCATACTGGAGCTGGCGTCCAACAGAATAATTGCCTTTGACGGGATAGCAGCCGGTTTCCCTTCAGCTGTTATTTCGTAAGGTTCCGGCAAAACCGGCTCCTTAAAGGCTGGTGAAAAATGAACTAATGGCTCAACAACCTCCTGATATCGAGCGCCTCCGAGCAAATGAAGGAACACAGCATACAATTCTTCTGGATCCTTAGTTGACTCAAGAATTGGTCTCATTTCATCCAAAAAGTCCTCTCGAATGTCAGCGTGAACCTCTTGGCCAACCCACATAGATGTTTCCTGATCAATAGAAAACTCTTTCGTCAGTTGACCAGGCGGAAACTGCGCCAGTTCTTCGGCAGTGGATGCGGCCTGGCCCAGTTGGATTGACATTGTATGTGTTTTTTCCTCTTCCTCCTTCTGACTTACCGTATTTACTTTCTCTTCTGCCTGCTTTTGTCCCTTTGTATCGCTTGCAGGTTGCGCCTCTTCGGTTTTACCTCCATCGGAACATCCTGCTGCTACTATACAGGACGCAAATAGTATAGCGGTTCTGATGATCGCTCTCATGTCTGTTCCCTCCTAATGGAAATCTATTTCCTATACGCAAGGTAAACTGAATAGTTTCTTTTTCAGCCGTAAATGAATCAATATGATATAGATTTTTCCAGTTCATAAGGTTATTAAATGAATTTAGTCCTACTCATAGGGAAGGGACAAACAATCCTGTTGATCTTAGCTTCGAAACACAAAAAACTGCAATCAAATTCGAGATGACTCGAACTTAACTGCAGTTATTTGAGTTATTTACTTGGCGTACTAATTTAGCTACAAATCAATTAACCGTTGCCGCTGTTTCCTCACGACGTTTTTCAATAGCTTCAAGCCGTTGATTAAACTCGTCAACCGTCATATTGTGTTCTACAAAATAACGGTTACGCGGATGCGTACGGCATTCATCAGAACAGCTTCTCATATACAAATGCTCGTTTTCTTCCGAGCAGAGGATTTTCGCATTACATTCTGGGTTCGCACAATTGACATACCGTTCGCAAGGCGTACCGTCAAAATGATCGCGACCTACAATAACGTGTTCAACTTGATTGACCGGTACAGCAATCCTTTCGTCAAACACATAGCATTGTCCATCCCATAACTGACCCTTAACAACTGGGTCTTTTCCGTATGTCACAATGCCGCCGTGCAAGTGAGCTACATCTTCAAAACCTTCACGCTTCAACCATCCAGTGAATTTCTCACAACGAATTCCACCTGTACAATAAGCAAGGATTTTCTTACCTTCGAACATTTCCTTGTTTTCCTTAATCCAATCTGGAAGTTCGCGGAATGTCTCGATATCCGGACGGACGGCTCCTCTGAAATGGCCGAGATCATACTCGTAGTCATTGCGGGCATCCAAAACAACTGTATTTTCTTCTTGCATTTGCTTGTAAAATTCTTCTGGACTTAAATATTCTCCAGTCAATTCCGTTGGATCAATATCCTGATCCAAACTTAAATTGACGATTTCAGTTCGGTAACGAACGTGCATTTTTTTGAAAGCATGTCCATCCGTTTCGTCAATTTTGAACCAGAGATCCTTAAACCGTTCATCGCTATGCATTTTCGCCATGTAGGCATCGGTTTGCTCAATCGTACCTGAACATGTTCCATTAATGCCTTCCTTACCGATCAGGATCCGGCCTTTCAAGCCAAGTTCCTTACAAAATGCCAAGTGCTCGGCAGTAAATGTTTCTGGGTCTTCAATTTCTACATATTTGTAGAATAATAATACCCGATATCCGCCTTTTTCCATTTCGTCAACCACCTTCTGTTTTTTCTCTTTGCAATAGGGATAACAGCAAGTTCGGTTTAACAATATTCGATTGTAAACACATAACAGCTAACCCGCATTTGCAAGATCCGGGCCTTGGACATTATATCACAAAAAACTCTCATATAAAAGGGAATGACGGGGATTTCCTGTTATAAAAACAATCACTTTTATGCAGTGATATTTGCTTGTTATAGGGAGTAAACTACTTCCAATACTTAGGTTACGAACAAGCTGTTGTTTTCCGTTCCAGCTCTCGCTTTCCGCGGGCATGGCTTGAGTCAATCGAACAGCAAAGGGTTCGATTTGCCGTATTTCTGGGGTTTTTCAAGCATCCCTATACTCCAAAAGCTTTGCTCCCTGCGGGGTCTCAAGGCTCATGCTATTTCCGCAGGAGTCGAGCGCCTCCACTCCAAGCAACAGGTGCGTAGAGAGGAAGAAAGGTGTATGCACCAACTAGCCCTAACTATATTTGTATTTTCACAAGGCCAGTTGAGCTAACGTAAGGATATCCAGCTACGAAGCTTTGACATATACGTAATGATACCGGTTGTTGTGTTGGGTAAGTTGAAATGTGACTTTCAAAAACTTATTCACACTTGCAAACTCCCCCACCCTCCGAACTATAAAATGATAGAGTAAATTATTTATCTTACATTTCGCTAAAACAAAACTACTAGAAGAAGTTCAATTTCTCTACTCTCTTTTTTTATAAAAACACTACTTAACCCATTGTGTCAGATTTTGTATGTTGTATACTAGAGAAAGATAAAGTTTCGACAAAAGATCGTTTTATTCGAAACTATTTTCCAACTATCCCCGTCTAAGTCTTTACAAAGGAAAAAGGAGTTTAGCAGAATGAGAAAACCTAGGCGGAAAATCTGGATTGATTTTGCGTTTTCAATCACCATTATTTCATTGACCATTGCCGCGATCTTTATTATCTCCAGGCCGAGTAACAGCAAAGAGCAACCGAAAAACCAAACAAACGGAACGGCTTCCGTGTCCATCGAATCCATCGAATCCAGTTATCCAGGAATTAAAATTGTCACCGAAATGTCTAATGATAAAAAAATGCCCTACGCCATTCAATATCCACAAAGTGCACATAACGAGTTCAATGAACAAGTACTTTCCTACATAAATGACGAACGAGCAACCTTTCTAAAACGAATGGAGCAATTGAAGAAAACGAAGAAGGATCCTACTGGTGAACTCAATATATCATTTGAGACCATGCACCACAAATCAGGTCATTATTCCTTTGTGATGGTATCTGGAAGCAATTTCAGCGATGGGAAAACATCCATGGCCATTCATTCTTTCCACTTGCATCCTTCGACAGGCGCAATGCATACGATTGCCGATGTCATGAACCGCAATCCGGAACATTTGAATGTCCTGTCTACGAAAGTGAAGAAGGAGTTACAAGCTGATCCATCTTTACAAGGAAAATTGGCAGATGACTATGAAAAGTGGCTTGCCCCTTTGTGGAGCAACTTCAGGGAGTATGCACTGACAGATGAAGCGGTCATCTTCTATCTCAATCCGCAAATTGTGACGGATCGTACGATTGGCCAGCCTATTGTATCCGTTCCACTTTCCTCTATTAACTCGATTGTGTTAAAAGCTTATCAATCGGAAGAGGCCGATCCTTTACAGCTGGAAGGACAAATTGGGAAAAAGCCCGAAAAGCCGTCCCATCCAGAAAGCTCAAAAGAGGATGAAACAACCGGCGAAGGAGAAGCAACTCATCCCGATCAACCTCTTGCCAAGAGAGTTGCATTGACGTTCGACGATGGTCCAGAGCCAAAAGTGACTCCTCAAATTCTTGAAATACTGAATCGCCATGATGCCAAAGCAACTTTCTTCATGTTAGGAAGCCGGGTAGAATATTATCCTGACGTCGCCGCTGCGGTTCAACAGGCAGGACATGAGTTAGGAAATCACACGTGGAACCATCCGAATCTTGTTAAACTTCCCAGTGCCCGGGTAATAGAAGAAATTCAAAAAACGTCAGCTAAGATTGAAGAGGTAACAGGACAAAAGGCGACCGCGTTCCGACCACCTTACGGGGCAGTGAACCAACGAATTCGCGGTCTTTCCGATATCCCGATTGTCTTGTGGGATGTCGACACGTTGGATTGGCAGCATCATGATCCAACCAAAATACTAGAAAAAGTGAAGCAGCAGACGAAAGACGGCAGCATTATTTTAATGCATGATATTCATCAGTCGACTGCAGACGGGCTCGATGCTGTCCTAACGTATTTGGAAAGCGAAGGCTATTCATTTGTCACCGTCTCTGAATTACATGAATGACATTTGAGACCAACTAAAAAAGCGACGGATCCCTTGCGATCCGTCACTTTTTTGTTTTTTAAAAACAACTTGCCTACTAAGAAAGCTATTCATAGGAGAACAGTTTTGTTATAATTCTTTTAGAACAGAATGGAGGAAGGATCATTGCAAATTCAAATCGAACCCGCTTCTGATATACCTATTTACACCCAGCTGGCCAATCAATTGATTGCTTTGATTGCGAAAAAAGAATTAAAACCAGACGATACATTGCCATCTGTCCGGTCCTTGGCAGCAGATTTGGGAGTCAATATGCATACAGTGAACAAGGCGTATCATGAGCTTCAGCAAAAAGGGATTATTTCTGTCATTCCAAAGTCCGGTGCTGTCATCAATCCAATACCGGAAAAGAGTACAGAATCGAGCAGAGATCGCATGCGCGAAACACTTCACCCTTTGATCGCTGAATCGATCGTCTATGGCATGACGCGAGATGAAATCCTCTCGCTTGCATCGTCTCTCATTTCGGAACTCACGGAGGAATAACTATATGGAAATGACTATTTTTCTTACCATCATTGCATTTCTGACACTTATGCAATCCGCCATGCCGTATTTTCTAAAACAGACCGTTGCATTTGGTGTTACGATTCCCGAAAGCCATACGGATGATGCAAGGCTGTCAACTTTTAAACGAACCTATTCGGCATTGGTGCTAATTACCGGCGTTCTGGCATGTGTATTATTTGTCTGGCTATCTTCAATTATGAGTGAACAAAACTTTATTCTGGCAGGACTTGCCCTTCAGTTCATTGTGCTAGGAAGCAGTATGATTCTCTATTTTTTCTTCCATTTAAAAGTAATGGCTTTAAAAAAGAAAGAGGCTTGGGGAAACCAGTTAAAACAAGTGACCGTGACCGATCTTTCCTTGCGCTCACAGGATGAAATGCTTCCTACTTTCCTATTTGCTTTGCCAATGGTAATCACACTCGGATTGCTTGCGTACACTGCAGTTCATTATCCAGACTTGCCTGATCAAATTCCGACTCATTGGGGACCGAACGGAAAGCCGGATGCCTTCAGTGATAAATCACCTTTTACAGCCATTGCGATGCTGCTGATTCTACTCATCATGCAAGCGATGTTCGGCTTGATTCATTGGTCGACAAAAAGTGCAGGAATTCGGCTTCGAGCTGCTAAAAAACAAGCATCCAAAATCCAGCAACTTACCTTTCGGAAGTATTCAAGCTGGCTCTTATTTTTCGTTTCTATCCTTGTTACCGTTTTACTAGGTTACTTGCAAATGTCGAACATCCATGAGCAACTTGGCAATTCAGCGATCCTTTTTATATTGCCAATTGGTTTTGTTATTCTTATACTGGCTGCTACAGCATTTTACGCTTTTAAGATCGGGCAAGGCGGAGCGCGTATTGATATCGATGTAGTGGAAGAAAGTAAAGAAGGATTAACCGATATGGATGAGGATGCACATTGGAAAGCGGGCATTTTTTACGTGAACCGAAATGATCCATCCCTCTTCGTTGAAAAGCGGTTTGGTGTCGGTTGGACGATCAACTTTGGACAGCCCTTATCTTATTTCATTATTTTTGTACCTCTAGTGCTCATTATAGCTATATCCTTATTGCTCTAACATGAATTAGGCGGAGAACGTTAACTCGTTCTCCGCCTAATTGGGCTTTCAGAAAAAGAAACGCCCCCTCTGTCAATACAGAGAGAGCGGTTTTTGACTTCACTCGGTTCAGTTAAATACACTTGTGCTATGAAGCGGCTGAAGTCTTGCTTTCGGATCGATGTAGGCTTTGGCATGGTTTACTGCCACGGGTGCTTCTCCTAAACCGACTGCAATCAGTTTCACTTTGCCATCGTAGCTTGTAATATCCCCTGCCGCGTATATTCCTTCAATATTTGTTTCCATTTTCGAATTCACCAAGACGGAGTTGCGGTCCATTTCAAGGCCCCACTCCTTAATCGGGCCGAGGGAAGAAATGTTTCCATAATTGACGATTAGATGATCAATTGCAACGCTTTCCTCTGTGCCATCCTTCTGTGCAAGAACTACTTCGCTGACCATTCCGTTTTCACCGGAGATTGATTTCACAGCACGTGATGTCAGGACATTGACTTTTGATTCCATCAATTGGTTGACACTTGTTTCGTGAGCTGTAAACCGTTCCCGTCTGTGTACTAAGGAAACATCGGACGCAATATCCTCTAGCATGAGAGCCCAGTCAACGGCTGAATCTCCTCCACCGCAGACAAGTACGTTTTTGTCTTTAAACATGGAAAGGTCTTTAATCCCATAATGCAGTGTAGTTCCCTCAAACTCCACCTCTTCCGCTAAACCGATTTTCCGTGGTTGGAAAGCTCCAATGCCGGCAGTCAGCAAAATCGTACGTGTCAAATGAACCCCTTTGTCAGTTTCCAGAATGAAATGATCGCCATCTCGTTTCACAGATACTGCTGTCTCGCCAAGATGGATTTCAGGGTTCGAATAATGAGCTTGAGTCACAAGGTTCGCCACAAGATCCTTCGCAAGGATTTTTGGAAAACCGCCAACATCATAAATATACTTATCCGGATACAATTCAATTAGCTGTCCGCCTAATTGAGGCAGGCTATCTATAATTTTTACCGACATTTCCCGCATGCCCGCGTAGAAAGAAGCGAAAAGACCTGTTGGGCCTCCTCCAATGATTGTAATGTCGACAATTTCATTATTCATCTATGAACACTCCATTTTCCTTAGACTTTGATCAGATCGGAAAGCAGATTCCCTTCCCTCTGATTTCTTACTTATCTACTCTACACATTATCTACTATTTTTCAATAAAAAACACCCAATTTGTTTCATTGATTTCGTTGTCAATCCAATAGCCGGGTTACATGGATAGTAAAATTAAATTTGGAAGCGCTTAACTTTTTTTAATTTTAATTATAGTATTATTTCCTCAAATCCGTATAATAGGATATATGTACCGATTCATAAAAATTCAGTTGCGACTTTGGGGGGGTTCACACATGAGACTATCGGTATCCAAAAGAATATGGTTCGGCTTTTCCATATTGCTTTTTCTAATGCTCCTGATCGGGGCTGCATCTTTCATTTCTACGAAAAAGATGAACGATGAATTTGCATTCCTATTGGACGACCGCATGCACAAAATCAGCCTGGCTGATGAGCTGGTCAATGCACAGAAAGAAAGATATATCGCCATCAGCAGTTATGTGTTGTTTAAAACACAGGAATTTGTCCAACAGCGGGATGAGTCTACAGCTATTGCGGATGAGTTGATTGCGGAGATGAACAAATCCTTTACATCATCTGAGAATAAAGCTCTGGTGGACGAACTTACAGCTCTGAATGAAGAGTTCGGCCAGATGGTGGATGATATCAGCTATATGCTGATGAGAGGCAACGAGACACAGAACCGAGTGCTGTTAAAGCAGGCGAGCGTCTTAAATATGGAAATGATGGATAAGGCAACTGAACTAAAGGCCAAACAGCTGGAAGAGATGGCCGCGTCCAGAAAAAGTCTAGAGAATATGACCATGGTCATTCATGGCATTACAATCGGATTGATACTGGCAGGGCTCGTACTTTCCATCATTGTCACGAACATGATCAACAGGAAAATTGGATTGCCTGTAAAGAAGATGACATCTGCTCTAGAACAAATTGCCGATGGGGACCTGACAATCGAACGGGTCACAATAAAAAATAAAGACGAAATTGGTGATATGGCCTCGGCCTTTAATCGGATGGTGGCCGACGTAAAACAGCTGCTTGAGCAGATTCGTTTCTCCTCCCACCAATTGGCCGCGCAAGCCGAACAGTTGTCAGCGAGCTCGGAGGAAAGCCTCGCTTCATCGGAAATGGTTGCTTCTGCTTCAGAAAAGAATATGCGTGAAAGTGAACAGCAAACAAGTTTGATCAATGATCAGACCGAATCAGTCAGCACCTTATCGCATGATGTCACCGCCATTGCACAAAGCAATGAAAGCATGCTGGAGTCTATGCAATCCGTTATTTCCTATGTATCAGAAGGGTCTCATACGGTTCGGGAAGTATCTGGTAAAATGATCCAGATCCAAACGACCATTCAGGAAGCTGCCGAGATTATTCAACTGATGGCCAAGCAATCAGCTGAAATTCAGCAGGTAACTTCTCTCATAACGGCTATTTCGGATCAGACAAATTTATTGGCATTGAATGCCGCGATCGAAGCCGCCCGTGCAGGTGAGCATGGTAAAGGGTTTGCGGTCGTTGCAGAAGAAGTCCGCAAGCTCGCGGAACAATCCAAGACGTCTGCTACCGAGATTGAGACGATGATCGAATCGATCCAATCGGCTACAAAGAAAGCAGTTGTTGCTATTAATCTTGGCAGCAGTACAGTCGAAAGCGGCAAAACAGAAACGGATAATTCACTTCAATTATTCAACCATATTGAAGAAGCTGTCGAAGAGGTGCACGGCAATGTGAATCGCGTCGCCCTTGCTATCGACCAAATCCGGAACATGACAGAATCGATCAACCACTCGTCTCATCAGATCCAGAAGATAGCCGAATCCACGGCATTCATCGCACAGGAAACGAGCGCAGCCACAGAAGAGCAGTTGGCTGTGAACGAAGAGATTTCGACGAGTTCCCAAACACTTGCTTCACTCGCCGAAAGCCTGCAAAAAGAGGTCAACCGCTTTACTTTCTAATGGGAATAGCGTGGTGCTAAATAAACGAAAAAATCGGAGCCGCTTTTGCGCTCCGATTTTTTATTCTGCAAGATGTGCCTTGCAAAATTGCTCTATTTCCGTGTATTCCTCATCCTCTAATTCGAAGTCGAGGACATTCCCTGTTGCCCTTTCAAAAAAGTTGTAGGAAATGATTCTCTCTTCTTCACCATCCACCAAAAAGATGATCCGCAGGCCCGTCCCTTTTTCATCGTAAAGTTCATCATCGGGATCCAACTGGAGGTATAGATGAAATTCATAGCGGGTTCCACTTAATATGCCGGTAGGATCGACCAATTCCTCCCGCGTATACTCCATTATGTCCATTTGTATCATCCTCACCAAAATAAATAGTATTCGATACCATCGTACACTAAAAAATGCTTCTCGTCGTTCATTTTAAACTGTTTTTATTCACAGACAACATTTTTGTTTTGCAATTTTCCAGAGATTAAGGAACAATGAAAGAGTGAGCACTTTTCACAATTTTATCGTTAGGGGAAATGTATATGTTGAAATTTGAAGACTATCAATATACGAGACCGAATATGGCGGAAATTAAAGAACAATTCCATGATTTATTGGAACAGTTCCGCGCTGCGGACTCGTACGACAAACAAAATGAAGTAATTGAAAAAATTAACGCGATCGGCAGCGATTTCTCTACACAGGCCAATCTGGTTTATATTCGTGCGTCCATCGATACGAATGATGAATACTACCAAAAGGAACGGGACTATTTCGATGAAATCAATCCTGAATTCCAGGAACTTGGAACCGCTTTCTACAAAGAGCTCGTTGCAACCCCTTTCCGAAAAGAACTTGAAGAGAAATGGGGCCCACAGCTTTTCGCATTGGCGGATAATGCCATCAAGTCATTTTCATCCGAAGTTCTTCCTCTCTTGCAGCAAGAAAACAAGCTGACGTCGGAGTACGCGAAGCTGGTAGCCTCTGCTCAGATCGAGTTTGACGGCAAAACATTGACTCTAGCTCAACTCGCTCCATATGCGGAGTCAACGGACCGCTCTGTCAGAAAGTCTGCTATGGAAGCCTCCTATGCATTCTACGAGAGCAATGGAGAACAATTTGACCGCATCTATGATGATTTAGTAAAAATCCGTCATGAAATCGCAACAAAATTAGGCTTTAAGAACTTTGTGGAACTTGGCTATGCCCGGATGAACCGGATCGGCTATGATGCAGATATGGTGAAAAACTTCCGTGACCAAGTGCGGGATTTCATCGTTCCTTTAGCAAATAAACTATACGATCGACAAGCGGAACGGATCGGCGTCGATGAGTTGAAATTTTACGATCAATCATTGAATTTCTTAACAGGCAACGCGAAGCCGAAAGGATCTTCCGAATGGATCATTGAAAACGGCAAGAAGATGTATCAAGAGCTCTCCCCGGAAACGGATGAATTCTTTACATTCATGACAGACAAGAACTTGCTAGACTTGGAAGCGAAAAAAGGCAAAGAATCCGGCGGCTACTGCACATTCATAGACAACTATGATTCGCCGTTCATCTTCTCCAACTTCAACGGTACATCTGGAGATATCGATGTACTGACACATGAGGCAGGACATGCATTCCAAGTCTATTCCAGCCGCAATATCGGTATTCCTGAATACGTTTGGCCGACACATGAAGGGGCTGAAATCCATTCCATGAGCATGGAATTTTTCACTTGGCCATGGATGGAACTGTTTTTTGAAGAGGAAACAGAAAAGTACAAGTTTGCCCACCTAAGCAGCGGTCTGCTCTTCTTGCCATATGGCGTTGCCGTGGACGAATTCCAGCACATCGTCTATGAACATCCTGAAATGACGCCTGCCGAGCGCAAAGCCGCTTGGAAAGAGCTCGAAAAAACGTATTTGCCAAAACGTGATTACGACGGCAATCCTTACTTGGAAGCTGGCGGCGTGTGGCAACGTCAATCCCATATTTACGAAGTGCCATTCTACTATATTGATTACACACTGGCACAAATCTGTGCATTCCAATTCTGGAAACGCTCACTGGAAAACCGTGAGGAAGCTTGGAATGATTACATTCACCTTTGCCGACTCGGCGGCTCAAAGAAATTCACGGAACTCGTGCGTGAAGCCAATCTCATCTCTCCATTTGAAGACGGCTGCGTACAGTCTGTCGTTGGCGCCATCGAGTCATGGCTCAACAGCGTAGACGATAAATCACTATAAGATAAGTCAAAGGACTGTCCAGAGTATCAGTGGCAAACTGATAGCCTGTGACAGTCCTTTTTTCTGTAAACGATTTGCTCGTGAGTCCAATGCCGGCAGCTTTCCAGGGTTGATCGATCATTACGGTATTCCTATTACAGCTACATCAACCTATCAACAAGATGGGGTCTTCCAATATCAAGCTTCTCTTAGTATGCTAACTCCCCTCATCTATACAAGATAGATTTAGAAACTTGGGACAAAAATAGACGGAGAAAGTCATTTCCCTTTTCTCCGCCTACTTATGTGGTTAGCTAGTACACAGTGGCTCATGTATGCTGTACCGATTTTTACCGTTCTCTTTCGATTGGTAGAGGGCGCCGTCTGCTTTTGCATAGAGCGAATCAAACGTATCATCTTTCTCTGAAAATGCTATTCCGATGCTGACGGAAAGCTGAACCTCTTTAGTTAACTGCATTCCGATTACATTGCTTTCTATCTTAAATAGAAGTTGTTCCGCTGCCCGGCAAACCGCTTGCCCCTCTGCCTTTTTGAATAAGACCAGAAATTCGTCTCCACCTACTCTGGCGGCAACCGCCTTCGGTTCTACCACTTCAGCTATCATAGCGGCAGCTTGTTTCAAAATGCGATCCCCTTCTCCATGTCCGAGCCGGTCATTCACCTGCTTGAAGTTGTCTAAATCAATCATAAGCAGTGCAAGCGGAGTGCCGCCGGCCAAGCTTCTTTGCACCTCATCTTCGAAGGCCGCACGGTTTTTCAGTCCTGTCATACTGTCATGGAACGCTAAGTGAATCGGGGCGGCAACAAGCCGGCCAATAATGAATGATAAACCTACTGCTGCCGTGATAATTACTAAAAGCTGTTTAATGAACTGGTTTTTATATGTATGCAATAATCCGGTCAACTCAGAATCGTTATACACAATTTCTACTACACGATTTGTTGAATAACCACGTCTTTCTTCCGCTACATACGGAATATACCGATACGTTTTTTGCCGTCCATCTGCAACAAGGGAAAGTTCTCTCACTTCTCCGCTCCGATTGACTTCATTGAAAACGGAAAAAAACGGCTCCTCAATTTTCTTCTGCATGTAACCATCGGTTTTCTGTCCAAGTATAAAGCCTCCGGAGTTATAGACATGTATGCTATCGATAATATCATATGTATCTTCCAGTTCCTTGCTCGTCTCCAGGAAATTAAACTTCTTAAAAATCTCTTCATCCTCTAATGAGGCTGCCAATTCTATTAAGTAAAGATGATCAGGAGTTGGCATATAACTGAATTTCTTTATTTCCCCTGTCTTCGATTGGATATCCATCCCGTCATGTGAGAAGTTTGACCCTTCCCTCCTGCTATCCAGCAGTTTGGAAAACTTCGGACAGCAATCGCTAAAGTTCAAACCAATATCTTGTTTAAAACTGCTATATAAAACTGTATTATTATCATTCAATATAAAAACTTCCATACCATACTTCTTCTTCAGCTCATTAAAATCCCATTGGGCAAAATCGGATTCTTCCTCGTATTTTTGAACTAACTCATTGGAGTATTCCTTCATTTTTTCCGACATTTCCTTGTCGAACAAATCGTATACGGTATCGATGGTCGAAAGATTGCTTATAATTTTGTCCTCTGCCATGGAAATCTTGGCAGCTTGGCTTGCAATGACACTTTCTTTCAGTTTCATATAATCAAACATTGCAATGACAAAGGAAAGAACTAGCGAGAATACAATTAAGATTACAGTTAGTTTTAATCTAAAATTCCTAGCCAAAGACGCATTCCCCTTTTGCGGTCCGTATATTTTATAAACATTATAGACTATTTATACATCCCTAACTATGCTAAACTACCTAAATAATTTGATTTGATGAGAGGAATTCACAAATTCGCCTTAATTCCAAAAAAAAGAGACGACTCCCTATGCTACAGGAGGCCGTCTCAATTTACATTACATTAACCCAACAGCATTGCCATTCTCATCGATACCCATTTGGAGGGCTGCTGGCTGTTTAGGCAAGCCAGGCATTGTCATAATATCTCCAGTCAAGCAGACGAGGAAACCAGCACCAAGTTTAGGGATAATTTCACGGATTGTAATTTTGAAATCTGTTGGTCTGCCCAACTTCTTCGGATCATCCGTAAATGAATATTGTGTCTTCGCCATACAGATCGGCAGGATATCCCATCCATTTTGCTCGATAGCCTTCAAATCCTTCATCGCTTTATCGGTGAGGATAATTCCCTCACCACCATATACTTTCTGAACAATCGATGTAATTTTGTCAATGACCGGCTGTTCAACATCATATAATGGCGCAAATTGTTTCGGTTCATCCAAAAGTGCAAGCACTTCATTCGCAAGATCAAGACCACCTTGTCCGCCTTGTCCCCACACATCCGTCAACGCTGCCCGCACCCCTTTTGACTTGCACCATGAAAGGACGAAGTCCAGCTCAGCATTAGAATCTGTAATAAAACGGTTTAGTGCAACGACCGGCTGAACGCCAAACGCTTGGACCGTTTCAATATGCTTCTCCAAGTTCACAATTCCTTGCTGCAGGGCAGGTACGTTCTCTGCACCTAAGTCTTGCTTCGCTACTCCGCCATGCATTTTCAATGCACGGATTGTTGTAACCAAGACAACCGCGTCAGGCGCAAATCCACCCTTGCGTGCTTTAATATCCATGAATTTCTCAGCACCGAGGTCAGAACCAAAGCCCGCCTCCGTAACGACGATATCAGCAAGCTGTCTTGCGGTATTGGTCGCCATCAAAGAGTTGCAGCCATGCGCGATATTAGCAAAAGGACCGCCATGGATCAAAGCCGGGGTTCCCTCGATCGTTTGAACGAGATTTGGCTTGAACGCTTCCTTCAACAGTAACGTCAATGCTCCTTCGACGCCCAAATCGCGGACAGTCACGGCCTCTTTATTGTACGTGTAGCCGATCACCATTTGAGAAAGCTTCTCCTTCAAATCATTCAGGCTCGTCGCAAGGCAGAATACCGCCATGATTTCAGAAGCGACAGTAATATCGAATCCATCCTCCCGTGGCACACCTTGGCCAGGGCCCCCTAATCCGATTGTGACATGACGGAGTGCACGGTCATTCATATCCAATGCACGCTTCCACGTAATACGCCTTGGATCGATTCCAAGGGCATTCCCTTGATGAATATGGTTATCGATGAGCGCACTTAATGCGTTATTAGCAGTCGTGATCGCATGGATGTCTCCGTTGAAGTGAAGATTGATTTCTTCCATCGGCAACACTTGGGCATATCCGCCACCAGCTGCGCCGCCCTTAACACCCATAACAGGGCCGAGTGACGGTTCACGGAGCGCAATCATCGATTTCTTGCCCAATTTCGCTAGCGCATCCGCTAAACCTACAGTTACTGTAGACTTTCCTTCCCCTGCAGGTGTCGGGCTCGTGGCGGAGACTAGAACGACTTTCCCAGCCGCTTGTTTCGTCTGCAGCTTGCTGACATCAATCTTTGCTTTGTATCTGCCGTACGGTTCGACCGCTTCCTCTGGAATGCCTGCCTTCTCAGCAATCTTGCCAATCGGCTGCATGACCGCCTGCGAAGCAATTGCCAAGTCTGTTAACGGTTTTGTTTTATCTACCATCCCTATCCCATCCTTTCATGATGAAACCCAATCCATTTCTCATTTATATTATATGCTTACTACTATTTTACCAAATTGTTCATTGTGCTTCAGCCTTTCAAACGCTTCTTCGGCTTCTTCCAAACGAAACGCGCCGTCGATAACCGGCCTGATATCGTGGCGATCCATAAAGCGTAAGGCTGCTCTCAGTTCTTCCCTGCTCCCCATTGTGGTGCCAAACAGCTGGTATTGCCCATAGAAAAATGATCGCAAATCAAAGTCGACTGTATCCTCAGTCGTAGCACCGAACACCACAATCCTTCCGCCCTTTTTCAACACCTGAAGGGAGCGGTTGAATGTAGCCCGGCCCACACTTTCCACGACCAAATCGATGGTTTCCCCCTGTAGCTCTGCTAACCAATCACTGTTCGTATCCAGCGCCATATCTGCACCGATTTTCCTAGCACTTTCACGTTTCGCTTCACTTCTGGATGTGACAATGACCTTGGCCCCTGCACTTTTTGCAAGTTGGATCATGAATGTCGCGACGCCGCTTCCCGCACCGGGAATAAACACGGTTTGTCCCGCTTTCAAATCACCTTGTGTGAACAGGGCCCGATAGCCAGTCAGAACCGATAAGGCAATGACAGCTGATTCCTCCCACGACAAACGTTCCGGCTTTTTTTCGAGCTGCTCGGCAGAGATTACAATTTTCTCTGCAAAAGTTCCATGATCCGGCATACCCAAGATATCGAACTTTTCAGGAGGCGCGGCACTTTTCTGGAACCAGCGCAACGAGGGATTGATGATCACTTCGTCACCGATTGCCCAGTCTGTGACATCGGCTCCAATACTTTCGATCACTCCAGCGCCATCCGAACCGAGCACTAGTGGCTTGCTTTCATTCCCTCTTCTACCAGGGATCATTAAATCTCTTCGGTTTAAGCCAGCAGCCTTCAATGCGACAACCACCTCACCCGTACCCGGGCTGGGATCTTCCAGTTCCCCAAGTCGCATCTGTCCAACGGCATGCATAAATGCTTTCACTTTTCCCACCCTCTCCCCGACTATATGTACTCTGACGTCTCTATCATACAACATAATGAAACCATTTTCATATTGTCCTTGTCGCAGATTTCAATTTATTTGTGGAAATAAAAAAACTGTCTCCATCCACTTGTAAGGTGGCTTGTGACAGTCTTTATTGCTCAATAATGAAGTTCACGTCAGCTTCAAAAGATAATCTTTTCAAACTAGCTTTCTAAGCAATTACCTTCCTGAAAATCTCTCTTCTAACATAGTAAGTGATTACTCCACTTGGTGGTGCAATTCGACGAGAACAATTTCCGGCTGGTTAAAAAAACGAATCGGGATGATGCTGTTGCCAATTCCACGGCTAATGACCATCTGACTCTGTTTTTTCGAATGAAGCCCCTCCGTATAGCCGGGAAACCAGCCTTGGCCTGGCGCTACAAGCCCTCCAATCCCCGGAATACGGATTTGTCCGCCATGTGCATGCCCGCTCAATACAAGATCTATCTTCTGCTCATAATAGGTCTCAAATTGCTCAGGACGGTGTGAAAGCAATATTTTATACATAGAGTCAGGTACGCCTTGAAAAGCCTGTAAAATGAACTCCTTGACTGTCTCATCATCTGCTTTTCTGCTCGATAATGGATCATCAATGCCGCCAACCGCAACCCGCTGGCCATCCCGTTCAATTAATACGGCTGTATTTGACAGAGTATGCACTCCTCGGCTTTCAAGACGACTCAATATTTGAGCTGTTTCATTGCTTGAGATTTCATGATTGCCCGTTACGTAATAAAACGGCGCGACAGATTCTAACTCCTCGACCAGCTCCATGCTGCGATCGAGGTCAAAGCGATTGCTGTCAATGAAGTCACCTGTAATGAATATTGCGTCCGGGGATAGCCTCTTCACTTTTTTTACAAGGCCGGCATGTCTCTCTCCAAATTTCGCATCATGTAGATCAGATAGCTGCACGATCCTGAAGGAATCGAATTCACTAGGGATTTTGGGAGATTGAATGTCATATCTAGTGACTCCGATTGTCATATTATCCCTATACAATATGAATATAAATAAAAAAATTAGAAAAATCCATATCAACCTGGTTCCTTTTCGAATCCACGCCTTCTTGCTTTTCATTGCCAGCGTTTTTTCATCTTAGCGAGTTCCAATAACTCCAATACATCCTTTTTAGGAAGTTCCACGAGAATGGAAAGGAGTTCACGTTCCGCTAATCTTCTCCCTCTCCCACTTCGGTATTTTTCCTTATTTACTGCATCAATTTCCGTGTATAGGTCTGGAAGCCTATCACCATGTTCTACTTCCCGATCGATTGTCAAATGCTCGCGTAGCCTTTCATAAAGCATATCCATACTTGTCGTATTGCCTGTAAATGCGCGTGATGTACGCGGATCTCCTAAGATCAATTCATCAGTGGAAATGTTAAAGCGATCCGATATTTTAGCAATCCATGCGGCAGATGGGGCATTTTTCCCCTTCTCCCAATCCTTTATCCGGCTGGCAGATGTGCCAATAGCCGCTCCAAATGCCATCATTGATAAGCCGCGCTGCTCGCGTAAGGCTTTTAATCTAATTCCAAAGTCTTCTTTACTCCACTCGTTCACAGTTACGCCTCCTCCTATTTGCTTATCTATATCTTATTTTTACTTTGAGGTCGCTGTCAATCTATATTTATATTTCTATTAAGTATTTTAATACCCTTTCTTTTGTCGTGCATAATTTTCCTCATTTTTTTCCACATATGCTTGCCAAACATCTTTATTCGTAAAGTTTAGTTTTTTCGAAATTGCACCGTAAAGAATCCATAACATTTTATAGCGTTCAATCGTCGGTTCTGAAATAAAATGATTAATTTCAGCGTTTGTAGCAATAAATAAATCTGTTAACTCTCCTTCCACCTCACCATCCGGCCATTCTTGCACGAGCGTATCAAATCCCTTTTCAATACCTAAGGAGAGCAGGAAATGGATCGAGTCCACATATTCTTCTATGATTATATGATGGGGAGAGGCCTCTTTATGGCTCCAAAATTTAAAACATCTCGTTTCGTTCGCCAGTTCAGAGAGCTCGACAAGCAATGCCAAGCCTTTTTTCGTAAATAAATCTGCATGGCCTTCATGGTTAGATTGGATAAATGAGTCCAAATCACGCTGCATTGTAAATAAAGTCGTCAGTTCCATTAAAAAAACCTCCAAAAAAAATTATTATCTTGAAACCAAACCATATACTCATCCGTACATAGTAGATGACTATCTATATCTGTGAGGGGTTGCTTTCATGGGACTATTACTAATCCGCGTTTTCATCATAGCATTCGTCATTTATTTATTTTACCGCGGCATCCGTTATTTGACGGATCCAAAGCGGAAATTGGATGAGGCGCATGAACAAGAGCAATATTATTTCTTTGATGACCTGAAAAATGTTAGGAAAAACTTTTTCATCACATACAAAGGCGCATTGTTCGAAGGAGAAAAGTATTTGGGCACAACTGAAGATGCTTTTGATGTTGTCTCCATTTTTGTCTGGGTGAAAGACGAAACAAAGTTACAAGGGTTTACTAAAGACGATTTTCATTTCCTCGCTTCTGAAATCGCATCAAACTATCCGAACGCTGAAATCAACTGGAAAAATCCAATTGAAAAATTAATGAAGAGCAATGCTCAACAGTAAAAGGGCATGAATAGGGAGAGCCCATGAATAGTGGCTCTCCCCTTTTTGTTACGGCAAACAACAGCGAAAGGCGTTCATGTCCAAATGTTCCGTCCTCCTGTTACATCAATCCCGAATAAATATAGCAGAACGGTAATATCGAGCAGGGCAAGAAGGAGAAAACCGATGCGGAACGAAGTATGCCTCGTTTTATGGCGAAACAGCTGCATGCCTAAATAGGAACCAATTCCTCCACCTGCAATAGCGAACAGCCATAATGTCTTCTCTGGAATTCTTCTTTTTTTCCGTTTTGCCTGCCTTTTGTCATACCCCATTAAGATGCATGACCATATAGAACAGAATAGGATCCATCCGATGAGCAATTCATTCATTGTTTCATCTCCCTTATCCTTAATAGTACACCGTCACATGTGCCAATGGAATGCTATTGTTTGGAAAATATTTGAACCTTTTTCAAATGATTTTCCGTGATGTTGAATTCTCATTGGATTTATGGGAAGTCCTTTAGACTCACCCGCTCCCAAAATTACCCTACTTGTTTACAAGTTGATTGTTTCGGCAAGGGGCATGACAGGAGTCAGGCAGCATGAAAAAACGCCTTGCCTCGGTACGAATCCGATTAGCAAGGCGTCCTGTATCATTTCTTATTTCGCAATTGATTTTTTTGCAGTATCTGCAAGTTGTGCAAATGCTTGTGCATCTGTCACAGCAAGATCTGCAAGCATCTTACGGTTTACTTCGATGCCAGCCACTTTTAGACCGTGCATAAGAGTGCTGTAAGAAAGGCCATTCATACGTGCAGCCGCATTGATACGTGTGATCCATAGTTTACGGAAATCACGTTTTTTCTGACGGCGGTCACGGTATGCATAGTTGAATGATTTCATGACCTGTTGGTTTGCTACTTTGTAAAGTCTATGTTTAGAGCCAAAGTAACCTTTAGCTAGTTTCAAAACTCGATTACGGCGCTTGCGCGACACTGTTCCACCTTTTACGCGTGGCATAGTAATTACCTCCTGCTATTCCTAAAGAATGTTGTAGTTTCGTTTTCAAAAAGGCGGGTTGCTGGGCTTCCATCCAACCGGATCCTTCATGTTAAAGCCATGAATTACTTCATGTATGTGATCATTTCACGGATACGCTTGTAGTCTCCAGATGAAACAAGGGAAGCTTTGCGTAGGTGACGCTTTGCTTTCGTTGACTTGTTTGCGAAAAGGTGACTTGTATAAGCACGACCGCGTTTCACTTTACCGGATGCAGTTTTCTTGAAACGTTTTGCTGAACCGCGGTGAGTTTTCATTTTTGGCATGATCTGTTCCTCCTAAATCTTTCGTGTTACTTCTTTTCAGCAGTCGGGGCAAGTATTAGGAACATGCTCCGGCCTTCCATCTTCGGTTTAACTTCAACCGTTGAAACTTCCTTGCATGCTTCTGCGAATCGGTCGAGTACTCGTTGACCGATCTCTTTATGAGTAATGGCACGTCCACGGAAACGGATAGAAGCTTTTACTTTGTCCCCGTTCTCCAGGAATTTGATCCCATTGCGCAGTTTGGTTTGAAAATCATGTTCATCAATCGTAGGGCTAAGGCGCACTTCTTTGATGTTGATGATTTTCTGGTTTTTCCGTACTTCACGCTCTTTTTTCTGCTGTTCAAACTTGAACTTCCCATAGTCCATTACACGAGCTACTGGGGGTTTTGCTTGCGGAGCGACAAGGACGAGGTCTAAATTCGCACGAGCTGCGATGTCAAGCGCCTCATTACGTGATTTGATTCCAAGCTGATCTCCATTATGGTCAATCAGTCGAAGCTCGCGGGCACGGATGCCCTCGTTTACGTACATGTCTTTGCTAATAGTAATCCACCTCCGGATATTGTCTCGCGAATACACAATTTGGGTATACCGCCTATCGTTCCGGCGGAGTCCCACAGGTCATTCTAACATTGAAAAGCAAAGGGCGCCAGAATTCTAGGCATAAAAAAAGTAGACATATCGTAATGATTGTCTACCCGCATATGCGTACGCACAACTAAATGCACGGCACGTCATTCATGTGTCTTACCTGTCAACAGCGGTAAAGCGTCAATCAGGTGAGAAGCGGGCAGCCTCTTCTTATACCACAAACTGTATTCATTAACCTTTATAACTTTACCATGCCGTGCATCTGTTGTCAACTATTGATTTCTTCTAATTCATCGAGGCGAACTCCAAGGAATCGGACAAAGTCATCCGTCCCCATATGAGAATTTTGCATTTCCACAAGCCATTGGTCTTGCACTTCCTCATTTGCTGAACAAAAATACTCCCAAGCCTTCTCGGAAAAACCGGCAAAATAATATACACGCATTAAGCCGATATGTCCTTCTTCCACTTCAGGATCCAGCTCTACCGTCTTGTCATAGCTCGCTTTCGCAAAATCGTACTTGCCAAGATGAAGCAGGCAGTCTCCTTTCCAAGCCCATCCATATGGATAGTCTGGGTACATCTCTGTGATTTTGGTGAAGTGTTTGAGAGATTCCTCAAAGTCAGCTTGTTTGCCGATACGTAATCCATAATCGAAAGAATAGAACCCTGCCAGCCTGGATACATCAAAATCATCATACTCATATAAGCTTAAAATCTTTTTTGCCTCCGGCCTATTGTCAACTCTCCATAGATATTTTGCCAATTCTACATAGTGAGCTCCATTTTCCGGCTCCAATTTAGCAGCAAATTTTAATAAGGAAGTCACATAAACGGTGATAGGAGATATTTTAGTAGCCGCCCTCAGCTGTTTCAGAAATGAAGACTTTCCGTCTTTTATCTCAAGCCAAGGCTCTGCCAAGGCCATTACTTCTTTGCCCAGCTGGTGGCTAATCCAAGCCTTCTCCTCGTCGGAAACATTCAATCGTTCAATTGGGAGGGAACCAAAATTATTTTGCTTGCTGAAATACATTGTCTCCGCCCAGAATGGATACAGTGACTCGTCTTTCGGATATTCTTCGACGAGCTTCGTTAAAATGACATTAGCCTTTTTATACTCCTTTTCTTTCAAAAGAAGTTTTGCCAACCGAAATTGAATAGCAGGGCTTTCTTGCTCAGAAAGGAATTGGATTGCTTCCCGGTTTGGCAAAATGGCGCTTTTTGAAATATACCACCAATCCTCATCCACATGCTCTCTGATTTCATCGAGCCGTGCGGCTACTATTCGTTTTTCTTTTTCGTCAAGCCATCCTGCCAATCGATCTACTTTACAGACAGCCGGGTACATGTCGAGCAATTCAAATCCATATCGCTTAGCAACTTGATAAACCTCTGTTTCATCGTAAATATCGAACAGTTCCTCGCGTGCAGCATGGAAATTGCTTTCAATCTCAATACACGCGTTAAAGTGCCGTATGGCTTTCTCCAGCTCCCCCATTCCTTTGTAGATTAACCCTAACCGGTAATGAGGAAACGTATTTTGCGAATTCATTTCAAGCGCCTCACCTAGTAGTTCCAGCGCCGCTTCAGTTTCTCCTGTTTGTTCTCTCAAAAATGCTTCATAACAATACAGATCAGGGTCCTGTTCGCGATTTCGCAGCTCCGCCAGCACATTCGCACCACGCTGTTCTGCAGGGGTATC
Source organism: Sporosarcina sp. AD_1 (assembly GCF_057373025.1). Taxonomy (NCBI): domain Bacteria; kingdom Bacillati; phylum Bacillota; class Bacilli; order Caryophanales; family Caryophanaceae; genus Sporosarcina; species Sporosarcina sp. AD_1. The sequence continues at coordinate 323,173 of NZ_JBPVIR010000001.1, forward strand.
CTCGACATAATCGACATATCTCCTGACAAAAGCCATCACTTGCTCTTCCGTATTTAAAAGCCCTTCTTCCATTATTTCCAGAGCTGTCTCATGTTCCGTTACCGTCTCAGCCGTTTCGAACAGCATCGCTCCTGCCCGGAATGTATAATAAGCGGAGCCGATGCGTTCTGCTTGAGAGGTAACAGACTGCATGGCCTCTTCCCATCTACCTGCTTTCGCCATTGCCTCCCCTTCATATATGAATGCAAGCGAATCGCCTTCCGGATCTCGCTCGGCGGCTTCTTTGTATGCTTGTTCAGCACACTGAAAGTCCTCCATTCCCGCTCTTGCGTGACCCGAATATAACCATAGATACGTCGCCTCTTCACTTGGCACACTAGAGATCCCGCGTTCACAAATGGCAGCCGCCGACTCAAAGCTTTCCTGTTCCAAATACATTTCAGCAATCCGCAGGTAAGGATAAGGAACGGCGGGATTGAGCTCCATCGATCGCTCCAGCCATTGAATGGCCTCTTGCTCATTTTTCCCGATTTGACAGCGTCCGGCTTCATATGCGTAATAGGCATTATCCGGGTCTTGCTTCGCCAAAGATAAAAATTGTTCCAAAGCATCGGCTGGTTGCCCATTTGCCAATAAAGCAGACGCATAGGTCGAGGCAATAAATTCATCTTCCTCATTCTGATACATAGCTGTTTCTGCATAGTCCACTGCATCTTCCGTTCTGCCAATTTCCTCTGCGCATCTTGCCAAATACGCAAATGCAATGGGCTGGTACGGATCCATCTCAAGCGACCGCTCTAAATGGAAGAGAGCATCCGGGTAGGCATCCCTTTTATAGGCGTCAACACCGAGCAAATAATGAGAGAATGCAGAAGGCCGTTTCAACTCTCTCATAATGGCCATAAAGGAGTCCCGGTCTCCGTATCGCATATAGGAATTGGCAATAAGTAGCGCGACTTTCTGCTCCTCCACGCCAAGCCTCTCCTCCACATGCTTTCTCCACTGATCGACATAAGGAAGGAATTTGTCATCATGGCCGAGGGATAAGCCCAGCACCGAAGCATAGACCTCTTCTTCGTTTCGCAGTAGAAAGGCCAAAAACTTGTCTGTCATCTCTTCGCTCGCTTCGTCCAGATCATCCACCCGTGAAAAAGCTTCCTGAAAGAATTCATGTTCTTTCTTCGACAGCTCCGGCAAAGTGTGCGCCTGCTCGCGCGGAATGAAGACGATTGCCAAACCATCCTTCATGCGATTGAACTTTTGAAACACATCATACGGCACGTAGAAGGGCTCCAAACGGTTTGGATCCTGAATCGACAAGATCTGCAGCCGGTCATCGTATCCTCTGACCAACTGGACATGTGAACTATTTTCAACCATGAGATCCAGCATGACCGGTAAGTCGAGATCAATCAATTGTTTGAGTGCTTCAACCGTGCTTTTGAAAAACACTGCATGGAAACCTAATGATTCCATATAGGCAGCGGTCTTGCTGATTCTGGAACCAGTCCTGTCAAATATATGGCTTGCCACTTCATCCTGCGTTATGTCATGGCCAGCTGCCCTTAAAATCATTTCGATCGAAGCTGGCACGCAATAATTCACTTTCTGTTTGATCGGAATTAACTGTACTTCATTTCTCTTCCCTGTTTCATCAAGTGATTCTGGGTTGAATACGGTATTTTCCAGCACATCGGAATGCAAAGCGATCCATTTTCGGAAATCATCCCAGCGGTCCAGACGGTACAGCGTATCGGTTTGTATGTAAATGAGATAATTGCGCTGGCGAATGTACGGATGAGCTTCCAACATTTCAGGAATTAAGATGCTCACTTTCTCGTAGTCTCCATCTGTATAGAGATGATCTATGTAGGCGATTTGCAGCGTCACATCATCCTGAAAAAGCTCCATCCCTTTCCGTAAAATAGCAGACGCCTCTTCACGAGCTCCCCGTTTCGCCAGCAAATCGGCATACGCCGCATAGGTAATCGCACCGCGTTCTGTCAATGGCAGGGCAGCACGCAATATCTGTTCCGCTTCTTCCAAACGGTCCATTTCAATATAATAAGGAGCCAATTGATCCGCATGGATAGTGCCGCCATTCCTTTCAATTTCCTGAATCGCGCGTGCCGCTTCAGGAATGCGATTCATCATCGTTAATGCATGTAAGCGAACTTTCAATAAATAGTTTTTATCTTTTTCTGTGTAAGATGTATTTTGTAATTGCTCCTGAATCAAATGATCAACTCGGAACGGACGATCCATCTCAAGGAGCGTATGGCATTTCCACGCAAATGTTCGTGCCGTTGTAAAACGGCGGTGCGCATAATACGCTAAGAAATTTCCGTATTGCGACAGCGCCCCATTATCCAGCAATCGGATGAGCCGGTAGCTTTCCTCTTCGGAATCAATCAAATGTAAGTAATCAAGAACTTCTCTCCTTGAACATTGAAGGAGAATTCGCAGCACGTCATTTGCCTGGCCGATTGTTTTAATATCGGAAGGTTTGACAATCGTCTCTATCATGAAAATCCCTCCATTTTATGCAGACAACTGTATTGTACTTTGAACACTTCACAAGAATCAAAGTTTCAAATAAATTATTCGAAAAATAATAAAAACATCCCATTTCTCGATAAGGAGAAATGGGATGCAATACCTAGTTCGTTATTCTTTATTCGCAACAACCGACTGCAACAGTTCAAGGAATTGTGCAAACGGCATGCTTTCGGATTTTTGTTCACCATATTTCCGTACATTCACTTCACCGGACTCGACTTCTTTGTCGCCCAGCACGAGCATGAACGGAACTTTTTGCACTTGGGCTTCCCGGATTTTGTAGCCGATTTTTTCATCTCGGCTGTCAAGGTCCACCCGGAAACCGGCAGCCACTAACTTTTCACGTACTTCATTTGCATATTCAAAATGAACTTCCGGTGATACCGGAATCACTTCCACTTGGACAGGAGCAAGCCATGTCGGGAAGGCGCCTTTGTATTCTTCGATCAAGAATGCGACAAAACGCTCCATTGTTGAAACGACACCACGATGGATAACAACAGGACGATGCGGCTTTCCATCCTCTCCTACGTACGTTAAATCAAAACGTTCAGGAAGAAGGAAGTCTAGTTGGACAGTCGATAATGTCTCTTCCATTCCGATAGCCGTCTTCACCTGAACATCAAGCTTCGGACCATAGAATGCTGCTTCGCCATCTGCCTCCACGTATTCAAGTCCCAGCTCATCCATCGCTTCTTTCAACATGCTTTGTGCCTTTTCCCACATCGCATCATCGTCAAAATACTTTTCTGTATCTTGCGGATCGCGGTAAGAGAGACGGAAAGAATAATCCTTGATATTAAAGTCTTTATACACTTCGATGATCAATTGGACGACACGCTGGAATTCTTCTTTAATTTGATCCGGACGGACAAAGATATGAGCATCATTCAGCGTCATGCCTCGAACCCGCTGCAATCCGGAAAGTGCTCCAGACATTTCGTAACGGTGCATTGTGCCAAGCTCAGCAATGCGGAGCGGCAAGTTACGATAGGAGTGGATGCCATTTTTGTAAATCATCATATGATGCGGACAGTTCATCGGACGGAGCACCAAATCCTCATTATCCATGCTCATGACCGGGAACATGCCGTCCTGGTAATGATCCCAGTGCCCAGATGTCTTATAAAGCTCGACACTTCCTAGAACCGGTGTATATACGTGGTTATAGCCGAGTTTCTCTTCTTTATCGACAATATACCGTTCAATTACACGACGGATCGTTGCGCCTTTTGGAAGCCATAGCGGCAACCCTTGGCCGACTTTTTGGGAGTTTGTGAATAATTGAAGCTCCTTGCCGATCTTCCGGTGATCCCGCTCTTTCGCCTCTTCCAGCATACGCAAATGCTCTTGCAGTTCCTCTTTCTTGAAGAAAGCCGTACCATAAATCCGTTGCAACATTTTATTATCGGAATTACCGCGCCAGTAGGCACCCGCAATGCTCAACAGCTTGAATTCCTTCAACTTTCCAGTAGACGGAACGTGAATGCCGCGGCAAAGGTCAAAGAACTCGCCTTGTTCATAAATCGATACTTGCTCGCCTTCCGGAATCGCTTCGAGAAGCTCCAGCTTATATGGATCATCAATCTCTTTGAAACGTTTTTCCGCTTCCTCGCGTGAAACATCGTGACGGACAACTGGCAAGTTTTCTCCAATGATCCGCTTCATTTCCTTCTCAAGTTCAGGCAAGTCCTCTGCCGTAATCGGAGTTGGCGAGTCGATATCATAGTAAAAACCGTTATCAATGACCGGACCGATACCGAGTTTGGCATCCGGGAACTTGCGCTTCACCGCTTGTGCCAGCAAATGCGCTGTACTATGGCGTAGAATTTCTAACGCTTCCGGTGATTGAGGTGTAATGATCGCGATATCGCCATCTTGCTCGATCGGCGTTTTCAGATCGATCAGTTGATCTCCTACTTTACCTGCCAATGCACTTTTGCGGAGTCCCGGGCTGATGGATCCAGCAACGTCTTCTGTAGTTGTGCCTTTTGGAAACGATTTAACCGCTCCATCAGGGAATTTCAATTCGATTTGTTCCGACATGGTCAGTCTCTCCTTTTTAGTTAGTTGGAATAGAACGGATGGTGCACGTATTGGTTTTTAGTTAGTGGAATAAACAAAAAACTAAAAAAACCAATAAAAAAAGCCCCATCCCTATAAAGGGACGAAGCGTATGTTCGTGGTTCCACCCTTCTTCCTTCCCTCCGGCACAGAAAGGCCGGAAAGACGAAGCTTTCCAATCGGCTAACGGGCCGGTACCGTCGACGGATACTCATTTCCCCGTCGCTGCTCCGAGGTGGTCCATCGATTTTCTGTCCTGCGGGGCTTCCAGCCGATGACCCCGTTCTCTGTAGGATGACGAATCGATAGTTGTCCTCATCTTCACATTTTATCATTTAATACAAATTAGTATAAATGTGCTCTGCCTAAAAATCAAGCCATTGTGATAGGAATTCACAAAATGCATCAAGATCTTCTTCTGTTTTTTCCACGAAGTGCGATTGGCGAGCTAATGATCCGAATCCGTTCCATCAGACGGGCTGCTTTCACTTCTTCTTTTTCCCCGCGCTGGGTATATGTCAGATGGTGCTCAAGCTCATCGAGTGTGAAGTTTGAAGTGAAAAACGTCGGAAGCTCTTGCGCCATTCTGTATTGCAAAATCGTTCCTAGCACTTCATCCCTCGCCCATGCGGACATCGATTCGGCCCCAAAATCGTCCAGCATGAGAACCGGCGCTTTTTTGACGAAGTCGATTTTCTCATTCAATGTCTGATCTTGGATGGATTGTTTCATTTCCCTTAAAAATTCGGGTATATAGACGACAACCGTCCGTATTTGACGATTGGCCAATTCATTGGCCAGCGCGCCGAGGATAAACGATTTTCCCGTACCGAACGGACCATGTATATAGAGACCCTTCTCCGGAAGCTTTCCTGTTTCCTCGTATTCATTGATAAAACGTGCTGCCGCTTCAACTACTTGCAGCCTGCTGTTATCATGCGTCAAATCCACATCATGCAGCCTGGCCTCCATGACATCTTTCGGCATATGCATGCTCTCAATCATTTTGGAAACTTTCCTGCGCTCGTCATCGATTTGTTTATTCGGACAAATGACGTAATCTAGATCAATGTAATTCGCGGTCAGGATCAATTTCGGCTCATAGCCTTTCATTACATTAATGCAGCCTTCCAGATTCGGGCAGCTTTCGCATTTATGGGAGGAAGTAACGAATTCGTACAGCTTGCCGATGCTTTTATCCACAACAGACTTGTCAATGTATTGTGAGTTCTCTTCCAGAAATTGTTGAACCTCTTCATTTTCAAGCACTTCATTTCGAAGTTGGTCATACCTGGCAGTCAATGCAGGTGCATTGATGACCCGCTTCATCGCATTGCCGATACGTTCCATTATTATTTCACCCCACTTTTCATCGCTTCTAATTTAGCAAGCAGTTCTCGGCGCTTTTCTTCAATCGCCGGATCTTCTGAACTTGGTTGTTCCTTTTGCGTCTCCCGCTCTTTATTTTCCTTGAACCATTCAGGCACTTTCTCTTCGCGGACCGGGTTTCGCCTGTTTGTATTCTTTTGTCCATCTTTCAGCCAATTGCGGTATTGATCAGACTCAGCTCGCGCAAGCTCCATCGCTTCCTTCGCGGTTTTCACTTTCTTGTTGCGCCAAGTCGAGGCAATCCGTTCCACAAAATTATTCGTAATTTTACCGTCATTGCGGATGATGACATAGTTTAGCAGGACATTGACGACGCCAATCGGAAAACCATACGTATTGATCAGTTTTTCAGCCAGCTGGACGTCAACTGAAAGAGGCTCGCTTCCTGTATACCCTCTCAAAACTTCAACGGGTGATGTCGTTTCCATGTCATGGATAAATTTTTCTTCCTGCGTCATGTTTTTAACAGGTTTCTCTTCTTCCACAGTTGCCTGTTGGAACACTTTCTCCAACACCGGCACTTGTGTGGACCGGTTCATTTTATAAAAATCGACTGCCGCTTTCCGCAATCTTTCTTCTGGTATTTTCAGATTGTCGTCTAATGCCATCATGATCACTTTTTGCATATCAAGCGGTGTAAATGAGTAGAGGAACGCCAGCTTTTCGATCAATTCCCTCGATACGGTGGAAAGTGAAGAACTGGGCACCATCTGCTCAGATAGTCCGGCACGTAACATACCAAAATCAAAACCTGAATCAGCAAAAGGGATACCGGTCGACTTTGAGCGGCTTTGGAGTCCGGACTCATCCGATAAATCATCAGGTACGCCGTAACGGATCGGCTTGTACACATCCAAAAACGTCCGGGATACTTCTTCATACGAATCTTCTACAGGCAAATCGGAGGCAAAGCGGGTAAGCAAGCCCCGGTATGCCTGCTCGCCGATTTTGCTGAACAGGAAGGTGGAAAGAAGCGGATCTGCAAAAAAGGATTTTGCATCCAACGGCGTCAGCAGTTCATAGATGAATGCACGATCGTCTGTCAGCTGTTTGCAATAGGTCCGAAGCAGACCGATCCCTTCCAGGGACAGACGGGATTCGAAAACTTTCCCTAGCGGCATCGTCAGCACATTCATAAGATGATAGTGGTTGTACTCGCTCTCTTTATCCCGCTCGGCATCTGCCCAAAGCGTTAAGAACAGGCTCATGGCCTCCGGGCCGATCAGCGGTTGATAAAACAACGTCAGAAGCTGGCGGTCATAGTCCGAGAACGGATGCGACAGTTTTATTTTATACGTATCGACAGGCTGAAGTTCTTTATAGAGCATCCGAAATCGTTGCCTCCTTCTTACATTATCGTTATTCCAATCCTATTGACGGTCCTTCTTGTTTTGCAAGTTTTTCAGTTCTTCTATAAAGACGGTAATATCTTTATATTGGCGATAGACCGAAGCAAATCGGACATAGGCCACTTCATCGACATCCGCCAGTTTTTCCATGACCATTTCTCCGACATCTTTCGAGTTGATCTCGACGATGCCGGCGCTTCTCAACTCTTTTTCGATGAGATAGACGATATTTTTCAAAGAGGTCAACTCAACCGGCCGTTTTTCACAAGCACGGATCAAGCCTCTCAGTAGTTTTTCTCCATTGAACTCTTCCCGGGTGCCATCCTTTTTCACAACGACTAGAGGCATCTCTTCCACCTTCTCAAACGTCGTAAATCGGTAAGCGCAATTCTCGCATTCCCGGCGTCGCCTGATGGAGCGGTTTTCCTCTGCCGGCCTGGAATCGATAACCCGGGTACCGTTAAAGTGGCAAGCTGGACATATCATAATTGTTCCTCCGCATTTCCGTTTAGTACCCTACATTATAACAGAACCGGAAGGGAAAATATATTTGTCATTGCGAAGTTTCGACTAAATTCGCCACTCACATTTTCTGGAATCCATTCTACTAGCTTTATTTACAAGATAAAAAACCTAGCAGCGAACCTTCCATCTGCTAGGTTAATTTTCATTCAGAGTCTATCAATGTCGGCTATTTCCTAATACAATACATGCCTAACGGGAGCTCATGCATTCACTTTTTCTTTCAATGCATTTGCTACTTTCTTCGTCAATTCAACGACACGCGCAGAATAGCCCCATTCATTATCGTACCATGCTAACACTTTCACTTTGCGATCGCCCATGACGATTGTTGTTAATCCGTCAATCGTTGCTGAAACCGTTGTCGTATTGAAATCAACAGATACTAATGGTTCCATCGTGAAAGCAAGGATGCCGGCCATTTCCCCTTCAGCTGCCTTTTTGAATGCGCCATTTACATCTTCCACTGTAACATCTTGTTTCAAGTCGACAACAAGATCGACTAGGGAAACATTCGGCGTTGGAACACGAAGTGCCATTCCGTGAATTTTCCCTTTCAATTCAGGCAAAACAAGCGCTAGCGCTTTCGCTGCACCAGTTGAAGTCGGGATGATCGACTGTGCGCAGGCACGTGCACGGCGTAAATCCTTATGCGGGTTGTCCAAGTTTTTCTGGTCATTTGTGTAGGCATGCACAGTTGTCATCAATCCGTTTTCAATGCCGAACGTATCGTTGAGCACTTTTACGACTGGAGCGAGACAGTTTGTCGTACAGCTTGCATTAGAAATGATATCATGCTTTTCTATATCCAATTTCTCTTCGTTCACACCAAGAACGATGGTAATATCTTCGTTTTTCCCCGGTGCTGTGAGTATGACTTTTTTGGCGCCCGCATCCAAGTGCAGAGCGGCCTTTTCACGTGAATTAAATACGCCTGTCGCTTCCACGACAACATCCACGCCAAGCTCTTTCCATGGCAATTTTGAAGGATCCCGTTCTGCGATCAACTTGACTCTTTTGCCATTTACAACGAGTGCATCTTCTTCGGCTACGACCTCTCCGTCGAAGGCGCCATGATTTGTGTCATACTTAACTAAATGGGCTAGCGTTTCAGCCGGATATGAAGCATTAACCGCTACAACATTGACTTCATCATCCATCATCATTTGACGGAAAACCATCCTGCCGATCCGTCCAAACCCATTAATAGCTATCGAAGTAGTCATGAAATAAATCCTCCCGCATGTATGTTATACTTTTTAACTTATATCCGTTCATTAGTATAACACATATTATGCAGGAGTATAGACTTTGTGAAAAGAATAACAATGTTCCACTTTTCAGAATAGAGGTTCTGCTTTCCACTCCGTTAAAACGGCGTCAAGCTGGCGTTTCGTCTCTTCCAGCGTCCCATTATTATCGATCACTGCGTCTGCTCCCCGTTTCTTCACTTCCATCGGCAATTGGGAGGAAATCCGGGATTCCGCTTCGGCTTCGGACAAGCCGTTCCTCGCCATCAGTCGAGATTTCTGCAAATCCTTTGAAACCGAAACGACAAGAATCGAATCGACAAAAGGCTGTAATCGGCTTTCAAATAACAGGGGGATGTCCATAATGACAGTCGAAGCCCCTTTGGCGATCCATTCCTCTTTCTGCCGTAACATTTCTTTGCGGACAGCCGGATGAATGATGCCATTCAACTGCTGGCGCTTTTCAATATCGTTGAAGATGAGATCGCCCAGTTTAGCACGGTTTAATTGGCCATCCTCCAAGATGACTTCTTTCCCAAATACTTCTTCAATTTCACTGAGCACAGGACTCCCCGGCTCTACTACAAGCCTTGAGATTTCATCCGCATCAACAATTGGATACCCTTTTTCCCTCAGCATGGCCGCCACCGTACTCTTTCCGCTGGCGATGCTTCCAGTCAATCCAATAATCATTTTGTCACCCTCTAATGTTGGCATGATGGGCAATAGACGGAAGTCCTGCCCCCGATTTTCAAACTCTTTGTTCCTGTACCGCACTCAGGGCAAAATTTCTTGCCATACATTTTGAGCCGCTCCTGCATCGTCCCGGCTTCGCCGTTAATGTTCCGATAATCTGAAATGGAACTGCCGCCTGCCCGAATGCTTTCTTGCAGCACATTGACAATGGCCTGGAACAATTGGATTTTGCGCTCTTTGCTAATCCTGCCGGCACTCCGGTTCGGATGGATCCGCATCGTATATAACGCTTCTGTCGCATAAATATTTCCGCAACCCGAAATGACATGGCCATCCATGATGACTTCTTTGATCGGTTTCCGTGCGTACTTCGGCGTCTCGCACATGGCAAGAAAATGTGGTAATGCTTCCTCGCTGAATGGTTCTGGTGCCATCTCCAATAAAGGCGGGTAATCCGATTCCGTTTTCAATAAACGCAATTCGCCGAAACGGCGGATATCCGAGTAGACAAGAAGTCCGCCGTCCGCCATATGAAATGTCACATGAACATGTTTCCTGAACCGGTCTTCCGCAATATCGTCAAAGGAATTGACAACAAACCAAGCACCCGTCATTCCAAGATGGTTCACAAGCAAAAAGGGTTCTCCATTTCGTTCTACATGAAAATAGATATACTTGCTTCTTCGGGTTAAAGCGAGGATTTTCATCCCCGCCATCTCCGCAATAAAATCTTCAATTGTGATGCCTTTTACAATAGCTTCTTTCCCAATCTGTTTGGAGGACAACACCGTTTCCGAAATCTTGACGGAATCAATGATCCTCCCTGTGGATACCGGCGCCAGCGACCGGACAACCCCCTCCACTTCCGGTAATTCCGGCATAGTAATCCCTCACTTCGTTTCGTACCAGGATGACCCGTACGCCCACTCGACTTTCAATGGCACATCGAGTTGCAGCGCGGATTCCATCACTTCCGGTACGATTACTTTCAATGTTTCCAGTTCTTCCTCAGGCGCTTCGAAAATCAGTTCATCGTGTACTTGCAGGAGCATCCGCGTTTGCAGCCCTTCTGCCGCAAGCCGCTGATCCATATCAATCATCGCTTTTTTGATAATGTCGGCAGCTGTCCCTTGGATCGGTGTATTCATAGCCGTCCGTTCGGCAAAACTGCGCAAGTTGAAATTGGAACTTGTGATGTCCGGCAAATACCTTCTTCGATTCAGAAGGGTCGTGACATATCCTTTCATCTTCGCATCCGCTACGATATCTTCCATATATTGCTTGACGCCAGGGAAGGTGGATAAATACGTATCAATGAACTCAGCAGCTTCCTTCCTCGTAATATTCAAGCTTTGCGACAGTCCATAATCACTGATTCCATAGACGATACCGAAGTTGACCGCTTTAGCGGATCTCCGCATATCCGATGTGACCCCGTCCTTGTCCACTTTAAACACATTCATCGCTGTTTTCGTATGAATGTCCTCGCCTTCCTTGAATGCTTCCATCAGTTTCTCATCTTGCGACATATGAGCGAGCACGCGAAGCTCAATCTGGGAATAATCTGCTGCAAACATGACCCATCCAGGCTCAGATGGAACAAAAGCAGCCCGGATTTTTCTCCCTTCCTCCAGACGGATCGGGATGTTTTGCAAGTTCGGATTAATGGAACTGAGCCGCCCTGTCTGCGTCAATGCCTGTTGGAAACGGGTATGAATTTTGCCGTCTTCATGGATTTCCTTTGTTAACCCTTCAATATAAGTGGAATTCAATTTCCCTAGTTGGCGATAGAGCAAAATAAATTCGATGATCTCATGTTCACTCGCTAATTTTTCCAAAACATCTGCTGCTGTGGAATACCCCGTTTTCGTTTTTTTGATTGGCGTCAGCCCCATCTTCTCAAACAGGATGACCCCCAGTTGTTTAGGAGAATTGATATTGAACTTCTCCCCGGCTATTTCATAGATCGTATTCTCTAATTCCTTGAGCCTCCTGGACAGCTCGGTACCGATATCACGCAAAGTAGCCAAATCAGTCTTGACGCCTGTTGACTCCATTTTGCCTAGAATGATGGCCAGCGGCATTTCAAGTTTATAATACAGGTCGAATTGTTCATTTGACTGGAGTCTTTCTTCGAGCGTCGGCTTAAGTGCCCAGATGGCTTCTGCTTTTCTGCCGGCATGCTCCGCAAGCCGCTGTACATCCGGAACAGCTTTTTTAGCGCCTTTTCCGTATACTTGCTCGTCCGGCTCCACGTCGTGGTATCCAAGCTCCTCCGCTACTGATGCAACATCTGTGTACGTTGCAGAGGGATTGGAAATATAAGCGGCAAGCAGAAGATCGAATTCCAGTCCGTGGATTGGTATTCCTCTAGATGCCAGAGAGGCATAGGCCGCTTTCGAGTCCGATGCATACTTTTTCACTTGCTCATTCCGGAGCCACGCTTTAAAATCCTCGGATCCAATCGCTGTCTCGTACGGAATATACATGGTCTGATTGCCATCGGACAGGGCAAAACCCTCAATAACCGCAGACAAATAGTTTTCATCCATCATTTCGACGTGAAGAGCCATTTCATCTTTTAAATCCTCATCCGTAATTTCATTTTTCAGAAGGACATGGATCTCATTTTTAGGCTGTACAGAAGCGCCAGGCTCCAATTTTTCAAGCAATGTCTTAAACTTCAATTCCTGGTAGATCGTCTTCACTTTATCGTTATCAGGTCCGGCATATGAAAGATCGCCTAGCGAAATTTCTATGGGAGCATCCACTTCAATCGTCGCCAATTTTTTACTCATGATAGCCTGGTCTTCATTTTCAGTCAGGTTCTCTTTCAGCTTCTTCCCAGAAACCTCATCCAGTGATTCGTACAGTTTCTCGACTGTGCCATATTCCTTCAAAAGCTTAAGCGCTGTTTTTTCTCCGACACCCGGCACCCCCGGGATATTATCGGATGCATCACCCATAAGACCTTTCATATCAATGATTTGTTCGGGTGAGATGCCGTATTTCTCCATCACATGCGCCGGCGTGTATCGTTCCATCTCTGCGATCCCTTTTTTCGTTATGCAGACCGTTGTATGCTCACTTGCCAACTGGGTCAAATCCTTATCGCCTGAGATAACGACAACTTCGTATCCATCTTCATTCCCTTGCTTGCTCAGCGTGCCGATAATATCATCTGCCTCAAAGGAATCAAGTTCATACTGCGGGATTTGATACGCTTCCAGCAGCTTGCGAAGGTAGGGGAACTGCTCCGAAAGCTCAGGTGGCGTCTTTTGCCGTCCGCCTTTGTATTCACTGAATGTCGCATGACGAAACGTTGTTTTCCCCGCATCCCACGCAACGAGCATATGCGTCGGTTTCTCCTCCGACAAAATATTTTGCAGCATCATCGTAAAGCCGTACACCGCATTCGTATGGATGCCGGTATCATTTGTCAACAGCGGCAATGCAAAAAAGGCGCGATACGCCAAACTATTTCCATCCAACAAGACAATCTTCTGATTCGTCAAATTGATTCCACTCCCTCGTTCATTCCAATAAAAAAAAGTCATTTTCATTTAGTTTACCATTCGGTAAGAGTAAATGAAAATGACGTCAACTATCACTCGATATAACCTGTTAATATCTTCGCGTACGGTGAATTTGCCGGCAAAATGATCATAGTATCTTCGCCGATCGTCTTAGTGTATGACTGCAAAGTTCGGTATAAATTATAAAACTCTGGGTCTTTTGAGAATGCATTGTTATATATTTTTGCAGCCTCGGCTTCTCCTTCTGCATGGATGATAGCCGCTTCTTTCTTGGCGGTAGCGAGCATTTCCTGCACTTCCCGGTCTGTTTCTGCTTCAATTCGTTGTTTCTCTGCATCCCCTTCGGATAAATACGATTGGGCAGTCGATTGACGCTCGGAAATCATCCGCGTATAAATAGAGTGCTCGTTTTCTTCCGGCAAATCGATCCGTTTCATCCGAACGTCGATGACTTCGATGCCGAAGTTCCCTTCCTCTAAAAAGGCATTCACTTTTTCAGTTACCCGGTCATTCAAGCTGCCGCGGGACGAATCTTCATCGTTGACGATATCCGTATATTGAAGCTGGCCCATTTCATTTCGGACAACTGAATAGATGAATTCTTCCATCCGTGCTTCCGCATTGATGATATTTCTAGCATTAGCAATCATCTTCGATGGGTCCGTGATTTTCCAAATCGCATAATTATCAATGATGATACGTTTTTTATCTTTCGTACTGATTTCTGCTTCCGAGACATTATACGTCATCTGGTTTTTCGGTAAGGTCGAAACTGTTTGTATGAAAGGGATTTTCATATTCAGTCCCGGCTCATCGACAATTCGGGTAATCTCTCCAAATTGACGGACAACCCGATATTCGTCTTCCCTTACGATAAATACATTCGCAAGTAAAATAACGAGGATAGCAAAAATTGCTGTTAAGTAGATAGCCAATTTCACATATTTTTTCATGTTTACTGGCTGTTTTGGGGTGATTACTTTCGCATTCGTGGTCTTCTGATTCTGCTGTTTAGCCCGCTGTTTTTCCAGGAACTTTTCTTCTATGCTTTTGAAAGGATTGTTTTCATTCGACATCAGTTGCCTCCTCCTTCCGTTTTCTGTTCAGCCGGCGGTGGTGTTTGGGTCTCCATCTGCTGCAGAGGTAAATATTTTAGCGTTTCGCCCTCATCATTCATAATATAGATCTTCGCTTTCGGAAGAACGGATTCAAGCGTTTCAATGACAAGTCGCTGGCGGGTAATGGCTTTATTATCTTTATACTCCCCATACAAATCATTGAATAGGGCGACATCCCCTAGCGCCTGTTCCACCCGGGACTTTTTCTGTCCGAGGGCACGTGATTTGATCGCATCCTTCTCACCTTGTGCTTCATTTTTTCGCTGGTTCTCATATTTTCTAGCTTCGTTGATTTTCGTGTTTTTCGTTTCACGCGCATCTGTAACGGCTGTGAAAGCGGCTCGGACATCTGCGTTAGGCAGCTCTACATCTTGCAATTTAACCCCTTGCACCGCTATCCCAATATCATATGTGGACATCAGAGATGTTAATAGTTCGCGTGTTTTCGCTTCAATGTCAGCTTTACCGTCCGTCAAAGCCGCGTCGATCGTTGAACTGCCGATGATCGAACGGATGGAAGCGGAAGTGGCATCATGCAGGATTTCCTGCGGGTTTTGGGAACTGAATAAGTACTTCTGCGGATCTGTTATTTTCCATTGGACAATGAGATCAGCCAGGACGATATACTCATCCCCTGTAATCATTTTGGTTTCCTTATCGTATGATACGAGTTCTCCACTCTGATCTTGCTTGTAGCCGAACTGAAGACTGAATGTCTCTTTCGATAATTTTTCAACTTGCTGGATCGGCCACGGCAACTTGAAATGAAGTCCTGATTCTGTCACCGGCGTATCGGCTTTTCCGAACGTAATGACAACGGCCTGTTCCGATTCATCAACGGTATACCACGTTGAAAATGCCACTAACAACAGAACAACAGCTGCCAATATCATGCCGACAAGAACTCGTATGCGGCGTGTGCTCATAATATTGCCCCCTCTTCTATGTATCTAGTCTTTTATACGGCTAAGTTACCAAGAGGTTTCAATAATTTGTTTACATTCAAGACATCATGGACTAACATAGCGGTTTTCATCAAGGAACATTTGGTGAGAAAATAAAGAAACGCTAGAAAGGCCGCGACGTTAGCCGCGACTGTTTCTAGCAATACCGTAATTCTACTCTCCATTTCCAGCTTCTTCGAAAAGTGCCGAATTGAAGACAAGGAAAACCTTCTTTCATTATCTCAACAGAGGAAGATGAATTGTAAAGGTAGTTCCGATGCCCACTGCACTTTGAACAGTGACGTGTCCGTGGTGGGCTTCGATTAAATGTTTGACGATGGCAAGGCCTAACCCGGTGCCGCCAGATTCCCTGCTTCGCGCCCTGTCGACCCGGTAAAACCGTTCGAATAAGCGTGGAAGTTCGGACGGTGAGATTCCTATTCCCTCGTCTCTCACTTGTATGGTCACTTCATTTTCCAATTTTTTTGCCGCAACTGTTATTGTCGTTTCTTCTTTCGAGTAATTAATAGCATTTGTAAGAAGGTTCACCATTACTTGAATGAATCGATCCCGATCCGCCAGCACTCGAATACCAGGTTCGACTTGCAGCTGAACCGCCATCCGCTTCCTCTCCATCGATCCTGAGACAATTTTAATGGCGTCTTCGAGAACGGATGCCAAAACGATCGGCTGCAATGAAATCTGGAAACCTTCCTGCTCAATGCCGGAGAGCTCCAATAAATCATCGACCAGCAACTTTAATCGGTCGCTTTCTTTCAAGATAATGCCCAGGAATTCGCTTGCCACTTCAGGAGATTCAAGCGCCCCATCCAACAAGGTCTCAGCAAATCCTTTAATTGAGGTAATCGGAGTCCTCAATTCATGGGACACATTTGCGACAAAGTCCTTTCGAACTTCTTCCAGCCGTATTAACTCAGTTATGTTATGCATGACAATGATAATCCCTAACCAATTCCCATGTCGTCCGATTACGGGCGCTCCATACACGCTTAAGTGGTAGATGGCATGCCCATTGTCGATTCTTACTTGTTTTTCGTGAGCTTGCTCGGTCATGAAAACATCTTCGATTAGCTCCTTGATGTCAGAAGGGAGTTCAATTTCTTTGAACGTTTTTCCGATCAGCTCTTCAGATGTGAATCCGAATGTTTTTTCAAAGACGCCATTCAGCAGATTGACCGAGCCCTCTCTACCAAACATGAGTAATCCGCTGCCCATACTTTCAATTAATGTTTTCAGCCGTTCCTTTTCCATCGACCGTAAAATGGAAACCTCCTGTAAGTTTCTCGCAATTTGATTAATGGCAATACCGAGAACATCATTGGTTTCCTGTTCAGCAATTGGCGTCCTTGCCAAATAATCACCGCCTGCAATTCGCATGGCAGTGGCGGATGCTTGATCGATTGATTTACTGTATTGCCGGAAAACACGGTAGGAAACGAAAAAATACATAAGTCCGGCAACCGTAAGGACGATCACGAGGAAAAGCCTATACTTGTCTTCATGGACATCATGAAGATCTTTCGGAAAGAATTGAAAAAACTGGCCGAGGACGAGTCCTAAACCAGTAAGCAAGATGAAAAGCATGACCGCATTTGCAATGACGAGCCGGGTATGTAAGCTTTTCATTTTTCTTTCGGCTCCTCGAATTTGTATCCGATGCCTCTCACTGTCTTAATGAATACCGGCTTCCTTGTATTCTCTTCTATCTTCTCACGAAGATGGGAGACGTGCACATCGACAATTCTCGTGTCTCCTGCAAAATCATAATTCCAAACGGCACTCAGCAATTGGTCACGAGTCAGGACACGATTTTTATTTTTAATAAAATAAACAAGAAGCTCAAATTCCTTTGGTGTAAATTCTAGTGGCTCCTCATGAAGATAAGCCTCATACTGCTCTGGGTGAACTTTGATTGGCCCGGACGTCAGCGTTGATTCAGGTCGGCCGGAATCCGGACGATCGCCCGTACGTCTTAACACTGCTTTCACCCTGGCGATCACTTCACGGGGGCTAAACGGTTTTGTCATATAATCATCTGCGCCAATTTCCAGTCCTAACACCTTATCCGGCTCTTCCCCTTTGGCTGTCAGCATGATGATCGGGACATTGACATCCTGCTGCCGGAGCAGCTTGCACACTTCAATTCCATCCATTTTCGGAAGCATTAAATCCAGTAAAATCAAATCCGGCTGAACCGTTTTAACCATTTCGATCGCTTCTACCCCATCGACCGCCACATACGTATCGAAATTGGACTGTTTTAAATTGTATTCCAGCAAAGTTCGGATCGGTTGCTCGTCATCTACGATCAACACTTTCTTTTCTACCATTCTCATCTCCTCCATCTATCTCTTAGAAGTTCTCCATTGCTTGTGATGTTAAATTGTCTTCCAGTCTTGGAGGTATGACGACGATTGTTCCTGTAATGACCGCATCTCCCTCTTCGTCTACGGCTTCTATTTTTAACGTAACCGCATTTTGATCGAGCTCGACTCGTATGACCTCAAAAAGGAATTCAATTGTCTCATAATGATAGACTTGTTTAGGGAAGGACAGATGCTGTTCAATAACATGAGAGCCAGGGCCAGGCAAGTATTTTGAGATCGCTGACGTAATAATGCCTGTCAGCATAATTGTTGGCACAATCGGTCGATCAAAAGATGTTCTCGAGGCATAGTCATGCTGAACGTATAATGGATTAGCATCATTCGTCAATCCCAAATATAAAAGTAAATCCTTATCCTCGATCTTCTCAGTCAACTTCAGTTTTTCCCCTGATGTAATTTCATCAACCTTCCGTCCGATCCTACGTTTTTTCCCTAATAACAACTTGGTTCCCCCTTACTTCAAGATACAATCGATTTCAAAAATTACGGTGTAAGCTCATCCGATACTTTGAGTGTATCAATAAAAATGAGAGAAGTAAAAAAAATCGAGCAGCTTGCCTGCCCGATTTTACAATAGCTTAACAATCAAGTTTACAACGTTAAACATATGGAAGCATTTAGTCTGCCAGGACTTCCATGACTGCTCGGACCGAATCGGCGGACTTTGCTAAAGCGGCTGTTTCCTCATCCGTCAATTCAAGTTCGATGATCTTTTCAATTCCCCCTGCGCCTAGAACTGTCGGAACACCGAGATAAATACCGTCCATTCCGTATTCCCCTTCCAGGTACGCAATAGAAGGGAGGACGCGTTTTTGATCCTTTAATATCGCCTCAGCCATTTCTACGAGTGATGCGGCCGGTGCATAATAAGCAGATCCGTTGCCAAGAAGATTGACGATTTCTGCTCCGCCTTTCCGGGTCCGATCCACAATTTCCTGCAATCGATCACCCGGGATCAATTTTTCCAAAGGAACGCCGCCTACTGCTGAGTAGCGGACAAGAGGCACCATGTCATCACCATGGCCGCCCAGTACAAAGCCCGTCACATCTTTTACTGAGAGATTCAACTCCTGCGCTACAAATGTCCGGAAGCGCGCTGTATCCAATACACCGGATTGTCCGATGACACGTTCCTTCGGTAATCCAGATTCTTTATATACAGTGTACGTCATGGCATCCACTGGATTTGTCAAAATAATGATCGTCGTTTCTGGAGAATGCGTAACAACTTCGCTCGTCACAGCTTTCATGACCTTCTGGTTCGTTTGGACAAGATCATCCCGGCTCATGCCCGGTTTACGGGCGATTCCTGCCGTAATGATGACAAGATCTGAGTTTTTCGTATCAGCATAGTCGGATGTTCCTGTAATGTTTGCATCAAACCCTAGTACTGGACCTGCTTCCAACATATCTAACGCTTTCCCTTTTGTCGGATCTTCCATTTGAGGGATGTCCATGAGGACTACATCACACAGCTCCTTTTGGGCAAGAAGAAATGCGGTGGTCGCTCCGGTGAATCCAGATCCGATGACTGAGACTTTTTTTCGTTTCATTGTCATGGCAAACTCTCCTTTTCTGATCAAAATAAAAAAAGCAAGAGGGGAAAGATTTCCCACTCTTACTTCAGTCTAGCTAATTATAGGTTTTTAATCAATTCATCCGCAAATTCAGATGTTTTCACTTCTGTCGCACCATCCATGAGACGGGCAAAGTCATATGTTACCACTTTAGAAGCGATTGTCTTTTCGATTGATTCTGTGATCATCTTAGCTGCTTCATTCCAGCCCATATGCTCAAGCATCATAACACCTGAAAGAAGTACAGAAGATGGATTTACTTTATCAAGACCTGCGTACTTCGGAGCTGTACCATGTGTTGCTTCGAAAATTGCATGTCCTGTTACATAGTTGATGTTCGCTCCTGGAGCGATACCGATACCGCCAACTTGTGCAGCAAGTGCATCAGAAATATAGTCACCGTTCAAGTTCATTGTTGCTACAACGTCGAATTCCTTCGGTCGTGTCAAGATTTGTTGGAGGAAGATATCAGCGATGGAATCTTTCACAATGATCTTACCAGCTGCTTCTGCATCAGATTGCGCCTTGTTAGCCGCGTCTGTTCCTTCAGCTTCTTTGATTTGATCATATTGGTTCCAAGTGAATACTTTGTCGCCGAATTCTTGTTCAGCCACTTCATAGCCCCAGTTTTTGAACGCGCCTTCAGTGAATTTCATGATGTTTCCTTTGTGTACAAGCGTTACAGACTTGCGGCCTTCTTTGATTGCATAGTTAATCGCAGCGCGCACAAGACGTTTTGTACCTTCTTCAGATACAGGCTTGATGCCGATACCAGAAGTTTCAGGGAAACGGATTTTATTGACGCCCATTTCGTCTTGCAAGAAGGCGATCATTTTTTTCACTTCGTCCGATCCTTCTTTGTACTCAATACCTGCATAAATATCCTCTGTGTTCTCACGGAAGATAACCATGTCTGTATCTTCTGGACGCTTAACAGGGGAAGGAACGCCTTCAAAATAACGGACTGGGCGCAAGCAAGTGTATAGATCCAACTCTTGACGAAGTGCAACGTTCAATGAACGGAATCCGCCTCCGATTGGTGTAGTAAGAGGTCCTTTAATCGCGATCAAATACTCATCGATGATGTCAAGTGTCTCTTGTGGCAGCCATTCTCCCGTTTCGTTGAATGCTTTTTCACCAGCAAGAACTTCTTTCCATTCAATTTTCTTTTGGCCATTGTATGCCTTCTCAACAGCAGCTTCCAAAACGCGGGATGCTGCATGCCAGATATCCGGGCCTGTACCGTCACCGATGATGAATGGGATCGTTGCGTGATCCGGAACGTTTAATACACCGTTTTCCATTGAAATTTTAGCCATTGCAGTTTCCTCCTAATAGTCAAAAGTAGAGGGCCGGTATCAGTTCATACCGCCCCACTCATTTTTTGTGTTGAGAGCCTTGAAAACTCTCTTACCGCTCGTTCATTGGCACGTATTTTTGCTTGTCTGGACCGTTATACTCGGCACGCGGACGGATCAATCTATTGTTTGCATATTGCTCCAAAATATGTGCCGTCCAGCCGGAAGTACGGGAGACCGCAAAAATCGGCGTGAACAAATCATGGTCGATACCAAGTGAATGATATACCGAAGCGGAATAGAAATCAACGTTAGGCGGCAAATTTTTCTCGCCTGTCACGATTGATTCAATTTTCTCCGACATATTGTACCACTTTTCCTCGCCGCGAAGAGAAGTCAATTTTTTAGACATTTCACGAAGATGCTTGGCACGCGGGTCGCCTTTGCGGTATACGCGGTGGCCAAAGCCCATGATTTTTTCTTTGTTGTCCAATTTCTCACGAATGTATGGTTCAACATTTTCCTCAGAACCGATTTCCATAAGCATTTTCATCACTTGCTCATTCGCTCCGCCATGAAGAGGTCCTTTCAATGCGCCAATTGCCGCAGTGATTCCGGAATACATATCGGATAATGTTGCCACACAAACACGCGCTGTGAACGTAGAAGCGTTCAATTCATGGTCAGCGTGAAGTACGAGCGCTTTATTGAAAGCTTCGATCGCAATATCTTCAGGCTCTTCGCCATTCAGCATGTAGAGGAAATTGGCTGCGTAACCTAGTTCGCTCTTTGGTGCGACCGGCTCAAGTCCTTTGCGCACGCGTGAAAAGGCTGTAACAACCGTAGCGATTTTCGCTTGAAGTTTAATCGCTTTTTCATAGTTCGCTTCATCGGACATATCTTCCGCTTTGTCATCGTATAATCCGAGGAGGGAGATGGCTGTGCGCAATGCTGCCATTGGATGCACTTTGTCGATCGGATATGTTTTAAAATGGTCAAGCACTTCCTGAGGAATTGACATGTTGTCTGCAAGCTGCTGCTTCAATTCAGCCAGCTCGTCCTCTTTTGGAAGACGTTGGTGCCATAGTAGGTATACAACTTCTTCGAAACTTGCATTTGTTGCAAGATCGTCAATGTCGTAACCGACATATGTAAGAGTGTCATCAATGATGGAACTGATGGCGGATTGCGTCGCTACGATTCCTTCCAACCCTTTTGATGCTGTCATATTACTCGCTCCTTCTCTCAGTGTAGCCTTTATCTTCTAAAATTCGCTAGAAAACGGCTCTTCTGATAATAGTTTCTGTCTAAAACGCTTACATGAACCATTATAATCAAACTTGACAGATTTGTGAATGGAAACGCTTGTTTTGTTTTAATTCTCCATTGAAAAGGATGGTCTAAAGCAATGAAAAACCGTCTAAAGCAGCAAAATATGGACTATGCCAGGATATTGTTGCAATGGCTACCTGCTCTTGTTGCCTGTCTCCTCGTCTTTATCGTGCCGCCGATTGCCATTGCTGTCATACTGGCCTATTTCACAGCACCCTTTCTGCATGCAATCCGCGCTATTTTCAAACTGCCTTTATCGTTATCCACATTGATCGTCATGCTCGTTTTCCTTTTCCTGTTCAGTACCTTTACACTGATGACGCTACATGGCCTGATGGATACTGTACCAACAATCGAACGGCATATTCTTCCTTTTACAGGAAATGCCGATCTGTCCGGCAAAGTGTTTTCCTTCATGGAGGAAAAAGTCGTGCAATACGGCCAATCACTTTTGGAGCATGCCGTCTCTTTTCTCACTAAGCTGTTCCAGCAGATATTCAACCTTTTCCTGTTCCTTGTCGCGTATTTTTTCGCACTACGCGAATCTGGAAAGAACCGGTTTTGGTTTCTGCTCTATTTTCCGGTTTCCATGAGATCCGCAGCCAAACGGGTATTCATGAAGTCTGGGGAGTTAATTGGGACATTCCTGTTTGTCGAAGCTCGTTTATTCCTGGCAACGTACATCACGCTATCGATCGGATTCAGCCTGCTTCGGTTTGAAGCCCCTTTGGGTAGTGCATTTCTCGTGTCATTGATCGACAGTCTGCCCTTTCTTGGAATTGGCCTATTCTTGCTCCCGATGGCAGCCTTCTTTATCTATACGGACCAATTGACTGTGGGAATTTCTTTGTTGTTGCTTTATGTATTCATCTTAGTGACAAGACAAATGCTGGAGTCGTATTTCTATGCTTCCTCTTTCCGTTTGAAACCGATCCATGCATTTATCGTCACGGCATGTTCCGTTTATCTATTCGGGCTTCCCGGCATCCTGCTGACGCCATTCCTGTTATTCGCAGCGTTGAAAGTGAAGGAGCATCCTCTTTTCAACGGATGACGATGCTCCCGTTCTGCATTTTCTTGTGCAGCCACTTTACTATGAACGGCCTGATGAGTTTTCTCGGTCCGGGGAATAAAAGCAGCAATCCGCACAAATCAGTGATAAACCCGGGCATGATCAACAGAATGCCTCCTATAAAGATGCAAATGCTGTCAATGAGCGCATTACCGGGTGTTTCCATTGTACGCATCCTCGCTTGGAGATCACGCCACGCTTTCAGGCCTTGCCGTTTTGCTAAGTACGCTCCCCCGACTGCTGTCAGGAACACTAATGCTATTGTCGGGAATACGCCGAGTGTTTTTCCAGAATAAATCAATACAGCGATTTCCGTAGAAGGTATTAGGATAAACGCTAACACTAGCCATCTCATTGGATTCCAGCCTCCTATCATGTGGATTTGAAAGTTGATGCCATAAAACCGGCCGCTGGACATGAATTAGGGTTAGCCCATTTCCTCATACTTTCAGGCAAGCTTAACCTCCAACACAAATTGGCCGACCCCTCACTCAACAATCATTCTCCGTATAGCAAAAGGCTGCTTTCCGTTCATCCAAAAGCAGCCTTTCACCATTTGTTTATAAAATAAATGAAATGTTACAGTACTCGTGCGTGGCCATTATAAACGACACCGGATTCTGCATCCATTGTAATATCATTGCCATGAATAATTACTTCAGTCGCTTTTTCTACACCGACGATAACAGGAATGCCGAGGCTGAGTCCAACAACCGCTGCATGGCTTGTCAGTCCGCCTTCCTCTGTTATTAGTCCCGCACATTTTTCGATCGCCTGCATCATATCCTTATCGGATGAATTTGTGACCAAAATAGCGCCTTCTGTGTCATATGCAAGAGCTTCTTGTGCATTATGCGCGACAACCGCACGGCCAAATGCGACGGATTTTCCAATCCCTTGGCCGCGAGCCAGCATATCTCCGATCACATGGATTTTCATCAAGTTGGTTGTACCCGCTTCTCCAACCGGAACGCCTGCCGTGATGATCACCACATCGCCATGAGTGACATATTGATGTTTCACGCTCTCTTCCACCGTATCTTGCAAGACTTCGTCAATTGACTTCACTTTCTTGCTAATAATTGGATAAATACCCCAAACGAGAGATAGTTTCTTCGCGCAGACTGCCGATGAACTGACAGCGATAATTGGGCAGCCCGGACGGTATTTAGCGATCATTTTTGCGGTATGTCCGCTTTCCGTCGGCGCCAGTACCGCTTTTACCTTCAGATTGATGGCCGTATAAGCGGCAGCTTGTCCGATCGCCTCTGTCATATTGCCATGCTTTTCACGTCTCCGCGTGGACACGACGGAGCGATAATCGATTGCATCTTCTGTTGTGATGGCAATGCGGTCCATGGTGCGTACCGATTCTACAGGGTACAGGCCGGCAGCCGTTTCACCTGAAAGCATGATCGCATCAGAGCCATCGAGGATCGCATTCGCTACGTCACTCGCTTCCGCACGTGTTGGACGTGGATTGCGCTGCATCGAATCAAGCATCTGAGTAGCCGTGATGACTGGCTTTCCTGCCTGGTTACATTTCTCAATCATCTTTTTCTGTACGAGAGGTACTTCTTCTGCAGGAATTTCAACGCCTAAATCTCCACGTGCCACCATCAGACCATCAGAAACCGTTAAAATTTCATCCAGGTTGTCTACGCCTTCCTGGTTTTCGATTTTCGGAATGATGTGAATGTCCGTCCCATTGTTTTTCTCAAGCAATTCACGGATTTCCATCACATCGGAAGCACGGCGCACGAAGGAGGCAGCGATGAAATCAACACCTTCTGAGATACCGAAAAGTATGTCTTCTTTATCTTTTTCCGTAATACCAGGCAATTGAACGGAAACGCCAGGAACGTTGACCCCTTTTTTGTTTTTAAGAGTCCCGGAATTAATGACGACCGTGTGAATCAAGCCTTGTTCCTTGTCTTTTCCTGTTACCTCCAATTGGATTAAACCATCATCCAATAGGATGGTAGAGCCTGTATCTACATCTTCGATCAATTTTTCATAAGTGACGGAAAACATATCCTCATTTCCGACCACTTCTTTCATAGAAATATCAATTGACTTGCCTGTAATCAATTCCACTTGCCCGTTCTCCATCGTATGCGTCCGGATTTCAGGGCCTTTCGTATCCAATAGGATCCCGACGATTTTCCCTTTCTTGTCCGCTGCTTCTCGAATAGAACGGATCCGTGCGCGATGTTCTTCATGAGAGCCGTGTGAAAAATTCAAACGGGCTACATTCATGCCCGCATCGATTAAACTTTCAAGAGTTTCAGGTGCCTCACTTGCCGGCCCGATCGTACATACTATTTTCGTTTTTCTCATCATTACTACGCCCTTTCGCTTTTAGTCCGTCGTTACGGGCAACATGCCATTAGATGGATAACTGTTTGGAAAGTTTGTATAGCTCCATATCCAATGCATGATCTTCTTCCGCAAATACTTCATTCAAATCATAGTCTACCACCATCTGATTTTGCATTCCAATCGCAACTCCGCCGCGACCGTCTTTCAACAACTCAACCGCCCGAGCTCCAAATTGGCTCGCGATAACTCGGTCTCTTGCTGTCGGAGAACCGCCTCGCTGAATATGGCCAAGAACGGAAACCCGCGTCTCAATATTAGCTTCCTTTTTCAACAGGTCTGCCAGCTCATTCCCGGACATAACACCTTCCGCCACGATGATGATACTATGCTTCTTACCGCGACCCGTACCGCTTTGCAGCCGGTCTACGATATCGGCCAAGTCATATTGTTCTTCAGGAATCAAGATTGTTTCCGCACCGCCGGCAAGACCCGCCCAGAGAGCCAGATCACCAGCGTCCCTGCCCATCACTTCAATAATAAAAGTCCTCTCGTGAGATGACGCGGTATCCCGGATCTTATCGATTGCATCAATGACAGTATTTAAAGCGGAATCAAATCCGATTGTAAAATCCGTCCCGTTTATATCATTGTCAATCGTAGCAGGAACGCATACACAAGGGAGACCGAGCCGCATTAATTCTCTCGCTCCACGGAACGAACCGTCCCCGCCTATGACGACGAGTCCTTCAATTCCATGTTCTTTCACATGCCTCATCGCTTTCAAGCGGCCCTCTTCGGTCATAAATTCAGGCGAACGGGCTGAACGCAGCATCGTACCGCCACGTTGTATGATATCACCAACTGACCCGAGCTGCAGCAGTTCAATTTTTCCTTCTATCAATCCTTGGTACCCATTAAAGACGCCGGCGACCTCCATTTCCTCGAAAATCGCCTTCCGAACAACCGCACGGACGGCCGCATTCATGCCAGGTGCATCTCCACCGCTCGTCAAAACGGCTATTTTTCTCATTGGACACACTCCCTTTTATGTATCATAAATAAAAACGAAAAGATGCGGAAAGGTTCCGCATCCACGCTTATTCAGTAAATACCCCGATGTTTCTATATTTCTCATAGCGATCCTGTATTAAACTGTCCGCATCCATTCCTTTGAAGACAGACAATGATTTCTCAATGGCTTCCTTAATAAAAACAGATTGGGCTTTTGGATCCCTGTGAGCTCCGCCCATCACTTCAGGAACGATGCCATCGATAATGCCCATTTCTTTCAGATGCGGCGCTGTAATCTTCATCGCCTCCGCCATTTGCTTGGCCAATGAGGAATCACGCCAGAGAATGGATGCAGCACCTTCCGGAGAAATAACCGAGCACCATGAATTCTCCAGCATCAATAAATGGTTTGCGACACCAATTGCCAAGGCACCGCCGCTTGCTCCTTCCCCGATGACAATGGAGATGACAGGCACTTTCAATCCGGCCATTTCAATCAGGTTGCGTGCAATTGCTTCACTTTGGCCTCGTTCTTCCGCGGCTTTACCGGGATATGCCCCTTTTGTATCAATTAAACAAATGATCGGTCTGTTAAATTTCTCCGCCTGTTTCATCAAGCGTAAAGCCTTGCGGTAACCTTCTGGATGCGGCATGCCGAAATTCCGTTTGACGTTCTCTTTTGTATCCCGTCCACGCTGCTCCCCGATGACGGTTACCGGCATATCTCCAAAAAATGCAATGCCGCCAACGATGGCTGCGTCATCACCAAATACACGGTCACCATGAAGTTCAATGAAGTCATCGAAGATTTCTTTTATATAATCGAGAGAAGTCGGGCGCTGTGGATGCCTTGCCACTTGCACACGGTCCCACGGCTCCATGTTTTCATAGATATCCTTCTCCAAATTTTTCAGCCGGATTTTCAGCTTTTCAATTTCATCAGATAAATCAACCTCGGAAGAATTAGTGAACTCCTCGAGCTCTTTGATCTTTTCCTGCAGTTTAATAATAGGCTCTTCAAATGCCAACGTCTTACTCATGAGAATACACCTCTTTCGAATGAAGTCGCAAGATTTTGGAAAGTGTCTCTTTCATGCTTCCACGGTGAACCACCGCATCCAGCTGCCCATGAGTCAATTGGAATTCCGCCGTTTGGAAATCACTAGGCAGTTTTTCCCTGACCGTCTGCTCAATGACCCGTCTTCCTGCAAAACCAATTAACGCTTTCGGTTCCGCCAGATTTATATCCCCGACCGAAGCAAAGCTTGCAGAGACCCCACCAGTTGTCGGATACGTCATAACTGAAATGAATAACAGATTCCGGTCGGCATGGCGCTTTAACGCAACGCTTGTTTTTGCCATTTGCATCAATGAAAGAATACCTTCCTGCATACGTGCTCCGCCGCTTGCCGAGAAAATAATAACAGGCAATCCGAGTTCTGTCGCTTTTTCCACAACGCGAGTAATCTTCTCTCCAACAACCGAACCCATCGAGCCCATTCGGAAATGAGCATCCATGATCGCAACCGCCACTTCGTTACCGTTCATTTTACCAATGCCGGTTAATACAGCATCATTCAATCCTGTTTTTTCAGCATCCGATTTTACTTTCTCTGTATAAGAAGGGAATTTCAATGGATTTTCTGTCTTGAGGTGATCATCCATGGAAACAAATGTCCCTTCATCAAATAAGCATTCGACACGCTCCCAAGCCGTCATGTTAAAGTGATGATCACATTTCGGACAGACCTTTGCAGTTTTCATCAAATCTTTAGTCAAAATGATTTCTTTACATTCCGGACACTTGGTCATGAGCCCTTCCGGCACATCATTTTTAGCATCCTTCGATGGGATTGTAATAGATTGCTTCTTCTTGTTCTTCGTAAATAGATCGCGTATCATCATTCCATTCTCTCCCCTTCAATTCGTTCAATCCATTGTCGATAGGCTGGCAGCGCACAGTCCTCATCACCTTCCATCAGATGCATGAGAAAGGGTCCAACCAGTTGGCTTTCTTCCTTCGATATCACAACATCCAATGGGATTTTGCTGTATTGTTTTAATAAAAACCAGATTTTTAACGATAGTCGATTCTCCGTTGCCACAATCATTTCACGAATCAGATCTTCCCGGCGAACGCCGCCGTCAGTTTGCAGCTTCACGAGGAATCCTTCCCATACGGGCAACTGGCGCAAAGCCGGCTCTTCGCAGATGACGGCCACAGCCGCCTCCTCGTGAATCATTCTGGTACGGTTCACATCCAATTGAGAATTCGGCTGCTGCATGATGAATGTTGAAAGAACTTCGACTAGCTGATGTTTTTTAAAATCAGCGAGAAAAGTCCCTTCCCCTCTCCGGGTTTCAATTAAACCAAGCAATTCAAGGCTGCGCAGTGCTTCTCGGACAGACGATCTTCCTACTTGGAGAGTCTCCGCCAGAACCCGCTCGGACGGTAGTTTCCCTCCGGCCTTGATGCCTTCTTTTTTAATTAATAAACGTAGCTCGCCTACTATCTCAAGGAACATTTTCGTTTGTTTAGGATTTTGCATTCGAAAACCCCTTCGGTTTATCAATGATGATAAAGTGGTCTGACCACTACTATTCACTAGGATACAGAAATTAGGCTTATTCGTAAAGGGATAAAGGAAAAAATGAGAGAAGAGCAATTCAAATAAACGATAGCAGCAGCAATAAAAGAGGCAGATGAAATATAAAGACTGACACCATAAAGTGAAAAACTCACATGTTTAGTATGACTACGATGTTTGGTTTTCAAATTTGAAGTACTCGTGTAGAGACGCTATCCTTTCTGCTTACTCCACCTTTCATAACTTCTTCATTGTTTCACTCACTATTTCTTAAGATTTTATTTTTATAATGTTACCTTGTTATACGCAGCTTTTATAGTGCAAGAACAGATTGTAAAACGTCAAAACTAGCGTATAAAAAATCATAAGAAAGAGGTAAATAATAATGGAGCCAATAATAAATGAGAACCGCATCAATGTTATTGACTTAGTTCGAGGGTTTGCATTAATGGGGCTTCCCTTCATGAATGTGCTTGCTTTTTGGAGCTCGAACATTAACTTATCAGGATACCAGAATGATATTTGGGTTCAACGCTTTTTATATCTATTTGTTGAAGGGCGTTTTTACGCTATATTTTCTTTTTTGTTTGGATTAGGGCTTTGGATTTTCTTATCAAGGGCTAAACAGAAAAACGATAATCCCTACATCCTTTTTATTCGACGAATGTTTATCTTAGGTTTAGCAGGAGCATTCCATGAGCTATTAAACCCTGGTGAGGCTTTATTGATCTATGCAATTTTAGGAGTGCCTATTATTTTTTTAGATAAGGTTCCAAAACAGATTAACTTAATAGTCGGTATGGCAGGCGTTATAATAGGAAGTTTTGTTGGAGTAAAATTGCTGCTGCCCTTACCTTTAATGATACTTGGGCTAGCATTCGGACAGTATCGGGTATTTGAATTGTATTTAAAAAGGAAAAAAACATGGTTGATAGTGACTGGCGTTTCGTTTATTCTAACCAGTTTTCTAGTCTCTTATTTATGGCAGCAAGCACCTGCCGACGGGCTAGTCAACTATATGGAAGGAGTGAAATTGACGGAAGCACAAGTGTTATCCAATCAGGCTTTTTATGACTTTGCAGACTTGTCTTTGTCTTTTGCCCCAATTTTCTCTGTATTTTATGTTAGCTGTCTTGTTTTGCTTGAACCTTTATTAAAGAAATTTTTATCGCCATTGAATGCATATGGAAGAATGGCGTTGAGCAATTATATTGGGCAATCTATTATATTGGTTATTATTGCATCGTTTATGCAAGGGGAGACCATTGTATCATACACAATTGCAGCAATTATATGCTCCCTCGTTGTGCTCGCGCAGATCCTTTCCTCTTTCCTTTGGCTACGCTTTTTCAAGTATGGTCCAATTGAATGGCTTTGGAGATGCGGGACGTACTGGAAATGGCTTCCGATACGAAAGTAATCCGTTTTTATGAAGCTAAATAAATTGTAAAATAAATGTTGCCTACTTAGCAGGATAACGCGATTATTTTGTAATACTTAATTGTTAAACGACGTTTTCGATATATTTTCTACATTGTGAAGTTGTTAGATGAATTAACACTATTTTTAACCCCGTTCCAGTGTGAACGGGGTTAATTTGTTTACGCTTTTCTAGTTGAATAACTTTACGTTCATAACAGATGCCTATTATAACTCTTTGCATACACTAGTATTCCTAATAAAAAACACTATAATTTTTTTACGGATTGAACGAGGATTTGCGGCTGGCCGTGACGGTGTTCGACTGTGCCTTCTAGCTGCAGCATGGACAATTCCTCGAAAAACTTGCTGTAGGCAGCATAAGGCTTGGGAAAGCACGTACAGGATATTTCTCCAGTTTCATCCTGCAGTTTTAAGAAAGCCATAGCTTCCCCTTTTTTCGTCCTGATCCTTTTTACTTCAATCAGCAGACCGGCAATGAGTACACGGCCTTTCTCTGTTACTTCGACGACAGAGCTGATATCGGCTACACGGCTTCCGATCGTTTTTTTAATTTCCACAGCTGGATGTTCGGACAGATAGAATCCGAGGACTTCCCTTTCACTTTCCAGCTGCATCATCATCGGCATCGTTCCGGCTGGTGTATATTTGGGATTCGCAATTGAGAAGATGACATCATGCAATAGATCATCTCCTTCAGGGCTGACGAAAACTGCGTGATTTTTCGCAGCTTCCATCGATGCCAGCAGCACCGCCCTGTTTTGTCCAAACTCATCTAACGCACCCGCTTGTATTAATGGCCGGATGGACTTCTCCTGAAACGAGGAACCGCCGATCGAAGCAGCCATATCAAACAGGGACTTCCATTTCCCTGCCGTGCTCCTCGCTTTGCGCAGAGCATCGTAAAAGGTCGGCGTCACCCCTTTGATGGCTCCAAGCCCAATTCGGACCGAACGATTTTCCACCGTGTGCATATATTTACTTTTCGAGACGGAAGGAGGAAGTATCGATATGCCATGATTCTTCATTTCCCTTATTAGCTCCATTGTCTTGTCCTGGTTCCCTGTTGCCATTGAAAGAAGAGCGGCATAGAAATAGGCCGTTTGATTCGCCTTCAAATAGGCGAGCTGATACGAAATCAAGGAATATGCGACAGCATGGCTCTTCGGAAAGCCGTAATCTGCAAACTTTACAATCAAATCATATATTTGAGCGGCCGCCTGTTCCGGCACTTGATTGGAAGCGGCGCTTTTCACAAAGTGCATTCGCTCCTGCTGCAGTATCTCTCTCTTTTTCTTGCTGATCGCCCTTCGAAGCAAATCAGCTTCAGCCATGGAGAACCCCGCAACCCGGACGGCAATTTGCATGATCTGTTCCTGATAGACAATAATTCCGTATGTTTCCTGCAAAACTGGTTCTAGTAGAGGATGGATATAGTTTACTTGTTCCATTCCTTTTTTACGCCTGCTATAAGAAGGGATGTTTTCCATCGGTCCGGGACGATATAAGGCGTTGATGGCATACAGATCCTCAAATCGAGTGGGAGCAATGAGCCTGAGTGCATCCCGCATGCCGCCTGATTCAAATTGAAAGACTCCTGTCATATCGCCTTTACGAAACAGCTCAAACGTCTTTTCATCTGTCAACGGAATAGCGCCAAAATCGATTTTCTTGCCCGTGTCATATTCAATCATCGAACGGATTCGATCCATCAAAGTTAAATTCCGCAACCCGAGGAAATCCATTTTCAGCAGTCCTTGTTCTTCTACGTCCCCCATCGCCCACTGGGTTAAATAAATGCCTTCCCCTCCGCTTTGAACGGGTACAGTCTCGACGAGCGGAGTCGGTGACAGGACGACTCCGGCAGCATGGGTCGAAGCGTTGCGCGGAAGTCCCTCAAGTGAAATGGCGGCAGCGAGCCACTTCTCGCGTGTACTATCGATGGCAAGCCATTTCTGCAAAGCGGTAGATTTCGAAACGATATCGGGTAATCTTCTCCCTTGCCCGTCTTGGATCTCTCTCGATAGAAATGCCATTTCTTCATTGGAAAAATCAAAAACCCGCGCCACATTCCGAGCTACGGACTTGGCAGAAAGCGTTCCAAACGTAATGATTTGTGCCACATGATGCTTCCCATATTTCCGGGCAACATAATCAATAACTTCTGATCGGCGATGATCCGAGAAATCGATGTCGATGTCCGGCATAGTCACACGGCCCGGATTTAAAAAGCGTTCAAAAATGAGTCCGTATTTTATTGGATCCACATCAGTAATACCTAAGGAAAATGCCACCAGTGAGCCCGCGGAAGATCCACGCCCGGGTCCAGTCAATATGCCTACCTCTTTTGCAAAGCGCATGAAATCCTCGACAATGAGAAAATAATCCGCAAATCCCATGTCAGCAATAACTTCCACTTCATAGCTCAGACGGTCAACATATTCTTGAGCGGGATTCCCTACACGTTCTCTCAGACCAGCCGTACACCTCTTCACCAGCAAGGTTTTAGCCGTTTCCCCTTCCGGTACAGGAAAAACAGGCATCATCGGACGGCTTGGTGGCAGCTCGGCATTGCAGGACAGCAAAAGTTCAGCTGTCGCATCAAGCCATTCCAGCCGGTCTGCAAACCAATTCTTCCATTCTTCCTCTCCCGGCATATAGGCGGATTCATGCATAAACTTCGGTCTCATTGGATCATTCAATTTATAACCGGAGCGGATGGCTTCTGCTACTTCGAAGGAAAACCGATCCTCCTTCTGGATGAAGCGGACTTCATGGCAAGCACAAATCGGAAGGCCCATCTCCTTTGCCAGCTCCACGCGTTCCTCTTCAGCCGGATGCCGGATGCCAGCAGGCCTGCTAACGCCGACAAATACACTTGACGGGGAGCACGCCTCCCGGACCGCCTGCAAATTACTCTGGAACTTCTCTCCGTCCCATGATCGATCTGTCGCAGGACATACAACAATACACCCGTTGCTATAAGCATGCAGCCATTTTAAAGGCAATGACTCTTCATCCCTCGTGGAAACGGCACTGCTGATTTTCAATAAATTTCTGTACCCCGCATCATCTTTGGCATAAATATAAAGCAGAACTTTGTCCCCTTCGGATAATTCAAGTTGAATCGACAATCCCAGAACAGGATGGAGTCCACTCTCTTTTATCGCCTTATAAAAGGAGCGGATTCCATACAATTTGGAATTCACAATCCCTACTGAGACGGCACCTCTTTCCTTAAGGTGCGGGACAAGATCCGGCAGTTTTATGATGCCCCGCAATAAATCGGAGCCTGTGATGAGTTGAGGATAGACGAGCGCCATGTAAGATCCCCTCCCCCTCCTTTAGTTACTTGCACATAATGCCTTAAGCTTTTCTATTACTTTGTCAGCTTCCTTCCAAGAGTATACAGAAGCCCCAGATGCAAGCGGATGGCCCCCTCCTCCATATTCGGCGGCCAGTGTATTGATGATTGGCCCCTTCGAACGCAAACGGACACGGATTTGATCATCTTCTTCCACAAAGATGACCCACGCGCAAATTCCTTTCACATTTCCCAGAGAGCCGACGAGCTGGGACGATTCCGAAACGGACACATCAAATCTCTTTAAAATTTCTTTTGTAATTTTTAGATAGGCCATGCCATTTTCGTCGATCGTGAAATTCTGATACATATAGCCTTGTAAATGTAAAATTGAACGTTTCACTTCATACATGTCTGCAAATAATTTTGTCCGGTCAAAGTCAAAAGTGATCAATTGGCTAGCCACTTCAAATGTCCGATTGGTTGCACTCGGGAAAATAAATCTACCTGTATCTCCCACAATACCCGCAAACAGCAAACGGGCCGCATCATCAGGCATATGCCAATTGAAGGCTTCCGCTCCCTCCTGATACAGTTCATAGATCATTTCAGAAGTGGAACTTGCCGCAGTATCCACCCATCGCAAATCTCCATATGGATCCACATCTGGATGATGGTCGATTTTCAACAGAAAGGCGCCATTCTTGTAATAGTCTGCATCGATCCGTTCCGTATTGCCTGTATCCGTAATAATAACAAGAGCCCCTTCGTAATCACTCTCATTCACTTCGTCTTGTACAGCCAAATAGGTGAGCAGTTCATCGTGCGTACCGGAGGCAAACACTTTCTTCTCCGGGTAGTTGGCCTCTATCAGCTTTTTCAAGCCTACTTGCGAGCCGTATGCATCCGGGTCTGGCCGAACATGGCGGTGTATGATGATCGTATCGTAAATTTCAATTGTGTCTATGATTTGTCGTTTCAAATCGGGTTCCTCCCAAATCGATAATTTCTGTTCGCATTCCCATTTGAAAGCCGCTACAATAGAATAAGGTCTTTACTGGAGGGCTTTTGATATGAAAACATTAAATTTCTTTCTCGTCTTCTTCATCGTGGCATCCGGGGTTTTCTATTTTTATTTTAAAACCCGGCAATTCCGTACTAGCCATGTATTTCCCATACGAAAGAAAATGTTTGCCAGCAAAGCCGGTTCATTCCTCGGCAGTTTGCTTTTCTTTTTCGGGGTGAATCAAATGTTGCTGTTCCAAGGTACAATTACGTATGTCGTAGCCGCGATATTCATCCTTTTCGGCCTGTACGTCTTCATTTTCAACATGAAGGCAACAAAACATTACAAGCGTTTCATTGAAGAAGAGACGAGATTAAACGAGAACTGATGCCATCCTTGGCATCAGTTTTTTCATCGTTCAAACAACTGGTACATAATCATGGCCTTAGCAATCAATTCACCATCAGACACCAAATCAAAATCGACTTTTACAAACCGTCTGCTCATATGTAAAATCCTCGGTTTTACAATGACCGTGCTGCCAAGCTGGACATGTTTGATAAAGTAGACCGTCATATTCTCTGGCAAGCTTTCGCCGCGTTTTTTCATTTTGATAGCCCGGTTTCCGACTTCCGTCAGCAAAGTCGTCAAAGCACCGTATGATAGGGAGCCAAACTGATTTGTCATTTGGGGTGCAACGACAAACTCAATGGATTGCGGATCATCAGCAACCGTTTTCATCTGATTTTTGACGATATCATCTATTTTTTCCCCTTGCTGAGGCTGCCGCTGCGTCATTTGGAATGCTTTTAATACGTCTTGCCGGCTGATAATGCCTTCTAGCAAACCAGAGTCACTGACAACTGGCATGAGCTCAATCCCTTCCCAGATCATGCTATGCCCTGCCGACGCAACACTCGTTTTCCCTGTCACGGTTATTGGATGGGTCGTCATCACCTTTTCAATCAACTCATCTTCCGATTTCCCGACAGCATCTCGGGAAGTGACAATCCCGACCACTTTTCCGTTGCTCTCAATGACAGGATACCCGGAATGTGTTGTCGACCTATTCACATCATTGAAAAGTCCGACCGTATCTTTAGGAGAGAATGTGATTGTTTCAGAACCTGGTGTTAAAATATCCTCAACGAGCAGGATCTCTTTTTCGATCAGCTGGTCATAAATGGCTCTGTTCAGCATCGTCGCCACCGTGAAGCTGTCATAACTGGAAGAGATGATAGGCAGATTCAATTCGTCCGCCAGTTTTTTTGCATCGTCCGCAGCATCGAATCCCCCGGTTACAAGGACTGCAGCTCCCGCCCTCAACGCAAGTTCATGTGCCCTTTGCCTGTTCCCGACAATCAACAAGCTGCCAGCATCGATATACCGTCTCATATCCTCCAGCTGCATTGCGCCGATGACAAACTTCGTCAACGTCTTATGCAAACCGCCTCTGCCGCCCAGCACGACGCCGTCAACGATATTAACCACTTCTGCGAACGTCAGTCTTTCAATGTTCTCCTTCTTTTTCTTCTCGATCCGGATCGTGCCGACACGTTCGATCGTATTGACCAATTTTTGGTTTTCTGCTTCTTTGATTGCCCGGTAAGCTGTCCCTTCGCTGACCGACAACGCTTTTGCCACTTGCCTTACAGATATTTTTTCTCCGACAGCAAGCCCTTCAATATATCGAAGTATCAATTCGTGTTTTGTCGACATCTTTTCACCTTTTTCTCTAAGTGCATATAGCCATTTTATCACATCCGGATAGGAATAGCGCATAGGACAACATCTCGTTCACCTTCAATCTGGCAGCCTGGCACAATTAAAATGGCACGGCCCAAAAACTGGACCGTGCCGAACTTCTTATAGTTGAATGGCGTCTCCTGCTTCCATCACTTTCACATCATGGGACTCAACCAGATTTTTAAAGTCCAGCGGATCCTGTTGAATAGGCGGGAACGTATTAAAATGGATCGGCACCGTCAATTTTGGATTTAATAATTTGACAGCTTCCGCGGCATCAGAAGGACCCATTGTGAAGTTATCGCCGATCGGCAGGAATGCGACATCAATATCATTCATCTTTCCGATTAACTCCATATCTCCGAACAGAGAGGTGTCTCCTGCGTGGTAAATGGTCTTGCCTTCCGCGGAAAACAAAATTCCAGTTGGCATTCCGGTATAAATGATCTCGTTGTTCTCCGTCGTATAAGAAGAGCTATGGAATGCTTTCGTAAATTTCACGGTGCCAAAATCAAATTCCTTAGCTCCCCCAATATTCATGCCGTGCGTATTAAGACCTTGCCATCCTAAGTAGACAGCCAATTCATTCGGCGCGACAACTAAAGCTCCACATCTCTTTGCAATTTCCATCGTATCGCCTACATGATCATTATGTCCGTGTGTTAACAAAATGACATCCGGACTTTCCTTTTCGGGATCCAAATCCGTGAGCCCGTTACCGGTCAAAAATGGATCGATCAAAATCGTCTTCCCGTTTGTCTCAATTTTGACGACTGAATGACCATGATATGAAATTTTCATGTCGCAATCCCTCCAGGTTTTGAATTTTAATTTGTCTTGCTGTATTTCCCACCCTTTTCTTTGTTCTTTATATAACATGAAAACCCTCTTTTTTGTTAAGATATACTTGATAAGGAGGAATTACCGTGCAAAAAGTAAAAGAAATCCAGCAGTATTTACAACAAAACCAGATGGACGCAGCATTTATTACAACTCCGGATAATGTATTCTATCTTTCCGGATTCCATAGTAATCCGCATGAGCGGCTATTAGGTGTAATGGTGTTCCGAGAGGCGGAGCCTTTTATTATCTGCCCATTGATGGAAGTGCCTGATGTGAAGGCAGCCGGCTGGTCCTTTGAAGCAGTCGGCCATGCAGATACGGACGATGCATGGGAGTTGGTCGCAAACGCGGCGAAGGCCCGTGGCTCTGAACTTTCTACCATCGCGATTGAAAAAGCGCACCTCACAGTGGAGCGGATGGAGCGGATGGAGGAAATCTTCCATGGCGCCAATCTCGTACGCATCGATGAGCAGCTGAACAACATGCGCAACATCAAAGATGAATCAGAGCTGGACAAACTGCGCAAAGCGGCAGAACTTGCCGATTATGCAGTGGAAGTCGGCTGCCGAGAAATTGCAGAAGGCAAATCGGAGCTTGAAATTCTAATGGCCATCGAATTTGAAATGAAGAAAAAAGGTGCCGAGAAAATGGCATTCGATACGATGGTGCTTTCCGGTCCAAAAACAGCATCACCGCACGGCAATCCTGGAGAACGGAAAATTCAAAAAGGCGATTTCATTCTGTTCGACCTTGGCGTCGTGTATAAGGGATATTGTTCAGATATTACGCGCACCGTCGCATTTGGTGAACCCGATGAAGAAAAACGCAAAATCTACGAAACGGTCAAAAACGCCGAACAGGCTGCAATTGACCTCGTCCGCCCTGGCGTTAAAGCACGCGATCTAGACAAAGCGGCTCGCGACGTCATTACAGAGGCGGGATACGGAGAATACTTCACGCACCGTCTCGGCCATGGACTCGGTATTTCCGTGCATGAGTTCCCTTCCATCACAGGAACGAATGAACTGGAATTGCAAGAAGGCATGGTTTTCACAATCGAGCCGGGCATTTACAACCCTGAAATTACGGGTGTACGGATCGAGGATGATGTCGTCGTAACGGCTGACGGCGTTGAAGTATTGACCAAATTCCCGAAAGAACTAAGAATTATTCAACCATAATCATCATTGAACTGGAGGAGAAAATCAGTCGTTTTCTCCTCTTGTTTTTTTGTTGTAATGTTAGAAGACGCTCTGTGCACATAGTATTCTTCAAATAGAGCTTGGGTAGTTGATTTAACCACATAACAACAATAATAATGGGATGGTCGATAACTTCTGGGAAATGACCGATAAACATCGGCGAATGAACGATGATTACAGACATTATCGGAAGTCTCCCTCGTTTATTAAATTTCATAAAAAAGACTGCCACAGAAAATCAGTGATCACTGATTTTCCGGACAGCCCTTTAAATTATTTATTCAAAAGCGTTTCAGCCGCAACATACTCCAAGCCTTGTGCATCCGCAACTGCTTTATATGTGACATGGCCTTCTAACGTGTTAATGCCTTTTTGAAGTGCAGGATTGTCTAAGCAAGCTTGCTTATACCCTTTATTCGCAATTTGAAGTGCATATGGAACCGTTACATTAGTAAGCGCCATTGTAGACGTACGTGGAACAGCTCCTGGCATGTTCGCTACTGCGTAGTGAACGACACCGTGTTTTTCATAAGTTGGATTATCATGTGTTGTAACACGATCAGATGTTTCAAAAATGCCGCCTTGGTCAATCGCAATATCAACAAGGACAGAGCCCGGTTTCATGGATTTAACCATTTCTTCGGAGACAAGTTTAGGCGCTTTTGCACCTGGGATCAGTACACAACCGATAACTAGATCGGAATCTTTTACTGATTCTGCAATATTGAATGGGTTGGAAACAAGTGTTTGAATGTCGTTTCCGAACATTTCATCCAATTGGCGAAGACGTTCAACAGACAAGTCGAGCACAGTAACTTGAGCACCCATACCGACTGCGATTTTCGCTGCATTCGTACCTGCTTGTCCACCGCCGATAACTGTTACTTTTCCTCGGGAAACCCCTGGTACGCCGGAAAGAAGGATCCCTTTCCCACCTTGAATTTTTTCGAGGTATTGCGCTCCGATTTGTGTCGCCATACGTCCAGCAACTTCACTCATCGGTGCCAGAAGTGGCAATGAATTATTTGGAAGCTGAACTGTTTCGTAAGCGATTCCAACAACTTTGTTGTCAAGCAGCGCTTTTGTCAATTCCAACTCAGGCGCCAAATGCAAGTATGTGAAGAGGATAAGCCCTTCACGGAAGTACCCATATTCGGAAGCCAATGGCTCTTTTACTTTCATAACCATGTCCGCAGCCCATGCTTCTTCTGCTGACGAGACAATTTTCGCACCAGCTTCGATGTAATCCTCATCAGTGAAGCTGGAACCAAGACCCGCTCCTGTTTCAATTAATACTTCATGTCCAGCGGAACTTAGGTTAAATGCGCCAGCCGGTGTCATAGCGACCCGGTTTTCGTTGTTTTTAACCTCTTTTGGAACACCAATTCGCATCACAATTCCTCCTAGTTAGAAAAAATATCGGCGGTCAAACCGTAAGGATACAATTGACCAATTCGTATTCAATCTTATCAGATACGAATAAGTTTTGCTTCTTTTTTATCATAACCGGAATATTCATATAAATAGATTATGAGATCCATGAATCTGCTAATTTTACTAGTCAATTCGCATGGCCGGGACGAGAAGTTTTTGAGTGCTCCTAAAACGGGGTAAAGATAATAGAGGAAAATAGAAATGTTACGATTTTTGTCGAATTTCGACGCGGATTTCAAAAAAATCGTGAAGGGTTTTACGAGACTTCCAGCGAAGAGTAACATTGTAAAGAAAATAGAAAAAGGATGGAGTGAGCAGTATGGTAATGCAATACAAACAAATTATCGTAGCAGTGGACGGATCGAAGGAATCGGAATGGGCGTTTAAGAAAGCAATGGCCATTACAGAACGCAACTCGGCAACACTAAATTTGGTGAACATCATCGATACTCGATCCTACGCGGCAGTCGAAGCGTATGACCGGTCTATCGCTGAACGGGCTCAAACATTTGCGGAAGAGTTATTGAACGGCTACAAAGCGGAAGCAGAAAAAGCAGGTCTGCAAAACGTTAATATTTATGTAGAATACGGTTCTCCAAAAACAATGATCACACGCGACCTGTCATTTAAGTTGAACGCAGATCTTATTATTTGTGGCGCTACAGGGTTGAACAAGGTCGAAAGATTCCTGATCGGAAGCGTATCGGAAAATATCGTCCGTTCAGCAAAATGCGATGTACTTGTTGTCCGTACTCCAGAAGAAGAACTATAAGTAATATGAAAATCTAAAAAGGAGCCGTACGGCTCCTTTATTAATGGACGGATAAACCAGCTGTCTCCATCGTTTCCCGCGCAATCATGATTTCTTCGTTGGTCGGGATGACAAGAACTTTAACCGGGGAATACGGAAAATTAATATGTACCTCTTTTCCCGTTATTTCATTCAAATCCGGATCAAAATAAACTCCCATGAATTCCAAGCCTTGCAGGACTTTCTCCCGGACAATTGGACTGTTTTCACCAATCCCCGCCGTAAAGATGATGGCATCTACGCCCCCCATCCTGGCAGCGTACGAACCGATATACTTATGAATCCGGTCCGTAAAGACATCTAATGCGAGCTGGGCACGATGATCCCCTTCAGCTGCCTTCATGCCAATATCACGGAGATCACTCGAAAATCCGGAGAGTGCCAGCATGCCGGATTGATGGTTCAACACGCTGATCACTTGTTCAGCAGATTTGCCCGTTTGTTCCATAATATACGGGATCAAGGCAGGATCGATGTTGCCTGACCGTGTTCCCATCG
This sequence comes from Sporosarcina sp. AD_1, assembly GCF_057373025.1. Classification (NCBI taxonomy): domain Bacteria; kingdom Bacillati; phylum Bacillota; class Bacilli; order Caryophanales; family Caryophanaceae; genus Sporosarcina; species Sporosarcina sp. AD_1. The sequence goes on from NZ_JBPVIR010000001.1 coordinate 364,492, forward strand.
TAACGCCAGCCAATGGCGTGAATCCCATCGAGGTGTCCAATGATTTTCCGCCTTTTACTGCGGCTATGCTTGCTCCATTACCTAGATGGCAAGAAATGAATCTTGTGTCCGCCAAAGGCCGATTCAAAAGCTTTGCCGCCCGTTCCGTTACATATTGATGGCTTGTCCCGTGAAAACCATATTTACGGATTCCGTAGTTTTTATAGTATTCGTAAGGCAGCGGATACAAATAGGAACTTTCGGGCATTGTCTGGTGAAATGCCGTGTCAAAGACAGCGACTGCCGGAACAGCAGGCAACGCCTTTTTGAATTCCACAATGCCGACGATGTTTGCCGGGTTATGTAACGGGGCGAACTTCGAAAGCTTATCAATTTCGCGAATCACTTGTTCATCAATGACGACTGATTCAGCGAATTGCTCCCCTCCGTGCACGACACGATGGCCGATTCCGTCAATTTCGTCATACGAAGCAATGATCCCCTTGCTAATAATGGACTCTAATAGCATTCGAACAGCTTCCGCATGAGATTTGATCTCTATCGTTTCATATATATCGACCTGTTCAGACTGCATGACAAAAATGGATTGAGGCAACCCGATCCTTTCAAACCGGCCTTTTACAACGACCTGTTCTTCAGGCATTTGCAATAGTTGAAATTTCAATGAAGAGCTTCCCGCATTAACAGCCATCAACAACATCTACAAAACCCCTTCTCGTTACATTTCCTCGATCCAGTTGTCTATCTTACGGAAAAATTGGGACATTAATCCTTTATCCATCATATCAGGCACTTTTGCCAGCAGAACATCAGGCGCACTTTTTGCAGCCATTTCTTCTAATGGTTTTTGAAGGATCAAAATGAATTTTGCGTGCGCTACATTTTTGAACAGAGAATCCGGCAGTTGAATGATTGCCCGAATGAGTGCATGCCGCTTCAAGTACTTTTGCAGCAACTCTGCCTGGTCGGATTCAAAAAGATTGACCGTTGTAATAAAGAGACCGAAACCGCCCGGCTTCAAATGATTCAACGACTGTTCAATAAAGAGATGATGAGAGTAAGCATGTCCTTCTGCCGGCATCATTTCAAAATTTAGTGCATTATCATCGTCCGGATAATAACCGACCGGCAAATCACTGATCACAAGATCAACCGGATCAACAAGCAACGGCCGCAAGCCATCCTGCACATAGAAGCGGACCGGCTGTTCCAATAGTTCAGCCGAGACAGCTGCCAGACGGACAAGCAAGTCATCGATTTCTACGGCTGAAGCGTTAGCAGTTTCCTCTATGGCATTCATGACAGTATAAAGAAGATTGCCAGTACCTGCTGCAGGATCCAGCAAGGTAACATCCTTTTTCGACTGGACAAGTTGGCTTGCCATATAACCGACTAAGATACCGATTGCATCCGGCGTCATTTGATGATGTGGCTGGGCATTCTCCTTCATCCCTTTTAAAATCGCGAGTTGCAGCCCTCTCCTGATTTCCTCCTTTGTCACATCGTTTGTGACATTCGGGGTTTCAGTTCCTGAGAGCCAGGACTCGCAGGCAGAAATAATCCCGTCCAAATAATCGCCTTGCTCTTTGCTTGCTTTTTCATCAATGAATGTAAAAATGGTTTCAGTATTTGTCATATTCAATCCCTCTATTTGAAAACCCACCCGTTTCCGAGTGGGTCTCTATTATTCCGATAATTTTTTTACCGCTTCCAGCGCTTTATCATAATCTGGATGGTTCGTCACTTCGCTCACGTACTCCACATATTGGACCGTATCCTCTTTGTCGATGACGAAGATGGAACGAGCAAGAAGGCGAAGTTCATTTATAGCCACTCCATACGCTTCCCCGAATGAAAGATCACGATGGTCGGATAGGAGTTTAAGATTCTCGATTCCTGCATCCGCCTTCCATCTTGCCTGTGCAAACGGAAGATCGACTGAGATCGTCATCACTTCGATGTCATCTCCGAAGGAATTCGCTTCGTCATTGAATTTTTTCGTCTGCTCTGAACAAACGCCTGTATCAATAGATGGAACAACACTGATCAATCGAATCTTCCCCTTGGAGCTGGCAAGCGTGACAGGTTGCAGATCATTTGATAAAACTGTAAAATCAGGAGCTTTATCCCCTACTGTCACTTCTTTACCGAGCAGCGTTACAGGATTGTTTTTAAATGTAACTTTCATCATCAAGACGCCTCCTTCTCAATTTCCTTCATTCTACTAAACATGCGGAGCGTCTTGCAACTGTTCCCCCTCGTCCACTTGCCGTTTCACCATAACTGTCTTCTTTTCAAAAGAGTGCTCATGGATGACAGCTGTATCTGCAAACAAGTCATGCAACGCTTCCTTCTTCGGCATGAATATAGCTAGCAAATACGGGATGAGCAAGGTTTTGGAGATGAAACGCCCGATGACTTCCCGGAATAGAATGGTGCTCCATGTCAATGGCTCCTCATTCTTTTGAATAACCCGTATACCTAAAATCATCTTTCCGGCTGTCTGACCCAGCAATTTAGTCATGAGCGAAAAATATGTTAAAAACAGAAGCAGAAGAACAATTTTATATGGGCTGAAGAGGAGAAAATCCGGGTTCGTTATTTCAAATCCCGCCACCCTGAAAATCGGTTTGACTACGATGCCGCTTATGGATGAGACGATGATCAAATCGATGATATACGCCCAGAACCTCATCCAGAAACCTGCGTATTTAGGCAGAAACTGTTCCGTTCTGACCATTTCATAACGCGGCGCCTTGTGTTGATCCATACCTGCGGCTGAGGATGGAATCAGTTCATTGTTATGCTCCGTCATCCTGATCCCTCCTTATTTCTCACCATATAAATACATCATCCGAGGTGCATCATAATCGGATAATAATTTGCCGATCAGTTCCGTTTCTACATTGCGACCAAACAAGCCATCCAACTTCACACCAAACAGCGAACCAAAACTGTCTGATGAAGCGTACTCAAATACGGATGCATCTTCCAGCCCGAAATCTTCTTTCATCGCAGCAATGGCATCGCCAGGTTTTCCTGCTTCATCCGCAAGACCCGCCTCAATCGCTTGACGGCCATTCATAATTCTTCCGTCTGCCACTTTCTTCACATCCTGGACTGACATATGACGGCCCTCCGCTACGATATCAACGAATCGCTCATAGGAATCGTTGATCATTTCTTGAAGCATATTGCGTTCTTCTTCAGTCATTTCCCTGGAGCCGCTCATGATATCCTTATACGGCCCTGTTTTAATCGTGTTGAAATCAATTCCGTATTTCTCTGCCAGCTTCGCATAATTGACACTTTCCATAATGACACCGATCGAACCTGTTATGGTCTCGGGATGGACGAAAATTTTCTCAGCAGGCGCCGAGACGTAATATCCTCCCGAAGCTGCCATGCCGCCCATTGCAACATAGAATGGAATTTCCCTGTCCGTCTGGATCGAACGGATCGCATCGTAGATATCGGAGGATTCCATGACGCCTCCACCAGGGGAATTGACAACAAGGACGACTCCTTTTACCGTTGGATCTTCATAGATCGAATCGAGCTGGCTCATGAAAAACTGATGATCGTAACCGGCAGCGCCAAAAAGAGAGCTCGGCACATCCTGAATAACGCCATCGAGCGACAAGACAGCAATTCGTTCGTTTCCTCTTCCTTGTTCAATCACATTCTCCGTAAGCATCGCGGGATCGTTAATACTGTCCCAAAACGAAGTGAAATCCCTCGTAAATATGTACGATAACGAATTAACGCCAATTGATACCACAAGTAATGCGGCCGCCGCAATTATCGCAATCCATCTTTTGCTGTTCATAATAGCAACCCCTTTCCTTTCATTCATTAATCTTATACGATAGTAACGATAAAACGTTTCATTCTTACCTCAATTGCCGTCAAATTATTTGAGAGGAGGCTGCTGTATGGCCGACCGAAGGAATATTTATATCTTTTCAAAACAGGATGCAGAATCACTTGCCAAGAAGGAAATTGTGAAAGACGCCCTCCATCATGAAGGATTTTTTGTAACCGACCAAGCAAGCGATGCTAACATCATCATCTCACTTGGTACAGATGGCACCTTTTTGCAAGCTGTCCGGAAAACCGGATTCAGGCAAGACTGCCTCTATGCAGGCATTTTGACGGCGGGCAGGCACGCCATGTATTGCGATTTCCATTACAATCAACTGCTCGAAGTGATTCAATCTATCCGAAGATCCGAAATCGAAGTAAGGCGGTATCCGTTGCTCCAAGTGGCGATTGACGGCCATGAACCATTCTATTGCCTAAACGAGTTCAGTATCCGTTCAAATATCATTCGGACCTTCATTTTGGACATTCTGATTGACGAGCAATGTTTCGAAACATTTCTAGGAGATGGCCTGATCATCTCAACTCCGACCGGGAGTGCAGCCTACAATAAGTCAGTCCGCGGGGCCGTCATCGATCCTTTACTGCCATGTTTCCAAGTAACGGAATTGGCTTCGGTTAATAACAATAGCTATCGGACATTAGGTTCTCCCTTCATACTCAGCGGCCATCGAAAGCTACGTCTCCATGTTCATCAGGATGGGAATAACTTCCCGTCTGTCGCGGTGGATAACGAAGCTCTTGGCATTCGCAGAGTTGAAAATGTCGAAATAGAGCTGAGTACTAAAATTGTTAAAACAGTGAAATTGAAAAACAATTCGTTCTGGGAGAAGGTTCAGCGGATTTATCTATGAAAAAACAGGCCTGCCTGGTTGCACCGGCGGCCTGTTTTTTTCATACATGGCTTCTTCTCATTTTTACGGTCTCATATACTTTGGATGTTGTAAATAAGATAAGGGCCGCCCAAATGAAAGAGAAAGATAATAACTCTTGCTGTCCAAACGTCTCATGATACATAAGAACACCGATAATCAGCATCAAGGTCGGTGCAATGTATTGAATAAAACCGGACATATAAAGAGGAATCCGCTGAACCCCTTTTGCATAGAGAACAAGAGGAAGTGCCGTTGCCACCCCTGTCAAAATGAGCAAAATATCTGTCTGTGTGTTGACATGGAGGAAACGGGCTTCACCTGTAATAAACAACCAGATATAATACCCTACTGCAAACGGAAAGATGAACATCGTTTCGATTGCCAGCCCACGCAATGCATCTAATTGAATGTTCTTCTTAATGAATCCATAGACTGCAAATGACAAGGCGAGTCCGACGGCAATCCAAGGGAATTTCCCATAAAAAAAGACCATTGTAATGACCCCAATTGCAGCAAGTACAAATGCCGCTTTTTGTGCTGAGGACATCTTCTCTTTTAAAAATAGTACACCTAACAAAACAGATACAAGGGGATTCATATAATACCCCAGACTCGTTTGAACGATAAAATGATGATTGACGGCCCATATGTAAATAAACCAATTTGACGTTACCAAAACAGAAGCTGCAAATAAGCTCCAGAAACTTCGCTGATCCTTCCATAATTTACGGAAGTCATGGACGAGTTGTCTACCTCCGCGGATAAGCAAAACCACAAGGACGGTTGATATGAATGCCCATACGATGCGGCCTGTTAAAATTTCATCACTGCTGACATGCTCGAGGTATTTCCAATAAATCGGCATGAAACCCCATATGACGAATGAAGCGACCACCCAGATGACACCATTGCGGTCTGTTTGCATGGACAGATGACCTCCTTTATTATTTCATGTTACGAAAGAATAATGTCATTATAGACCTAAGTTTTTTATACGTAAAGAACAGAAAAAACCGTTTGCCTATTTTTCGTAGCAAACGGTTCAATTTATATGTCACTGTTGTTCCTTTTTACGCAACTCCACGCGCATGATTTTACCGGAAGCCGTCTTTGGAAGTTCATCCATAAATTCGATCTTTCTTGGATATTTATAAGGAGCGGTCAATCTCTTGACATGTTCCTGCAAGTCTTCCACAAGTCCTTCTTCGCTTTTCCTGGCAGGATCTCTTAGAACAATAAACGCTTTTACAACGCTGCCTCTGACTTCATCGGGACTTGCCACTACCGCACATTCCCTGACAGCTTCATGCTTCGTGAGCGCATCTTCCACTTCGAACGGGCCAATCGTATATCCGGAGCTGATAATGATATCATCTCCACGGCCTTCAAACCAGAAATAGCCATCCTCGTCTAGTTTTGCCCGATCCCCTGTAATATAATAATCGCCACGGAACTGCATTTTAGTCCGCTCCGGATCATTCAAATATTCCTTGAACAAAGCGGGAGTGGATATATGGACTGCGATGTCTCCGACCTGGCCCGGCTCCACAGGCTTCCCTTCTCCATCTACGATATCCACTTTATTTCCAGGAGTCGGTTTGCCCATTGATCCAGGTCTCGCTTCCATGCCGACCATCGTACCTACAAGCAATGTATTTTCCGTTTGGCCGTAACCATCACGGACAGCCAAGGAGAATACTTTGTCAAAGATATCAATCACTTCACGATTCAAAGGCTCTCCCGCTGATACTGCGTTGCGGATGGATGATAGATCGTATTGCTCCAATTGATCAGCCTTTGCCATAAAGCGGTATTCCGTCGGTGTGCAGCATAACACATTTACTTGATATTTCCCGATCAGGTTTAAATAAGTGACTACATCAAATTTCCCATCGTATACGAGTCCTGTAGCTCCACTTCCCAAAACAGATAGGAACGGGGACCAGATCCACTTTTGCCATCCCGGAGCTGCGGTCGCCCATACGACATCCCCTTCTTTAATGCCAAGCCACTTTTCTCCTGCCGTCCTCAAATGTGCATATCCCCAGGCATGTGTATGAACAACACCCTTCGGCTTGCCCGTTGTGCCTGACGTATAAGATAGAAAGGCCATATCCGAGCCCTTCGTTTTGGGTGGCGAAAAATCGGAAGATGTTTGTTCCATTAATTCAGTTAATGAGAGCTGACCTTCTTTTGCCTTTCCGATAACAAATAACTTGACGTCACCCATATTTTTTACCTCTGCAAATTGATCCGTAAAAGCCTCGTAAGCGACGATGGCTTTCGCGCCACTATGTGCTAAGCGATATTCGATGTCAGACGCTCTCAGCATTTCCGAGCTTGGAATGACTGCAATCCCCGCCATCAGTGCTCCAATGTATGTAATATAGGCTTCAATTCTTCTCGGCACCATCACCAGTACGATATCGCCTTTTTGAAGGCCATTTTCAGTGAAAACGGCAGCAGCCTTTTTGGCTTCAACCATTAAATGATCATATGTAATCCGATCTTCTGCACCATGTGCATTGACATATATCAATGCTTCTTTGCCACTGCCATCTGCATACCGTTCAAATTCGGAAACGATATTGTATTGTTCGGGTGCAAGTAATTCTTCACGCTTCATAGAACAGTCCCCCCTTTTTCTTTCCATTAATTATACGGATTTTTTTAATTGATATCAATTTTCGGACTCCATATTTTATTGAAGAACACATGAACAAACAAAATACGGCTATGCTAAGGAGGATAGAAAAAGCCGCCCCGTTTACACGGGACGACTTTCTTTAAAGCATGTTATTGTTGTGTGTAGTTGTTCATTTGCGATTGAGCTTGACGTACTAATCGCTTCGTGATTTCTCCGCCGACGGAACCGTTGGCACGCGATGTAGCATCTGCTCCAAGTTGCACTCCGAATTCTTGTGCGATCTCATACTTCATTTGATCAAGAGCTTGTTGTGCACCAGGAACTAGAAGTTGGTTTGAGTTGCTGTTGTTGTTTGACATTGTCTCTCACCTCCTTGTGACTATAGAATGGACTGTATCCAAAAAATCATGCAGGAGGATTTATGGTAATTTTTTCTTTTATAATAAATCGTCAAAATCAGTTGGCTGCTTTGCCCCCTGATCGATAACAGTCCGCTTGGCAATTGCCTCATTAATCAGCGGAGTAAAATCAAAATAGCTCTCATAATGTGTTACCTTCTCGAGACGAGGTTTCGTCTTCGGATTAGACGGTGTAAAAATAGTACAGCAATCTTCGAATGGCCGGATTGAAATATCATATGTGCCAATACGCTGTGCGATTTCAATGATCTCCAGTTTATCGGATGCAATTAACGGACGCAGCACAGGTGTGGACGTTACAGCATTGATGGCCGTCATGCTGTCAAGCGTCTGGCTGGCAACCTGTCCGAGGCTTTCTCCGGTGACAATACCCATCGCACCGATTTCGCCTCTCACTTTATCCGCAATTTCCAACATGATTCTTCTTGTTGTCGTCATGGACAAGTTGTTTGGCACTTGTTTGACAATCGCTTGCTGCAGTTCCGTGAAAGGGATAACATGAAGGCGTATATCTGCCCCGAACGTACCTAGCCGATCAGCCAGATCCATTACTTTTTTCTGCGCCATCTCACTTGTAAATGGCGGGCTCGCAAAGTGGATCGCATCTAGCGACACGCCTCTTTTCATCATTAAGTAGCCTGCTACCGGGCTATCAATTCCACCAGACAACATGAGCAGAGAATGGCCATTCGAGCCCACAGGCATGCCGCCTGCGCCTTTATATGTCGCAGCTGTCAAAAAGGCTCCATCACTTCTAATATCGACAAGCAGTTGGATATCCGGCTTTTTCATCTTAACAACGAGTTCAGGGAAATGGCGCAATACATGGCCGCCTATTTCTTGTTGAAGTTCCCCCGTCACGAGCGGAAATGATTTGTCAGAACGCTTGATTTCCACTTTGAAAGTCTTGTCTGCCGTTTCAACTGACGCGATGACGTCGAGCGCCTTTGCTTTGATTGCTTCCAGCTCTGCCTGACATTTGGCAACCGGGCTGAACGATTGGATGCCAAATATAGAAGGAAGACGTTCAATCGCTTCCTTCATATCCTCATGATCACTCGCCTGCAGAAACATACGGTCGCGTTCTGCGCGCAGCTTCACTGTCGGAAGATCCCGCATCGCTAATTGAATATTCTTTTTCAATCTCCGTACGAATGTATTTCGATTTCTACCTTTAAGTGATAATTCTCCATAACGGATTAACAGCTCATTCCATTCCATCTATTTCAATTCCCTTCCAAGCAGTTTCATAAATGCAGAAAAAACAGTCTCGAATTTTTTTATTTCCTCATCGGTATTATCTTTTCCAAAACTGATCCGAACAACTCCGAATTTGTACTCCTGTTTCAAATGAATTGCCTCAATCACATGACCGGCATTCAAACTCTTTGAAGAACAGGCACTCGACGTTGAAAGATAAATCCCGTTTTCCTGAAAATAATTGACAGCCACTTCGCCTTTAATTTTCGAAAAAGCGAGAGATACTATATGGGGTGCGCCGCATTGTGGTGCGATCACTTGAACACCTTCATATTGGTTTACAAATTGAATCAATCGGTTTCGCCATTTGCGGTACGTTTCATTTTCCTGTTCCACGGCGCTTAGCCGCATCGCTTTCGCAGCAGCCACCGCATTTGGAACTGAAACGGTTCCACTGCGGACACCTTTCTCCTGGCCGCCGCCGAAATTAATCGGCGATGGTGTCATGCCTTTTTTCATCAAGAGCACTCCAGAGTTCTTTAATCCATTGATTTTATGTGCTGAAACGGTAATAGCATCCGGCCCAATATTATGAAGCTTGACAGGCAGCTTGCCGAAACTTTGCACACAATCCGAATGAAATATCGCTCGGGAGTTTTGATGAACGATTTCTACAGCCTGTTCAATCGGCTGAATGGTTCCAATTTCGTTATTCACATGCATGATACTAACAACGGTCGTTTCCTTCCGTACTAGCTGCGCTAATTGTTCAAGTGATATTCGGCCTTGCTCATCCACAGGCAAATAATCCACTTCAAAGCCGTTTCGCTCCAAAAATTGACAAGCATTCAGGACGGATGGATGTTCAATGGCCGTTGTAATGATGTGAGAGCCTCTCGAACGAAGCGCATAGGCAAAACCAATGACAGCTAAATTATTGGCTTCTGTACCGCCAGAGGTGAAAATAACCTCTGCATCTTGACTGCCTACTAAAGAGCGGATTTGTTCTCTGGATCGCTCCAGTAAGGCTTCCGCCTCTCTTCCTTTCCCATGGATGGAAGCGGGATTGGCAAAAAAGCGCCTGTTCGCCTCGACAAAAGAGGTTAGCACTTCTTCGTCGGGTCTAGTTGTTGCACTATTATCAAAATAGGCCATTTCTTTCACATCCTTTATTTTTTATTGGAGACGCCTGAATTTTTGGAATCCCTCATTATAAGCGTGACAAAGCCACCTGCATATGATATGCCGGTGGCTATGTTAACAGTGTTAGACATGCTCCTTCAACATTTCCTCAATACGCTTCATAGCACCCGGTTCCATTTCTTCGACCGCAGTCGCAGCCTCTTCAAGCGCTTTTGCATATCGGAATTGACGGAATGACTCTTCCGCATCCATTAATCTTGCATGCACTAGCGGATTTGAAGCTCTGAATCGGTTGCCATATTGAATGATCAATTCGATCAGCATTACATTTTCCAGCATTTGATCGACTTTTTCGTTTACATCATGGACGGCTTTTTCAGCATTTTTCAAATACGATTCTGCCAATGCCATGTTTAACGGCACTTCCTGTAAACTTTGTGAGACAAGGAAAATCTGTTCTTCCGCTTCCTCCAGCCTCGCATCCATTTCATCTGGAATTCCAGGTATATTGGCTTTATGCAGTTTGCGGTCCGCCGCCTGCAATTCACGCGTCAGGTCAGCCAGCTTGGTCCGTACATTATTTTCATCAATCCGGAGATTTTTAATCCGGTTCGCGAAATTTTCCTGCTCTTCCGCAATCTGCTCCATTTCATCAGCAATGCTTTTCAGCTCTTGCTGCAAAGTGGTATAAGCAGATCCTTGCTCCTCAAACATGAAAGCGAGCGTAGAGAAACGCTTTTGCAATGCTTCCAAGCGTTTTACAGCAGTTTGAGGTATTTTAGCTTCATCATCTTCTAAACGATAACTTTGTTGAACATAGACTGCTTCATTGGAAATGTCCCTTGTCATGCGAGTCATGGATTCAAGCTCTGCAGACACTTTTTCATAGTGGCTGTCGACATATTGTTTCCCAATGACCTCATTTTCAAGCGCATCATAAAATGAATCGATCTGATCATTCATCTCCTGAACTTGCTGTTTTACGGCATCAATGTCCAGCAGCTTCACTTTAGCCATTATCTCATCAAGTTTCGTTTCAATTGCGGAAAGTTGCTTAGGAAGTTCAAGATGCTGCAGATTGTAGGATTGCTCTTCCATTTCGCGTGTGCCATTACGCAGCTCTCTGATGGCGGATGGAATCTTATTTTGCACTTCAACGAGCAAACTCGGTATGTCATGAATCAATTCGGATAAGCGTTCGCCCTTAGCAGAAAGATTGATCACAATTTCTCGTGCCAATAAATAATTTCCGTTATCTGTCAATTGGTCGTACTCTTCAAATTTAGGATTGAAGGATTCAAGTTCTTGTTCCAACGCTTCAATCGCAACGCCGAAGGAATGCTGATGGGCAAGCAATGTCTTGCGGGCCGTCCGGTATTGTTCCTTCAGCTTTTCAATTTCAATGCGATTTTTTTCTTCGCTGCCAATCAATTCATTTAATTCATCCAATATTTCGTTCTTCCGTTTATCACAATAACGGATCTTCTCTTGGATAGCTTTTTCGGTCTGGGTCGCTTTTTTAAATTTAAACCGATCGACCATATCTTCGGCGTCAAAAAGCATCGAGTCGATATTTGGCATGTGGACGTCAATGACTTCTGTCCACTCATTCCGCCACCGCTCGAATTTCTCTTCTGTTTCGCCTGTCATATTCAATTGTTTAACTTTCATCATTTCTTCAAAAATCGGTTTGTTCTGTATTTGCATTTTTTCATTTTCCAACCGCTTAATTTCACCTATATGTTTACGCCTGAATAAAAAGGCGATGGTTATGAGTACTATAAGAAGTAAAATTGGAATGATGAAATATTTCATCATTGTGATCCCCCTATTCCGCATCACTGAAATGAGACATTCTAATTTGATATTATCTTATATAGTAACATGTTTAAAGAGTTTTCGCGTTATAAATGAATGATTTATAGGGAAAAATACATTTTTATCTGGAGAAAGCATGAAATTTGTAGAAAAAAAGACTTTCGACGTATACTGAGTGAAGCGAACATCGTATTGAAGGAGGACGTTTTATATGTTTACGACAGTGACTTATTCATCAGATCCGAAGGAAAAATACTCGCAATTGACAAAGCAGCTGGATGCTCTTTTATCTGGCGAAAGAAACCGGTATGCCAACTTAAGCAATGCTTCCGCGCTATTAAATGTCTTTTTTGACCGTATCAATTGGGTTGGATTTTATTTAATGGAAGATGGGGAGCTTGTGCTTGGCCCTTTTCAAGGCTTGCCGGCGTGCATCCGGATTCCCCTGGGCAAAGGGGTTTGCGGGACAGCAGCAGAGCGCAAAGAAACGATAGTCGTAGAAGACGTTAATGCGTTCCCAGGCCATATTGCTTGTGATGCAGCATCACAATCCGAAATTGTCGTTCCCATCGTTAAAGACGGCGAACTGATCGGTGTTCTTGATATCGATAGCCCCAAACTGGACCGCTTCACGGAAGATGACCGTCAAGGCCTAGAAGCATTCGTAGAAGTTCTGGCCACCCATTTATAATCTATAGAGTTATTAGTAATATGAAATGGCGGCCATTCGATTGATTGAATGGCCGCCTTTTAGCTTAAACAAGAGCAAATATATTGTATTATATATCAACTTGGCTGCTATCTCATCATACTTCTAGTAAAGTTGATTTCCGTTGCGCTGGACGCTTTCCGCGGGCACGGCTTCAGCCAATCGAACTGCGAAGGGTTCGATTTGCCGTATTTCTGGGGTTTAACAGAAATTAAGGCAGCCCTATGCTCCGAACGCTCTGCTTTTTGTCGCAAAAGCCGTTCTTCGTGACGGCCTTCGCTTCGCTTCGTCCAGGGTCTTCCGCTCGTGCTGTTCCCGCAGGAGTCGCCAGCTGCACTACAATCAACAGAGTTACCTTTAAAATGAGTAAGTAGATTTTCGTTGCGGTCGAAAAACATATATAAAGAGAGAACAGACATAATTGCTACACATTAACCATTAATGACAATGTAAAAAACGGATATTTCTAGTCCGGAATTTTAAATATTAAATTTACATAAAAAGTTTACTATGCAAAAAACCTATAAATAACCCGCCTGACTGCATCCCTACCAAATTGTCTTGAATATCACCACCACAAATTGCCATAAGAAATTAGCCACATCTTAACAGAGTTATTAACCTAAATCCTAGATAGTCGTGGGGAATGACCTCATTCCCTTGATTTCTTTTATAATTTAAGGCGACCATTTAGTAAATGAATAGTCGCCTCAGAGCGTAGACAAAAGCATATTAATTTGTTGTCTCGTATAAAAATAATAAACAACTGTTACTCACATAAGATTCCTAGTAAAGTTGATTTCCGCTTCTGGCGGTCGCTTTCCGGGGGGCGGGCGGTGAGCCTCCTCGTCCGCTGCGCTTCCTGTGGGGTCTCACCTGTCCCGCTCATCCCCCAGGAGTCGCCGCCTTCCGCTCCAATCAACGGATGTTCTGCTAACAAGTTATGTTAGTAATAATAAAATTGATGAACCTTGTATATAGGAAGTTAAAAGAACTTTCATATTTACTTAAACATAAAGAAATTATATCAAAGGCAGGGAGCGCAACGTAGACTCCTATGGGAATAGCTTGAGCTGAAGACCCCGCAGGAACGAAGTGACGAGTAGGCTGAAGCCAAGCCCATGGAAAGCGAAGTTGCGCTCCCTGGCGGTTGGTTTATGCATTTCTATTCATCTCGAAGTGACTTTGTCTACAGTCTGAGGCGACCATTTAGTAAATGAATGGCCGCCTTATTATCTATCGTTTTATAAAGCCTTCACATTATCGCGTTCCAATACAGCAAATGCCTGCTCCAAATCAGCAATCAGATCGTCGGCATGCTCCAATCCGACAGAGAGGCGGAGCAGTGAATCGGTAATGCCCATTTGCAGACGTTCTTTTTCGGGAACACTGGAATGGGTCATCGTTGCCGGATGCTGAATTAGAGTTTCTGCATCTCCTAAACTAACTGCAATTTTGATCAGGGACAAACTGTCCATGAATCGCTGTGCCCCTGCTTTCCCTCCCTCTACCGTGAAGGAGATTAAACCGCCGCCAGCGCTCATTTGACGTTTGGCAATATCATATTGTGGGTTATCATTATCGAACGGATAATAGATGGTTTCCACACAAGTTTTTCCTTTTAAATACTTGATTAATTTTTCAGCATTGGATGTGTGCCGTTCCATCCGGACAGGCAGCGTCTTTAATCCACGGATCAGTAACCAGGCATCAAATGGAGACATGATCGCCCCGTAATCTTTTTGAACCGACATGCGGATCCGTTCCATTTCTTCCTTGTCATTACCAACAAGAAGACCTGCTATTACATCACCATGTCCATTGATATATTTCGTAGCGCTGTGCAATACAAAGTCCGCTCCAATTTCCAAAGGGTTTTGCAAATAAGGCGACGTGAATGTATTGTCAACGACGACACGGAGTCCATGACGCTTCGCAACTGCTACTACCGCATGCAGATCCACCAGTTCCATAGTCGGATTGATCGGTGTTTCTACATAAATGCATACTGTTTCAGGTTTTACAGCTTTCTCTATTTCTTCTTCCGTCGTCATCCTAATGAGATCATGCGTAATACCATACTTCTCTTCCATTATTGATAGCAATCCAAACGTACATCCATAAATGCCTCTTGAGCACAGGATGTGATCACCAGCCTTAGTTAAATGAACAAGAATGGAACTGACCGCTGCCATGCCCGAGCCGAAAGCAAGGCTGCCTTCACCTTTCTCCAGCACTGTCATTCTCTCTTCCAGCACACGTACCGTCGGATTGCCGAGTCTGGAATAGATGTTGCCGGACTCCTCACCTGAAAAACGCTTTTCCCCAGTCAGCGCAGTGTCAAATGAATAAGTCGATGTTTGATAAAGAGGCACCGCCAAACTTCCGTGATGCTCCGAGTCATCATACCCCTCGTGAATGACGCTTGTGTCCTTATGAAGTTTCATAGTTTGCTCCACCTTTCGTTTAAATGAAATCGCTTACATTCCCCTTTCTCTATTATACTACTTCGTTGCGAAAAAGAAAAAGCCTTGTCTTCCAAACTTTAGAAGACAAGACTTATATTATAAAGAAATACCATTACGGCAAATATTCGTATCTCACATCAATCCAGGCATTTTGCAGGCTTTTTAATCCCAAATCCGTCGCCACACGAGGCGTCAAATCGATTCCGGCTGGATTCAGAACCTTCCGCCCGCTCTGATCCTTTCCGCCATTATGGCCGTTCGTGTATGCCGCATAGGCTTGCGGAATTCCTAATGGCAAATCGGTGAATTTCCTGCGAGGATTCGTCCCGTTTTTAGCATCCCAGTAATTATCGTCTGTGTTCCAAGGTCCTACTTCATCGACCTTAACACTGCGGACAGACCTGCCAGTTGCCGGATTGTATACGTTTACGACATACGGCGGCTTTCCGTAGATCGTTCGTAAATTCGATGGAATGTTTGATATCCATCCTAAATTTGCAAACTTGACGTACTTATCCGGCAACGCCACTTCATACGCACCGCTCGTATTCGGATTGTATTGTGTCGCAAATACTCCAGATACTCTATCTATATCCGCATTGACATCCGTTCTGGCAGCAAGCCATTGATTCCGATAATCAATCTCTTCCTTCCACCATTCCGATATCCAGGCTTCTAGCAATGTGTATCTCTCACCGAAAAAGTCCTGTAACGCGAGATTCCGCTGCGCGAAGACATCTTCGGCAATTCTATTAAAGGTCGCAGCATCTTGCTGATCCTGCGGTGAAAGTTGATTAAGGCTTTCCATGACCATGGATCTTTCTTTCAGTCCCCACTCTTTAAGAAAGTCCAATTCCTTATCAGATAGGCTCAAGTCTTCCTGCAACTTTTCTACGTCCTTCTCTAGCTTCTCATCCATCGTCCACAGCAGGTAATTAAGCACTTCCTTATCACCGTACAGCGGGTTATCAGATTTAAAATCGGCGCTGCCATCCGCTTGCACCTCGTTCACCCAAAACCCGCTTAGCAACATGGACAGAACAACTAATAAAGTCAGACATAACTTTTTATACAATAACAAGCTCCTTTTTCGTCATTTCGTAACGATTCGGTACCTCTTCACGTATAAAATCCCTGCCTCCCCATCATTAGGATGGGCAAGCTCCAGTTCTATTGATTTGCCATTCGTCAATGGAAAGACCGCTAGCTGTGTGTGGTCGCTACGTTCCTCAATTACAGATTCCCCAGACTCATCCACCTCGATGCCCTGCAGCGAGCTGATAAACTCCCTGGACACTTGAACCGGATCATTCAGACCCGCTCGATGGCCTGCGTCATACTCACTTTGCAAGCTGGACAATTGTGATTCTGTGATGTCATTTTCAATCCATGATCCGTCACCGTTTTTTGTACTGCCGCATGCCGCCAACATCAACAAAAAAAAAGCGCTGTAACCTTCCGAATCAACCTATGACTCCTCCTCTTTCAATGTCCTGTGCCAAGCTACATCATTACCTTTTGCTCCTCTCATTGCAGAACTAAGATTAATTCTAATGCAGCTATAAATATTATCAATAGTTAGAAATCTTTGTTTTTCTTTCTACGACCATTCCATTAACAGGCAAGAAGAAATTATTCAATGATGGCATCTTCCTGCCTATTTAAACTACAGCTTGAGGATGAGACTAAAAACCTCATACTTTTGTTAAAAAGCCTCCATGCACAACAAGCTGATTCTTCCCTGTGTTTTTCGCCTTATAAAGTGCCTGGTCCGTATCTTGGAATAACTCTTTGAAGGACGTTTTCTGATGGAGGGACCAATTGTTCATGCCGACAGAAATCGTAACTTGCGGATCTGTCGATTTTGGGACGAGTTCAACCAATTCACTGGCGAAATCAATTCCCTTCTGCTTGGAGATAGACGGAAGAAAGATAGCTATCTCTTCACCGCCCCATCTGCATGCAATTCCCCTTCCCTTCACAGCTTCGAGGATCACATCTGAAATTTGTTTCAGCACCTTGTCTCCGACAGCATGCCCATACGTATCATTCACCATTTTGAAGTCGTCCACATCAATGAGAATAAATACTCCCGATTCATTATTCTCCATGGCCTTTTTCATGTAGTTGTCCAAATAGCTTCTTGTAAACAACTTAGTCAAATTGTCTTTGTCGACTAGCTCTTGCAATTTATCACGAAGCTGAGAGTTGGAAATGGCTAAAGAGGAGTGTCCGATCAAGGACCTCATTAATTTAAAGCTATCAAAAGAAAAGAAGTATTCATCTTTATGCAGCAGCAAAACAAACCCTGTCATTTCCTTTTGGTGGGTGATCGGGATCGAAACGAGCGATTTGAAAGGAAAACGTGCCGGTTCCTTTACAGCCAGATGAATATTCGCTTCGAATATGGACTCAGCTCCGCCTTGCAAGCGGGTCGAGGCAAACTCTAAATAATCGGTTCCTCCCAGTTCAAAAAAGAAATTGGAACTGACAGAGGAAACTTTGTATTCTCCACTCTCTTCATAAAACACAAAAGCGATCTCCATCGGCTGAAATGCTTTGATTAACTGCTGTTTGAGAAATCGGAGCATATCGATCATCTCAAGATTACTGTTTAGATTTCGAGATACTTCATTCACTAGCTGCAAATCTTCTACGAGCCGGTGGGATTGGTCATATAATGAAGCGTTTTCCAATCCATTGCCAGCCGCATTCGATATCATGCGCACAAAGCTTCGTTGCATCGCCGAGAAGTCCGTACCTTCCGGAGCAATGATTTGCAGGACACCATAGATGCCTTGCCGCCCTTTGATGGGAACATTCAAAATGCTTCTGGCCAAGTCTGACGCATGCTCGATCGTCAATTCTCCTGATAAGAACGCATCCACCGCGGAAGCTCGCTCATTTAAATAATCAAACAATCGATAAGAGAAGGATTTCCCCTTCTGCTCATGAGATAGCAGCAAGTCCACTTGGAACGAAGGGAACGTTTGGGTGACAGCTTTCACCACACCATCCAATATTACCGCACTGTCCATTGTGGCATTGAACAGCTCCGTCACTTCGAATAGCTTTCTATAATTCTTCTCCTTCTCACGAAGAGAATGCTGGCTTACCACTTGGTCGATAAAAACACTGACTGCCTTTTTCAACTCATGCAATAATGGAGTCGAGGCAAAGGAGTGCCATAAGTCTGTCGACCGAAATAGCATCGCGCCAAGCGGATCTAAATCATTATTCCTAAAAATGAGATAATCGTCCGCAAACCCATATCCCCGTTCAGTAATCTGAACAATGAATTCCTTATCGTTAAAAAGTTCCCGACTGTCGATGTAGTTGGATAACAGCGCCTCTGTCGACTCTTTCCCGTGCTTGCAGACCGGCAAGAACCGGTTGCTTTCATACAAGAGGAAATCAGCTTGGTCAATACCGAAATGGGACGAGAAGAGACATTGCAGTGCTTCGAATGTCTGCTCCAATGGAAGCCCTTCCATTGTATTTGCGCTCAAATCAAAAAGTCCGCATTTCATTTCATATAAAATCGTTTGATGATTCATACCGATGTCACCCCTGCTACAATCGTAAACGTACCATTATTTCCTTTCTTCCATAGTAATGCATTACACCTATAATTGCCATTAATAAATTGCGACAATCTTCGTGCTGCCATGATAATTTCCTTGACTGGCGGAAGACGAAACGGTATGATGGAACTTGTGTAAAATAGTTGCAGCAGTAGTGTGTTCCGGATTGTCCAGTCTATTCCTTTTAAGAAGGTGCATCGAGTAACCTTATGGCTGCTGAGGCGAGGATGCAAGATAATAGAATGGCGTGCGGCATGAACACTTCTGGTTCTTATTTTACAACAAAATAAAACCAATTAGAGGAGGAGTCTCTCATGGCTCGTTATACAGGTCCATCTTGGAAACTGTCCCGTCGTCTTGGCATTTCGCTAAGCGGTACTGGGAAAGAAATTGAAAAACGCCCTTATGCACCAGGACAACACGGTCCTAACCAACGTAAGAAACTTTCCGAATACGGATTGCAATTACAAGAAAAACAAAAACTTCGTTTCATGTACGGCGTAAACGAACGCCAATTCAAAACGATCTTCAACAAAGCTGGTAAAATGCAAGGTAAACACGGTGAAAACTTCATGATCCTTCTTGAAACTCGCCTTGACAACCTAGTATACCGCTTGGGTCTTGCACGCACTCGCCGTGCAGCACGCCAACTTGTCAACCACGGACACATCCTAGTTGACGGCAAACGCGTTGACATCCCATCTTACAGCGTAAAACCAGGCCAAGAGATCTCTCTTCGCGAGAAATCTCAAAACCTTACAGCTGTAAACGAAGCGCTTGAAGTGAACAGCTATGTTCCTGACTACGTTTCTTTCGATGCTGATAAAAAAGTTGGACAATTCGTCCGCATGCCTGAACGCAGCGAACTTGCTGCTGAAATCAACGAAGCACTTATCGTTGAATTCTACAGCCGTTAATAACTAGCATTACTAAAAACCCTCGAAATCCGCTTAATAGCGTGGTTTTCGAGGGTTTTTTATTATTCTTATTGAACTAATACACGCGTTAGTTCAGCAAGGCTTCATTATTTTTTCAAGTACAATAGGACCCGTATTCTTGGTCGTAGTATTGACTGTTCGTACCTTGATACGAGTAGGTCGCATTACAGGTGAAACTTCATCCAACTTCCCAGCCCAAGTAGTTTCTCCGTTATTTGTAAAAGGAGACAATGAGAAAATCCAACTTATTTCCTTCGGAACATATGCTAATACTTCATAGCCGTCATAATCCCCAAAACTAGATGGATTAGGTAAATGAAGTGCGTGAACACTGAGACTTGTTCGTTCATCATTAAATTTTCTCTCAATATTATAAATTAGTGCTACTCCTCTGGAATTTTCAGTTGCGTTTTTTGTTGGATCAAGTATTACTGAACAAGGTGGCAACTCTTTAGTTTTATCCTCAGAGTATGCTTGTGAAGGAAGAATTACTAAAACGAAGATAAGGCTAAGAAGCATTTTTTTCATTTCTGATACTCCTTAAATTTTGTTTAGCATTATTCTTCCCTAAAACTCCATATTTATTGTTCTTCAATTGTTCCTTGTTGAGCCAACCCGCTCCGTTAGTTCAATATGATAAAAGAGAAATCAATGCAGCTCAACCATTTCCAAGTTTACCTATTAGCACAAGAACCGATTATGACTGAATTTTGTGTATCTACTATAATGTTCATCTATGGGAATAGTAATAATGTATCCCCAAAACATAACAACTATAAAAACAGAGATGAAAAGATAAATTATCATTTTTTTGGCCAGCATCAGGTGAGCTGTAGATCCCTTATGGACTTACTTTCCTTCTGTCAAATGAAATGGGGCCATGCATCTCTTCTTTTACTACTGCCACCCTACCGTGGAATAAACATATACGAGAACTGCTTGAATATGCCATCCGATATCATATCCGCCATCATTAATGCTTCCGCTTCAATCTGGTCGAATACTTGCACTTCCAGCTCAAAATTCTTTTGAATCATACAGACTGCTTCCAGCTTCGTCAATGCCAGATGAGAATATAGCATCTTACGAAATGCCTCTTTGTCGATGTATGGATTGATTTGATTTAGGAATTCAGCGATTTCGTCTGCGTTCCGGTACCATTCCTTTTCTTTCTGTGCTGCCTTTTCCGTTTCCCCATTGACAGCGGCGGTTACTAAATCCGCGGCGATCATCAAGTGTTCTGAGATGAGATTACTATATATGTTTCCTATTTGTTCTCCATAATACGGTTTCAGGGAGTCGCCCATGTCGGTTGCATTGCGCAATAGGCGTGCGAGTACGTATTTCAAATCAGGCACTTTGAAAACTATTGCTGTGATCGCCATCCGTGTCCATGTGACATGTTGCTGCCAGAGAAGCCGGTTTTTATTCCATAATTCAACCTGCGCCTTGCTATAACAATTCACGGGCTGCATTGTGTTTATCGGCATTCGATTCCCATAATACTGATTCACTGTACCACTCCAACTTTCATACTTAGGTCAGTACATATATATTCAACCGGGATATCTTCGGTGCATCCCCCGCTTCTTACAGTCCATCAGTGACAATGCTAAAACTACCGCCTAATAAAAATTGAACTATTTAGAGGAACGAAAGAGTGATGTGTCGAATAATAAAAGAATCCTATGAAAGGCGGTACCTTTCCCATGACAGTACAAGCTTCACCTATTGCATGCAAAATCAATAATGTGTTTATCCATGTCAGCGATTTAAAGAGATCGGTCCAGTGGTATGCTAATCTTCTTGGTCTATCTATTGATGAAGCAACCATTGAATCACCGGTTCATAATATTCCCGTTACTGGCGAAACTGGTCTGACATTAGATGACCATACATTCGATCCTGGTTTTACGCTGGCTCCTTCTTCCCATGTACTATTTAATTTATTCGTTGAGGATATTGATGAAGCCTATCAATTCATCCAAGCCAATCAAATTATTGTCACTCGAGAAATCGAGCGGATCGGTGATTTTGCGTATTTTAATTTCCAAGACCCAGACGGCAATGTCTTAATGATTTGTAACTGTTGAGTTGAAAAGAAAATGGCACCAACATGAAAAGAAGGCAGCCCATCGTTTTCGATGTCGGGCTGCCTTCTGTCTTTCTTCATACACTCCATTACTCGGTCAACTGCTGCAATACTTCTCCAAACGGCTGATTGGCTCCAACGTCCTTGAAGTTCCGAAATGGGTTTCCGATTTGTTTCAGCCGCTCCAATACAGTTGGGATGGTGAACATTTCCGGTCGCAATTGACTGGATACTTCCTGCCATTCGAGAGGTGTTGCGACAGTTGCCAGTTCGCCGCCTCGCGTAGAATATGGGGCGACAATTGTTTTGCCTTCATGATGCTGGACATAATCGATGTACAGCCGGTTTCCCCTGTTTTTTTTCAGTCTTTCCGTTGTGAACCATTGCGGTTCCTGCCCGCATAAAAAATCGGCTACAAATTGGGTAAATATGCGCGTCTCGTCATACGTGAATGTATCAAACGGAAGAGGGATATATACTTGCAGCCCTTTCCCGCCCGATGTTTTAACGAAGGATTCCAATTTGAATTGATCACAAATTACCTTCAGTCGCAATGCCGCCTCAACAGCTAATGAAAACTCCTGAACGGAAGGAGGATCCAAATCAAAGACAATTTCTGTCGGGCAGGCCGTATCAATCGTTTGAAAAGGGATATGATATTCAAGCGCCAACTGGTTTCCGAGCCAGAGCAAAGTCTGGATGTCATTACAAAGGAGATAATCGATGCCTTCCTCTCTCTTTGTCACAACAAAATCCGGCTTATAATCAGGAGCGTTTTTCTGATAAAAACGTTCGCCGACAACCCCATGCGGATAGCGGATGACTGTAAGCAGCCTGTTGTGCAGGAACGGTCCCATATAAGGAAAAACTGCTTGAAGATAATACAAAAAATCATCTTTTTCAACTCCCATCTTCGGCCAAACCGGTTTGTCCGGATGCGTAATTGGCACAGTATCGGCTATCGGATTTACCTCCCGGAGCATTTGCTTCCAAGTACACTGTTCTGCCCTCCAGTCAAAGCTGAAACTGTGAAACCTCGGTTCGCGCAAATGTTTCCCGTCAAAATCAATACAATTGACCTGTACACAAATCGATGGATCTACCCGCCATGTTTCCGCCTCGGTTTTCGTCCCATTCGAAGTGAACAAACTCGCAAGTGCCTGAAATTCATCGTCAGCTAAACCATGCCGGAATGTCACGATATCGAGGAGCTCATCCTCTTTGTACACGCTGCCCGTGAAGAAGCCGTTGCCTGCTTCATATTTGGTGACAATGACATGAACCGTTTTCCAATTTTTCACCTTCACCCAATGTGGTGTTCGCTTTTCATTGGACCAGACACTAGTTATTTTCTTGGCTACAAGCCCTTCGCCATTATGTATTTGAATGGTTTCCCACATCGTTGAGGCGTCTGTAGAATGCTCGATGAGCTGCAAGGATTCACTTTTGGCGTAATCAACTGAGACCGGTAACTCTAATTTCTCAAAGACGGCGAGCAGCTTCTTTTTCCTCTTATCTAGTGGTTCTCCTGCAATATCTTTCCCCTTCCATTGCAGCAAATCAAACACGACATAATGACACGGAAAACGCATGGACTGATTGCGTATGGCATCCGACTTTCGCATCCTCCCTCTCGTCTGGACAACAGCAAATTCGCTTTTATAATTATTTTGCAGATGAACCAATTCTCCATCGAGTTGTATCGGTAATAAAGTCTTTATCTTATCTTGCACTTCATAGCAAAAACGAATGACTTCAGGGAACATCTCATTCAGCCTGTTTCCATTCCGGCTCGTCAGTATGATGGCCGTTTCTGACCATTCCAATAGGCACCGAAAGCCATCGTATTTCGTTTCATATATCCAATCTTTACCTTCCGGGATAGTATCCGCGTCTGTCAGCAGCATTGGTTTCATGCATTTCACCTCACTGTTTACGTTATTGTTTGGCATAACTCATTTCATATACATAGGAATCCAAACGCTTTCCATACTAATGAAAAAGCGGGTGACACTATGCATACCATTTGGAAAGGAAGCATTAGCTTCGGTCTTGTCAATATTCCAATCAAACTCCATGCCGCCACGGAAAACAACGATGTGAAATTACGCCAGCTTCATAAAGAATGCCATTCACCGATCAGTTATCAAAAAGTATGCCCAGTTTGTGCAAAGGAAGTCCAAAACGAGGAAATTGTGAAAGCGTATGAATATACGAAGAACAAGTTTGTCGTGCTCGACGACGAGGAACTGGAGAAGCTGAAAAAGGAGAATGAAGACAAAGCCGTAGAGATTATCGACTTCGTCAAATTGGAGGAAATTGATCCGATTTATTTCGAGCGGAGCTATTTCATGGCCCCCGATGCGAGTGGCGGCAAAGCGTACGCCTTATTGCGCAAAGCCCTTCAGGATTCAGGAAAAATCGGGGTCGCAAAAATTATTATCCGTTCAAAAGAACAGCTCGCTGTAGTCCGTGTCTACAAGGATGCGCTATTAATGGAAACGATCCATTTTCCAGATGAAGTGCGGAATGTGCAGGAGGTACCGAATATTCCAAGCGCAGATTCCGTCGTTCAAAAAGAATTGGATACCGCTCTCTTATTAGTTGATCAATTAACGACTGCTTTTGATCCAACGAAATATACGGATGAATACCGGACAGCCTTGATGGATTTGATTGAGGAGAAAAAATCCGGAAACCGCACAGTGGCAGCCAGCGAGAAGCAGCCAGCCGCACCTTCCAACGTGACCGATCTGATGGCCGCGCTCCAAGCTTCTCTCGATCAGACGAAAAAGAAAAAGCCGGCCCCGAGGAAAAAAGCGGCTGCAAAGAAAAATGCGTAGTATAAAGAAAAGCTGTCCGTCATAGACGAACAGCTTTTTCCTATTAAAGGAATTTCACCATTTTATAATTCTTCTTGCCTCGGCGCACAATCGTGAATGCGTCGTCCAACCGGTCTGTAGACGTTACCGTGTACTCTAAATCAGTCACCTTTTCCCCGTTAAAGGAAATCGCACCATTCGTCACATCTTCCCTCGCTTGGCGTTTGGACGGTGATACGCCGGCTTCCACAATGAAATCGACAATATTTTTGTCGACCTTCTCCATTTCCACCGTCGGCACATCTTTAAATGCGTCCTTCATTTCTGCAACGGTGAGCGACTTCAAATCACCGCTGAATAGCGCTTTGGAAATCCGGATTGCTTGCTCGAGCGCTTCCTGGCCATGGATCAGGCGAGTCATCTCCTCAGCTAACGCATTTTGCGCTTTCCGCAAATGGGCCTCTTCCTGAACAGAAACTTCCAATGCTTCGATCTCTTCTTTGTTCATGAACGTGAAGATCTTCAAGTACTTGATGACATCTGCATCCGCTGTATTGATCCAGAATTGGTAGAACTCATATGGCGAAGTTTTCTTCGGATCCAGCCAGACCGCTCCGCCAGCTGTCTTACCGAATTTCGTACCATCCGATTTAGTAATAAGCGGAATGGTAATGCCGAATGCTTTTGCATTGTCGTCATGTGTCTTCCGAATGAATTCAAGACCTGTCGTAATATTGCCCCATTGATCTGACCCGCCGACTTGCAGACGGCAATTATAATGGTCATATAGGTGGTTGAAGTCTGCTCCTTGGATGAGCATATAAGAAAACTCGGTGTACGAAATGCCGGTTTCCAAACGAGATGCGACATTTTCCTTGGCCAGCATATAATTAACGCTCAACAGCTTCCCATAATCACGCAAGAAGTCGATTGCGCTCATTTCACCGAACCAATCTTTATTATCAACGAGGATCGCGCCATCGTTTGTATTGGCAAAATCAAAAATCTGTTCAAGCTGCTTCCGAATGCCCGCTACGTTTTGTGCGATTTGTTCATCTGAAAGCAATTGACGCTCATCCGCACGGAATGACGGGTCACCGATCATTCCTGTTGCCCCTCCTACAAGGACAATCGGGCGATGCCCATGGAGCTGAAAACGGCGTAATGTCAAAAATGGCACGATGTGGCCGATGTGCAAGCTATCCGCAGTTGGATCTGTACCGCAATAAAGAGAAATTTTCTCTTCATTTAATACTTTCTCCAAACCTTCCTCGTCGGTTTGCTGATACAGCAGCCCTCTCCATTTCAAATCTTCCAGTAGTTCATTCTTCAATTGGACCCCTCCTAAAAGTAAAAAAGCCCTGCACAATTCAAAAGAATTATGCAGGGACGTTCATCACAATGTTGTGTAACGCGGTACCACCCAGCTTGAGAAACGAATGCTTCTCCGCTTTTTCGCTTTAACGCCGCGCCCGCGATTGCATTCCAAAGCTGTAATTCACAAACGCCCTACCGGACAGCTTCCACCAACCGCTGCCTCTCTATACGGATCAAACGCTGCTACTCCGACTTTTTCATCACGCAATAAAAAGATATATCCCTTATTGTAGTACAAAATAGTTACTTGTCAAACATAATCTTCGGTCCTCCGAAAAATGTGCTATAATAGGAAAGATTTTAGGGGGGAGAACGACTTGAGCGAAAGACGAAAAAATCGGATCGATCTGATAGAAGAAAAGTTTGAAGATATGAAGAAAAAGAGATGGGCCAAAGGCGTACGCATCACGACAGGCGTAGTGTGGAACTTATTTCTTCTTTTCTTGATTTTCGGTTTGACGCTGAGTGTCTTTGCCGCTTCTGTCGGTGCAGGCTATTTCGCATCTTTGGTTGCAAAAGAACCGCTCCGGACGAAGCAGGAAATGCGCAGTGAGATCTTTAATTATGAAGAAACCTCCGAGATTTTCTTTGCCGATAACAAGTATTTGGGCAAAGTGAGCTCGGATATCGAAAGACGGGAGACGAAGCTGAAAGATGTTTCGCCTTACTTAATTGATGCCGTCTTTGCTACAGAAGACGAATACTTCATGACACATAACGGTATTGTGCCGAAAGCGATTTTCCGTGGATTGTTGCAGGATGTCACAAATTCCGACAGCCAAACAGGCGGATCCACATTGACACAGCAATTGATTAAAAACCAAATCTTGACGAACGAAGTGTCCTACGAACGGAAAGCGAAAGAGATCCTTCTTGCGATGCGACTCGAACACTTCATGAACAAAGATGAAATTCTGGAAGCTTATCTGAACATCATTCCTTATGGAAGAAATGTGCACGGTGACAATATCGCCGGCGTAGAAACCGCCGCGGAAGGTATTTTCGGATTAAACGCGAAGGATTTGAATTTGGCACAGGCTGCCTATATTGCCGGGATCCCTCAAGCGCCATTCGCTTATACACCATTTAAAAGCGGGAAATATGGTGGCGGCGTGAAATCGGATGAAGCGTTGAAACCGGGTATTGACCGGATGAAAACAGTACTGTTCCGGATGAAGGAAACCGGTTATATTACGAAGCAGGAATATGAAAAGGCAATCGCTTATGACATTACAAAGGATTTACGTACTGATAAAGATCGCCCTACTAGCAGGTATCCGTACCTCACCCAGGAAATTCAGAAACGGACGACCGATATTCTAGTGGAAGTTCTCGCCAAACGGGATGATATCGAATTGGAACGGCTGGAACAGAATCATAAGCTTAAAGAGAAATATCTAATTCTTGCAGAACGTGAAATGAAAACAGGCGGTTATCGCATTTATTCCACAATCGATCAAACATTGTATGACAAGATGAATGAGGTTGCGAAAAACTTTGAGCATTACGGATTCACCTACACAAGAGAAGAAAAGGATTCGGAAACAGGCGAAACGGTGTTAGTCGACGACCCTGTCCAAGTCGGATCCATCTTAATCGAAAACAAAACGGGACGCATTTTGTCCTTTATTGGCGGATTGGATGATAAGCCTAGTTACAACTATGCGACTCAAGCCCATCGCCAAAACGGCTCTTCCATCAAACCGCTTCTCGTCTATGCGCCAGCTATTGAATATGGAGTTATTGGAGCAGGCAGTCCAGTTGTCGACTTAAAAATCGATACTCCAAACTGGAAAGTTAGCAACTACTTTGCGGAACAAGAAGACGGCATCTTGCCTGCCCGCGAGGCGCTCGCCCGTTCTTTGAACTTGCCGACTGCCCGTCTTTACGAAGAAATTCGTGACCGCCGGCCAATGGAATTCTTGGAGAAAATGAATTTCAAGAAACTTACAGAGGCGGATTACGTGAATCAGTCTGCTTCCCTAGGAGCGCTTACTGTTGGTGCGAGCGTTGAAGAAAACACAAATGCATTTGCAACTTTTGCAAATGGCGGTCAATTTATTCAATCGTATATGATTGAGAAAATAGAAGATGCACAGGGAAATGTCATTTTCGAGCATAAGAGTGAACCGGTAGAAGTATTTAGTCCGGAGACGGCGTATATTATTACCGATATGTTGAGAGATGTCGTCAAACCGGGGGGCACAGGCCAACAAGTTCCAAAAAACATGAATTTCTCTCTTGATCTAGCTGCCAAAACAGGGACGACGCAAGGATATGGCGACGCTTGGCTCGTCGGCTATAATCCAAATGTATCGCTTGGCATTTGGCTCGGCTATAAGGACCAGACGCGAAAACTATATTCTCGCGGCTCATCTCAACTGCATCCGACAACAAGAACGAGCATGCTATTTGGCAGGCTGTTGAATACCGCGAACGCCGCTCGTCCAGACATCGTGGGAGCGGGCTCGAAGTTCAAACAGCCGGCTGGCGTTGTAACACGCAGTTTCTGCGGCATCTCAGGTTTAGCACCATCTAACGCTTGTTCTGCGGCTGGCCTTGTACGTTCGGACTTGTTCAACTCGAAGGTTATGGTGCCGACGAAGCCGGATGACAGCATTATTAGCGCGTCCTATGTATCGGTGAAAGGTGTAAAATATTTGGCACTCCCTTCTACGCCTAGTGAGTTTATTGTATCGGGTGGCACCGGAGTGAACGAAGAATTTATCAAACGGATGCTTGGACCTTTCGGCGGAGATGGTTCAAAATTATTCTCCGGCAAATCCATTTTCGCCTCCAATGTCGTTTCAGGCTCAGTCTTTAACGCAGACGGAGCGAACCCGGCTGGAGTCCAGGCAAGTGCCAATGGTTCAACTATTACATGGACTGAATCGGCATCCAATGATGTCATCGGCTATTATGTCTATCGGGATAATGAAAGGGTAGCGACAATCCGTGATTCGTCATCTAATTCATATTCTGCTGGTCCTGGTTCCTATTATGTCCGTGCAGTTGATATTACTGGATTGTTATCTCCAGGCTCGAACATTGTAACCATCGGAAGTCCGGAACCTCCGGCCGATACAGGTGAAGATGAGGGCGAGGGAGATCACGAAAATCCGACGCCTACACCACCATCCGATAATGGAAATCCTGGCTCTGGACAAAACAACGGAAATTCAGGAGATCCGAATGATAATAAAGGCAACAACGGCAACAATAATGGTAATGGTAACAACAATGGCAACGGTTCTGGCAATGGAAACGGCCATGGGAATAACGGGAAAAATCCTCCTCCAAAAGATGAGGATGATGACAGATAAAAAAAACTGGATCGCTATTGAGCGATCCAGTTTTTTCTATTAGTCTTCCATTGTCGATAAATCACCTGTCGGCAAATTCAGTTCCCACGCCTTCAGAACACGTCGCATAATTTTTCCGCTTCGGGTCTTCGGCAGTTTATCCTTGAACTCAATTTCACGCGGAGCTGCATGCGCAGCCAATTCACGTTTAACAAATTGCCGGATATCCTCTTTTAATTCATCCGACGGCTCATATCCTGCTTGCAGTGCGACAAACGCCTTGATGATTTCCCCACGTACCGGATCGGGCTTGCCGATTACACCTGCTTCAATGATAGCAGGGTGCTCAAGAAGTTTGCTTTCTACTTCAAACGGACCAACCCTTTCTCCACTCGTCATGATCACGTCATCCACACGGCCCTGGAAGAAGAAGTAGCCATCCTCATCCATATAAGCAGAATCGCCGGATACATACCATTCATCATTTAAGAAATAGGATGCATATTTCTCGGGATTATTCCAGATTTGACGCATCATGGCCGGCCAGCCTTTGCGGATCGCCAAGTTCCCCATTCGATTCGGCGGGAGGACGTTGCCTTGGTCATCTACAATTGCTGCTTCAATGCCAGGCACCGGTTTTCCCATACTGCCTGGTTTGATCGGAATCGCTGGGAAATTGCAGATAGTCTGCGCGCCTGTCTCGGTCATCCACCATGTATCATGTATTCTTAGGTTGAACACTTCCATGCCCCAGCGGATGACTTCCGGATTCAATGGCTCCCCGACAGATAAAATATGGCGTAATGAGGAGAGATCGTACTTTTCAATCGGTCCAGCGCCAGCTCCCATCAGCATTCGGAAAGCAGTCGGTGCACTGTACCAAACTGATACGCTATAATCCTGAATCGCTTCATACCAGATATCCGGCGAGAAGCGTCCGCCGACGATCAAAGATGTCGCACCCGCCAGCATCGGACCGAAAATACCATAGGCCGTCCCTGTCACCCAGCCAGGGTCCGCCGTACACCAGAAGACATCCTCTTCTTTCAAGTCGAGAACCCACTTGGCTGTTTGCAGCTGCTGCACCATCGCTGCCTCAACGTGCAGGACCCCTTTCGGTTTGCCTGTCGAGCCGGATGTATAGTGCAGCAAGGTAGGAGACTCTTTCTCCATCCACTCCACTTGGAAATAGGGAGATGCTGCCTTCAGATGCTTATTAAAATCAATAAAGCGTTCATTTTCTTCGATTCCCTCTCCAACTAAAAAAATGTGCTTCAAATGTGGTAGACGATCCACGGGCACTCGTTCTACCAGCTCAGGCGTCGTGATGATCACCTTCGCCTCACTGTCTGCCAACCGGTCGTATACTGCACCTTCCATGAATGCTTCAAATAGCGGCCCGACGATTGCTCCGTTCTTCAAAGCTCCTAAAATAGCAAAATATAATTCTGGAGAGCGAGGCATGAATACAAAAATACGGTCCTCCCTGTCCAATGATGAAAAGTCCCGAAGCACATTGGCTGCCTTGTTGGACATCTTTTTCATCTCATGAAACGTATACGCTTCTTTCCGATTCGAATCTTTGTAATAGAGCGCAACTTTGTTTTTACGAAAAGAATCTGCATGGCGGTCCACCGCTTCATGTGCGATGTTAACCAGTCCTGTTTCGTGCCAGCTGAACTGCTTTTCAGCTTCCTCCCATGAAAACTCTTTAACTGTCGTTTCGTAATCCCCCAAATTATATTCTCCTTGAACGACAGGTAAAATTTTGGTTACCATATGCATATCACCCTTTCTAGAAACTATAACATTCTTTATTCTACAATATTCTCATTATATTGGCTAATAAATTAATATTTTTCGTATTGTTATTTAATTTGTAATAATAATGGGCGGCACAGGAAGTTTTTTATTGTATACTGAAAAGAGAGGTAATTTATTCAGGGACGGTGAATTTGTTGGAACATATAAAAACGTACAATGCGATGGAAATCAAACACCGGAACGGCAATGTCATCATTGAAGGGCCGATCCCCTCTTCCAAATTGGCAACCCTTGATTTTCATGAGCATTTAGTGGCTTTCAGGCCGCCTGAACAGCAGCATAAAGCACTCATTGAAATCGCCGATCTTCCGGAAGGCCGCATCATCATCGCACGAGAAATGAATGAGATCGTCGGGTATGTCACGTATCTTTATCCGGATCCGCTTGAAAGATGGTCCCAAGGCAAGATGGAAAATTTAATTGAACTTGGCGCGATCGAAGTGATTCCTAAATTTCGTGGCGGCGGCATCGGAAAAGCACTGCTGGAAGTGTCGATGATGGACGACGCCATGGAAGATTATATTACAATTACGACTGAATATTACTGGCATTGGGATTTGAAAGGCACGAAGCTGAATGTCTGGGAATACCGGAAAGTGATGGAGAAAATGATGAATGCCGGTGGTTTGGAATATTACGCAACCGACGATCCAGAGATCAGTTCCCATCCTGCAAATTGCCTGATGGCCCGTATTGGGAAACGGGTCGATCCAGATTCGATCCGGCAGTTCGACAGCCTGCGGTTCATGAACCGATTTATGTACTGAAAGCGAGGTTTTACCTATGCTAGTTGAAGAGATAATGAAAAAAGAAGTCGTCACACTGACAACTGAGCACACTGTCCGAGATGCCTTGCAGATCATGCGGGACCATAAAATCCGCCATTTGCCTATTTTGGACGAGGAACAACTGGTCGGTGTCGTCTCCGATCGGGATTTAAAGGAGGCAGCCCCTACACTGCTTGCTGAGATTGAACAGCATCCACTCGATCTGCCGTTGACGAATATTATGACTTCTAATCCGATCACGGGTCACCCGATGGATTTTGTAGAGGAGTCCGCAGTGCTGTTCTATGAAAATCAAATCGGATGTCTGCCCATCGTATCGGGCGGAAAATTGGTAGGAATCATTACTGAGACTGATCTTTTATACAATTATATTGAATTGACCGGCGCACACCAGCCGGGTTCACAAATTGAAGTACGGGTTCCGAACGTACCAGGCATCCTATTCGAAGTTTCCAAGGTGTTTCATGAACAAAATACGAATGTATTGAGTGTCCTCGTCTACCCGGACAAGGAAAACGAAGATCATAAAATATTGGTCATCCGCATCAAAACGATGAATCCCTTGCAAACCATACAAGGTTTAAAAGAAAGCGGTTTCGAAGTCTTATGGCCAAATTTCCCAGGCGCACAGCAATGAAGAAGGATGCACTTTTCGTTTTCTCAGAAGACCAACTTGGATACTCATTTTCGGATACCCATCCGTTCAATCAAAAAAGAATCGTCATGACACTTGATTTATTGCGCAAAATCAACGCGATTAATGATGACGATATTATCGCGCCGAGGATGGCGTCAGATAACGAGCTGCTTCTTGCCCATGATGAAAAGTTCATTGACATCGTCAAGAGAGCGGGACGGGGAGAGGTCGGCGAAGAAGTGGCTGATTTGTATGGCATCGGAACGGAGGACACCCCTATTTTCCAAGGCATGCACGAAGCAAGTGCAACGCTTGTCGGCGGGACACTGACCGCTGTGGATCAGGTAATGGAAGGTCACTCACGGTATGCTGTGAATTTGGGCGGTGGCCTGCATCATGGCTTCCAGGGGAAGGCTTCCGGATTCTGTGTTTACAATGACAGCTCGGTAGCCATCAAATATTTGCAGCAAAAATACAATGCCCGTGTCCTCTATGTCGATACGGACGCGCATCATGGAGATGGTGTGCAATGGACTTTTTACGATGATCCCTCGGTCTGCACGCTTTCCATCCATGAAACCGGCCGATATTTATTCCCGGGAACAGGCAATGTGACAGAGCGCGGAAACGGGGACGGCTATGGAACGAGCTTCAATTTTCCGATTGATGCGTTTACAGAGGACGAATCATTTTTGGATATTTACCGGACTTCCCTGCGAGAAGTAGCCGAATTCTTTAAACCGGATGTTCTGCTCACCCAAAACGGGGCGGACGCCCATTTCTTTGATCCGCTGACGCACTTATACGGAACAATGGAAATCTACAAGCAAATTCCACGTCTTGCGAGGGAAATAGCGGAGGAATATTGTGACGGCCGGTGGATTGCGGTCGGAGGAGGGGGCTATGATATTTGGCGAGTTGTGCCGAGAGCCTGGTCCCAAATATGGCTTGCAATGAAACAAATACCTTCGCCAAGCGGCGCTTTGCCTGAGGACTGGCTTGATGAATGGCAGCCACAATCGCCTGTCCCGTTAATTGGAACATGGGATGATCCGAATCCATTATATGAGCCCATCCCAAGAAAAGGTGAAATTACGGAGAAAAATGCACAGATGGCCAACCGTGCATTACATATCATTCGAAATGAAAAATAAGGAGCGCAATGATTGCCTGCTCCATTTGTCCCAAGGAAACAAAAAGAACAGGGCAACACCACAGGTTTTCAATCAAAAAGGACATCCTGTCGAATGATCGAGAGGATGTCCTTTTTTGTTATTTCGTTGATTCCCGTTCTTCCATCCGGTATGGCAAAATGACATCCGGATCGTCCACTTCTTCTCCGTTCATTAACTTCGTCAATAAACGCATGGACACCGCACCAAGATCGTATAACGGAACGACTATCGTCGTTAGTTGCGGACGGACGGCTCTTGAAAGTAAAGTATGTTCGAAGCAGATGAGTTCGAAGTCTTCCGGTACAGACAGCCCTTCATCCCGAATGCCGTTCAATATGCCGACCGCTATTTCATCATTGCCGGCAAAAATGGCTGTCGGCTTTTCAGACAAATCCCGTACAAGCTTCCATTTATCATACGCATCATCGTATGTATTGTCCGTTTCAATAATATACTCTTCCGAAACTGGCAATCCCGCTTCACGCAAAGCCCGCTCATATCCGACTCGCTTGCAGAGCCGATTGATATCTCGGGAGAATGGACCCGATACGTGGACTATCCTCGTATGCCCGTTATCAATCAGCTTTTTGGTCGCATCATAAGCAGCCTGTTCGTGGTCAATATTAACCGTAGGCATATCCGTATCCGATTCCAGCGTGCCTGCTAATACAATCGGAATATGAGCTGTGACCATCTCTTTTCTCATCTCATCCGAAATGGAATCACTCATAAAAATAAGTCCATCCACTTGTTTTCCGAGATGGTCTTCAAAAAGCTCCATTTCCCTCGTCGCCCGTTTGTCGGAATTCGAAAGAATAATATTATATTCATACATCGTGGCAATGTCTGCGATCCCTCTCGAAAGCTCCGCATAGTAGCTTTTCGAAATATCGGGCACGATGACTCCGATTGTTGTTGTTCTCTTACTTGCCAGCCCTCTCGCTACCGCATTTGGCCGATAGCCCAGCCGCTCGATGCAATCCAACACCTTTTTACGGGTTGCCGGCTTCACATTAGGATTGCCATTGACGACCCTCGAAACCGTAGCCATCGAGACATTCGCTTCTCGTGCCACATCATATATTGTCACCGCCATTGACCTTTCCCCTTCCTGCAAATATGTCCTATCTTCATTATAAACAAAACGCCGGATCCGTAAAAGGTCCGACGCCAAATATGTGACGAAACGCAGCCCGGCTTGGTGGGAAAGCTCCCAATCCCTCACCGGACTACCGCAACATTATACTGTTTGATACGTATTCATGAATTTCTGGATTTCTTTGTAGAATTCATCGAATTGCTGGATGTCCATCTGTTGTGCAGCATCAGACAACGCCACAGCCGGATCTGGATGGACTTCTGCCATCACTCCATCAGCGCCAACCGCAATCGCAGCTTTAGCCGTTGGAAGCAATAAATCTTTTCTTCCAGTTGAGTGAGTGACATCCACGAACACAGGCAAATGCGTTTCTTGCTTTAAGATCGGCACTGCTGAAATGTCCAGCGTATTGCGAGTCGCCCGCTCATATGTACGGATTCCGCGTTCGCAAAGCATAATGTTGCTATTCCCTTTTGAAATGATATATTCAGCTGCATTGATGAATTCATCGATAGTAGCGGCAAGACCGCGTTTCAATAGAACCGGTTTATTGAGCATGCCGACTTCTTTCAAGAGTTCGAAGTTCTGCATGTTACGTGCGCCAATTTGAATGACATCAATATAATCAACTGCTTCTTCCAAGTGGGATGGTGTAATGATTTCGGTGACGATGGATAGTCCAGTCTCCTCCGAAACCCGTTTCAATATTTTAAGGCCTTCCAAGCCAAGGCCTTGGAAATCGTATGGAGATGTACGAGGTTTGTATGCTCCGCCTCGCATCATCGTCAAGCCTTTCGCTTTGATCGAGTCTGCAACAGCCTTCACTTGCTCATAAGACTCCACTGCACACGGACCAAAAACGAAAGTTGGCGTTCCATTGCCGACCTTCTCGCCATTTACATCGACAACTGTATCTTCCGGCTTGCGCTTCCTTGAAACGAGCAATGCATTGCGCTGCTCATCCTCTTGGATTTCAAGTGCCGATAAGAAGATGCCTTTGAAAATCTGCTCCAAGACACCGTTTGGAAGCGGGCCTTTATTTGTTTCTTTCAAGAAATTGAGCATTTCCCTCTCGCGGATCGGATCATATCTATTCACACCTTGCTTTTCTTTTACTTTA
Source organism: Sporosarcina sp. AD_1 (assembly GCF_057373025.1). NCBI lineage: Bacteria > Bacillati > Bacillota > Bacilli > Caryophanales > Caryophanaceae > Sporosarcina > Sporosarcina sp. AD_1. Next base: position 400,411 of record NZ_JBPVIR010000001.1, read on the forward strand.
CCGATCTCCTGCACGACAGCGGTTCTCTCGTTGATTAAATCCAAAATCTTGATGTTCAATTCATCCACACGTCCGCGCAACTCATCTAATTCATTTTGCCTCATCATTATGACTCCTCCCCGCACATAGCAGCACTTCCCGAAGGGGTGATTCTATGTTACATTTTTATATAATAGACCTAGTATAATGAAAAGCGATTGGAAAGTCACGCGATTTCTGCGAATTGTCTAAAATTCGCAGTTTTCGTCTAAAGAAAGGATGAATGACCGTGGCCACCACCCTATTTGCCTTGGACATCGGAACTCGCTCTGTCGTCGGCCTGATTTTACAAGAAGAGGATGGCATCTACCATGTTGCCGACCTCATCTCCGTGGAACATAAAGAACGGTCCATGATTGATGGACAAATACATAATATTTTAAGCGTCGCTAAAGTAATTTCAGAAATCAAAACTGAGCTTGAAATGCGTCACGGTCCTTTGAAACGCGTCAGTGTTGCTGCAGCAGGACGCGCCTTGAAGACAGCTGAAGGTTCAATGGAAATCAATACGTCCGACCAGGCACTGATGTCGATGGAAGACGTCAACCGTCTGGAACTCGGAGCCGTCCAGCAAGCTCAGCAAAAACTGTTATTATCGGACTCTGTTCCAATGGATGATTACTATTATTGTGTTGGTTATTCCGTACTTCGATATAAGCTGGACGGAGAGGAAATCGGCAGCTTGATCGATCAGGCGGGCCAAACTGCAGGTGTCGAAGTCATTGCTACATTTTTGCCTCGCGTTGTCGTCGAATCCCTTCTTTCTGCCTTGAAAAGGGCTGATCTAGAAATGGAAGCACTGACATTAGAACCGATCGCGGCAATTAATGTACTGATTCCTCCTTCCATGAGACGATTGAATGTAGCGCTTGTCGATATTGGTGCTGGTACATCGGACATCGCGATAACGAATGAAAATACCGTGACAGCCTATGGCATGGTGCCAATCGCAGGGGATGAAATTACCGAAGCGCTCAGCAATCATTATTTGTTGGACTTCCCTGTCGCCGAGCTGACGAAAAGAGAACTCGCCGCAGAGGACGTTACCATTACCGATATTCTCGGATTTGAACAGCAAGTGCCTTCGTCAGAAGTCATTTCGATTTTACAGCCGGCTACAGAACGGCTCGCCCAAAGCATCTCAGAAGAAATTAAACGGCTGAATAACGGCAAATCTCCACAAGCCGTCATGGTAGTAGGCGGCGGCAGCTTGACGCCTCGTCTGACCGATGAGCTGAGCCGTTGCCTGGACTTGCCGTTGAACAGGATCGGCATTAGAGGGATTGATGCCCTAACAGGTGTTACGTATGCTGAGGAGATCGAATCCTCCCCTGCACTGGTGACACCGATCGGGATTGCCATCGCGGCACGGAGAGCGCCTATCCACTACATGTCTGTAACCGTGAACGACAAGACAATCCGCTTATTCGAACTGAAAGAGATGTCTGTCGGCGACGCCCTTCTTGCTGCGAAAATCAAACCAGGCGAATTATACGGCAAACCCGGCCTTGGGATGTCCATCACAGTGAACGGCCAAACGGTTTTCATTCCCGGAGAACATGGAACGCCTTCCACGTTGCTAGTGAACGGCAAATCTGCCAGTACAAAGGATCTTTTATCAAACGGAGATCAAATTCAATTGACGCGAGGAGAAAATGGAAGAGATGCTTCTGCCACGGTCCGGGATTTGGTCGGGGATATCCCAACGAAAAGAGTTACGTTCAATGGCAAGGAAAAAACCGTTGCACCGGTAATCTTGCTAAATGGGAACGAGATACGTTTAGACACTGCACTCCAGGACCACGATGAAATCACAGTGATTCAAAAGGAGTCCATCAAAGATTTGGCTGCTGTGTGGAATAATTCAATTTTGGCTGGCCAGGAGCCGCTTCAATTGTTCGTCAATCAAAAAAGCATGCAAACGAAATTTTCGATGAAAACAACTTATCTCGTAGGCGGAAGATCTGTCTCCGAGGCGTACGTCGTTTCCGATGGAGATGACATTAAAACGGAACACCCAAAGATGCCGACGATCGGTCAGCTTGCACAAGAAGCGGGTTTGGTTCTCCATGACAAAGCTACCGTTGAATTCAATGGAATACAGGTGGACATACAGAAAAAACGCTATAGTATCCGAGTGAATGGCGAAGCAGTCGATGAATCCGCAGCCTTATCCTCCGGGGACAGGATTGACTTGGATACAGCGGATAATGCCCCGATTGTATTCAGCGATGTGTTCGCATTTGTTGAATACGAACTGCCAACGAACGGACCGATTCATTACCAATTGATACGGAATGGAGAGACAATCGGTTTCCATGACCCGATCTTCAGTGGTGATAAACTGGAAATACGTTTTTCGGACAAGCTGAACGTGTAATTGAAATCAAAAAAAGCCGGTCAACCAAAATGGTTTGGTTGACCGGTCTTTTTTTATTACTTATCCTTTTCGACGGAGATGTGGTTTTGGTTTGTCACCTTATCTTCTCCGAAATTTTCGCTATTATCATAGACGACATCGCTATTTCCTGTTGTGTTGCTTTCTGCGGCTTCCTTGTTCTCTTCTACCTTGTTTTCCACATAATCCATTGCTTCTTCCCCTTCGGAAGACGCTGTGCCATCATCCATTGGAATGGTAGTCTTGTTTGCCATCGACTTCACTTTGCCGACCAATTGTCCGGATTGCTCTTGGATCGTTTTCGTCAAACCATCCGTTTTATCCTTCGCAACTGCAGTCAGTTCTGTCGCTTTGTCTTTCGCTACCGAAGTGAGTTCAATGCTCTTGTTTTTTAGCTGTGACGCCTGTTCCGAGAAATCCTCGCGCATTTCTTGCCCAGTTTTAGGGGCTAGGAATAATGCTGCTGCAGCACCGATGACGCCGCCGACTAAGGCACCGAGAAGAAAACTGCCGGCACTCGAACTTTCTTCTTCATTGTAAAAATCGTCCGTATTCGTGTAATGTGAATAGTTCACCGGCAAATTGGACGGTTCTCCGAAAGTGTTCTTGTATTGTTTATCGCCATAATACTGATGTTGGAATGCAGAATCACCATAGTTCGGTTTTGAGTTGTTGTAATCCGTCAATTTAATTCCTCCTCTAATATTTTTTGTTTCATCGGAAGCGGTCTGATGGGCTTGGCAGCTTCTTATGTCCTGTATCTGCCTTATACACTGTCCAACCCTTTGAAGTATTGGCTTTCATGTCCTTCACCTTGTCATAAATCCCTAGGACGACATGGCTCCACTGAACGACTTGCGCGACTTTATCGCTATTGCGTTCTGCTTCGACGGTAATGGATTCTGTTACCCTCCGCACGGAGCTGTTCAACCCGCTGACGGACTCGCCAACACCTTTTACAGCATCTACCACGGAATTCAATTTCAACGACTTCTCCTGAATGTCTTCCGCGAGGGCATTCGTCTTATGCAAAAGCTCCGTCGTTTCAGTCGTCACACCTTCCAGCTGAGTCGTCAGCCCGTCCAATGTCTCCGAAACACTTCGCAAAGTGGTTTTCAATGATCCCAGCGTCATTGCAAGGCTCACACATAATATTAAAAACGCCACAGCAGCAATAATCGCTGCCAGGTACAACAAAATCACCAAAACGCTTCCTCCTTCTACATACATAAGTAATTTCTACCCTTATCTGAAATAAAGTAAACGCCAAGCCTACATACCCTTTTCGACATTCTTCCTAAATTCCCTTTAAAAAAGTAGATTATAATTTATTATTTCCAATAAACCCGGATTAGACAAGAAAAATGTCTTGTGATGAAAAGTATTCGAAATATCAAACAACAAATACCTGCCCAGAGCCCTTCTTTCCGCCCACTGTTTGGCCCAATTGCCGCATCGTTTGCTCTGGTTGGTGCCGAAATCAACTTCTCGTATTTGCACCTCTTCGTGGCTATTGCTGGACAATAACTGGTCAAATTTCCAAACACATTCATCGCAAAAGAAAAAGGGCTGGAATCGAGTCGATTTCCAGCCCTTTTTTCTATTACGGGAAACTTAATCCAGTAAGGTTCAAGCTGTTTCTCCTTGCTCAATCAAACGCTTAAATGCATTCATATACTCTTGGATATCGTCTCCTGCTCCCATGAACAAATAAACTGCATTCCCATGTTCTTCAAGCTCGGCAATTTGTTCGAGCTTAAGATGCTTGGCTCCCGGTACCCGTTTGACCAAGTCATCAATCGTTAATGTCCCGCTCTTTTCCCTCGCGGATCCAAAGATGTCACATAAGTAGACAGAATCAGCATGAGAAAGGCTAGTAGCAAAGGAATCAAGCAAAGCGGCCGTCCTTGTAAAAGTATGCGGCTGGAAAATCGCGACGATTTCACGGTCCGGATACTTTTGTTTCGCCGATTGCAAGGTTGCCTCAATTTCAGTCGGGTGGTGGGCATAATCGTCCACAATCGTTTTATCATCATATTCCGTGATAGTAAAACGTCTCTTTACACCGCCAAAAGTAGATAACCGATCTTTGATAATATCGACTGGCACGCCTTCATAATGGGACAGCGCGATAACACCTAACGCATTCAATATCGCATGGTCGCCAGCTGAAGGAATGGAGAACGAATTGAAATATTCATTTCTGACGTATACATCAAACGATGATCCATCCGAAGTCTTCACAACATTTTTTACAAAGAAGTCATTGGCTTCATCAAAACCATAAAATACGACTGGCACATTTGCTTTGATCTGCTGCAGATGATGGTCATCACCGCATGCCACAATCGCTTTTTTCACTTGCATCGCCATCTGATTAAAAGCATCCATCACATCGTCGAGATCTTTGAAATAATCCGGATGATCAAAATCAATATTGGTCATAATCGCATAGTCCGGTTTATAAGCCAAGAAGTGTCTCCGGTATTCACAAGCTTCTAAAACAAAGAACCTGCTGTCCTTTACACCTTTGCCTGTTCCATCTCCAATTAGATAAGAAGTCGGCGTAAAGCCCGATAACACATACGAAAGCAAACCTGTTGTCGACGTTTTACCATGCGAACCAGTAATCGCAATCGATGTGAATTGATCCATATAATGTCCGAGGAAATCATGGTACCGTATAACTTCAAGTCCAAGTTCTTTCGCCCGCACCAATTCCGGATGTGTATCCGGAAATGCATTGCCGGCAATGACCGTCAATCCTGGCACAATATTATCCGCATCAAACGGCAAGATCTTTATTTTTCTTTCCACTAAAGGCTCTTCTGTGAAGATATATTTCTCCACATCAGATCCTTGAACTTCATTCATAGAATCATGGAGGATTTGGGCTAAAGAACTCATCCCTGATCCTTTAATTCCTGTAAAATGAAACACTGTCATATTGCAACCTCCCGGGATCATCACTGCTCCCACATTCATCTTCTTGAAAATCATTAGATTTCCCTTTGCTTCTCATTCCCCATTATACCACGAATGAATCCGCATTTATTTACTAGCTAAGTGATTAGTTTTGTTCAAACCGATTTACATACTGTTCGAATTCCTGCTGAGTCAAATAGACATCCCGTGGTTTGCTTCCTTTTTGTTCAGAAATAAACGAGAGTTTCTCCATTTTATCCATCAGCTTTGCAGCACGATTGTAACCAATGCCGAAGTTGCGCTGCAGCAGGGATGTTGAGGCGCTTCCATGTTCAATTATGAACTTGCAAGCCTCTTCAAAAAGGGGATCGGTTTCCTCCTCTTCGATGGAATTGGCCAATAAATCCTCCTGGCCAAACAAATAATTCGGTTTTGCTTCATTTTGAACGTGTTCTATTATACGTTCAATTTCTTCATCCGTGACAAATGTCCCTTGCAATCGAACAGAAGAGGATTGGCCGTTGCCTAGATACAGCATATCCCCTTTTCCAAGCAGACGTTCCGCGCCTGGCGTATCGATGATGGTTCTGGAGTCCACTTGGGAAGATACCGAAAATGCGATACGTGTCGGCACATTCGCTTTGATCGTGCCTGTAATGACATCGACGGATGGACGCTGCGTGGCAATGATCAAATGAATGCCGCATGCCCTTGCCTTCTGCGTGATGCGGCTGATGGAAACTTCCACATCCGCCGGCGCCATCATCATGAGGTCTGCCAACTCGTCAATGACGATGAGCAAATAAGGCATCTTCAAGGAGAACTGGCGGCTGCCAGTGACCATTTCATTGTAGCGCTCGATATTTCTCGCACCCGCATGGGCAAAGAGTTCATAACGCCTTTCCATTTCATCGACAGCCCATTTCAGCGCAGCCGTTGCCGCTTTGACGTCTGTAATGACCGGACTGAGCAAATGCGGCACACCATTATACGGAGCCAATTCGACCATCTTCGGATCGATTAAGAGCAGTTTCACGTCTGTCGGGGAGGCCTTATACATCAAACTCGTCAAGATGGAGTTGATGCAGACCGATTTTCCTGAGCCCGTCGCGCCGGCGATCATTCCGTGCGGCATTTTACGCAAATCCAGTGTGACCGGTTCTCCCGTCAAACTTAATCCAAGCACCGCCTCAAGTGGAGACGTCGATTGCCGGAACCGTTCTGTCTGAATGACTTCAGAAATCCGGACAGCGCGTGTCCGCCGATTCGGGATTTCAATGCCGATGGAACTTGTGCCCGGGATTGGCGCTTGAATTCGGATATCTTCCGCTGCCAAAGCGAGTTTCAGATCATCCGTTAAATTCCGGATTTTACTCACTTTCGTTCCGTGGCCGACTGTCAATTCAAAGCGTGTAACAGTCGGTCCTTGCACAGCTTCCATCACATTAGCCTGGATGGAGAAATACGATAGGGCTTCCTCCAGTTTAACCGATTGGGATTCGAGCCATTCAACATCTTCAATATGCTCCTCAGGTTGAATTAAAAGGTCCAATGACGGAAAAGCATAATAGGGCTCCTCTTCTTCCTCTATCGGCTCAATGGTTTCTTCATCTATTTCATTCTTCGCGGTTGCAGGCTGTGCAACTTGCTCTACCAGCTCTACAGCCTTGTCAATTTTCATTTTGTCCGATTTCAGCATGAGCACATTGAATGGGACTACCTTCTCCCGCTCAGCCGGCTTTTCAATGGCGTTTTCCTCAGCGGGATCGAGTATTGGCTCCACATCCGTTTGGCCGGATGCAACAGGACCTTCATTTACTTCGCTGATAGCCTCATTATTTTCCGCCACATTCTCTGTATCTTCTTCGGCAGGGTACTGTTCCAACTCATCACTCGAGTTATTGATAGCAGTCTGAATTACCGTCTCATTATTCGAGTTACTGCTGGCAGTGAAATCTTCCGTCTCATCAATCGCTTCACTGACGGCAGGATGATCTTCCAGCTCATCATTCGAGCCACCGATAGCAACCTGTTCTTCCGTCACGTTTTTCGATTCTCCGATGCCGACCATACCTTCATGTTCAGCATTCGCACTGGCAACAGGATATTCATCCGTTAGACCATTCAACTCACTGCTGTCAGAATGATTTTCAATCAAATCTACTATTTCTCCAGAAACTTTATGCTCTGGCGCTTTATCATTTATATGATTGATAACAACATGCTCTTCCCTCTCAACGTCGGCTTCATCAGTAATGACATGGTCCTCTGTCTCTTCATCCAGCTCAGTAGAGAAGTCATTTACTTTCGCCTCTGTCTCATAGATCGGAGCTTCCACTTCCATTGCTTCTGCGTACTCCGCCTCTTCTTCAACAGAATGAACAAAAGGTTCTTCATTCAGCTGTGACCGTTCTTCCTGGAAGACATCTGCTTTTATTGCTTTCATATCTTCCTGGTTGTGCATCTGTTCTTTTGCCTGCACATCAGCAAAAGATGAAGGACTCTCAACATCCCCATAAGAGATCGAATCTTCCATCTCCTGCATTGGCAGGTTAGTTTCATCATTCGGCAAAGCATTGGGGTCAGCCCAATCATTATGTACGCCCGTCTTCTCGGCATGACTTCGTGGAATTGGCAGTTGCTCCTCTGCTAAGACGGTTCTTTTTGGTGTACGGAATCCGTAGACGGGAGATGGAACCTGGGTAGGCGTAAATGGTCGGTTCCGTACCGGTTTCACTTTCTCCTTTTTCTCTTGCTTCGATTCCGAAGCTGCTTCAATAGTTGCCCCCGTCATTCGGAGAGCACTTTTATCCAAACGCTGCTCGGTTTCTGTCCGATGGATGGTCACACGTTCATTTTTGCCTGGCCAACGCTCATTTTGATAAAGCGGTACAGGTTCAAAACCGTCGTCCTCCAGTATTTCCTGAGGAGGGACAGATGGTTTCAGGCGATCCACAGGTTCCTCATCATCCCAGCCGTAAATTTCGGCGTCAGTAATGATCGGAAATCGGAAGGACGGCGGGTGTTTCCGCTCGCTATCGCTCTCCCTCTCCTGCTGTTTTCCATTTGTCACTTGTTCATGTTCGTATTCATACTCGTATTCAAATTCGTTTTCCGTGTCAGTTTCATAATCCTTATCCGATTTTACAATTCGATTCAATACTCTTTTAAACCAAGTCAACATTATCACTCTTTCCATGTCGATCATTCTATTTTAACAGGTTCAACACGGCGAAATCAAACCAATCCCTAAAATGATAAAAACGTACTGTCTATAACAGTACGTTTCATATGAGATAGATGATATAAAGGAGAGGCCATGCGACTTGCCTTCATAAGCAGGATTGTCTACATGTAACCCTCTCAGTTGCGGGGGCCGTCCGTCATAATCGGCATTTCCCCTAGCTAATTCACATATTTGTGAAAGGCTCTCCTGGGATCGCCGTTTCAGACAGTACGAGGATACCTTTTACTTCTGGTGCATTCGGCAAGCCTAATTCCTTAGCGGAACAAATCATCCCCGAGGAAGGCACGCCACGCAATTCAGCATCTCGAATCACCATGCCAGATGGCATAACTGCGCCCACTTTTGCAACCACGACCTTCTGGCCAGCTTCCACATTCGGTGCTCCACATACGATTTGCAATGTGTCGTCACCCACATTCACAGTACATACGCTCAGCTTATCAGCGTTCGGATGCTTGTCCTTCGTTACAACATGGCCAACGACAAATTTCGGTGAAAAATCCACTGTAAACTCAACTGCCACATCGTTCTTTTTTAATGCTTCCCTAATTTCAGCAACCAATTTCTCAGTCACTTCAATTTGTCCATTGCCTGCAACATCCACATATTCAGTTGCATTGAATAAATTCAAGCCGGCCAGTTCCCCCGTCTCTTCATCCTTCAATAGAGTGACATCATTCAACGATTTTACTTCCAGGTTTTTTGGCTTCGTTGCAAGGAATTGTACGAGTAGTACATTGCCTACGCCTTCGGGATTATAAAATGCATTCATTTCTTTTTTCCGTCCTTTCTAGCTATCCGGTTTTTTGCCATGATGAAGATCGGCTCCAGCTTCCCTTGCTCATAAATGAATGACAATGAAGTAATCGGCACTTTTCCGACAGTGAAAAATTGCATCGTCATCTGTGCGAGAACATCATAGCCGGTATCATTGCGCAAGTCTCCAATAATCAGTACATCTTGGTGAGGGACGGATACTGTCATGTGGCCTTCCACTTTAGCTTCCATTTCCTTCAGAAATGCACTGTTCAATATTCGACTGGCATCATAGCCGTCATTGTTGTTAATGAAGTAGAACAGGTTACCTGCCACTTCATCCTTCTTGTAATCTGTTTTCAAGGAGCGCAGTTTAAATAATGCCGCTTCTGCAATTTCCTGTTCCGTCAATCCGATCGACTCCATCATACTGGCGTCAATAAGCCGATAAGTCGTCCCTAAATCAATTGCATAATAGATCCGTGTTTCCGCTGTATGATCTTTTGTGATAAATTTATGCCCCGCAGAAGATTCCTTCGGAAAAGAAGTCGAACGAATGACAGGATAAATCGGAAGATCCTTATTGAAGCCCTCATTCATTTCCTTCTCCATCGCGTTAAAGGTTTCCCGGATCGTATAAACGATTTCATCCAGAGCCAGTTCTTTTTTATCCTCATACTTTGCTAAAATCTCTGGCAAAGAAATATCCATGCCTTTTCCTAAACCGCTGTGTTCCAAACGGACTTTATCGGTCTTCCGGTCGAAACGCCATTGAAAACTTTCGGAAGGGAGCCGCTCTTTCAACACCTCTACCAGCTCTTCAGATTTCAATCCGTTCCACGTCCTTTCAATCGCTGACCATGTATGGTTGTCAATCCGGCTGCTTTACAGATCGGACAATTTCCATCATGCTCGCCATGTAGTTTTCTATATTTTTCTCTTTTGTAATGGTAGTCATCTTCACACCGCCGACACTTGTGACAAGTTCCACCTTGCCGTCACCCGATTTTAACACCGATGCAAATCCAAAATACCCTTTATCCGAAAATGTTTCTTCTTTAATGACTTCGATCTTTTCCTGCGATTTCAATAAATCATGGAATAGATGGCTATCCTTTTCTTCATTTGGATTAATGAATAGAATAAATGTCTCATCCTTATTCGAAAAGATAATATTTTGCGGATCAGATGCATCTTCAATTGTGAAACCAACTGGCTTGTACAGTGCAACACCTTCGATTTCCTCAGTTGCATTCTTCCCATCCTGTTCAAAAATATCACGCGCTGCCGCAATCCCATCTTCCGCCTTTTGGTCAATGGATTTGCCGCACCCGCCAAGCACAAAAATAGCGCTCACGAGCAGGAACAAGAACTTCCACGAGCGGAACATTCAATTTCCCCCAATCAATTTACATATAGTTATCATCAGTCCAATGCGTCACGTCAGTAGTTAGTTATTTATAGAAGAGCATATCCATTTTAAAGTGGATTCCCATGTTATGCAAGCAAGCGGAATCATTTTTGTTTCGCATAATTCAACTGGCCGATCAGCAAGAGCATGACATGTTCAAACAATGCATCCCGATCGACCGCATGCGATGTAAACATCCCCATGGCCCCTCCGCTATGTTGTATGCCTCGTGCATTGAAATAAGTATCGACTGCTTCGCTCAATTCTTTGCCTTTATGTAGTTCTTCTGCAATTTCATTCGGAAGAGGGATCTGTGCTCCGCCTGCAGTAAAGACTGTTTGATCCGGCAGCACAAGCGCTCCCCAGTTGCATACATACAATTGCCCATCCAGCATGCGGACCCCACCTTCCAGTCCGATGCCGATTGCACCATCGACCGTCGCTGCAGCATTCTTCGCACGATTGATCGCTCCTAGTCTTGTTTCCTCATCTCCAAACGGCTGGTCTTTTACACCGGATGGCACCTTCGCTTCGTGAAGTTGGAACTCTGGTTGATGAAGTTCCAGCACCTTGCGAACCGCACTTACTTTTGCCTGATTTTTTGATCCGATAACGAAATCCATTCGATCAACTCCATTCGTGGCAAGACCGTCCTTCATCAGCTGAAAGGACGGTCCCGTTTTTAACTTGCTACTATCACTGCAAACAATCAGACATTCGCTTTGATCGTTTCCACCGTTGTCTTATCACAAGCTTTCACTAGTTTGACGAGCAATTCTTTCGCAGCAGCATAATCATCCGTATGAATGATCGATGCTGATGTATGGATATAACGAGAACAGATACCAATAACCGCACTTGGAACGCCTTCATTGGAAACATGGACCTGCCCGGCATCCGTGCCTCCTTGGGAGATGAAGTATTGGTATGGGATATTATTTGACTCCGCTGTGTCCAAAATGAACTCGCGCATGCCGCGATGAGTAACCATAGTACGGTCAAAAATACGAAGCAGCGTACCTTTTCCTAGCTGGCCAAATTCGTTTTTATTGCCAGAAGCATCATTTGCAGGACTTGCATCGAGCGCGAAAAACAGATCAGGATTAATCATCCGCGCCGCCGCTTGAGCTCCACGCAAACCGACTTCTTCCATTACGTTCGCACCGGAGTATAGCGTATTTGGCAATTCTTCCCCATGCACTTCTTTTAGAAGTTCAATGGATAGACCGCAACCATACCGATTATCCCATGCTTTGGCCAAAATCTTCTTATCATTGGCCATCGGAGTGAATGGACACACGGGAACGATTTGCTGGCCCGGGCGGATTCCAATGCGCTTTGCATCTTCCTTATCATCCGCACCGATGTCAATCAGCATATTTTTAATATCCATCGGTTTATTTCTAACCTCATCGCTTAATAGATGCGGAGGAATGGAACCGATGACACCGATGATCGGCCCTTCATCTGTAATGATCTGCACCCGCTGTGCAAGCAGCACTTGATTCCACCAGCCGCCTAATGGCTGAAAACGGAGCATACCGTTATCCGTAATAGCAGTGACCATGAAACCGACCTCATCCATATGGCCGGCTACCATTATACGAGGACCGTCTTCCGGCCCTTTGCGCAAACCGAAAATGCCCCCTAAATTATCTTGCACGATTTCATCTGAATATTTTTCTAATTCACTTCTCATATAGCTGCGAACCATATGTTCGTTGCCAGGCGCCCCTGGTAGCTCAGTCAGCGTCTTGAACATTGTAAGTGTCTCTTTTTGCATGAAACGTGTCCTCCCCAATCAAGTATGTATTCCTCATTTCATTGTAGACCATCTTGCATGAACTTTCCAACAGAATAATTAGGAACCCGAATTAATTTCCGGACAGCATTTCAGCCATTCAAATGCATAAAAACGAAGGGGATTTTCGTTCCCCTTCGCTCATGTGAAAGCTTATTCCCGGAAGCCTGTATTGGCACGGACACTAACTTCTGCATATTTCCGATAATCGGCTTTTTCTTTGGAAAGGATGGTTCCGAGATAACCGCCTAAAAATCCTAACGGCACTGAAATAATGGCCGGATTCGTGAGCGGGAACAAGGCAGTACCGACAAAAATGGCTTGTCCCGGTTCCGGTGCGAAAACGTTCGGACTGAGCACAACGAGAATGAGAGCCGAGAAAAGGCCTGCCGCCATCCCAGTAATGGCTCCGGTCGTATTGAATTTTTTCCAGTAGATCGTATATAAGATGACTGGCAAATTCGCACTGGCAGCGATACAGAAAGCCAGGGAGACGAGGAATGCTACGTTCATCGACTGTGCGAACAGGGCAAGTAAAATGGAGAAGACGGAAACACTTAATGATGCGTAGCGTGCAGCCAGCATTTGCTCCCGATCGCTCGCCTTTCCTTTTTTAATGATCTGGCCGTAAATATCATGTGCAAACGCGGATGCCCCTGTCAATACGAGCCCGGCAACAACAGCCAAGATCGTAGCAAAAGCAACTGCAGATACAAAGGACATTAAAATATCTCCACCAAGCACACCGGCTAGCAGCGGTGCAGCCATATTTCCTGCAGCATTCGCTTTCGTAATGGCATCGTAGCCGACAAATGCGGCTGCGCCAAAGCCGAGGAACACAGTCAAAACATAGAAAATCCCGACAATCCATGTCGCAATAACAACTGAGCTTCTCGCTGTCTTCGCATCTTTTACGGTAAAGAAACGCATAAGAATATGCGGCAAGCCTGCTGTTCCTAATACAAGCGCCAGCATTAGCGACAATGTATCCAACGGAACTTTATACTTCAATCCCGGCTTCAAATAGTCTGCACCATGCACAGTAGCCGTTTTGACTTCAGCAAACATTTTAACGAGGTTGAAATCAAATTTAGCAAATACGAGAACTGCGATAATAACAGTCCCAAGCATTAGCAGAACAGCTTTGACAATCTGCACCCAGCTCGTTGCCGTCATGCCGCCGAACAACACGTACACTGTCATCATCACGCCGACAATGAGGACAGCGATCCAATATTTAATGCCAAAAAGCAATTGAATGAGCGCACCGGCCCCCACCAGCTGCGCAATCATATAGAAGATGACGATCGTGATCGTGCTGAATGCAGCCATTCCACGAACTTTTTTGGCATCAAAACGTGCGTTAATCATATCTGCCAACGTATATTTACCCAAATTTCGAAGCGGTTCTGCAACGAGGAACATGACAACCAAGTACGCGATCAGGAAACCGATACTATAAAAGAATCCATCAAAACCAAAAAGTGCAATCGCGCCTGCAATCCCCAGAAACGAGGCTGCCGATAAATAGTCCCCTGCAATAGCCAGTCCATTCTGCCACCCTGTCAGTCCTCCCCCCGCCGTGTAAAAGTCGCCGGTAGTCTGAGTCCGCTTCGCAGCATAATACGTAATGAACAAAGTAGCGATGACAATCGCCAGAAATAAAATTACAACCGTTGCATTCATTAAGCCGAGCCCCCATCCCGTTCAATCATTTTAATAATTTCATCTGAATCTTTATCAAATGAATTCGATTTTTTTACGTACATGACACACAAAACCCACGTGACGACGAATTGAGCGGTGGCAAACACCCAAGCCCAAGTGATGTCGCCATACACAGGCGTATTCAATACGGTTGAATACGATGTCATGATTGGCAGCATGAAGTAAAATGCGAGGAAAAAAATAGTCATCGGGACGATGAAACGTTTTTTCCGACGCAGCATTGCTTTGTACTCCGGGCTTGATACTATTTTTTCGTAATCAATTGCTCCCTGGTCCCCTAAAGGTCCGGCGCCCCCCTTTTTTTGCTTGGCTTTCCCTTTGTATGCGCTTTCAACCTTCATTGGACATACCCCCTTTAATCATAAGTTTTTTGATTATGGAGAAAATACTACACTACCAAGCGAAATATTCAAATACTTATTTATCAAATAATGAGAAATGATAGTTAAGTCCCCCTTTTCTAAATAGTTTACCTTACAAGTGTCGTTTTCCTTTTTGAAACCGTTCTTTCAGTAAGCCGTCTTCTAGTTCGAATTAATTCACGGGTTATACGGAATCTGCTATAATCAACAGAATTATGGTACACTTGGAAAGAAACTGATGGAGGGGGTTACGTACCAATGAAATTAAAAGATTTCCTTGCGGGAGTGTTAACTGGGGTAGCAGCCGGACTCATCGTCAATCAAGCAATTGGAAGAATAGAAATGAATACACCTGCCGAGGATGTGCTGCGTTCCGTCAAAGAGGCATTTAAAAAAGAGGGACCTATTGATGGTTCCTGGATTGTTATGAAACCTGAACCGTTCCATAATGGCGTCATTACGATGGACGTATACCGCGGCGGCATTTCACGCATTCAAAACGGCTCCCTGGAGCAATTTGAGTTTGCGGCAGATTCAAAAACTGGAACCGTCGTTGAATTGATTAAAAAATAATAAAAAAAGTCGCAGAGGCGGAAAGTATCCGCTCCTGCGACTTTTCTTATGCATGGCAATCAATGGTTTCAATCAGTTCTTTTCCTGATTCATCCCACTTCACCAACCGGTACACCGCATCGTGGTAAAAAATAAAACGGTAGCCATTCGGCAATGCTTCTTTCATTAATCGTTCCTTAGCAAAAATGGATGTCATCGGGTAGTCGTCATACGCCAGCACCCATAGCGGATTGCTATGAGCGTGCGTCGGCATAATATCTCCCATGTGAAGGATTGTTTCGCCTTCTTGCTCAAGCTTTACAACGCTATGGCCGTCACTATGGCCGCCCGTATGAATCATCGAGATGCCGGGCATGATTGTGATTTCGTCAGTGAACGTCTTCACCTGCTGCTGGATTGGCTCCCAGTTTTCCTTCCAATACGTATTTCTCGATCGGATATTCGGATTGCGCATTTCATCCCATTCGACTTGTGACACGATGATTTGGGCGTTCGGAAACATGGAAACGAGCTCGCCGTCCTGCAATCCTGTCAATCCTGCGGCATGGTCGTTGTGCAGATGTGTCATTAGAACGAGATCGATATCGGCAGGTGTCAATCCTAACTCAGCTAAGCTTTCTTTGACTTTGGATTCAGCCCGGACACCAAGATTCCGTTTCATTTTTTCGTTCAGTTTTCCGTTCCCCATCCCAGAATCGATCAACATATTTTTGCCTTCATATTGAACGAGGATCGGATCCGTCCGCAGTTCAATCAAATTATCCTCATCACAGGCGTAACGCTTTGCCCACAATGCTTTCGGAACGACACCAAACATCGTCCCGCCATCCAAAAAGTTGACGCCCCCGTCTAACCATGTCAATTTCATATTGTGAAACGTATATGTATCCACAATTCCATCCCCCTTTACTTATTCGTGCATTATTCGCAGAACTGTGCTTCCAAGCGGTAGATCGGCATACCTTTTGCCGAAAACTTCTCTTCGTACTCCGTCATAATATTATCTTCCGGCATATCCGCATGAAGGTCCAACGAAACAAATTGAAGCTTCATTCCATAAGCGGACATGGATGTGAGCGAATACTCGAACAGCTTCCGGTTGTCTGTCTTGAAATGAATTTCGCCATTCTTTCGCAGAACTGTTTCATACCGCTGTAAAAACGACTCATGCGTCAAACGTCTTTTCGCATGTCTTGTTTTAGGCCAAGGATCAGAAAAATTCAAGTATACCCTGTCCACTTGTCCGTCTTGAAACAGCTCTGTCAAATTAGCCCCATTCGCGCGCAATAAGCGCAAATTCTTCGGCTTGTCTATTTCAATTACCTTTTCCAGCGCCGAAACGATGACATTGTCAAAAAGTTCGATTCCAATATAGTTGATTTCAGGATTGGCAAGTGCCATACCAATAATAAATTGACCTTTCCCCGTACCCACTTCAATATGGATCGGATGATCGTTGCCGAATTCCTGCTGCCAATCCACTTTCGGCCGTTCTTCGTCCAGAATTAACACATCTGGATGCTGGGCCATAAAATCCTTTGCCCATGGTTTGTTGCGTAACCGCATATCTCTACACTCATTTCTATAATCTTTATTCTTCCTCGTCCTGTTCCTCTGGCTGTTCAAATGATTCCAAAAGCCGGCTCATCGCAGTCGTCTGGCCGATATCCAAGATGGCTTGCGCGGCTTTAAATTGATTGAATTTCATCGGTGTCGTCGATTGCGCCAAACCATTGAACCAATTTGGGAACGAACGCCGGTCAATAGCCCGGATATCATAAGGCGATCCGGGATAATCAATATAGCCATTTCGGGAAACGATATACTTGCGTACCGGGAACTCAATTCCTTCCCGTGCGAATAGCCCCGTGATGATCTTTTCCATCCGGTTCAAGCCAATTGTCGGATTTAACAATTTTGCTTCCTGGTCCCCAAACTTTTTTAACCAAAATCGATCACTCTCCCCAATGAAAACCGCTGCATCTTCCTTTTCAACGACTGTCAGGCACATGCATTCGATGGGGGTAAGTAAAATGATGTCCAGCTCAACTGGTGCTTTCTTCACTTTAACTATCGGATAATAAAACAATAAATAACTATCCGGTAGTTGTAATGTCAATTCCCGCAGAAATGTGTCACGGAAAAAACGAGCGTCCACTCTGGATTTATCCAATAAGGTGGAACTGGCCCATTTGATTTGAAAATGAAACAGCTGGTCCAAGTAGAGCTTGCGCATATGGGCTATGTCATCGGGACGGTGCACAAGGTTCGGCTGAAAACCGAATTCCTCCTCGGCATCAGCTTCCTGCTCCTCGATCTGCTCATCCTCCGGCTCCTGCTTCCGGTTGAATAACCGGAGAATCGGGTTAAACCATTTCCGATCCTCCGGAATATCTCCGGCTTCTTCATCTTCTGTTTCTAACACAGATAGATCCGTTCCATTTTCCCATTGAAACCTCATCCGTTCCCACTGTGATTTTTTCAGCCTGATAAATTGTGTCGGATATCGTGACAAATCATTTTCATAACGGGAAATATAATCGAGCAACTTCACTAGCTGCGCCATGGCATTTCACTCCGTTCAGTTTGCTTTGACCGGTACTGGGATTTGGCGGGAAAATGCCTCCTGCAACTGTTTCGTCACAGTACCCGGCTGCCCATTTCCGATCGGATGGCCGTCAATAGAAACGATCGGGGTAATTTCCGCAGTTGTGGAAGTAAGGAAAAACTCATCCATACTCAATGCTTCGATTGGCGTAAACTCTTTCTCCACAAACGGAATCGCCAGTTCTTCGCAAAGCTTGATCACAACCCGGCGAGTAATCCCGTTCAAGATGAGATTTGTGGCAGGGTGTGTATAGACAGTGCCATTTTTAATGCCGAATACATTGGAAGATGAACCTTCCATCACGATGCCATCCCGTACAAATAACGCTTCTGCACAACCTGCTTCAAAAGCTTCTTGTTTAGCCAATACATTGCCTAATAAGTTCAAGCTTTTAATATCACAGCGAAGCCATCTGACATCGTCGACGATTTTCACTCGGACGCCTTCTTCCATATTCTTCAAAGGCCGCGGATTATTGATGGCATAAGCAGTCACGACAGGAGTGACCGGAATTTCGGGAAACTGATGAGTTCTTGGGGAAACCCCTCTTGTTGCTTGGATATAAATGTGGCCCGTTTCAATTTGATTCGCCTTGACTAATTCGCTGGCGACACCGATCAGCTCCTCTTTCGAGTAAGGCAACACCATCTTCACTTTTTCCGCACTTTCGAGAAGCCGGTTAAAATGTTCCTCTGCAGTATAAAGTTCTCCATTGTACACCTTTACAACCTCATATACCCCATCTCCAAAATAATAGCCCCGATCATCGATGGAGATCTTACAACCCTCTTGGTCCATGAATTGGCCATCCATAAAATAGATCATCATTGTTCCCCTTTCTTCTCTCCAGCCAGTCGGCTGATGGCATCTGCATAAATCGCTGTTGCCTTCATCAAGTCTTCTATATATACATATTCATCGGCTTGGTGTGCGACATCCTCCCTGCCCGGGAAAAGCATGCCGAAAGCAACGCCTTTTTCCAGCACTCTCGCATACGTTCCGCCTCCAATCGCCAATAGTTCCGCCTCATCGCCAGTATGGTCTGTATAGACAGCTTGAAGCGTTTTGATGAACGGATCTGCTGCATCCACATGATGTGGTTTGGAATTGGATGAAACAGCCAGCTGAAATGCCGTCTGCTCAAGTCTTTCTTTACACGTCTCGATTTTATCATCAAACGGATACGTAACGGAATAGCGCATACTAACTTTTATGATGCCTCCGGCGGATTCAGTGAATTCTACAATACCTGCATTCAACGTCGTATCGCCGGACACCTCATCGTTAAATGCTAAACCAAGGAAATTCCCTCTCGTCTCTGTCCCAAATGCATCGAGCATGAACTGAGTGAAATCTTTAGATGAGCCTTCCTCGAAGACACGATTCAGGAAGGAAGCAAGCAGCACGGCAGCATTGATGCCTTGATCCGGCTCCATGGCATGTGCGGACTTCCCTTCTACCGTAATAATCGTTTGTCCGTTTTGTTCTGAAATGGAACCTTTCGCTGAGTTGATGTTCAAGTAGCTTTCAAACTTCTCACCTATGTCTGCAGCATTTAGCGACGTTACCGCCTCCGCATGATCTGGAACCATATTCGTCCGATTTCCTGATCGGAAGTTGAGCAGCTGGCCGTCCGGTTTGAATGAATGTTGATTGAAATGAAGTGACGCGATTCCTTTTTCCGCATGGATGATTGGAAAATCAGCATCCGGCGCAAAGCCAAGCGTTGGCATTTCTTCTGTTTCGAAATAACGGTCCATACACCGGAAGTCGCTTTCTTCGTCAGCGCCGACAATGAGCCGGACTCGTTTTGTCAAAGGAACGCCTGCTTCCTTCACCATTTTCATGGCATGCCAAGCTGCGATTGTCGGGCCTTTATCATCAATCGCACCACGGCCAAACAACTTCCCATCCTTCACAGTCCCTTCAAAAGGACCATACGTCCAATTGCTGCCCGCAGGAACAACATCGACATGGCAAAGAATGCCGAGTAATTCATCGCCTTCTCCCATCTCAATATGACCTGCCATATGATCGATGTCCTTCACCGTAAAACCCGCTCGGCGACCTTCCTCCAGCATCCATTCCAAAGCCTCGGCTGGACCCGGTCCAAAGGGAGCTTCATTAGAAGCAGAGCTTTCATCGAGTACGGAAGGGATGGAAACCAATTGCTGCAAATCTCCGATGATCTGCTCCTGCCGTCGTAACGCCTCTTCTTTCCAATCCATCAATTCAAGCACCTCTTTTCGTTAATACTTTCTATTTTCACACGTTGGGCAAATAAAATAAAGAACAATACGTCGTTCCCATGTATTTCATTTTCAACAGATTCTGATGGATTTTTCGCCCCTCTACATCCAAATCTGTCTCGTGATATTGTCTCTCCCTCAATAGGTTGTACCAAAAGACAAAGTTAACAATAAATTCATGCATTTTTAATAGTAATGCGCTATAATTATATTGTCAGAACAATTCACTGACATTCCTAGATGTGAAAGGAGTGCAATATCAGGAGCAATTTCACGAGCAAAGGTAACATTCAGACGTCTCATGCCCATCGATTTTGGAAAATGAAGATGAAGGAGTGGTCTCCAAGTTGAATCCTGCTACTGATCGTATGCTTACCCGAATCAAAGACGTTTACTTATACATCCTTGACAGAGGTACAGTCACAACAGAAAACGTGGTCGAGGAATTCGGAATAACAAACCGCACCGCTCAAAGGGATTTAAATGTTCTTGAGTACAACGAGCTCATTATAAGCCCGGCACGCGGAAAATGGACGACAACTAAGAAAAAAGTGAAATTGCCTTCCTAATATTGCTTTCCTTAACGGAAAGGAGGCTGTCCGGCAGTCGATATGACATGCCGAACAGCCTCCTTTTTTGCGGATTCACGGTGCTAGGATCGATGACAATTCCTCATCGGTCAATTCGCGATATTCTCCTAACTCCAATTCATCATCCAGCTCCAAGGCTCCCATCGACAAGCGCTTCAAATAGATGACACGCTTTCCGACCGCCTCAAACATCCTCTTCACTTGATGGAACTTCCCTTCCGTGATCGTCAGCTCAATTTCAGAAATTGAATTGGAATTAAGTATCCGCAAAATGCCTGGCTTCGTTTCAAAACCATCTTCCAGCGTCAGACCTTGTGCAAAAAGCAAAATATCCTCTTCCGTAACAACGCCCTCAATGCGGGCATAATACGTCTTCGGCACTTCCTTTTTCGGCGACAGTAGATTGTGTGTCAGCTTCCCATCATTCGTCAATAACAGAAGTCCTTCCGTATCCTTATCAAGCCTTCCTACAGGAAACGGATCAAAATGGCGGTCTTCCGGATCCAGCAGATCAACAACCGTCCGATCCCGGAAATCCTCTGTAGCTGATACGACACCTGGCGGCTTATTCATCATAAGGTAGATGAATTCCTTATAAACCACCTGCTCTCCTAGAATTGAAACGACATCCTTATGCGGATCAACATGAGAGGCTGCATCTTTTACAGGCACTTCATTCACTTTAACAGCGCCTTTTTTCAATAGCTGCTTCACTTCTTTTCGAGATCCATAGCCCATATTGGCAAGCAATTTATCAAGTCTCATACCGTCACCTTCCAAAACCGAATTTCTTCGTAAATCGTGTCAGCCGTTCTCCGAACAACTTTTGTGCCAATCCTGTTTTTAATGACAGGAATCCATAAATAGCAGCACCGACAGCCGCACATATGCCGATATAAAGCAAGGCTTGGATTTTGCCTCCTACAGGACTGATTGCCAGTAAGCCTTTTAATGTTAAGTAGACAGCGATCAGCATGATCAAATTAAAAATGCTGATTAAGATCAATCGTCGGTAAACCATTTTCGAGCGGTAATTCAATTCCTTGGCGATGACAACGATATTAATTCCGACAGCGATGATATATCCAATCGCCGTAGCCGCAATGGCGCCATCCGTTTGAAACATTTTAATGAGCGGGATGTTCAGCATTAATTTGAATAGCAATCCAAGCAAAGACGTAAAGACAATCCATTTATGCTTATCGATTCCTTGTAAAATAGCGGCTGTCACTGTGTAGAGGCCAAACAGAATCGCCACAGGCGCATAGCTGAAAAGAACCTCGGCTCCAACAGCATCTTTTTCATAAAGGAATTGATACGTTTCGTTAGATAGTACCATTAAGCCGATGACCATCGGAACAGTGAGGAATAGCATGATTTGGAACGTTTGATCCAACGAGCGATTGATCCCTTTTTGATCACTTTTTGTGTAAAAGTTTGTAATGACCGGAATGAGCGCCATGGAAAATCCGGTTGCTACCATGACTGGAATCATGACAATCTTATGTGTCAAAAAGTTAAGCATGGATAAGTATTCATCCGATACTTTAGCGAGACCGATCGATCCCATTGCTTCATTAAACGTGATCATATCAACAAACTGGTATAACGGGTTAATGACTCCCACCAACACGAAAGGTATCGTATAGCCGATCACTTCTTTGTACATATCGACAAAAGTGATCTGGCTTGCTGGTGGACTTGCATCATACAATTGCTGAATTTCCGGCTTGTATTTCTTCCAGTAGCGATACAAGACGACAAGTCCTGCGAGCGCACCGATAAATGCAGCGAAAACGGCAAAATTAACAGCAGTCCGCGGGGAGAGTTTGAGGACATCTACAACGACATAAGCGCCGATCAGAACGACTCCGATTCGGATAATCTGTTCAACGAGCTGCGACACGGATGTCGGTTCGAATTTCTGAAAACCTTGGAAATAACCTCGGACAATACTCATGATTGGGACCGCAAGCAACGCGTAGCTGACCCAGCGGATAACAGTTGCGATTTCCTCAATGCTGAAGCTTTGGTCTTCTGATTTATGTACCAGTCCAGCAATCGGCTCAGCAAGGAAGTAGAGTATTAAAAACGAAAGAAAACCGGTGACTGACATGACAAGCATACCGGATTTCATTAATTTCTTTCCCGTAGCATAATCACCTAGCGCATTATATTTGGAGACATATTTGGAGATAGCGAGAGGTGCTCCAGAGATTGCGATGGAAAGCGCCAGATTATAAGGTATGTATGCGTATTGGTACAATCCGACATTTTCTTTCCCGATGATGCTATAAAACGGAATAACATACAAAAGACCAAGGGCTTTCGACAAAAACAGCCCAATGGTTAATATGGCCGTGCCTTTTACTAAATTTGATGACATAAATGATCCATCCATTCTTTAGAGCTATGTTATAGTTTACCCCCGACCGTCAATTTTCACAATGGGTATCAATGTTATTGTGTATAATAAAGAAAAACAGAAAGTGTGGGGTACCTACTATGTATGACGTTATTATAGTCGGCGGGGGTCCTTCCGGCTTGATGGCTTCGATTGCGGCAGCTGAAAACGGAAAAAAGGTCCTCCTGCTCGATAAAGGAAAAAAGCTTGGACACAAGTTATCCATTTCAGGGGGCGGGCGCTGCAATGTGACGAATCGCCTTCCCATCGAAGAAATCATTAAGCATATACCCGGAAATGGTCGTTTTCTATACGGTCCTTTTTCGGTTTTCAATAATGAGGACATTATCCGGTTTTTTGAAGGCCTCGGCGTGCCTCTAAAGGAAGAAGACCACGGCAGGATGTTCCCTGTCTCGAACAAAGCGAAAGATGTCGTCAACGCCCTTCTATCCGAAATGGAAAGGTTACATGTTGACGTAAAGCTCGAGACACGAGTGAAAAAACTGTTGATGGATGATACAAAAGTGATTGGCGTCCGGCTCGAATCTGGCGAAGAAATTCGCTCCCGGGCTATCGTAGTCGCTGTAGGCGGGAAAGCAGTTCCGCAAACCGGATCAACTGGCGACGGGTACCCATGGGCAGAAAAGGCCGGACATACCGTGACAGAACTCTATCCGACCGAAGTTCCATTACTATCGAATGAGCCATTTATCAACTCGGCAGAACTGCAAGGGCTCGCATTGAGAGATGTAGCCGTATCTGTTTTGAATGCAAAAGGGAAAGCTCTCGTCACCCACCAAATGGACATGTTATTTACCCATTTCGGATTAAGTGGACCGGCCATTCTCCGATGCAGCCAGTATGTCGTAAAGGAAAGAAAAAAGAACGGCAATCAGCCCGTCGATATCCGAATCGACTCGTTTCCTGACAAAAATGAAGAGAACGTCTTCCAGCTATTATTTACCCATATCAAGGAAGATCCAAAGAAGGCTGTAAAAAATGTCTGGAAAGGCCTCGTGCCAGAACGCTGGCTATTATTTCTACTCGACCGCACTGGCATCGACCCTAGCGAAATCGGCGCCACGCTCGCAATGGAAAAACTGAGAAGGCTGGCCACTTCCTTAAAAGCATTCACGATGACAGTGAATGGCACCCAGCCTATCGAGAAAGCGTTCGTTACAGGCGGCGGCGTTTCGGTAAAAGAAATCGAGCCGAAAACGATGGCCTCCCGCAAAAAAGAAGGACTTTACTTCTGCGGCGAAATCCTCGATATTCACGGCTACACAGGCGGCTATAATATCACATCTGCCCTCGTCACCGGCCGTATAGCAGGCATGAGTGCCGGACAATACGCTTCGGAGGAATAAAGAAATTGAAAGTGGAGGCTATCCTGTAAGGGCAGCCTTCATTATTAATGGTCAACGGCTGAATGGCTTTAGCTCGTAATTCGAGGCTAAAGCCATTTTTCTCGTTAAGAGAGAAAATGTTTGCTGTTGTCTTTAGTTAATATTGATTGGTGTGAATTCGTTGATCGTTATAGATCGAATTGCTGAGTATATTGGCATTCATTTCGGGTTATTGGCGTTCAACTCGAGTTATTGGCGTTCAGCCCGAGTTATTGGCGTTCACCCGGAGTTATTGGCGTTCAGCCTGAGTTATTGGCGTTCACCCGGAGTTATTGGCGTTCAGCCTGAGTTATTGGCGTTCAGCCCGAGTTATTGGCGTTCAGCTCGAGTTATTGGCGTTCACCCGGAGTTATTGGCGTTCAGCCTGAGTTATTGGCGTTCAGCCTGAGTTATTGGCGTTCAACTCGAGTTATTGGCGTTCACCCTGAGTTATTGGCGTTCAGCCCGAGTTATTGGCGTTCACCCTGAGTTATTGGCGTTCACCCTGAGTTATTGTCTCAGAGTTATTGGCGTTCACCCGGAGTTATTGGCGTTCGGCCCGAGTTATTGGCGTTCACCCGGAGTTATTGGCGTTCAACTCGAGTTATTGGCGTTCAGCTTGATATTCTGGCGTTCAGCCCATTTATCTAGCGTTCGGCTTGATATTCTGGCGTTCAGTCCATTTATCTGGCGTTCGGCTTGATATTCTGGCGTTCAGTCCATTTATCTGGCGTTCGGCTTGATATTCTGGCGTTCAGTCCATTTATCTGGCGTTCGGCTTGATATTCTGGCGTTCAGCCCGAGTTATTGGGTGTTCCCCCAGAGTTATTGGCGTTCATTTTGATTTTCTGGCGTCCAACTCATATATTCAGCGCTCTTTACCAATGGTACCGGTCACTTCGCCATGTAATATCGATCACCGCAGTTTCGCCTACTATCTAGCTTCCTTACCCATGTATCCAAAACAAAAAACAGATGGAGAAAAACAATTGTTTTTCTCCATCTGTTATAAATGTCACTCTGCAGCGACGATATTGACAAGTCGGCCTGGAATGGCAATTACTTTTTTCAGTTCTTTGCCATCGATCCATTGCTTTATTTGCTCGTTTTCGAGAGCTGCTTTTTCCAAGTCTTCTTTGGAGATGTCTTTTGAAACTTCCAATTTCGCTCTCACTTTGCCGTTGATTTGGACAGCGATCTCGATTGTGTCATCTTGCAGCTTGGATTCGTCATAGGACGGCCATGCTGAGTACGTAATGGATTCGGAGTGGCCCAATTTTTCCCACAGTTCCTCTGCAAGATGCGGGGTAATTGGCGAAATCATTGTAACGAAGCCTTCAACGTATTCTTTTGGTATCGTGTCCGTTTTGTATGCTTCGTTAATGAATACCATCATTTGCGAGATGGCTGTATTGTTGTGCATCGCTTCGAAGTCTTCGGTTACTTTTTTCACCGTTTGATGGTATACCTTCTCAAGCGGTCCGCCTGTTTCTTCTTTGATTTTCTCGCTAAGTGTTCCGTTCTCATTGACGAATAGACGCCAAATTCGATCCAAGAAACGGCGTGCTCCGTCAAGTCCGTTTGTCGACCAAGCTTTCGATGCATCAAGCGGTCCCATGAACATTTCATAGAGACGCAATGAATCTGCACCGTGCGAGTGGACGATATCATCCGGGTTGACGACGTTCCCTTTGGATTTAGACATTTTTTCATTGCCTTCTCCTAGGATCATGCCTTGGTTGAACAATTTCTGGAATGGCTCTTTCGTTTTGACGACGCCTACATCGTATAATACTTTGTGCCAGAAACGCGCATATAGCAAGTGCAAGACTGCATGCTCTGCTCCGCCGACATAAATGTCAACTGGAAGCCAGCGCTCAGCCAATTCCGGATCAATGATCATGTCATCATTGTCTGGATCGATATAACGAAGGTAATACCAGCAGCTGCCTGCCCATTGCGGCATTGTATTCGTCTCGCGGCGTCCTTTCATTCCCGTTACCGGATCAACGACATTGACCCATTCTTCAATGTTCGCAAGCGGGGATTCACCCGTTCCGCTCGGTTTGATGTTTGTTGTTTTTGGAAGAGTCAAAGGCAGTTCCGACTCATCGATTGTCGTCATGGAGCCATCTTCCCAATGAATGACTGGGATCGGTTCTCCCCAATAACGCTGTCTGGAAAACAGCCAGTCGCGAAGGCGGTACGTAATTTTCTTTTCGCCTTTGCCATTTTCAACGAACCAGGCAATTGCCTTCTCGATTGCTTCCTCTTTGCCAAGCCCGTTCAGGAATTCGGAATTGATGTGCTCTCCGTCACCTGTAAACGGTTCATTCGAAACATCGCCACCAGCTACTACTTCGACAATTGGAAGATCAAATGTCTTAGCAAACTCGTAGTCGCGTTCATCATGCGCAGGCACCGCCATAATGGCACCTGTGCCATAGGAAGCCAATACGTAATCCGCGATCCAGATTGGCATTTTCTCCCCGCTTGCCGGGTTGATTGCATACGCGCCCGTAAATACGCCTGTCTTTTCTTTCGCCAGATCTGTACGTTCCAAGTCGCTCTTCACTTTTACTTTGTCCAAGTACTCGTTGACCGCCTGGCGCTGCTCATCTGTCGTAATTTGCTCCACCAATTTATGCTCTGGAGCCAAGACCGCATACGTTGCGCCGAAAATAGTATCCGGACGCGTCGTGAATGCTTCGAATGACAAGTCTGTGCCCTCAATTTCAAACGTCAATTGCGCGCCTTCCGAACGGCCAATCCAGTTTCTCTGCATATCCTTCAAGCTGTCTGGCCAATCAAGCTCATCCAAATCTTCGAGCAAGCGGTCCGCGTATTCTGTAATGCGAAGCACCCATTGTCTCATTGGACGGCGTTCAACCGGATGGCCGCCACGCTCTGATTTCCCGTCGATGACTTCTTCGTTCGCAAGTACTGTGCCAAGTGCAGGACACCAGTTGACTGGAACTTCATCGATATAGGCTAAGCCCTTATTAAACAATTGAATGAAGATCCATTGCGTCCATTTATAGTACTTCGGATCCGTTGTGTTGATCTCACGGTCCCAGTCATATGAAAATCCTAGATCGTTCATTTGGCGTTTAAACGTCGCAATATTTTTCGCCGTGAATTCCGCTGGGTCATTGCCTGTATCGATCGCGTATTGTTCAGCCGGCAATCCGAATGCATCCCAGCCCATCGGATGAAGGACATTGTAGCCTTGCTTCCGTTTAAATTGGCTTAGGATATCGGTTGCGATGTAGCCGAGCGGATGCCCGACATGAAGACCTGCACCTGACGGATACGGGAACATATCAAGTGCGTAGAACTTTGGTTTTGAAGGATCGTCAATCGTCTTGAATGTCTTTTGATCCTTCCAGTATTGTTGCCATTTCTTTTCAATTTGCAAATGGTTGTAGCTCATGAAATCATTCCTTCCTGCTCTCCAAATAAAGTCTTTGCGGGTGTAGGGAAAATAAAAAATACTCCCGTCCCTTATAAAAAGGGACGAGAGTATTTTCTCCCGCGGTGCCACCCAAATTAGCAGATTGCTCTGCCCAGCTTGATCCGTAACGAGGAAAACGGCACCGGTTAGTTTACGTTCACCGATACGGGCTCGAAGGCGAGTTCATCCTTTCGTCGTACAGGCTTGCACCAACCGCCTGCTCTCTAAAACGACCTTCCGGATTACTACTCCTTGTCATAGCCGACACTATTTAGAGTTAGTTTATTGTAGTGTACCCTACTATGTTACAAAATACAACAACTGATTTCCGCATGTTGGCAGTAAAGCGATAAGTTGATTTACCGCAATCCATCCGCCACGAGCAAATCCGCTTCCGTCGATTCGATCACTTCATCGACTGTGAACCCTTCAAATACTTCTTGTAACACAAGCCCTTTTGGTGTGACTTCAATTAAGGCTCGTTCTGTAATAATTTTATGGACAACGCCTTTTCCTGTAAGAGGCAGCGTACATTCCTTTTTTATTTTCGCAGATCCGTCTTTCGCCACATGATCCATGATGACAATGATCTTTTTAGCGCCATGGACAAGATCCATTGCTCCGCCCATTCCCTTGATCATTTTACCCGGTATCATCCAATTGGCGAGATCCCCTGTTTCTGAAACTTCCATACCACCGAGGATCGCTACATCCACATGTCCCCCGCGGATCATCGCAAACGATTCGGCGCTATCGAAAAATGCGGATCCGGGTATGGTCGTTACCGTTTCCTTCCCTGCATTAATCAAATCCGGATCCACTTCATCCTCAGTCGGATAAGGCCCGATGCCTAGCAGTCCATTTTCAGACTGCAGCACGACGGTTTTATCCGGCGAAATATAATTTGCTACTAACGTCGGCATGCCAATGCCTAAATTGACGTAATCCCCGTCGTTAATTTCTTTCTCAGCCCGTCTTGCGATACGCTCCCTGAAATTGACTTTTGTCATAACCGCCAGTCCCCCTTTTTCATCGAGTCGTCAAACGCTCTATCCGTTTTTCCTGCTTTGCCTGGAACAGCCCCTGCACATAGATGCTCGGTGTATGAATTGCTGCAGGATCCAGCTCCCCAGCTTCTACGATCTCTTCCACTTCTGCAATTGTGAATTTACCGGCAGCCGCCATCATCGGATTAAAGTTCTGGGCTGTCTTGTTGTAAATTAAATTTCCGAACTTGTCGGCTTTTGCAGCTCTTACCAATGAAAAGTCCGCCACGAGCGCTTCTTCCAGCACATACTCCTTGCCGTCGAAAAGACGCACTTCCTTTCCTTCGGCAACAACAGTGCCAACGCCCGCCGGAGTGTAAAATGCCGGAATTCCGGCACCGCCAGCCCGTATCTTTTCTGCTAATGTCCCTTGCGGCGTCAATTCCACTTCAATTTCACCGGAGAGGACCTGGCGTTCAAATTCTTTATTTTCTCCCACGTAGGAGCCGATCATTTTTCGGATCTGCCTTTCCTTCAGGAGCAGTCCAAGTCCCCAGTCGTCCACTCCGCAGTTATTCGAAATGATGGTCAGATCCTTTACTCCCTTTTGTACAAGCGCTAAAATGAGCTGCTCCGGGATTCCGACCAGACCGAAACCGCCAACCATCAATGTGGAGCCATCCTCAATACGCGAAACCGCTTCCATAGCAGACGTGTAAATTGGTTTCATTCAACATCCCCCTTTGTTTGAAAACGATAATTTACAGTACCTATCATAATCTATTAAAACAAACTATTTTATCTGTTGCAATTTATGTGGAAATGAAAGCATAAAGAAAAACCGGCAACCTTTACGGTTGTTCCGGTTTTATCGGTTGCCCTTTAAGTGGTTTATCATAAAGGAGAGTCGTCACAATAGATATGCTCATGAACGCAGTTAAGATAAGCAACATTGCTTTCATTCCATACAATCCAACGAGTACCCCTCCGGCAAACGGTCCGATCATCCGTCCGATCGTAGCTGTCGAGTTGACGATTCCTTGGTAAAAGCCGTCCTTCCCTTTTGGCGCCAGCTGGCTCGCAAGCGTAGGGATTGCCGGCCAGACGATCATTTCCCCAAACGTAAGGATGACCATCGACGCGATGAACATTTGGAAGGAGCCTGCAAAGCTGACCATGATGAACGAACCGATGAAAATCAGCGTTCCGATGATCATCTGCGTTTTCAGCTGATGCTCCAGCCGCTTGATCAAAGGCCGGATAATCGGTTGGCCTAAAACAATCAATAGACCATTGACTGTCCAAATTAAACTATATTCCCGAAGCGTGACACCGAGAGAGAGTGCATGGGTGGAAATCGTAGTCGACCACTGGGAATAAACAAGCCATGTCAGCAAATAACCCGTCGTCAAGATGAGCAGCGCGTAAAACGGCGCTTTCTTCTTGATCGGTGATGTTTCCCTAAATACATCAGTATGGCGGTCCGGTGCGATTCTAATGTTCTTATAACCGAAATAAGCAATAAACAGGAAGAGAACGTAGAAAATCAAATTTGCACCGAAAATATAGTCGATATGGAAAGACGCAACGAGACCGGCTAACGCTGGGCCAATTGCAACCCCGACGTTTTGCGCAAGATAGATAGAGTTAAACGCTTTCCTCCCGCCTTCTGGCCAAACCGTACCAACCATTGCATACATACTCGGGAAAATAATCCCGCCGCTAAAACCAAGTACGGTCAATAGAATGACGTATGGATACCAGTCGTGCCGGAAAACGAGCGCGACAAGTGCAAGGACTGAAATCAAGATCCCGCCCATGATCGATTTATAGCCGCCGATTCGGTCGAATAAATAACCGCCGAGCAAGTTGCCGATCACCCCGGCTCCGGAATTGGCCATGAGCACCAAGCCGGCGACAGCCAGCGACTTCCCTAAGTATTCATGCATATATATCGTATTTAACGGCCACAAAAAGGAGTTACCGATTACGTTGACGAACATGCCGATGACGAGCAGCCAAACTTTTTTAGGCATCTTTCTGCCTCCGTTCTGCCAAAAATATAATTTGAGTTTATGCTTTTTTTAGTAACCAAACAAGCACATCAGTATATGTTCCATAATTCAGATCATAAGGGATGGTCTACTCACGCGTTGTCTCCTATAGTTCGGGTTTACCCGATTCACCGAATTCAAGTCCCCCATTCATGGTATAATTTATCCGTAAGGAGATGAACTGACGTGGATTTGCAATCATTGCCGTTCCCCTCAGAAGGGAAATGCTATCATACATGGTCCAAACATTTAAAGGACAAATTCGGATTCAAAGTATTTAAGATTTCATTGGATGCGGGCTTTGATTGCCCAAATCGGGATGGCACGGTCGCTTTCGGCGGCTGTACATTTTGCAGTGTTGCCGGATCTGGCGATTTTGCAGGCGACCGAGCTGAACCGATCAATGTCCAGTTTGCAAAAATCCGGGACAAAATGCATCAAAAATGGAAGAACGGGAAGTACATGGCGTATTTTCAGGCGTATACGAATACACACGCCCCGCTTCCTGTCTTGAAGGAAAAATTCGAAGCCGCTCTCGCGCAAGACGATGTGGTCGCACTTTCTATCGCAACCCGCCCCGATTGTTTGCCTGACGATGTAGTTGATTATTTAGCGGAGTTGAATAAAAGAACATATTTATGGGTGGAATTAGGTCTCCAAACAGTCCATGAGAAAACTGCCAGGCTCGTAAACCGGGCACATGATTATGAGACATACGTGAAAGGTGTAGAAAAACTGAGAAAGCACGGAATCCAAGTATGCTCTCATATTATTAACGGGCTCCCAATGGAAGACTACGATATGATGATGGAAACAGCAAGAGAGGTTGCTAAGCTTGACGTGCAAGGTATTAAAATTCATTTGCTTCATTTGCTAAAAGGGACGCCAATGGTTAAGCAATATGAAAAAGGCTTGCTGACATTCCTTGAAAAAGACGACTACATCCGGCTTGTTGTCGACCAGCTTGAAATCCTTCCGCCCGAAATGATCATCCACCGAATTACGGGCGACGGACCGATCGATTTGATGATCGGCCCAATGTGGAGCGCAACGAAATGGGACGTGCTCAATGGGATAGATAAAGAGCTCGAGCGGCGGAACAGCTGGCAAGGAAAATTTTATTCAAAGGTGGTAGAGACGCTGTGAGCAGTTCGATTTTATTGCATCGTGTTCTTCCGTTTTCAAAGCGGTTGATCGAAAAAACCGTGGCGCCAGGCGAAACAGTCGTCGATGCAACAGCGGGGAATGGCAATGACACGCTCTTTCTAGCCGAACTCGTCGGCAAAGACGGGCATGTGTATGCATTCGATATCCAGCAAGCCGCACTGGATGCAACTAAGAACCGGCTAGGAGAATTACATGACCGGGTCACATTGCTGCTGGACAGCCATGCCAATGTCGACCAGCATGTCAATCAACCGATTGGCGGCGCAATGTTCAACTTAGGTTATTTGCCCTATAGTGAGGATTTGTCCATCATTACGAAAGCCGAGTCTACGATTGAAGCGGTCCGCAAACTGCTAGGGTTGTTGAAAATAGGCGGGATCATTACCATTTCGGTATATGATGGGCATACAGGCGGCAAGGAGGAGCGGGATGCCCTACTCGCCTTTGTAAAAAAAATACACCAGGCCGATGTCCATGTCATTCGGTATGAGCTGTTGAACCAACGAAAAAATCCTCCATTTTTGATTGCACTGGAAAAAGTGAAAGACTTTCAAACCGTCCGTCTCATTGAAGAGGCATGAAAAAAGCGCCATCTGAGAAATTACTCAGTTTGGCGCTTTCCATTTACAATTGCCGCAAATCCAAAATTGGCCCGCCCGCTTCCTTGAAATCGGTTTCCAGAAAAGCGCTCAACTTCTGGGCCGTCTCTTCCGCACTGCTCAATTTTCCTTCTTCTTTGTAGTTGATAAACCGATCCAGCAACGGGAAGTCAGCCGCCTCGCTTGAGCGAATCGTCTCCTGCATACCCGTATCAATAATTCCTGGGGCGATGGAAGCGATTTGTACGGGGTTTTCGGTAGACTGTTGCTCCAGCTCCACGACACGTGAGAAGTGGTCAAGCCCCGCTTTGGTCGTGCAATAAACGCCCCATCCTTCGTACGGATTTCTTCCGGCTCCTGATGAGATGTTGACAATCTTTTTCGTCCCTTTGAATTCAGCCAGCCGGGAAATGAACGTATTGGCAAGAATCATCGGCGCTGTCAAATTAACGGTAATTGCCTTACTGATCATATCTACCTCGATTCCTCCGGCCAATCCGATTGGATCGACAATGCCTGCGTTGTTCACAAGTGTGAACGACGTTGCGGTTTCAAAGTGTTGCTCAATGACCTCGTTCAATATATCAGGCAATAGAGCGGTTTCTCCCAAATCGACTTCTATAAAATTATCTTCAAAGCCTGGATTTGTTCTGGCCAGTCCAATTACTTGTTTCCCTTGCCGCTTTAACTGGGCGGCTAGCTCCCATCCGATTCCTTTTGAAGCTCCGGTAATAATGACGATGTCCATATTACGACTCCCCCTCCTTATAGGATTGCAGCCAATCCTCCTGCTCTCCTTCTTTCAGTTTTTCTTGGACTTGCTTCTTAAATTCTTTCGGGTCCTTTAAAAGCTCCCACTTGGAGCCGAACCAATTTTCAACGCGATTCCTCGTCGTTACAAATGAAGTATCTAAAAACCTCATCTCAAGTTTATCTAAGTTGTGAATGAGCAAAAAAGCGGCCGTGGAATTATATAGGAACGCCTCTTCTGCTCTGCCTTCAAGTTCCCCTGCATTCACATTGTAGTTCATTACAAGCGAAAATTGATCAGGATCCATCTCGTATGTTCCTTTGTAATCATTCAAGGGCAGCGCTTGAAATAAATTCCCTACATTCGAGGCGTTCCCCATGTAAGGATTGTCATATTTCAGCACTTGAGAAAAATCATGCTGAAGCGGATCCTGCTGCAGCTTCTCTTCACCAATTTTCGATTTCGCAGGTATTTCCACATAAGCGATCCAAATGTATAGCGGAATCGCAAGCAGCACAATCAATCCAATCAGCATTCTCCTTCTGTCCATCTAACACTTCTCCCCCATTTGTTTTCTTCAGTCTATCATTCTGGACTTAAAAAAGCATTC
Source organism: Sporosarcina sp. AD_1 (assembly GCF_057373025.1). NCBI lineage: Bacteria > Bacillati > Bacillota > Bacilli > Caryophanales > Caryophanaceae > Sporosarcina > Sporosarcina sp. AD_1. The sequence continues at coordinate 434,508 of NZ_JBPVIR010000001.1, forward strand.
TACTTTGACAGTATCTAATCACGAAGGAAACAGCTTACTGCGCGCCGCTGCGGCGAACGAAAAGGAACATTGTCCCGCTTACATCAGCCAAGAGAAAAAAACTGCCCTAGAAAGTCAGTTCCGCTGACATTCTGGACAGTTCCATTCTTATTCAAGTATTTTGATTTTGACTTTCTTTCTTCCCCAATCATATGCCTCACTCTTGGAAGAAAAGAATACATCGATTTTATTCCCTTTAATCGCACTTCCTGTGTCTCCGGCAATCGCATATCCGTACCCTTCCACATGCACTTTTGTGCCGAGCGGGATTACATTCGGATCGACTGCTATCACTTTGACATCGGGATTTTTCTTCAAATTAATGCCGGTGGAAGTGATTCCGCTGCAGCCATTGCAATTCGCTGTGTATGCACTGGCAGAGACGGTAAATTCTTTGACGACATTGTCTGTATTAGATCGTGATGGTGTCTTCTTGGAAGATGCTACGTCCTTTTTGGTAGTTTGGTTGGCGGCAACCTTCTTCGGATTCACTACATGTAATGTTTGCTTAGGGTGAATGGTATTGGATTTTAACCCGTTCCACGATTTTAACTCACTGACTGAGATGTGGTGGGTTTTCGCGATATTATAAAGCGAATCTCCTTGTTTGACCGTATACTTTGAAGAAGCTGCAAAACTTTCAGACGTTCCGCCAATCAAAAGTGTTACTGCAAAAATAAGCGTCACAATTCGTTTTATCAAGTTTTCTACTCCTTGCGTTTTAGTCTACAATTAGATTAACAGGCTCATATTACAGCTACGTTACAAAATGGCGCAATTATTATTACATTTCTAATCTGAATATTACAAACGAAAGGACGCTTGTCATGTTGATCAGAAAAGCAGAACTGAGAGATACAGAAGAAATCGCCTCCTTGCTAATTAAAGCACAATGGTTCACTTATAAAGAACTCTATAGTGAACCATATATACAGCAGCTCATTGACAAATATTACAATATACATCGAATTCGCGAAGAAATTTTAGAAGTCAGCGATTCTTGGCATGGTTACTATGTCGCTGTTGAGAAGGGAATTATTGCAGGCATCATTGGTGGCGGTCTGGTTTCTGAACAGGTGGGAGAAATTTATGTCTTCTACATGGATCCTGACATGAGGGGCTGCGGTATTGGCACCCGACTTTTGGATTTTTATTCAAAACTGCAGAAACACCGGTATCATGTAGTTGAACAACGGGTATCTGTAGCAAAAGGAAACCTGTTCAGCATTCCTTTTTACGAAGCGAGGGGATTTATTTTCAAAGAAGAGCACATCTCCTATGGTGCAGACGAAGAAGATCAGGATCTCTCCCTTCTATACAGCAGAATAATTTAGCACAGCAATATATTGTATACCTTTCCGAGTTGCACAATTTACGGTATACTTATAACAAATAGATGAGGATGGTGATTCAGTTGCCGATACCTTCAAATTACGAAAAGACTTCACGCATGACAGCAAAAGAAGCAGCCTTCACCCAACTGCAACAATGGATCATCGATGGGACATTGCAGCCTGGCGAGAAATTAAATGACGTGGAATTGGCTCAAGCCTTAGGCGTCAGCAGAACGCCGATCAGAGAGTCTTTGCAATTATTGGAAGTACAAGGGTTCGTCAAACTATTTCCGGGAAAGGCTACGCAAGTGACAGAGGTTGAGCAGGAGGACATCGTCGATCTGCTTCCGCCACTAGCCGCATTGCAGGCACTTGCAGCAGAACTCGCTGTGCCAAATGTGACTCCCGATGTAATAGAAGAATTGAAAAAGGTGAATGATGATTTCGCGGCGGCAGTCCGGGAAGAGGATTATTTCAATGGACTGAAGATTGACGAGACGTTTCACCAAATTATTGTGGATACAGCTGAAAACCCTTACATCACGACCATGGCGGCTTCGTTGCAAGCGCATGTAAGGAGGCTGTTCTTCCACAATTCTATTATCCTCACAGAGCAATCCATTGAGGAACATGAACAAATCATCAAGCTGCTGCTCGAAAAAGATGCAAATAAAGCGTCTGAAGTCATGAAGGAAAATTGGGTCAGAGCAATTGACGAATTTAAGTCGTTGCGAAAATAATATAGACCAAAAAAACGGCAATGGAGAAGTAAATATCCCCCATTGCCGTTTTTCTTTTTGACCGACTACGGTGTCTCTGTTTATCGCTCGAGCAAAATTGGAGCTTGTTGTCGGTAATAAAGAATCTTCCGTGCATATTGGATGGCTGCAGCAAGCGTTGCGAGCAAACCGACCACGACGGAAAGCGTGTAATCGAGCGATAGGCCTTCCGGAGCATACAGCCAATACGTGCAAACAACAGCTGTCATGAAGAGGGCCGGAATGCCTGCAATGAAATGCGCTTTCCCTTCCCGCATGAGGAATGAAGCAGCCGTCCACAACATAACAGTGGCGACGATTTGATTGGTCCCTCCAACATATCTCCATAAGAACGAATAGTCAATGGTAGAAAGATAAAACACAGGGGCACCCAGACCGACTGTAATAACAGCAACGACCCATTTCTTCTCTGGATTAAACCATTTGGACAATGATTCTGTTGCAATCATCCGTGCCGATCGAAGTGCCGTATCGCCAGTCGTAATCGGCAAGATGATAACACCGAGAATAGCGAGGATGCCGCCGAATGTTCCGAGCAAGGAAGTGGAGATTTCATTGACAACACCTGCCGGGCCTCCCGCAGCCAATGCCCCCTGCAATCCGCCCGTTCCACCGAAAAATGTCATGCCGGCAGCTGCCCAAATTAGCGCGATAACTCCCTCAGCAATCATGGCACCGTAGAAAATCTTGCGCCCTTCTGTTTCCTTCTTCATCGTCCTGGAAACGATTGGGCTTTGCGTACAGTGGAAACCGGAGATCGCCCCACATGAAATCGTCACCATGAGCAATGGCCATATTGGCAGCTCACCCGGATGCAAATTAGCAAACGTCAGATTCGGTATCTGTTTGGAACCTAATACGAGAGCAGCTGCAATGGCAACTGCCATAATGATTAAAATGGCTCCGAAAATCGGATAGATCCGTCCGATGATTTGATTGATCGGCAAGATGGCCGCTAATAAGAAATAACCAAAAATAAGAACGAGACAGAGCCCAAAAGAAAGTGGACTAATAGATGATATAAGCTGCGCCGGGCCCGCTGTAAATGCTGCCGCCACTAATAGCATCAATACAATGGAAACGATATTAACCGATTTCCGGACAAATTCCCCCATATATTTTCCGACCAACGTAGGAAATTGTGCTCCACCATGCTTTAAAGAAAGCATGCCAGAAAAGTAATCATGGACCGCCCCTGCGAAAATGCAGCCGAACACAATCCATAAAAATGCAACAGGACCGTACAAGGCACCGGCGACCGCACCGAAGATTGGGCCAAGACCAGCAATATTCAATAATTGAATAAGCCAGCCTTTCCACCAGCTCATCGGCACAAAATCGAGCCCGTCCTGTTTTGTATACGCTGGCGTTTGCCGGCTATCATTCACGACAAACACTTTTTCAATGACCTTTGAATAGACTGCATATCCTGCAAACAGCAGAAGAAGAGAACATATAAATGTTACCAAACAAAACTCCTCCTTCTTTTAATATACAGACTATTATATATAATCTAAACTATAAAACAAGCATTATTTCGGAAATAGGGTATATTGTTTCAGTCCGTAATTTGATAACGGAATGCATGAGCAATCACGCAAGGGTATTCATCAAACGCTGGCAATCGGTCACTAGGGGTCACTATTAGCTCTGCACTTTTTTACTTGGAGTAGTAAATAGGATGTTAGAAATTTTGAAATTCATTTCATGAGGTTGCCGTATTTATGCGCGGGTGCGGGGACTGTATGCGCGGGTACCGAAGCCTTATGCGCGGCTTTCACCTGCTTATGCGCGGGTACCGGAGCTTTATGCGCGGGTAGCAACTGCTTATGCGCGGGTACCGGGGCCGTATACGAGGGAAGCAACTGTTTATGCACTGGTACCGAGACACCCGAGAAGTTTTGATTGATAACGAAAAAAAAGACTGTCACAGACAATCAGTTTTCCCTGACTTTCTGGACAGCCCATATCTTTATTGTATTAATATGTTCTTCTGAATACCTTTACTAGCAATCCAGAAATCAGGATGACGATGACTACTGGCAATACCCATCCTAGGCCGTGGGAGTACAGTGGCAAGGCTTTATCTAAAAATGTAATCATTTCTTCGAGCCAAGCCGGCTTTGTTACCTCAAGGGATCCATAGAAACTTGATATGCCATCCACCAGACTAATTAAGAACGCAACAGCGGTTGCACTGACATAGACAATCCTTGAATGATCGAACAGCGGCGACAGGAATGTCAGCAGCATCAGAACAACTGCCAGTGGATATAAAAACAATAATACAGGGATGGAATAGGTAATAATGTTATCCAACCCGAAATTGGAGACGATGAAACAGAACAGCGAGAAGATGGTCACATACGCTTTATAGCTAATGCGCGGGAAGACGGAATTGAAGTATTCGCCGCATGCCGTTACAAGGCCGATGCTCGTTGTCAGGCAAGCCAAGATGATAATGACCGCCAGCAGAACTGTTCCAAATGTTCCAAAATAGTAGGAGGACGCTTTACTCAAAACCGGTCCACCTGTTTCAAACAATCCAAACGTTCCTGTAGAGGAAGCTCCCAAGTATGCGATTCCAATATAGATAATTGCTAAAAACCCTGCAGCGACTACACCTGTTTTGGCAGTCGCTTTCATGATTTGGACATTGTCCGTCACGCCGAGCGCCCGGATAGAATTAATGACAATGATCCCAAACACAAGAGAAGATAGCACATCCATCGTATTATACCCTTCCAGGAATCCTTTGAAGAATGGGATGGTCTGATAATCGCCATGCGCCGGTTCCATTGGTCCGATTGGGTTAATAAAAGCTACCACCAATAACACTAACAATAAAATAATGATAGCAGGTGACATGATCTTTCCGATGCGATCTACAATTTTACTTGGATTGAGCGAAAGCCAGAATGTCACCCCGAAAAAGACGAGTGTAAAAATGAATAATGCCAGTGTTCCGTAGCCAGACGGAATATACGAAGAGATGCCAATATCATAGGCCACTGCACCCGTCCGCGGAGCCGCGAAGAACGGGCCTATCGTTAAATAAAGGACAGATGTAAAGACGATCCCGTAAATTGGATGCACTCTGCTCGCTAGCATTTGCAGATTTTTACTGCCTGAAAAGCCCATCGCCACGATGCCTAAAAACGGCAAACCTACTCCGGTAATGAGAAAGCCCAGAATAGCCGGCCACAAGGATTCTCCGGCATTTTGTCCCAATGAAGCCGGGAAAATAAGATTACCTGCTCCGAAGAACAGGGCGAACAACATGACGCCGATTAACAGAAATGATGAGAATGATATTTTTTGCTGCAATGAGGTATTCCCTCCTAAATGTAAGTGTAAGCAACCGTTATGCAATATATCAATGTCACTCATCATACCGTCCGAACAGCTAAAAAGCAATCATATTTATATTTTAAAATAATATTTTCATTTCATACTATTCATTATTTTTAAATGAATAGAAACGTTATTACATCAAAACAATAAAAGATCAGTACGGCAGAAAATAAATCTATGAATCATTTAATAAAAAACGCTGTTTTACTATATCCTTCCTTCGATTTCGTCACTTCTAGTATAGCAGGGAATGCCGCTTTCAGTTCATCCACGTGGGAGATGACCCCAATCATTCTTCCTGAACGCTGGAGATCAATTAAGGCATCAATGGCCTTTTGAAGTGATTCCGAGTCTAGCGTGCCAAAGCCTTCATCGATAAACATCGTTTCAATCGATACAGAACCTTGGAAGCTTTGAATGACATCGGACATGCCAAGTGCGAGACAGAGCGAGGCATTAAATTTCTCGCCTCCCGAGAGTGTTTTGACATCTCTGTTTTGGCCTGTGTACGCATCGTAAATATCAAGGCCAAGCCCGCTTTGCTTGCCGCGGGCTTCCTGCCTGTCACTGCGGTTCAATTCATATTGTCCATTTGACATTTCACGCAGGCGGCTGTTGGCTGATGCTACAATCCGCTCTAAATAATCAATTTGGATGAATCGCTCAAATGACAGTTTTAATCTATTTTGTCCGCGCAGCAAATCATAGAGTTCACTGACTTTGCCGATCTTTTTCTCTAATCCGACGAGGTTGCCTGAAGACCTCAACAGCTGGTCCTTGCTTTCGCTCAGCGCCTTTTCACTGGCGACGGACGCATGATAATTGCCCAACGCCATTTCATATTCCTTTTTCAATTCCTCCGTCATCGCTGCGATTGCCGTTATATCGCTCTTCGCCTTTCCTTCAACTTGTTGTCTTAACGAAAGGATCAATTCTTTCGTGGCATGTGCTTTCTGCTTGAATTCTTGAATCGCATTCCGAAGATCTTTTCGTTCCTGTGCTGTCAAGGCCCCTTCTTTATAATCCTCCATCGAATGGAATCCAGCTAATTGGAGTGCTGCCTTGAATTGCTTCTCAGCATTCTCTTTTCGGAGAAGCCGTTGCTCTAATGCTTGCACGGAAAATTGTTCGGCGGCAGCCGCTTTGGTCAAACGTTCCTTGCTCTCCTCATATCTCTTTTGCACCCCTGAAAATAGTTCGTCGAGTTCCCTCTTGGCTTTCTCCAGCGTAGCTATCTGTTTTTCCAGAAAAGCTGCATCTCGATATTCCTGAGGCACCGATTCAACCAGCTGTTCATACCGGGCTTGCGATTTCCCCAGTATCGCCTGTTCATCGACCAATTTTCTCTCGGCCGTCTCCTTCTCAATTTGAAGACGGTCCTGTTCACCGGCCCCTTCTTTCCATTGCTTTTTCAATGTTGTGAGCGCAGTTCTCTTTTGGCGCATTTGAATCAATCGTTCTTCCAGCCCTTTTTGTACAGCAAGAAGCTCATCGTAGGAAACTTCGATTTTTTGCGCATCCAGCTGGCGCTTTTTCTCTTCCGTCTGCAAACCAACCGCTTCAGAGGCAGCGAGTTGATTGCGATACATCGTTTCGTGCTTCGATAACTTTAACCTTTCTGCTTCCACTACATCCTTGGATAGTGACAGATCTTCTTGGCTGTCCATTTTCGTCGGATGATGGGTGCTTCCACATACAGGACATGGTTTCCCATCTTGTAGAGTGTGCGCTAGAAGGGAAGCCTGATTATCGAGCCATCTCTGTTCAAGCAAAAGGAATTCACGCTGCAATTGATTGAAATGAAGCGCCTGTTCCTCTGCTGCTTGTTTTGCTGCCTCATGCTTCTGGCATAGCTTTTCGTAGTCTGCCATCAACGCAATCTTCGTTTTCAGCTCATTCACTTCATCTACAACTTGCTCGTAATTTTCCACTTCGCGCTCTGTTTTTTCCACTTCATTCGCTAACCGACTCACTTCATTTCGCTTTTCAATCAAACGGCCGTTAATGCTCGACATATTGGAATGAAGAATTTCCACTCTCTTTTTCATGCTATCGAGCTCCGCTTGTTTTTCCTTCAATGTGACGACGACCGGCACATACTGCCGCACTGAAGTCAGCTCCGTTTGAAGACGTTCCCTTTCGCCCTGCCGCTCTTCGATTTTCACTTTTTCCAACTCAGCAGATGCAAAGGACTCCCTCGCCTGCACTGCTTCCTTTTTGGTGCGTTCAACCGCTTCCTTTTGAGCAAGCCATTCTTTTCGCAGTTCTGCATACTGAAGCTCAATGCCTTCGATGGAAGCTGCTTGTTCCGCGCGTTCCAGAGTCCGCTCCTTTTGTTCTAGAATCGGTTGTTTCTCCGCTATCTGCCTAGCCAAGTTTTCTTTCCGTTCCAAGTCATCGAACAGCTGATTAATCATTTTGGCAGCATGGTAACTCGTTTGCACTTCGGCATGCTTTGCATAAGCATCTTCGTAATTTTTTTGGTTTTCCTTAATTTTATTTCCATAATACACGAGCTCGTCATCCAAGCCTTCCACAATTTGATAAATGTTCGGCTGTTCATTTTCCAGCGAACGGAATAATGCGGATTCCCGATGCGGAACTGCCGACGGAATTCTGCGGATCAACCCGTCAAATGATTGGCGTTCCCGTTCCCATTCCACTTTTAAGTCATCCCTTTGCACCTTCAGCCGATCGACAAGCTGACGATACGGCTCCGTTTTGAAAATCTTTCGGAGTATGGCTTCTTTATTATCTGTATCTGAAGTAAGAAACTTCCGAAATTCCCCTTGCGGCAGCATAATGATCTGACTGAATTGGGCATACGTAAAACCAATGAGACTTTCAATCTTTTGGTTGATTTCTGAAACGATTTGCCTGTCGACAGCCGGTATCTCTGCAATGTTCGTTACTTCCACTAACTCACATCTGCCAGGTGTTTCCGACTTGTTTCCTGCTTTCGTATACGGAATTTGGCGGAGAACACGAAACCGGCGACCGCGCACTTCAAAAACGAGCTCTACCCCCGTTTGGACCGAATCGTCAGCGAAATCACTGCGCATGGCCCGGCTGTCTGTCCTGTCTTCGCCGCTCGCCAGTCCATACAAGGCATAGCATATCCCGTCAAAAATCGTCGTCTTTCCCGCACCGGTCGCTCCTGAAATGACAAATAGACGATGGCTGTCCAACTCAGTAAAATCGATAACTTCCGTCGCTTTATATGGACCGAATGCGGTCATGCTCAATTTAATCGGCCTCATCTTACGCTTCCTCCTTAATCATCACATCATGCAGCAGGTTAGCCAGGATGGAGAGCGTTTCCTCATCTGCCTCCGCCTCTTTCATCTCAGCATAGAACACACGGAAAAGATCCAGATCACTCGGCTTCGTATGCATTTCCGCAGATTTGTTTTCAATAGTAGCTGCCATTTTCGGCAGTGCTCTCTCTATATGCATGGCATTCGGATAGACAGAGCGGACCTTTTCCATCGGATATAAGACAGGTGTTTCATCCTGAAGCTGAATGAAGACGAAATCCTCGCTCGGTTCGTGCCGCAATATTTCATCCATCGTTCCTTTGACTGTCCGCAAATCCTTCTCGGGAATCAATTCCCGTTTTTCCACGGTCACTTGGCCCTCTCCGTCCAGGTCGACGATGTAAAACCCTTTCACATGATGCTCTTCTGAAATTGAATATTTCATAGGCGAGCCGGCATATCTGATCTTTTCCTGCCCGACGAAATGAGCTTGGTGTAAATGGCCAAGCGCCGTGTAGTGAAATGGCTTAAACAGTTCTGCAGAAACATATTCAGCCCCGCCTATGGAGAGGGGCCTCTCCGAATCACTTGTATTCTCCGCTTCTTCACCACCTGGTGTGACAAATGCATGTCCAATCAATACATGGCGCACATCTGGCGCAAGGTGGATCTCTTCAATAATCCGCTTCATGGCACTATTGAAGTCCCGTATCGTATCGTCTTCATAAAAATGTCTGCACACAGAAGGATCTACGAAAGGCACGGGATGAAAATGCACCTCTCCATCTGCATCTTCCAATACGAACGGTGTCGTCTGCTTCGCCAGACGCCCGATAATGTAGAGACCGTTTTTTCGCAACAGATCACTTCCGAAATGAAGGCGGCTTGGACTGTCATGGTTGCCTGCTATGGCAATCACTGGTGTATGCAGCTCCATCACAATTTCCTGCAACACTTCATCTAATAGATTCACTGCTTCTGTCGGCGGTACGGCCCGGTCATATAAATCGCCCGCAATAATGACGGCATCAGGCTTTTCTTCTTTTATCGCATCTATGAATTGTCGTAATACAAAACGCTGTCCGTCTGTCATATAGACACCTTGTACAAGTTTGCCAAGATGCCAATCAGCTGTATGGAAAAACTTCATTCTGCCTCTCCCCCGATTCTAGTTCTCCTTTTATTTTACAGTACTTTCTTGTGATAGCGATAGCAATCCAAAGCGAGAGGAATTGAAAAATTTATGGAACAATATAAAACTATCCAAGAAAAAAGACTTTACTCTGAATCTAAGATATACTATACTGACATAAGTTGCTCAAGGGAAACTTTGATGCCATTGTTCATACATCACCTCTAAAAGCATATATTCGACCGTATATCGAACTACTTTTTTTAACCTAAAAGTTGCACAAGGGAAAGTTGGATTGATTGGAGTGAAAAGCATGAAAGACCAAATACGCGTCCATGACGTATCTGTATCGTATTTTGGAAACCCAGTGTTGGTGGATGTGTCCTTCACATTCACATCAGGGAATCTCATCGGCATATTGGGCCCAAATGGCGCCGGCAAATCGACATTGATGAAAGCGATGCTCGGTTTAATACCAAATGATAAAGGTTCAGTCGAAATCAACGGGAAACCGATTAAAGAAGTCCGTAAGCAAATTGCTTATGTTCCGCAAAGATCCAATATCGACTGGAATTTTCCGATTACTGTGAGGGATACCGTACTTTTAGGGACGTATCCTAAGCTCGGTCTTTTCCACAGACCCAAAAAAGAGCATAAGGAATGGGCGATGCAATGCCTGGAGCAAGTAGGCATGGTGGATTTTGCGAATCAGCAGATCGGGGAACTTTCTGGAGGACAGCAGCAGCGGGTTTTCCTAGCAAGGGCACTTGTGCAAAAAGCAGACATTTTCTTCCTCGATGAACCGTTTGTCGGCATAGACGTATCAAGTGAAGAAGTAATTATTGGCATATTAAAACGGCTTCGCGATGAGGGGAAACTCGTGTTTGTCGTTCATCACGACTTGACGAAAGTGAAACATTACTTTGACGAGCTTGTCTTGATCAATAAAAACTTGATCGCTGCCGGACCGGTACAAGAAGTTTTCACGACGGAAAATATGACGAGAGCCTATCAGCGTCCGTTTTCAATGGTTGAAGGATCGGAGGTGCCTTTATGATCGATTTCATACATGATTTGCAAACGTATGCGTTTTTACAAAAAGCCTTTACGACATCAATTATGGTCGGCGTCATCTGCGGCGTCATCGGGAGCTTCATCGTCCTGCGGGGCATGGCGTTGATGGGCGATGCGATTTCACATGCGATCTTGCCGGGGGTGGCCATTTCCTATATGCTCGGCATCAATTATTTCTACGGCGCCGTCCTGACAGGCGTTTTGACAGCGTTTGGAATCGGTGCCATCACGCAAAACAGCCGGATAAAAAGTGATTCATCGATTGGACTAGTCTTTTCTGCTTTTTTTGCTCTTGGCATCATCTTAATCAACCGGGCAAAAAGCGCTACCGATCTGACGCAAATCCTTTTCGGCAATGTACTTGCCGTCCGCAACTCGGATATGTGGCTCACATTGGCAATCGGAGGTCTGGTCTTGCTGGTCGTCATCATTTTCTACAAGGAATTGCTCGTTTCCAGTTTTGACGAGACGATGGCGGCGGCATATGGATTACCGACACGTCTCATCCATTACGCAATCATGTTCCTGCTGACTTTAGTAACTGTCGCGTCCTTGCAGACAGTCGGTGTCATTTTGGTCGTATCGCTGCTCATCACACCAGCATCCACGGCTTATCTATTGACGAACCGCCTCTCTATCATGGTCATCCTGTCAGCTATTTTCGGTGCCATGTCTGCCGTAATCGGCCTGTATTTCAGTTTTCTTTACAACATGCCTTCGGGACCTGTCATTGCGCTCGTAACAACAGCCCTGTTCGTCCTGGCTTTCCTTTTTTCACCGAAGCAGGGGTTACTAGTCCGAAAACTGAAGTCCGCGAACAGAAAAAAATATGCATAATACTTTCGATATAAGGAAGGAGATTACAAATGAAACGATTGATACAATGGATCAGTTTAACTTTAGTTGCCGCAATTTTACTTTCTGCATGTGGAAGTGACAAGGAAAAAGCGAAGGATCCTGATGCACCTTTAAAAGTTGTTACATCCTTTACTATCATTGCAGATATGGCACGTGAAATCGGCGGCGATCTCGTAGAAGTCCATAACTTAGTGCCAACTGGCACCGATCCGCATGAATATGAACCATTGCCTAATGATATCAAGGCAGCTACAGATGCAGACGTGTTATTTTACAATGGTCTTAACCTGGAGGGCGGCAAAAAGGGTTGGTTTTTCAAAATGGTCGACACGGTACAACAAAAGGAAGAAAATGTTATCAGCCTCACAGAGCGTGTAGAACCCATGTATCTGACGAATGAAGATGGAAGAGAGGAAGAAATTAATCCGCATGCCTTCATCGATCCGGCAGTCGGCATTAAAATGGCAGAAGATCTCCGAGATGCGCTCGTTAAAAAACACCCTGCAAAAAGCGAAGAAATCCAAAAACGCGGGGATGAATACGTGGCACGCTTGAAAGAAATCGATAAGGAATATGAAGAACGGATTCAGGACATTCCGGAAGAAAAAAGAACCCTCGTTACAAGCGAGCGCGCATTCCAATATATGACTTCTCATTACGGCTTGAAGGAAGCGTATATTTGGGAGATCGACACCGAGGAAAACGGTTCCCCTGCCCAAATCAAATCACTGGTGAATTTTATTCATGAACATCAAGTCCCTGTACTTTTCATTGAATCCAATGTGGATCCGCGGCCGATGGAAACCGTCGCTGGCGAAACAGGTGTGCGCATTGCGGAAAAACGAATCTATTCCGATGAAATCGGCCAGCCTGGCGATGAAGTCGACACATACGTAAAATATTTGAACTATAATATCAACCTCATTCATGATGAACTGAGCAAATAACAACAATACCCGCATACCGCCTCATGGGCGCGTATGCGGGTATTCTTTGTTTTCAAAAAAATACTTTTTCCGTATTGTACTTTGCACGGAGAGTATTGATAATATACGTTTCATAAATCTCGCGTTCCATCGGATCTTCTACAAGGATGACGGAGATTTTATTGACTTCACTCCGATGATCTTTGATTGGAGAAACGTTATCCTCCAAGTGTTTTTTCACTCGTTGACGCAGTTTTCGTGCCTTTCCTGCGAAAAGCAATTCGTCCTCCCGGTTATAAAAAAGAACGATTCCCCCTTTATCACGAGGAATTTCATGCAAATCAATAAAACCGCAAATCGGTTTGATTGTTGCTTCGCCAGAGACCTGTTTCCGTTGCACGATGGTTATATCCGGTTTCGGTATTGTTATGGAAATCATTTGTCCACTTCCTATCCTTTTCTAAACATCTATCTTACCATATCATGCCCCATCCGGACGTTTTTTCACCTTATTGTTCTAAGAAACTCCTCATGGCCCGGCTAAACTCCGCCGTTTCTTCGAATGGTTCTAAATTCGATAGCATACCAATAATGACAGGCTTTCTGATTGCTTCCTTCATCAGCTCTTCCTCAATCACCTCGAGACTGATTGTCATATCGGCATTTGCACTGTCGCGTTTTAATGCATTCAACCAGCTGGCGAGATCTGCCTGTGTGACAGCTGCGGAGGAACAACCTGTTTGAAAACCGAAAATCGACTCCTTGTCCAAAAATGGCTCCTTGAGACCGGCCACGACGGAATCAATCCGGTCCACCAGATAATCGGCAAGTCTTTTATAATCAAGTTCCACTTTCGTCATAATGATAATTTCAATATATCCTTTCGTCATGCCGTTGACGATGACAAAGAGATCGGGAAGATGAGCGCTTATGGTCTGACCATAACGTTCCACAAATAAAGCTTCCTGCAATTCAAAGGCTTTCTGACGCAGCCGGCTGAGCAGCCTCATCATTTCTTCATTACCAAGATTCGTCTGTTCTCTCACTTGCATTAATATAAAATCTTTATATTTCTGAATCTCTTCAAATTGGATCACTAAGTATTCACTGAGTCGCTCACGTGAACCGATGTCTTCATGGAAAACAGTACTGATCCGGTCTACCAACTTGGATGTAAAATATTCAAAAATAGCGAACAACAGACTTTCTTTTGATTTGAACGAAAGATAGAAGGAGCCTTTGGATATACCACAAGCATCCGTAATTTCTTGCACCGAAGTCGTATCAAAGCCTTTCTTGGCAAAGAGCTCGGATGCCTTTTCAATTATCAATGTTCGTTTATCCATTTAAAGTCCTCCCTATGAATCCTGTAATCTCTCCATTTTCATTGACGTCTGACTGACCGGTCAGTTATCATAATAAAGTATTAGCGTCAACTCGTCAAAACTAGAAATGGAGGATCCTATGAATTCAATTATCAATTTTGTCATGCGAAACAAATTGGCCGTTTGGCTGCTTACTATCATTATAACCGTTGCGGGAATTTATTCGGGAATGAAAATGAAGTTAGAGACGATTCCCGACATAACGGTTCCAGTTGTCAGCGTAACAACCATCTATCCTGGCGCGACACCTGAACAAGTGATGAATGAAATTTCGGAGCCTCTTGAAAAAACGGTGAAAAATTTAAAAGGCGCGAAATCCGTAAGCTCCACTTCATACCAAAACGCCTCTTCCATGCAAATCGAGTATAGTTTCGGAACGGATATGAAGGCCGCCGAAGAAGAGGTCAAAGAAGCGGTCGCCAACTATCAGCTGCCTGATTCTGCCCAAGAACCGTCTGTTGGCAGAATCAGCATCAACGCTTTTCCGGTTGTCGCTTTAAGTGTGTCGGATAAGAACAAATCGCTTGAGGACATGACTGCTTTAGTCGAAGATTCCCTTGTACCGGACTTGGAAGGCATTGATGGAGTTTCCAGCGTGGCTGTATCCGGCCAACAAATCGAAGAAGTCGTGTTGACCTTTGACCAGGAAAAGCTGGCGGAAAATAATCTGGATGAAGAAACTGTAAAACAACTGATTAAAGGATCAGATTTGAAAATGCCGCTCGGTCTTTTCAACTTTAATGGTGAAGAGCAATCCGTCGTCGTCGATGGAAAGCTGACAACCATATCCGAATTGGAGAATCTCTTGATTCCTGCAATTCCGAAAGCAGCGGGTGCTGTGCAGTCCCCTGCTGGACAAAACGGCGCTCAAGGAATGCCTCCTGAAGCTGCGGCTGGCATCCCGACAGTCAAGCTGGGAGACATCGCGACAATCAAGCACGTCGGCAAAGCGGAATCGATTTCCCGCATGAACGGGAAAGAAGCCATTGCAATCCAAGTTGTTAAATCACAGGATGCCAATACAGTGACTGTCGTCAATGCAGTGAAAAAGATGACGGCTTCATTCCAAGATGAACACGACGGCCTCTCCATCTCTGTCTCATTGGATCAGGGTGAACCGATCGAACAATCCGTAGAAACAATGCTGAGTAAAGCATTATTCGGAGCGCTTTTCGCAGTCATTATTATCATGCTGTTCTTGCGCAATTTCCGATCTACTATCATTTCAATTATCTCGATCCCAATGTCTTTGCTTATCGCAGTATTATTATTGAAGGAACTCGATATTACGTTAAATATGATGACACTTGGCGCTATGACAGTTGCCATCGGCCGAGTCATTGATGACTCGATCGTAGTCGTAGAAAATATCTATCGGCGGATGCATCTCTCGACAGAAAAACTGCGGGGCCGGGATTTGATTCGGGAAGCTACAAAAGAAATGTTCAAACCGATTGCATCCTCCACACTTGTCACCGTGGCGGTGTTCCTGCCGCTCGGCCTGGTCGGTGGCATGGTAGGAGAATTGTTCCTGCCGTTTGCACTCACGATTGTCTTTTCTTTATTAGCGTCACTTCTCGTTGCAATCACCATTGTGCCAATGCTGGCCCATACATTGTTCAACAAGCAATTAAACGGCAATGCAGGAGTTCATAAAGAACAGCATGGGAAAATGGCGAATGGCTACCGTAAAGTACTGAACTGGACATTGGATCATAAATTGATCACTGTTATCCTATCTTTGGCTCTTCTTGGAGGCAGTCTCTTTTTAGTCCCGCATGTCGGGGTCAGTATGCTGCCGGATGAAGAACAGAAAATGATGTACATTACGTACACGCCTGAACCAGGTGAACCATTGGACACTGTCAACGACAATACCGTACAAGCGGAAAATTACCTGTTAGCATTGAAGAACGTGGAAAGCGTCCAAGTTTCCGTTGGCGGTGAAAATCCGATGGCACCCGGCGCTTCAAATGGTGCGCTTATGTTCGTGAATTTTAATTCCGATACACCGAACTTCGATAAAGTAAAAGAGAAAACGATGATAGAGCTGAATAAGCTGTCTGTGAAAGGTGAATGGAAATCACAGGACTTCGGAGTAAGCGGCTCCAGCAATCAATTGAGCTACTATGTATACGGAGATCGACTTGATGAAATTGAACCTGTTGTCAATGACATCGAATCGATTCTTTCCTCAACTAAAGACTTGAAAAATACGAAAACAAGCATGTCTCGCACCTATAAGGAATACACATTGGTCGCTGATCAGGAGAAACTGACACAATATGGTTTGACTACTGCTCAGGTCGGTATGATATTATATCCGAACAAACAACAGCAAGTTATTACGAAATTGGAAGACGGCAGAAAGTCGATCAATGTTCTCGTCGACGATGCCAAGAAAGAACATAAAACAATCCAAGAACTGCTCGATGAAAAAATTCAGACGCCATTTGGAATAGAAATCCCTATATCGGAAGTCGTTGAATTAAAAGAAGGTACCACTTCGGATACCGTTTCCCGCCGAGACGGCAAATTATTCGCAAGCGTGTCGGCAGAAATCGTTACAAAGGATGTATCCAAAGTATCCAAAAGTGTAAGCGAAAAAGTCGATCAGCTACAAATGCCTTCTACTGTCAAAATCAAGACAGCCGGCGTCACAGAGGATATTACAGAAGCCTTCACGCAACTTGGGCTGGCTATGCTAGCTGCGATTGCTATCGTGTACCTCATCCTTGTGATTACATTCGGAGGCGGATTAGCACCATTCGCAATCCTCTTCTCATTGCCGTTCACAGTGATCGGCGCATTGGTTGGATTGTTGATTGGCGGAGAAACAATCAGCGTCTCGGCAATGATTGGGATGCTCATGCTGATTGGTATCGTTGTAACGAATGCCATTGTGTTAATTGACCGAGTCATTAACAAAGAAAAAGAAGGGCTGCCTACCCGGGAGGCACTTCTTGAAGCAGGAGCGACAAGACTACGTCCAATATTGATGACCGCCTTAGCTACAATCGGCGCATTAATCCCACTTGCTATTGGAGCTGAAGGAAGCGGCTTGATTTCCAAAGGTCTGGGCATCACAGTTATTGGCGGATTGACGAGCTCCACACTGCTTACACTCATTTTTGTGCCAGTCGTCTTTGAGTTCGTTGGCAAGTTCCGAAGAAAAAAGGTTAGAAACTGAATCCATTGAATGTACCGCCTGCCGTCAACGACGACAGGCGGTTTTTGTCATGATGAATCCCGAGCCTCTTAGCCAGTGTCATTCATTCCGACCCTTTTCATATACTGTATGACTCGGTTAGAGTGAGAAGGGAGCTGAGCCTCGGAGTGGACCAACCTGTAACGGTCATATCAAGAAAGATGGATTTGGATTCAGATAAAATCACGATTGCGTATCCAGTCATTATCCAAATGTTAGACGCCATCATTCAACGGAAGATTAATTTCGCCATTATTTCTGTCTATAACGATTTACTCATCGAACAAAATTTTTATAATGAAGATTTAGTCGAACTGATTGGATATTTTGAAGTGAAGACAAATGAACGGGGCATCCTGAGCCTCAATTTAATTGTCTATTCGTACACGGGAGGCGCACATGGAATAACCATTGTGAAATCATTAACTTTTT
Organism: Sporosarcina sp. AD_1; assembly: GCF_057373025.1. NCBI lineage: Bacteria > Bacillati > Bacillota > Bacilli > Caryophanales > Caryophanaceae > Sporosarcina > Sporosarcina sp. AD_1. The sequence continues at coordinate 452,286 of NZ_JBPVIR010000001.1, forward strand.
CTACAAAAACAGGAGAGCATTATAAATTGCAGGATTTATTCAAAAGCGGCAGCAATTATGTAGAGGTCATCTCCGAAATCATCCGTCAACGGATTGATGACTGGGATATCACTTTACTTGATCCGCCTTTCAAGAAGATTCGGCCGAATCAGGATTACTATCTTGCAGACGCGTCGATCGTCATCTACTTTCAGCTCTATGAAATTTCGCCTTATGCACAGGGATTCCCATACTTCCCGATTCCACTCAAAGATTTGGAGAAAGTCATAGCGCCAGATGGACCGTTATCCAAATTGATAACTTTTACGTAAATATAGCTGTCATCCGACTCGTAAAACACCGAGTGGATTGACAGCTTTCACATTATTGTTTCCTATTTCGTTTGCGAGAATAGATGATGAATAAAAGAAGGACAAAAAGGAAACAAGAAATGGCCACTTTCCATCCGACATCATTTGTATAGTTATGATCAGATTTCATTTCATTAGATTGCTCAATAACCTTCCCGCTACCTAATTCCGCCAGCTCCTCGGATGCATCTGCAAGGCTAGCCGTCCTATGGCAGATGCTTGTCGCCAACGTATTCTCCCCGTACATTTCATTGACTGTCGCAAAGACAAGATAGGATTCCCCCTCCTCGAAAGGAAAGCCGCAATCACCGTCATCCAGACCTGTTCTAATTTCGATCTTGCTCGTTTCTTCGCCTTTCCATAGTTCATTCACTTGAAACGTAACCGTTTTTCCTCGATTCCAGCTCTTCTTACTCTCCGTTATCCCAACTACCTTCCCACCAAACACCGCTTTGGCTTCCTCCAAAGCTTGATCCACAGGCGGAGGCATGACGCAGGAGCAAGCAGATACCTCTTCTGGTTTACTCCATACAAGGAAAAACAGAAGTAACAATAACATCCCAATCCTTTTCATATCTACCACTTCCCCATTTGTCCAAGTAGACGGCCGGGAACTAATAATGTTACGGGAAAATTTACAGATCCTCTCTCAGCTCTTGATCAGCCTGAGCCAGCACGACTCCAATATCTGTGTCGTGAATGACCAAGTCTGCGTAATGATCGAATAAAGTTGGCTCCCTATTCACAATGACCAGTTGGGCTCCTTGTTCTTTTGCCAGTAACGGGAACTGGTTGGCAGGCGTAACAGTCAAGGAGGAGCCAAGAACAATAAACAGTTCACACTTCTCCGCTTCGTGTAGAGCTTTGGCAAAAGTATTTTCCGGCAACATTTCGCCGAACAATACAACGGATGGCCGCAGTGTGCCTCCGCACGGGCAATAATATTGCTCTTCTGAATACCGATCATTCCCATAAACCTTGCCGCATGTTTGACAATGCACCTTTTGAAGAGTTCCGTGCAATTCCATGCTATTTACAGTTCCCGCATCTGTATGAAATCCATCCACATTTTGCGTAATGACTCCTTGGATCAGCCCTTTTCTTTCCCAATCCGCTAAGATGAAATGACCTGCATGTGGTTTGCAATCTTGGACGCCCAATACACGATGCCGATAAAAGCTGAAAAACTGCTCCACATTTTTATTTAGCGCCTCTGTACTGGCTACCCTGCTAGGATCCTCTTGTTCCCACAGGCCAGTATTTGAACTACGAAAATCAGGCAGCCCACTTTCTGTAGACATACCGGCGCCGGTAAAAACAACTGTATGTTTTGAATTACGGATTAAACTTGCAAGCATTTTTATTCATCCTCCTCTTATATTTTAACAATAAATGGAATATATTAAACTATTCTATTTCCCAGGAAATTATTAAATCCAATTTAGTTCAAAATAATTTACACACACATTTATTCACTTTCATCTACCTACCACTAGTAAACTTTGTTTCAAAACTTATCAAATCTGTGAATTTCCAAATTATGATCTTGCATTATACTTGAATACCTTTTACAATCAATTGAATAAAAATACATCAATCTGAATAATGAGGAGTATGTGACATGCAGAAACAGACATCCGAGTACAGTCATCCAAACGCAGCTCAATCTAAAAAGAAACCTCTCCATATTAATGCATTCGTCTTATTATTCTTTGTCGTTCTCCTATCGGCCGCTTTGACATACATCATGCCGGCTGGTGAATACGATCGGGTGGAAAAGGACGGGCGGACTCTTGTCGTGCCGGATTCATTCCACTGGGCCGAATCATCTCCCGTAAATTTCTTCCATGCTTTTACAAGCTTTCATGAAGGGATGGTCAATGCAGCAGGCATTATTTTCTTCGTCCTCATCATCGGCGGGTCTTTCGGTATTCTAAAAGCAACCGGTGCGTTGGACGCCTTGATTGTAAGCTTAACTAGAAAACTTGGCAAACGCGAACTATTACTTATTCCCGTCTTGATGCTCTTTTTTGGAGCCGGCGGTACCTTAATGGGTATGGCGGAAGAAACGATTGTCTATATCGCGATCGTCACGCCTCTTGCCATTGCACTCGGATTTGACGCAATTGTCGGTTTCGCTATTGTATCAGTCGGTGCCAATATTGGCTTCATGAGCGCGGTTTTAAATCCCTTCAATATAGGTGTCGCTCAAAGTATAGCCGATCTGCCGACATTCTCCGGTATTGGTCTTCGTATCGTGTTATTCTTCACATTATACAGTGCTGGCGTCCTTTATGTATTTCGTTATGCCAAGAAAGTGAAGACCAACCCAGAACTGAAATTTATCGGCCACCTCCAAAATGATACACACAAAAACACTGGGCAGATGATGGAACTGACGACCCGTCATAAATGGATTCTTTCGTTGTTCTTATTCAACTTTATCATCCTTATTTTTGGTGTCATTCAACTAGGCTGGTATATTACAGAAATCGCTGCCCTCTTTTTGCTATTTGGCGTTGTAGTTGGCTTAATTGGCAAACTGGGTGCGAATAAGATGGCGGACAGCTTTATTGACGGAGCAAAAGAACTCATTGGCGGTGCTTTGATTATTGGTTTTGCACAAGCGATTCTTGTTGTCATACAAGATGGAAAGCTAATTGATACGATATTATTTTATGCATCTTCTGTGCTGGGTGAGCTGTCCCCTATTTTGAACGCCATCGGAATGTTTGTGGTCCAGCTGTTCCTCAACTTTCTCGTGCCTTCCGGAAGCGGCCAGGCGGCTCTTACTATGCCGATATTAGCACCGCTTTCCGATTTAGTAGGTGTGACAAGACAAACGGCTGTCCTTGCTTTCCAGCTGGGCGATGGCATTTCCAATGCGCTCTTTCCGACCTCCGGAGTCCTGCTCGCAGGTCTTGCTGTTGCAGGAATTCCTTTTACCCGCTGGATCAAATGGGTATTGCCCCTTATTTGCATCCAAGTCGTGATTGCAATTCTCTTTCTTATTGCAGCACAACTGATTCACTATGGGCCATTTTAATCAGTTATACTAAATATTGATGAAATACACTGGATGAGAACAATCTATCTGTCCAAGTAACAGAGTCAACCAGACTAGATGAGGAGCTTTTCTATGAACAAATTATTACTGGATCAAGCGCTGATCGACTGGACGATTGAACAGCGCAGACACTTCCATATGCATCCTGAGCTGTCCGGACAAGAAGTCGAAACAGCGGCTTATGTCAAAGCAAGGTTAACAGAATTCGGAATTCCATTAGTAGACGGCTATTCTGAACCGAATGTCATTGCATTTTTCAAAGGAACGGAAGGAAATAAAACAATTGCCCTGCGAGCGGATATGGATGCCCTTCCACTTGAGGAGGAAGGAGATAAACCGTATATCTCCAAAGTCCCCGGTGTCATGCACGGTTGCGGGCATGACGGGCATACGGCCACGCTGTTGGCAGTCGCCAAATGGATGAGCGAGAATGCCCAGCATGTTCGCCATAATATCCTATTCATTTTTCAAAGTTCCGAAGAGGCATCGCCAAGCGGAGCGAAACAGCTTGTCGAGGAAGGCATTTTAGACGGTGTCGATGTTATTTACGGTATTCATTATATGTCCAACATGCGTCTCGGGAAGATCGGTTTTGCCACTGGCCCCGCTATGGCTTCCTGTGATGATTTTGACATCGTCATAGAAGGCAAAGGCGGCCACGGGGGCAGCCCGCACGAAACGGTGGATCCAATCTATATCGCGACACATGTAATACAGGCATTCCAATCAATCGTCAGCCGTAATCTAAATCCCTTGCATGCCGGCGTCATTTCCATTGGCGGATTGCAAGCAGGCAATTCCTATAACGTCATACCGGATAAGGTTTTATTGAAAGGAACCATCCGCGCCTTGACGTTCGAAGGCGCCACGCTCATGCACCACAAAACTGAGCAACTAACGAAATCCATCTGCGAAAGCTTCGGCGCCGTTGGACATTATCAATTCATCGAGGGGACTCCCCCTCTGTATAACCACCCCGAAGCATGTGAAGTGGCGAAGGATATAATCGAGAAAACATTTGGTGAGGATACCTTTGTGGATTACGAGCCTGTGCTTGGCGCAGAAGACTATGCCTATTACTTAAAAAACAAAGTCGGTGCTTTCATTAATGTCGGCATGCAAAGTGAAAAAAGCCAATACCCGCACCATCACCCGAAGTTCGATATCGACGAATTAGCCATCCCGGTAGGCATCGAATTGATGATCCAACTGGCACTTCATGGATAAGCAGATTTTTTGTAACGCCTTCGGTTGATGTGAAGAAAACATTACCTAACAAATCCATTGAGGACACAATTCGTATATGAATTGCTGTCCTCTTTTTTATTGATATAGCGGGGTAAATGTTTTAAAACAAACCGGGCCATATTCTTGCATAAAAATTCGGAACTTTTTGTATTTCGAAACGTATTACTTATTGAAAAGATTTTTTTATGGAGGTGTTTTTTTGAGAAGAATTCCTATATTAATAATTTCACTGTCTTTAATTATCTCCCTAATGGGATGTAGTTCTACTGTACAAGGTAGCATGAAAGATTACAAAAACAGTGATGTGGCAGCAATTGTTGGAGACAAAGAAATTACAATAGGTGACTTACGATTTCTGTATTCAGATGATGATGTCTTAAAGAACATTGAAGGAATTGTAAAGTTCGAATTAATGCTCCAGGAAGCTAAAAAAATGAATCTTGACGTTTCTGAAGACAAAGCTGTTCGGAAAGAAATTATGCTATCTCTTCCTCTTGAAGATGGAGAGGGGGATGTAAGAATGCAAGATTTTATCAAATCCCAAGCAGATAAGCTCGGAATGGAAAAAGAAGAATATTACAAGAAGTATGCTGAAATCAGAAGCGAACAAGATTCGTATGTAAATGCCTACATAAATGAAATGGTTGGTATGGACGGATATAATGAAGATAACTTAAAGGAATTTGATAAAAAGGCAAATGACTTTTTGAATGATTTAGTAAAAAAACATGAAAAGGAAATAAAAATACTAATTAAGTAAGTTTTAATCCCTTATAAAGCTAAAGGGTGTGTTTGTTAAGTAAGACATATCGGAATTAAAACTTTAAAACACGGCATTAAAAACGCACATTTCTGTGCGTTTTTTAATGTAGAATATGCTGTTAATTATAGAACAAATTGAGTGCTCAATTAAAACGCCATGACTCCTCCATGATTTGAACCGCTCGAATATCGTCTCTAACCTCTCGTATGTTTTCACGAAAGCTCGTATATCACTCCAACCACTCGTATATTCCGTCAACCGCTCGTATTTCTCCGTGACCGCTCGATTATGCAAGTAAACCTCTCGTATCTGGTTGCGAACCACTCGATTCATTTATTGTCATGATGGGTTCTCTCCGGTAACGTCGATTATGTAAGAAGTCTGCACGTATCATCCTTCAAAGTGCTCGATTATTTGAAAGAGTGCGCGCATCCTTTGCAGGAGTGCTCAATTAAAACGCCATGACTCCTCCATGATTTGAACCGCTCGAATATCGTCTCTAACCTCTCGTATGTTTTCACGAAAGCTCGTATATCACTCCAACCACTCGTATATTCCGTCAACCGCTCGTATTTCTCCGTGACCGCTCGATTATGCAAGTAAACCTCTCGTATCTGGTTGCGAACCACTCGATTCATTTATTGTCATGATGGCACCTTTTTTAGCGTGCTTGATAACCGAGTGACCGCTCTTCTCCATGCCGCCTAGTTATTTCAATACAAGCATCTTTCTTACGATTCACGCATCTCTCAGGTAGAATGAAAGGGATAAACAAGGAGTTGACGCATGTGAGACGGACATTTGTGATAAGTGATATTCATGGAGAGATTACAGCTTTTAATCAATTATTGAGCGAGATCCATTATGAGCCTGGCACTGACCAGCTGATCCTCCTCGGTGATTATGTAGATCGGGGAGAGGATTCGAAGGCGGTGCTGGACAAAGTGATGGAGCTTCGCAAGCTTGGCGCTATTGTCCTCAAGGGAAACCATGAAGATATGATGATTAAAGCATTAACGAGTGAAGAAGAAAGGCCATGGCGTCATTGGGTGGATCGGAATGGAGGAAGTGAAACATTACGGAGCTACGGCTTTCGCGAAGAGGAGTATACCGTTTCTCCAGATCTACCGTTTGAGCGGCCTCAACTTTCTTCAGAAGCACTGGAGAAGCATCTTGAGTTCATCTGCTCTTTAGACATCTATAAAGAACAAGACGATTTCATCTTCGTACATGCAGGCGTACATCCTGAAACGCCTATCCATGAGACGGAGGAACGGGACTTTCTCTGGATTCGCGATCCTTTTCATAATGGTTATTGTGGTGAAAAAAAGGTAGTGTTCGGCCACACACCGACCCACTATTTATATCAAGATGACGCGAACCATTCCATCTTTTTTGGGGATAATAATATTATTGGAATCGATGGCGGGGCTGTATATGGCGGCCAGTTGAATTGTCTGGAACTGCCCGATCTCACTCCGTATTCCGTAAAATTAAAATCTGAAAACCCTTCAGTATAAAGATTGACTTACATATGAAAAACCGGTGCCTATTAAAGCACCGGCTTTTCCATTATTCCACTTTTGCTTCTCTCTTAGATTTCTTTTTCGCTTTCTTCTTCACTGCTTTTTCAATATGTTCGAACCTCCGAATGTCTGTCGGCCGAACGGTGATCGGTTCCTTTTTCAGCAATTTCATCATTGAGAAAACGAGCATCAGCAAGAAAAGTGTGAATGGCAAGGCCGAAACGAGCGACGCGGTCTGCAACGCCTCCAAGCCGCCAGCATACAACAGCACTGCTGCTATGGCTGACATCAAAAAGCCCCATACGACTTTGACAATCAATGGGGGAAACAGATTTCCCTTGGTTGTCATACTCGCTAAAATGTAAGTCGCGGAATCCGCGGATGTAACGAGAAATGTGAAAATCAAGATAATCGCCAGCACAGAAAGCACGTTTGTGAATGGCATATGCTTAAATGTTTCAAATACAGCTGATGTGACCTCGGCATCTACAGCTTCCGCAATATGCGTGCCGTTGTTCAAATCATTATAGAGTGCAGTCCCCCCTAACGTTGCAATCCACATACATGCAAACACTGGTGGGATGACCATGACGCCAGCAATGAATTCGCGGATCGTCCGGCCTTTGGATACGCGTGCAACAAACGCGCCGACAAATGGAGACCAGGCGATTGTCCAAGCCCAGTAGAAGATGGTCCACTCTTGCACCCATGTCCCTCCCTGATAGGGTTGGAGACGCAAACTATAACGAATGAAATTATTAATATAATCCCCGATCGCCAATGTGAAGCTCTCCAGGATAAACACTTTCGGTCCGACAATGAAGAAGAACGCAAGCAGGACAAGCGCCATTCCTAGATTAAAGTTTCCTAAATAGGCAATCCCTTTACTCAAACCTGTAGATGCCGAGAGCATATAAGCTACAAATACAACAAAAATAATGAGCAATTGAATGATAAATGTATTATTGACCGGAAAGACATATTCCAATCCGCCGCCCATTTGCAGCACACCCATCCCGACAGATGTCGCAATGCCCATAACAGTCGCGATTACCGCGAAGGAATCAATCCCCGTCTTTACAATTTTATTTGATCCAACGAGCGGCTCCATTGCAGTCGATATTAAACCATCTTTCTTTTTGCGGAACTGCAGAAATCCAATGACGAGCCCAACGATGCCAAAAATGGCCCATTGAGAGATCCCCCAATGAAAAAACGAATATCCCATGGCCACACGAGCTGAATCCACTGTCTTCGACTCCACGCCAGTTAATGGAGAGGTAAAATAATGGCTCATCGGTTCGGCGACACCCCAGAAAACGAGGCCCACCCCAAATCCTGCCGAGAACAGCATGCCGATCCAAGTGAAGAAAGGATATTCCGGCCGTTCTTCATCACCACCAAGACGAATCGCTCCATATTTGCTTATTGCCAGTCCCGCCAAAAATAGAATGACAATAAACACAGCCAACAAATAAAACCAGCCAAACTTTGCTGTTGTGAAACCGTACAGCACATTGGCCACATTACCAAATTGCTCGGGCATGATTGCCCCCAAGACGACCAGCACCAAAATGACGACTGCCGAAATGGAAAACACCGGGTTCTTCAAAAATCTTCTGTCCAAAACTAAATCGACTCCTATAGATTGATTGTCTTTCCTATACCCTCAATCCACGCCGACTAACGTAAAAATTCAATAAAAATACCATTCATCCGAAAATGAATGGCAGATTCCTTATTTAGAGGAGGCTGAAACTGCGGCACCGACTTTTTGATCCTTCGGCAAACCGAGCCCCACCAGGCCGATAAAAGGAAGAAACGATGCAAGAATCATTGTTTGATAAACACCGATCGTATCCATCAGCATGCCAATTCCAACCGCGCCGAGAGCTCCCATGCCAAATGACAAACCGACTGTCAAACCCGCCATCGTCCCGATCTTGCTCGGCACGAGTTCTTGCGCGTAGATGACAGTGACTGAGAAACTCAGCATAATGAAGAAACCGATTCCGATGAGAAGCAAGGAAACAGCCCAAAGTGGAGCATAGGGCAATAATAGACAGAGCGGAAGCGGAGCAAGCAAAGACAGAACAATTACATTCTTTCGGCCAATGCGGTCTGCCATCGGCCCTCCGAAAAATGTTCCTGCTGCCCCAAGCGCCATGAATAGGAATATGTAGAGCTGGCCCGATTCGATTTTCAAATTATAGTGATCAATCAAGTGAAATACATAAAAACTCGTAATGGTCGTTACATAAAAAGAACGGGCGAAAATGATGATGAACAATAGCGTCAGTGCGGTTCCTACTTGTTTGCCCGTCAAATTTCCGATAGTACTCAGCAACACTTTTTTACGCTTTGCATTTTTCTCCTGATCCGACTGTTCTTTATACCATTTCGATATTCTCGTTAATATGTAAATGCCTAATGCAGCAACCAAAATAAAAACCGCCGCTCCAATTTGTCCAAGCGGAACAAGAACAAAAGCGCTGATTAAAGGAGCTAACGCCTGCCCGGAATTCCCGCCCACTTGGTAAATTGATTGGGACAATCCTCGTTTATTGCCTGCGGCCAAAAAAGAAACCCGAGATCCTTCCGGATGGAAAACCGCTGATCCTAATCCGAGCACAATGACTGAAAGTAAAATGAGAGCGTAGCTTGGGGCAAAGGCCAAACCGGCCATGCCAAGCATTGAAAAGGTCATCCCAATCGGAAGTGCATAAGGCATTGGTTTTCGATCACTGAAATACCCCACAACCGGCTGTAACACGGAAGCGACCATATTCAAACAGAAAAAGATGAAGCCGAGCTGTGTAAAACTGAGCCCCCGTTCCTGCTCCAACACTGGGAACATTGCCGGAATAACGGACTGCAACGTGTCGTTCAATAAATGACAGCCGCCAATTGCAAACATGATGGGATACACGGGTAAATGGCTGTTTGCTTCCTTAGTCGTCATAACTTGAGATCAACCTCCTTTTTAATGAATGTACTTTTCAGTATACATGACTTGTTCCTACAATTGGAGACGAGATCGCTCGTTTAAACGAGACAGTTTACTGGGTACACTACCTATAAACTCAGGTAGAAAGGATGAAACCATTGGGATTTATCAGTAGCGCGTCTCTCGCCTCTCTGATGCCTGCCGCCATGCTATTGATCACCATTGAAATTGTGATCGCAAGTTACAAAGCATTTTCCTCGGAATGGACAAAGACGCTGGCCATTGGCAATTTCATCATTAACTTGCTTTGGATTTGCCTCATTTCGATATTCGTCTTAAATCCTGCGATCATCCAACATGCCGTCGCTTCCTTTTTCGCCTCCATCTTTCAAAAAGCTCCAGAGGATATATACGGACAAGTCCGGTGGATTATTATCGGTATTGGTCTCGCCACAATTGTGACGACCGCTATTGATGCTTTCGCCGGGTTCCGGAAACAAGAAAAAAGTGATCCATCGATATGATGATCACTTTTTTTGATAGGCCACAATGCAGCTAGCTGTTATACCAATCGTTGTGACGGTTGCCAAAGATAAACCAAGCCGTGCATGGCTGAGAAGCATGGTACCAATGGACACGATGATCACATCAAAACAAAGAATCATTAGAGCAGGATTGATGGATAACTTTTTAGCTGCCATTTGTGCCAAAAGGTCTGTCCCGCCGATACTAATATCCTTTCTCAACATGAGGCCCGCCCCCATCCCAATCCAGATACCCGCTGTGACCGCCCCCAGCCATGGATTCATCTTCTCGCTCAGTCCAGCTTCCCTCAGGGGCATCAGCATATCGATTACGATAGAGGAACATAACAAGCCATGAATCCCATTATAGAAAAATGGCCTGTACAAAAACCATGCTGCAATAAAAATAGGAATACTGATGAGTAAAAACGTTAATCCAACCTTGACGTCCAGTATGTAGTGAAGGATTAAACTAATACCCAAAGCGCCGCCTTCCAAAAACCCGAAGGGAACGAGAAACAGATTGATTCCGATTGAGATAAAAAGACATCCGATTCCAACGGCTGTTGCTTTCCCTATGAATTCCACTATTTCCCCACCTAACTTTCGTCTGTTAGATGTATATGATAGTCATGCCGAAAGTATCAAACTTTCCTGCCAAATTCGCTTGTTCTCATTCAATTCCGCCTAGAATCCATGCTTTTTTCTCACATCCGAAAAAATTTCAGCAGCCTCTTATACTACTTCCGTTATCATTCATCTTTGTTATATGCTGCGCTACCCATGTTTAACCAATTCGTCAGCGGGAAGAGATGGGTGGAGAGAACATTACAACATGGAGGTGCTTCACATGGCAAAAGTGGCTGTAGAAAACCCCTTTACTGATGTCAAACAAGCATTGGAGGAAAAAGGCTATCAAGTAGAAATGTTTGAAAGCGACGAGAACGTCAACGGATGCGATATCGGTGTGGTCCGCGCATTAGGAGATGTAAACGTCGACCAATTTGACTTCCCTGTCGTCAGCGTGGAAGGACGTTCAGTTCAAGATATCGTTGACAGTGTGGAAGAACGGTTGAATCGATAAATCGTCTGTTTCTCGAGCTATGAAAATGATAATCAAATACCGAACATAAAAAAGCGGCGAAACCGAATAGTTTCCGCCGCTTTTTCATGTATTTCGTATGTCTATGAAACGGCGCTGTCCTCTTCCTTTTCTGTGCCTGCCACGACAACCGCAGCAGAGGCATCCCCAATAATATTGACAGATGTTCTCATCATATCGAGAACACGATCGATTCCGGCAATTAAAGCGATCCCTTCCAGCGGCATATTCACTGAACTTAGCACCATGGCTAGCATGATCATACCCGCTCCAGGGACTCCCGCTGTTCCGATCGATGCCAGGATGGTAATGAGCACAACGGTCAACAGCTGGACAAAGGAGAGTTCCAATTGGAAGAATTGGGCAATAAAAATGACTGCGACGCCTTGATAAATAGCTGTGCCGTCCATATTGATTGTCGCCCCAAGAGGCAGTACAAAACTGGAGATTTTTTTCGGAACGCCTAAGTTTTCATTCGTATTCTTGATCGTCATTGGCAAAGTGCCAGCACTGCTGGCCGTACTGAAAGCGACAAGTGCTGCTGGCGATATTCCTTTGAAGAAAGTGAGCGGGCTCATTTTCGCAAAGGTCTTCACTGCTGTAGAATAGACGATCAATGCGTGCAAAATACAGGCAAGATAAACAGCTACAATTACCTTGAGCAAAGGAAGCAGGACGGACAATCCGTATTGACCGACAACTGGAGCAAGAAGGCCAAGAATCCCGATTGGCGCCACCTTCATGACAATCCCTGTTATTTTGTACATTACCTCGGAGAATCCTTCAAAGAATCGATAGACCGGCTGTGCCTTTTCCCCTACCAGCGTAATCGCCAGTCCAATGAATAGCGCAAAAAAGATGATCTGTAGAATATTCCCTGAGGCAAGGGCGGCAAACGGATTATCCGGCACAATATTTAGTAATGTCGTAATGGCGCTCTGCGGTTCCTGAGTCGCCGCTTCCGGCGCGACAAGTCCATCTGAGTCAAGCGACACTCCTTTTCCAGGAGAAATCATAAATGCGATAAGCAAACCGATCACAATAGCAATCGCTGTCGTTGCAAAATAATACACCATTGTCTTCAGTCCAATCCGTCCCAGCTGTTTCGGATCAGATGAACTTGCGACTCCCACTACAAGAGTCGATAAAATGAGCGGAGCAATAATGAATTTAATTAAACGTAGAAACAAATCCCCGAACGGCTTTAAAAAATTGATATTCTCCCCGAACAGACTGCCCAGTAGAACTGCCAGGACAAATGCGATGAATATTTGTGTCATGAGCGTAAACTTGATCTTCATTCCCATCCCCTTTCGAAAATTTCAGATTACTACATCTTATACAAGTCCAATCGCCTTCATGAATGCTCACTTAAGATTTTGCCGCTTCAAATTAAAAAAGATCGCAGGAACCCGCTCTTAGGCGATGTCCTCTGCGACCCTTATTTATTGTTTAGAAAAACCTACCGACAATCGGATAATTGTATGTTTCACCATTCAACGCCTTAATAATGCCAAGAACCGGAACAATGATCGTTACCAATCCAAATGCAATGAGCATCGGAATTCCAATCAATATAAAGCTTAAGATTATCGAAACGGTTATAGCAAATCCCATCATAACCTGGAACAACAACGCTTGAATGGACAACCTCTTTATTTCATGATCATCAACAACTAGATAGAGGATGAATGGAACTAAAAAAGGTGCAAAAAATGCGCTGGCATGAACTAATACTTTTAGACCTGTGTTTTCCACAGTAGCACCTCCATTTTCTTTTACAATCTATCTTTTATACGGGTAAAGGAAATAAAGGTTTCATCACTCTATCGATTTTCCACCAACTTTTTAAACTTGTTATTGACAGCGGAAGCATCGAACGAATGAACCGGATTGTCTTCCAAGCCATAAGCCTCTTTTAATTTCAAAATCCGTCGTACACTCTCATTCAAGCGCTCCTCAGAAATAGCACCTGAAGCAACGGACTGGTTGAACAACTGAATGGTCTTTAATTGGTTATCCTCATCTCCCGCAATAAGCAGCAGATCACTGCCTGCTAAAAAGGATTGCAAGGCCGCTTCCGGCACCGAATGGTCGTTGGTTATAGCTCCCATTGTCAAATCATCCGTAATGACAACACCTTGAAAATCCATTTGTTCGCGCAGCAGATCACTGATAATGCTGCCCGATAGTGAGGCTGGCCATTTGGGATCTAAAGCAGGGTATAGGACATGAGCCACCATGACAACCTCTGCCCCCGCGTCAATGGCTTGTTGGAATGGCAGCAAATCCATCTGCATTAATTCTTCAAGACTCTTATCGACAACTGGCAGCGAGTGATGCGAATCGACCGACGTATCCCCGTGCCCTGGAAAGTGCTTAATGACAGGAATTACGCCATGGTCTTTCATGCCGTTCATCGTCTCGATGCCTAAATCAGCGACAACTTGTGCGCTACTCGCATAGGCACGGTCACCGATGACAGGGTTAGCCGGATTGCTGTGCACATCCAGCACAGGTGCATAGTTCATATTGTAGCCAAACGAATGGAGCAGCTCCGCCAAATATTCGCCTGTCCGATAATTGTACGTTCCGTCGTGCCGTTGACCCACCTTCTGTGCGGAAGGCAGTTTCCGGATTCCTTTCGGCAATCTGGATACACGGCCTCCCTCTTCGTCAACTGAAAGGAATAAAGGGAGTTGATTCACTTGATTCGCAGCTTTCGCCTCATTTAATACAGCTACCATATGATCAGCCGTCGACACATTCCTGCCTAACAGAATAAGACCACCGATATGATGTTGTAGAATCATTTCTTTCAACTGTGGCGAAAAACTTTTGCCTTCAAATCCAAAAATGAATAATTGGCCCAGTTTCTCTTCGACTGTCATTTGTTCTAATACACTTTCAGCCGCATCGACATCAGGGATTGTAAAATCGCTTGGCATAGTACGTTCCTCAAGAAATACCGTTTTAGTAAGGCTGGATGATGAATCATCCTTTCCTACAGAACAGCCTGAAAGAAGCAGGAAAATCGACAGAAATAATAACAGCCATTTTCTCATGTATCAGTTCCAGAACTTTTTGGCTGTCTCGACCGATTGCACACTTACTTTTCCTTTAACAAAAGGAGGCGGACAGTGTTTATTATGTTCGGCGATCTTTTCATTGACCTTCTGGATCCTCTCCTGCATATCGAGTGAAGCATCCTGCTTCATTTGAAGTGAGATGTCGTTTAATTCATCGCGGATTTCATGCTGCAACTTCAGCCAATGTGGTTTATATCCTGCATCCTTTGCGATTTTCTGAAAGTGCTGGAATGTATCTCCCGAAAAGTATTCCTTAGACAGCGGCTTGCCTTGCCCTTTCAAATTTTCCATTCCGCCGTCATCAGTATGCTTCTTTAGTATATCTCCAATCAAATCGTTGTACTTTGGGGTTACATAATCATCTGCCATCTTCACGGCCTCCCTTAGTCGATTTTAATGAGCTCCTTCGCTCCGCTTGAATAATCCAGTTTCATTTGCTCCAGCTCCAACTTCATTTTTTCCGTTTCAATAATGAAGTTCTGCTGCTTTAATTTTTCCAGTTCGATTTCTTGGCGAACGATATCCGCTTTGAATTTGATTGCTTTTTGTTTATGGTCTGTGATGATTGCCGTAATAGGTACACACATCACAATCGCTACTATTCCTAAAACATATAACATGACCATTTCACCTATTCCTTTACTTATTATTCCGCAGTTCATTTCCGGACTCCCGTCTCTTCATCGATTGGGGTTTCCTACCATGCGGCAAGTGGTACTCCCTATACGTTGCAACCAGGAAAAAAGATTCAGCACAAGGAAATGTGTATTACTTCGCTGTAAACGAAGCCGGCATCACGACGCCAACTACTTCCCCTGTCGCACACAATTCATCTCCAGCAAATACTTGTACATCCACCTTAAACTTCTTCGGATGGATTTCTTCCACTGTTCCCACTGCCTTTAATTCGACATGCTGCGGCGTCGGCTTGCGATAGTTCACCTGTAAGGATGCAGTGACAAAGCGAGGGACTTCCGCGCCATCTCCTGGTTCATGTCCATTTTTCCGATGCAGCGCGAGTGCACAGGAACCGGTACCATGACAGTCAATCAAGGAAGCGATCAACCCGCCATAGACAAAACCGGGTATGGCAATATGTTTTTCTTTCGGCTGATAGTATGTGACCGTTTGTTCCCCATCCCAACCGGTCCTAAAATGATAGCCATCCTTATTTAATCGTCCACATCCAAAGCACCAGGCAAAATCATCTGGATATTCATCCTGGATTGCCTTATTCATCTCAGTATTCATGAACATTCCTCCCTTTAGTCGTCTAATTTCTTTTAATTATAACACTACTCTACCGATTACTTTGCAACGATTTTATGGCATCGGTATTTCATTAATTAGTTCTCTAAAAAAATTTGTGCATTCTCCGCATTTGCACTTAGCCATTAATGTTTTGCCTCTCTGCCACATAGCATATGTACTATTCCAAAGTATTGCGGCATGCGTATACTAAACAAACGACTCCAGGAGGAAATGGTTATGAAGACAAGAGCTGTACTGTTACTCGCACTTGTAATCGCAGGGGCGTATGCAATGTTCGATGAAATCAACGCGTATAATGAAAGACGTTTCGAGGATTTGCTTCAGTCGATGGATGCGGAGTTCCAGTCACTGGTTTTCACTACTCCCCCCGTTTTCGGGGCACCCGCTAAAACATGGGTCATAGACGATGAGCATGAAGTAGACCAGCTGCTTCAATTCTTACAGGATTATCGTGTCCAAAAGCTAAAACCTGAAGAAATCACACTGCAGGATGACATAGAGGAGTTCAATATCATTCTGAAAGATGGGAATGGAAATACGATCACCATCGTTGTGAACGAAAATCTAATCATCCAGAACTCCATGCTGTACTACAGAATTGTGGATGGATCGCTAGATGGTGATTGGATTGTCCGCTTCATCGCCTCTAACCGGCCTTAGAGATAGTAGAGAAGATGTCTTCTGCGATCGGCCTGCGAAGACATCTTTTTTACGGTTTGATCGATTAGTATATCCCCATCTGTGCGGCATAGCTTTTTATCATAGTTTGAACGGCAGGACTTAATTGCTCGGGCAATTGGCGGATTGGAAAGAAACCGGCCTCTGCCGTCTCCACTCCATCTGCTTTAAGTTCTCCCCCCATCACTTCGTTTGTTGCGTAAATCAAGGTCACTGAATAATATTCGTCTCCATTTTGTAAGACTGTATGTGTCTGGGGGCCCGAAAATACGCTGACGAGCTGCATCTTGCCAATCTCAATACCGGTCTCCTCCAAAACTTCCCTTCTTCCAGTCTCTTCGGCTGTTTCTCCGAGCTCCATGAAGCCGCCCGGAATGCCCCAGCGCCCATCCACCTTCTTTTGAAGCAAGATTTCTCCCTTGTCGTTCAGAACACCGACGCCGACACCCGTCAGTAGCAACGGCCGGTTGCCGACCTCAGCTCGCAAATCTTCAATATATCCCATACTACACTCCCCTTTGGCTTATGTCTGATGAGGCACTGCGATCAAAGCATACGTTCCCGGAAGCCGGTCCTCTATGCCGGATGGTGCGCCTTTTGGAAAGGCCCAGCGCACTCCTTGATCCTCTTTCATTTTAACAATGTGGAAACCAGACACGACCAACGAATTGATTACCTCGGCAATCGTCCATCTCCTGATCAAATTCTTTTCAAGTTGCGGACGGATGCTTTCCGGTAGTAAAGATGCATATGCAACATCTTCCTCTATATATGATTCATCAAAGTAATTCCCATCAAAGACGGTCTCGCCATCCTTATTGCACATTACCTTTGCGACATGCGGATGATATTCCCGAATAAGGAAGACACCGTCCCTCTCTAACAAACTGGAGATCTTCTTAAACAACGTAGGCAATTCAGCAAAATAATGCAGGACGCCTATTTCAAGAAGCACAAAATCGAACTTTCCTATGTCATGAAGCGTCTTGTCCATCAGATCCCCTACGATATAGGTAAGAGGCACTCCAGCTGCTTCAGCGAGCTCCATGGCATATTGCCGGTTGCCCTCTGATAAATCCACTACTGTCACCTCAGCTCCAAGCAAAGCGAAGCATACCGCTTTATTGCCTTTCGAGCCAAGCGGGTTAAGGATCCTTTTTCCTTTGACTTCTCCCATTTCTTTAAGGTAATACATAACTTTATCGGCCGGGGCGGCTTGCAGTTCTTGCGCATAGTCGCTCGGACAGCCATGTCTCCTCACCCAAGCTTCATAAGCGTATTGGTTCCACCCGACTTGATTTCTTTTGCTCATTTGTTTTTGTTCCATCTCGCTCCCCTTTCCAAAAGGGACGTAAGCTTTTCAGGATAGAGAATTGCCTTTCCTTCAATAAATTCAGAAAGTCCTATCCACTTTGCCCAAGCCTGTTTTTCCCCTTCATCCACTCTAAACCGATCACGCAAATAATTGCTTTCCTTCACAAATCGGACGTCATACAGTTGAATCACTTCGTGCCCCATTTCGGACTGGATCGTAAAAATATTTTCCAAACAACCGATATAGGAAACAATCTCCACTTGCTCACCAATTCCCTCTAGAAACTCCCGTTTCAACGCGTAATCCGAACGTTCTCCAAACTCGACAGTTCCTCCAAGAGGCCGATAATAAATGCCTTCCCCGCTAGAATGGGGCCCTCTGCATTCTTCTACAAGCAAACGGTTTTCCGACCATAAACAGCCTAACGTTTTTACCCTTGGGAGAGAAGTGGGCCGATTCTACTCTGTACTCCTTGAAACGAGTAAGGGATGGATTCGCGAAGCAATCCCCGAATCCCGCATTCGTAATAAGGCATTTGGCTATCGGCAAACTCCATATCTTTCCAGTCCGCTTCCATAATTCCTTCGCGGTCCTGAACAGCCAAATCCCCATCCACTTGATGTGCTAAAAAAGTGAAAAAGTGAACATGGTTGCCTTCTTTTTCTCTAAACGCTTCATTCACCGCGAGCAGTTTCTTCACTTGGACAGTAAGACCCGTCTCCTCCCACACTTCTCTCACTGCGGCTTCTTCCAGCGTCTCGCCTTCTTCTACAGATCCCCCAGGCAATGTCCAATTGTCATATTTCCTATTCTTCACCAAAACTACTTTTTCCTCTTTTGCGATTAATGTGTATACAACATCCACTCTTCTCATTCCCAGCATCTCCCTCTATTTTGCAGTATACTTTGAATCATAATGGAGGAAAGGAACTTATACAATCATGGACAAAAAAACCATTCAGAAGAAAATCATTGAACTTTATCAAGAAGACGAAATGGTAATGAGTCGGCTTTTCATCCAGTGGTGCCGGAAGAACGAACTGGATCCTCAAATTCTTTACAAAACTGCCTACCCCGCTCAGAGAGACAACGAAATTCTGAATCAACTGCTGGCTTCCAAAGAAACGTATGAAGATATGGTGGTAGAAGATGGCACAATGCTTGATTTATTGCAGCTCTTCGGCAATGACGACCTTGCTTTTGTCGTGGCAGAGGAAATTGAAAAACTGCGGAAATAAGAGGTTGAACGGCTGTAAAAAGTTCTGGCCTATGACCGTGAAGAAAAAGCGGCAGAATCTTTCTATTCATTTTTACTTTTCAATCAATCTGCTATATACTAATATTAGTTCGACTACCGTAATAAAAGGGAGAGATGAGAATGGTAAAAAGCTTGCCGAAACGTTCCGAAGTAAAGGTTGAAGAAACATGGAACTTGAATGAATTATTTAAATCCGAAAGCGATTACAACACGGCGATTGAAGAACTTGAACAAGAGGTTGCCGCTTATGCGGACAAGTTCAAAGGGAATATTTCCGATGAAGCATCCATCATTGAAGCATTGAAAGGTTATGCTGCAATTTATGAAAAAATGGTGCCTATCGGTACGTATACAAGCCTCGCCATGAGTGAAGACCAAACGAATGATGAATCACAAATGCGCTCAAGTAAATTCGGCTCGATCTCTGCTAAGCTTGGCAGTCAATTATCATTTGTCACAAGCGAGCTTTCTGAGCTTTCTGCTGAATTATTGCAATCCGCAGCGGAGCAATCCGAGGAGTACAACCTCTATTTAAACGAAATACTGCGTGAAAAACCATATCGCCTTCACCCTGAAGTCGAAAAGACATTGGCTGCACTTTCTTCTGTGTTAAACGCGCCTTATGGCCTTTACAACACGACAAAACTTGTCGATATCAACTTTGGCGAATTCGAAGTGGATGGAGAGAAATATCCACTTAGCTACACTTCTTTCGAAGGCGGCTGGGAAACAGAGCCAGATACGAAGAAACGCCGTGCCGCATACGATGCTTTCCATGCGAAGCTACGAGAATATCAGCATACGACAGCCAAAACATACGATATGCACTTACAAGAAGAAAAGACGATGTCCGACCTACGCGGATATGAAACAGTTTTCGATTATCTATTATTCAATCAAGAAGTAGACCGTTCCATGTATGACCGCCAAATCGACCTGATCATGAAGGAATTGGCGCCACATATGCGCAAATATGCAAAGCTTCTACAAAAAGTTCATGGACTCGATGAAATGACTTTCTCCGATTTGAAAATTCCGCTCGATCCAAACTATGAGCCGAAAATCACAATCGAAGAATCAAAGAAATATATTGATGATGCACTTGCCATTATGGGTGAAGATTATATTGACATGGTAGACCGTTCTTATAAAGAACGTTGGACGGATTTCGCTCAGAACGTCGGAAAATCGACAGGTGCTTTCTGTTCCAGCCCGTACGGGGTCCATCCGTATATCCTAATCTCCTGGACTGGCAGCATGGAAGATGTCTTTGTCTTAGCTCATGAACTTGGACATGCCGGGCATTTCTACAATGCTCATAAGCATCAGAACATCTTCAACTCACGTCCATCCCTTTACTTCATCGAAGCACCTTCCACGATGAATGAAATGCTGATGGCGAACCACTTGCTTTCGAATTCGGATGACCCGAAATTCAAGCGCTGGGTTATTTCTTCTATCGTGGCCCGCACGTATTATCACAACTTCGTCACGCACTTGCTGGAAGCAGCTTATCAACGTAAAGTATATGACCGCATCGATGAAGGCGGTAGCGTGAACGCCAACGTATTGAACAGCTTGAAGCGTGGCGTATTGGAAGAATTCTGGGGTAACGATGTGGAGATCAATGAAGGGGCAGAACTGACATGGATGCGCCAGCCTCACTACTACATGGGCTTGTATCCGTACACGTACAGTGCCGGATTGACTATTTCCACACAAGTTTCCAAGCGGATTCTTTCCGAGGGGCAGCCTGCTGTAGAAGATTGGTTGAAAGTATTGCAAGCCGGCGGAACAAAATCACCTGCAGAACTTGCCAAAATGGCGGGTGTCGACATTACGACGGAACAGCCTTTATTGGACACAATCGCTTATATCGGTGAGCTGATCGATCAACTCGTCGAATTGACAGACGAAATCGAAGCTGCAAAAGCATAATAGAGACAAGCGAAGGAAATGTTTCCCGTTTCCTTCGCTTTTTTAATTCCTTTCTTCGCCAAACTGCTTTCCCTTTCGTCATGCAATTGTCAATCATGTAATCTTTCGGTATCATAAAGAGAGACTAGTTTATTTGAGAAACGAGTGAAACCCATGCGTTCAACAGAATCCAATTGGTTTATCCGCTTAGGATGTTTATCACCTATCATTGGAACCATCGCGTTATTTGTATTGATTCGACAAGACTCCATTTTGGCAGCCTTTCTCTTCTTCGCATTGTTTTTCGGCTTCGCCATCCTGTTCCTCTATCTTTCCGGAAGAGCGGAAGGAAAAGCCAAACAGAAACAACAAGCGTATTTGGAGACTTTCCAACCGGCAAAACCATCTTATACCGAATCCCATGCTTTTGTTTCCTATGATCTGCTATCGAAAATAGCGATCGATGAGAAGCACCGTAAATTATATCTGTGGGTGCCTCCTCTGCGGGACGGAAAGTATGTAAACAAAGCCTATGCTTCCATGCCTTATGAAATATTAGAATATGGTTACAAAGATCTGCTGGCGGTAGAAGTGTTTGAAAACGGACTTCGAAAAGAGCGATATAAAAATCCCGCGGAACGGACAGACGAAAGATTGGCTGTGCTTGGTCAAGAATGGAAAGAAGAAACGAATTCCAAGTTGCCTGTGGCCAAGAAATTCATCTACCGGAAAGTCGCCACATTAGAAATGAAACTCGTTGTAGACGATGAAGAAAAACCTGTTCGGGTCATCCGGTTCTATTCCAACCTGGACAAGCGTTTAAATAAACAATCGGCCAAATATATTGCAATCAAAAAAGAGATAGATCATTGGACTTCTCTATTAGCCTTTATTATGGAAAACGGCAAATGAGAAATAGACCAGGCGGAGTATTTCACACCGCCTGGTTTTTGTTTTTTTTGGGCATAGACACTTTGCAAGCAAGCTGATAGATTTTAGTAAAAATGATGTGATCGATTAACCTGCCTGAGTGGCCGTTAACCCTTATTAAACCTGAAGTAGAATAGAAAGCAATTACACCAATTGAACACTGAGAGAATAATTGATGACGCTATGCAAATCATCAATAAAAGGTTCAAAAGCACGTATAAAATAAACGCATATTATGAGTCCATCGTAATTATAATTCCCCTGCAATCACTCGACAATTATTTTCAATTTAAATATAATATTTCTTAAGCCGAATGAAGAAATATGTCGCAGCGAATGATGAAATTGTATTATTCATTGGAGGTCAAATGTGGACATTATTATTAGCTAGTATACTTATAACTATTTGCATGATCTTTGGAATTTTTGATCATGTTATTCTTTTAATTATTACACTTCCTTTAATCTTATTTGGATCACTGATTGAGAAAAAGTTATTCGCAAAATTTCAGCAACCAAATAAGTTTATATCAACCATAATTTTCTTATATCTTGGATTTACCATTCTATTAATAGTATATAAAGTATATTTTTAGTCTCCAACTTACATATAAAAATGTTTGTTCAGAGCGTAAGCAAAAGTGGCGGAAATCAATCTGATTTTCTGCCCTTTTCATTTTGGAGAAATTCAAGGAATAACATTTATTTTCGATAACTAAACTATAAATCCTAAGAAGTTATTGCAAAGTGGTTGTATTTACTGGAAAGTGCTCGAAAATACCAGGGAATTCTCTTATATGCTGGAAGAGTCACCGCGGAAGTGCTAACAAGTTCGGCAGACCGCTCGTATCTTACCTTGAACCGCTCGTATATGCTCGCGAACCTCTCGTATCAGTTCCCTAATCGCTCGTATTTCTCTGGAACCGCTCGTATCTGTCTCTGACCACTCGTATCTTCTCTCCAACAGCTCGTATATGTTAGGTGACCGCTCGTATATGCCGCAGAGTGCTGGTAATGAAGTGGCCTATAAAAACCTGTAGAACTGACTGTTAACTGGCATTAACTGACCAACAAATATGCAAATTGATCGATAACCTTTAGAAAGTGACCGTTAATGGACACTAACTGACAGTTAAAAATGATGTGATAAACTTGACCGATAACTTTATCGAAGTGACCAATATATCTGTAAAACTGAACGTTAACATTCGCTAACTGACCGATAAACATGAAGCGTTCGATGAACCTCGTACCCCCCCTCCTTGACAGCTTACTATTGATTTCCTTAACCTAATCATCCATCCCGGGCTCTCTAGCTCAGTAAATCCACACCGGAAAAAAATTCATATAAACTATCAGAATATAAGATAGATTTCTTCAATACGATATAGTACGATGAAAGGAGTTACTAGTCAGACTAATCTAATATCAAGGAACGAGGTTGTTGAATGCTGATTTCAAATCGTTTGCAACAAATGCCGCCCCATTTCTTTTCGTCTCTGGTGAAGAAGGTGGACGCCGCCCGGGCAGCCGGTAAGGATATTATCAATTTAGGCAGGGGGAATCCGGACCAGCCGACGCCTCCCCACATTATTAAGGCGCTGCAAGAAGCGGCAGAGAAGCCAGAAACTCACGGGTATTCGCCATTCAATGGAACAGCTGAATTGAGGCAGGCTGTGGCCGGCTTTTATAAACGTGAATATGATGTCGATGTGGATCCGGATACCGAAGTGGCGATTATCGGCGGTTCCAAAATCGGTCTAGTCGAATTGCCGCTTGCCATGATGAATCCGGGCGATCTCCTGCTTTTGCCGGACCCCGGGTATCCTGATTATTTATCAGGCGTCAGTCTTGCAGATATTCAATATGCAACGATGCCTTTATTAGAAAAGAACCAGTTCCTTCCCGATTTCTCCTTATTAACGAAGGAGCAGACGGAACAGGCGAAAATGATGTATTTGAATTACCCTAATAACCCGACGAGCGCCACAGCTTCTAGTGCTTTCTTCGAGGAAGCGATTCAATTCGGTAAAGACCATGACATCTTCATTTTGCATGATATGGCGTATGGTGGTATTGGATTTGATGGTGAAAAGCCGGTCAGCTTCCTTCAGGCCGATGGCGCAAAAGATATCGGCATAGAAATGTATACGCTTTCAAAGACATATAATATGGCAGGCTGGCGTGTCGCTTTCGCAGTCGGAAATCAACAAATGATTCAAGCATTGACCCGTTTGCAGGATTATTTGTTCATCAGCATTTTTCCAGCAGTCCAGCATGCCGCGATCGCTGCAATTTCTGAAAACCAGCAATGCGTCAAGGACATGACCGATTTGTATGAGAGGCGACGAGATGTTCTCATATCCGAATGCAGGCGGATCGGCTGGGATGTCACAGCTCCTAAAGCATCCTTTTTTGCTTGGTTGAAAGTGCCGCCTGGCTATACAAGTGAAGCATTTGCCGACATTCTCCTGCAGCAGGCAGGTGTGGTTGTCACACCAGGCATCGGATTTGGTACGCACGGTGAAGGTTATGTCCGTGTCGGGCTGTTGGCCAGCGAGGAACGCATCCGTGAAGCCGTAGGAAGAATCGCCACCCTCGGCATCTTTTCACCAAGCGGGGTTTAAGGTTTTTTCAAACGATAAAACGGTGTAGAAAACATATTGTTTTCTACACCGTTCGTTTGCTTTCACATAAAGCCGATATGAACCGAATCTGCAATATGCTGATAGCCGATTTCCTTATAAATTTTATTGGACGTCGGGTTCAGCATGTCTGTATAAAGGACACAAAACTCATACTCTTGAAGAAGTTCTTTCGAGACATGTGCCACTAATGAACGGGCATATCCTTTCCTTCTCTGATTAGACGGCGTAAACACTAGTGACACGGTGATGCTATTTTTCGTCGGTCTTGATTTCTTCATCATGGAAACAACCTCACCCTCATGTTCCCATACGAAGACTTCCCTGTCCTCGATGAATTTGGCGACCTTTTCTTTTACCACATGTAAATCCGTTGCTGGCAGATGGGTATCCGATTCGAAAGCGGTGTACCATTGTTCAATTAATGGACTGTCCCCTTCGTGAGCTTTACGCCAATTTCCCGGACTGTGCACGAGAGACTCATCCGGTGCATCAAGCCGATACAGGCCTTGGTCCATTAAAACAACTGAAGTCTGGCCAGTTTGCTTTTCCCACTCTGCTGCAAATTGCTCTGCCCAAGGTTTTTGACTGATGATCGATTGAACAGGAATGGAATGTTCGAGAATATATTGTATTGCTTCCTGATATATTTCCTCGATCCGATTCTCTGCTGCAAGAATAATGTTCAATGCATGTGGAGGCGTCATTTGGAACAGCCCTAATAATTCGCCTTCCTCCTCAACAATTCCCATAAAAGGATCTGCATACTTTCCAGAGCGGATGGCCTGCAAAACGCCGTAAAACAGACTGTTCACATCTTCTCCCTGCTCTAAAACCGGTTCCGCCACCTGAGCGAAACGCTCTGCATCTTCGTATTGTTCAAATCTCATGACCCCACCCCATTCTGTTTTGAAGATTATACCGTTCCCTCTCTTACTTGTCATCCAATTTTTTATTAATCACCCAATCTTTTCATCCTTCCGGTAGAGCAGACAAACAAAAAAGGCTTTGAGATGTACTATCTCAGCCTTTTTTGCATTTAGCCCCTACTTGAAATTAATTTGGATGCCGTGATATGTACAGCGTAACGCTACCAAAGTATCGGCTTTTGAACCATCAGCCACAGCATGACTAACATCAGCAGTATGTAAATCCAGGTCGTATTCCATAGTTTTCGCAATATGAGGCGTTTATCATCTGCTTGACCGAAGCGCCTAAGCACCTTTGTAAAGCCGCTTGCCAGGAAAAAAGCAGATAGCAGCATGACACCGAGTGTCATGATCACCCAAGATGTATACCATGGCCATGGCCCAAACAGAATGAGGAGAGCGCCCGTCAATACTAAAGCATGCCCAGCATGCATGATGAAACGGACGGCAACAGAGATGAGGGACACATAAGACCGCTCGATCTCCTGTTGCACGCCATTTAATTGTTTAATGACCAGTAGCAGTACAAACAATGGACCAATTGCCAGTACGGCACTTACAATATGGAAATACAGGATAATGTCATAGACCGTAACATTCATGAAACGGCCTATATTAATTCTCTACAGCGCTGAATTCGTGAACCCACACGCTCATCGTCGGAAGCCATGGCATTTTAGGGTGTAAGGACAGTATGGATTGCTTATAGTCCTCCAGATTATCAAAGCCTTCCTGTTTTGCGTCCGCTTCCGTCAATTCGCCAAGAGTTTGAGCATATAGCTTGTCCACCTTGAACTCTTTGCCATCCAGCACCATAATTTCTCCCGGATACGCGTATACACCGTTTCGGCGAGTCGCCGTCTTCTTGCCTTCCAATACTTTTTTAACATCCGCAGGAACGGTTACAAGGCGTTCTACGGAACATGTTTTTTTAGGGAAATCAGTCATCTTTATTCTCTCCTTCATCATTCAAAATACTTCATAATCTGTTCTGTCCACAACCGGATCAAAGCACGATAACGCTATTTTAACATGATTGTTTCAAAATCCTCCAGCAACACAAAAGAAAACAAGGCATATTTCGTGAAAATTTTTCTTTGCATCACAGTATGTTTTCTTTCACCAATACCTCGACATTTCCTCTAAGCGCCCTGCTGATCATACAAGAGGCTTCTGCCTTTTCGGCTAATTTCCTTGTCATTTCCCGTTCTGCCTTAGACGCATTTTCCATTAAGGTAATGGCCGGCTTATGGATAATTTTCTTGTATGTAATGACTCCGTTCGTCACATCCACAATGCCGACAGATTCCATTGTCAAACTCCGCTTCGCGATATGGCTTCTCTCCATCATCGCAGCCAATGTGATGATATAGCATGTCGCAGCCGCTCCAAGAAGCATCTCATCAGGATTAGTTCCGATTCCGGGACCGTCCATCTCAATCGGAATCGAAACTTCGGTCTTTAAATGGAGCGCTTCAATCGATCCTACGTCATTGCGGAGTCCTGGCCAGTCCGCTTTCAAATGAAATTGATGTTCCGCCATAGTATTCAGGCCCTCCTTCATGTCCTTCCATCATATCATGATTGCCGCATCCTTTCCTTGGATGCTGACTCCACGCCCACTCTCTCCTGATGACCCAATCATATAAATACAAAACGAACCGTCAATTGCGGAGGGATGAAAATGCAATTGCTCACCATCATTCTTATTGGAATAGCTGCAAACTTGGACAATTTGGGCATCAGTCTGTCTTACGGATTACGTTATCATCGTATACCGATCGTGTATA
This sequence comes from Sporosarcina sp. AD_1, assembly GCF_057373025.1. Classification (NCBI taxonomy): domain Bacteria; kingdom Bacillati; phylum Bacillota; class Bacilli; order Caryophanales; family Caryophanaceae; genus Sporosarcina; species Sporosarcina sp. AD_1. The sequence goes on from NZ_JBPVIR010000001.1 coordinate 479,636, forward strand.
ATGTGGTCATCTCTTTTATTTCCATGCTTTTTGCCTACTTCTCCATCCTGGCAGGCAGCTGGATTTCCGGATATATTCCGATGAATGTCGCAAACATCCTGGGCGGCCTCGTTCTAATTGGTCTAGGCTGCTGGTTCATTTTAAAGCCAGTCAGCCAGTCGACGGGCAATCCTCAACGGATCACGACCATCCACTGGAAGGAGTCGATCGTGCTTGGTTTTATTCTGGCGATCAATTGCCTGACCATAGGGTTTGGAGCCGGATTTACAGGAGTCCCCCCCTTCCTGGCTTCCCTTTCCATCGGGGTGTTTTCGTTCATCTCCATCTGGATTGGAGTAAAGCTCGGTCATCGGATCGGCTATACGTGGTTCGGCCTGCAGTCCGACCGGATCGCGGGAGTACTTCTTGTTCTAATCGGCTTATATGAAATCTTTATTTGATGCCGGCAACCAAATAAAGACCGCGTGCTGCTTCGATCAGGGGCGTTTCCCTTTTCGTCGCCTTTCCAGCACGCGGTCTTTTGCTTATTTTACTTCCACTGTTTTTTCTTCGTGCTCATGCAAGCCATTGTCATCTTTAACGTGGATTTTGACTGTGTATTCCCCGGCTTCCTGGAATGTAAAGGAGGACTGATATTCGCCCTTCTTAGCCTCCTCAGCATCAACCCAATCGTGTTTTTCTTGTCCATCTTTCCAGATTTCATAACGGACCTCTGCTTTTTCCATAGGCTCGTTGTTCATTTGCAAATGTGTCACTAAGTCTGTCAGTTTGCCAGCAGCTGGTGATTCCGGTTCCATGAAATGCAAGGAAAATCCTTCACTATGTCCGTGTTCATGTTCACCGCCATGCTCATGGCCTTCTTCTGCAGTATAGTTTCCGCCATTGCCGACCGTCACAACTTTCTCCGGCATTGTGTGCATATCACGCGCTGTCACATGAACTTGGATATGGAACTGGCCGTCATGTTCAAAGGATGTTTCGGCTTTATAAAGGCCTTTACCTTCATTGGATGTCTCGACTTTGAAAGATTCCTCTTTCTTTCCTTCCTCCCATATCTCATAGACCACTTCATTCGCATCATCCACTTGCTCTTCGCCTTGGGTAACAACCGTTTCCATTACAATGGTTTCATTGACCTCTGCTTTTTCAGGAACGGTCAATTCCACGGAAATGGGAAGGATTTCTTCGCTCTCCGAGGAATCTGGAGCTGCATTTTCTTTGCTTGCTCCACACGCTGCCAGCATCATTACCATGCCTGCACTAATTAACCAACTGATCTTCTTCATTCGATTTGCCCCTCTCACATTACATGCTTAACGTTTATAATAAAGTTCAGTATGATTATATAAACTGTTTAAGAAATTCGTGTGAAGTAGTGAACTTCATTTTAATTTCACATTATCCAAGCAGACTGTAAGTAATTATGTTTTATTGAAAAGAGGTAAGAGTATGAAAAAGCCACTCACCATATTAATCATAGACGACGAGCCTCAAATGAGAAGACTGATCCGAACATTTTTAGAGAAAGATGGCTATCTTGTCGAAGAGGCGACGGACGGGTTACATGCCTTGAAACGTCTTGGAGAGGTTAAGCCTGATTTATGCATCGTGGATGTCATGATGCCCTATATGGATGGATTTACTTTTGCAACTGAACTTAAACAGATTTCGGATATTCCACTCATCTTTCTCTCTGCGCGGGGAGAAGAATGGGATAAAGTGCAAGGCCTGAAAATCGGCGGAGATGATTATATTGTCAAACCATTTTTGCCTAGCGAGTTGCTTGCCCGCATCGAGTCGGTGCTTCGCCGCACATATGGACGAACCGAAAAAGCGGAAATCCTGAGTGTCGGTCCACTGGTCATCGATACCGATGCCCATACGGTCTCGTTACATGGAAAACCGATCAGCTTAACATTAAAGGAATTTGGCGTGTTGCTAGTGCTGATGAAACACAAAGGCCGGGTGTTTACGAGAGAGCAGCTTCTCCACCTAGTATGGGGACAAGATCACCAAAGCACCGATCGGACAGTCGATACACATATTAAAACACTCCGGCTTAAACTGGGAGATTCAGGGAAATTGATTGAAACTGTCTGGGGCATCGGCTATAAGTTCGAGGTGTAACATGAAAAACTTGACCTTGAGCCGGAAACTTCTTGCTGTTCTCCTTTCAAGTATTGCGTTCACTATCTTGTTTTCATTCTTTTTCATCCATTTCCTGTATTCCAAGCTTTATTTGGACAGCATGGAAGAGTCTATTGTGTACCAAGGAAAACGCACTGCCTCCCACTATCACTATGGGGAACTGAGTGATGATATTATTGAGAAAATCCAATGGTATAATATTGTATCCGAGTATGAAATTATTGTAGTGGATCAGCTTGATGAATTGACAACGTATTTTCCATACAAGCTTGATTATAAAAATCTGGTGGACAAGAATGATTATGCCTCCCTTGAAAAAGGGGCCTATGTAGTTAAAAAAGGATATGTGGAGGAATTGGGACGAGAAGTGCTCGGTGCTATCTTTCCAATCAAAGGAAACGACGGCCTAATCGGGTTCATTTATATCTACGTTCCTCTTGCAGACATTCAGGATGTTTTTCGGGAGAGCATCCCGATCCTCATAGCGGTCGGAACTTTGTTCTTCTTCATTTTGTTCCTCGTCGTGAACCGGGCATGGCAATCGATTTTTAAACCGCTGCAAGATTTGCAGCATCTTTCCGCCGAAATAGCAAAGGGAAATTATACGAAACGGATGCAAACAAATCGCCATGATGAGATTGGCCAACTGGCGAACGCATTCAATTCGATGAGCCATTCTTTAGAGAAACAGGAGGAGCAAAAAAAGGAATTCACCTCCAACATCGTCCATGAATTGCGGACGCCTCTTACGTATATCAGCGGGTATGTCCATGTCTTGCAGGAGAAGATCTATTCTTCACCGGAAGAAGCGGAATCGTATTTGTCTACCATTGAGAAAGAAACAAAGCGTTTAAATAAATTAATTAATGATCTTGCCGAACTTAACCATCTGCAAGATGGCATGTATAAAATGGAGCGTCAGCCGATCGCCATCGCACAATTGTTGCTCGACACACTTGAGCTATTCCAATTCCGTTTGACCGAAAAAAATGCGGAGATACAACTGGAACTGGAGGAAGACATCATTGTAGAAGGAGATCCGCAACGAATCCAGCAAGTTTTTTACAATACAATTGATAACGCGATCAAATACGCCGATCCAAACAGTTTTCTTCGGCTACAGCTGAGAGAAATGGATGGACAGACTTCCTACAGACTGACCAATTCAGGCATTTCCATACCCGAAGAGGATCTTGCCCGCATTGGTGAACGTTTTTTCAGAACGGATAAAGCGAGGAACCGAACAACAGGAGGAACAGGTCTCGGCCTATCAATTGTCAAAGAAATTGTCAGGATGCACGGTGGCACGTTTACTATTGAAAGTGATGAAACAAACGGGACAACTGTAAGTATTGGGTTGCCTTCCTTATCTACTGGCAGAAAGGACGAGTATCATGAATAAAAAATGGATAAGTGTTCTCATGGTGCTTATTGTATTGGCCGGATGCGGCGGGAAAAACCACTCGGGTCCAAGTATTCCCCCTTTTGCATTTACAGATCAGTACGGTCATGAATTTGGAACGGAACAACTACGGGATAAAATATGGATTGCCAGCTTCATTTTCACAAAATGTGAAACGGTTTGTTCACCGATGACAAGTGAAATGGCTGATTTACAGAAGGTATTGCGTGAGGAAGGCTTGGATGTTGAATTCGTTTCGTTCACTGTGGATCCGACTGTTGATTCCCCGGAAATTTTAAAACAATATGTAGGACAGTTCACTGACGATGATTCAAACTGGCATATGCTGACGGGGTATTCCCAGGAGGATATTGAGGAAATGGCGGTTTCGGAGTTTCAGACCATTGTCCAAAAACCGAAAACCTCGAACCAAGTCATTCATGGCACGAATTTTTATCTGATCGACCGGGAAGGATATATAGTGGATGAATACAATTATGTCGATGATGAATATGTAAAACAAATTATCCGTGATATCAAGAAGATAAAATGAGATTATTCTTTCGTTTGTTTTCATGGGCGTAAAACTGATAGGATGAACATGAACAAAACTCGCATCGGGAGGTTTTACAGTGAGTGAACCGATGAAAGAAGTCATATCCAGCCTTCCCTTTTTTAAAGTGGAACGATCGGTTGAATGGTTTGAACAGAAACAGCAGCAATCGGCTCATGCGATTCACTTATACGTCGAAAAAATTTGCACGCCCAGTCATACCTTTGAACTGACACATGTCCATGATGTATCGTACCGGCCCTTTTCAAACGGCGACGGACTCTTCTATTTGCATACAAATCAAGGTCTCTTCACCTTTGAAGTGAAAACGGATCCTACTGATTTCATGACGTCGTACCGCAAGTTGCGCGGAGATTTTTATCCAGTGTGAATTGGAATTCCCCCTACTGTATTTGTTTAATTCTTTGCATTCGAGGTATAGATAGACAAATACATTTTGGAGGGATTATTTATGACATTGAAAAAAATCGTTGAAAATGCAGTACAAGCCAAAAGAGAAATCGAAGAGTTGACAGCTCAAGGCTATACAAATGATGATATTTACATTTTCGCACATGATAAAAAACGTTCGGATGATATTACAGACGCACTCGATACCGAAAAAGTCGGCATGGCGGAGCAAGGCTTCATTGACAGCATGAAAAATATGTTTACTTCCCGCGGAGATGAGCTGCGCAACAAGATGGAGGCAGCTGGCCTGACTGCTGAAGAAGCTGCAGATGCAGAGCGCGAATTGGACCACGGCAAACTAGTATTAATTGCAAAAAAATAAACGTAAGTCTGGACTCTATCCACCATCGGGTAGGGTCTTTCTTTGCTTTCCCCCTCTTTCATTTTCATGTATGATGTAGATGGAAAGCAGGTGCGATTATGGATTCGAAACTTTGGAAGCTTGGGTTCTTTACGGCTTTGACATCGTTCGTCCTTCTAATACTGGGTACACGAACAATTTTAGGAAACCAACTAGAGGTTAAAAACTATTTGACATTCGCCGTTTTTGGCCTGACGGTCGGCATGCTGGCGACTCTATTGCGCTTTTACAAAATGAAGGCTGGCTTTTGGATTTTCATGGCCTCCTTAGTAATCGGCTTTGCAGAAATGTTCCGAAGCTTTATTATGGACAAGAATGGCTGGGGAGATGTAGCGGGAATTCTATCTCTCTTTATCATTACATCGTTTGGGTTTGGCATTACGTTGATCGTCCAGGCCATCAAGATGTTACTTTCCTCGACGAATCGGTCAAACCGCTCCTCTTGAATGGACAAGGACTAGAACAATTGGTTTCTAGTCTTTTTTTTGTGCTTGAAAATGGACGCGCAAGTGCTGCTTCTGAGCCTTCTCTCTTCTTCTATTGCTTCCAGTCCGCGTATGAAGGAATCCTTTTTCTGTTCAGTGAAGATTGATGTAATAATATTCCTTCACAACAGCAAATCCCATACAACACATCAAACTCCAAGCCTTTTGTAGAATGAATCGTCATTAAGTGGACTGCTAAGATCCTTTAAAATCACGAGTTGCCACTAAAAAGAGATGAACCATAATGGTCATCTCTTTTTTCTTTAAGGTATAGAACTACTGAAAGGACAACTCAACTCTAGTTACTTATTCTCCCATATCAATAATCTTTTTTTAAACTGCAAGGTCTATGTCATGTTTCAAGAGCTTCTCAACATTACCGATTTCTCTTAGTTTTGACATCCGTCCCTCTCAATATACGTGTTTTTATGCTACTTGCAACATTTCATTGTCCAGATTACCTTCAAACAGATAAACCGCTTCGCTTGTTAAATAAACATTTATATGCCGCGATAATTCAAGCGTTTTAACAAGGTCATCTGCTTCATCTGCACTTTTCCAAAGCCAAGTATACTTTGAAAGGCTCAACTGTATGGCGATTTATAATGCCTTTACATCTATGACGTAGAGTCCGATAGATTCATTGGGAATAACCGTACAAATAGCCTGGTTTTCCAATACGAAGCTAATATGCATCATTTAATATATTCAGTATACAGATTTGATTAAACCTACAAGACCTACTTATTGGACCGATGAATTTTTTTTTTTAATTAATCGGGATATTTACGCTCTCCCTGAAATATAGTAGAAGCACAGTTGCAAAAATGGATCCATATTTACAAAGGGGCTGGATGGATTGACTAGAAGAACGGCTGAACCTTACAAAATCAAAAGCGTCGAAACGCTTGCGATGCTGACGTATGACGAACGGAAAAAGGCACTGGAACGAGCCGGATACAATACATTTCTGATCGATTCGGCAGATGTGTACATCGACTTGCTCACTGACAGTGGGACAACCGCGATGAGTGATGCACAATGGGGAGCGCTCATGACGGGCGATGAGGCGTATGCCGGAAGCAAAAGCTGGAAACGGCTGGAGGAAGCGGTGCGTGATGTCTATGGCTATCAGTATGTATTGCCTACCCACCAGGGCCGTGGTGCGGAAAATATTCTCTCACAATTGAAGATTAAGCCAGGCGATTACGTTCCAGGGAATATGTACTTTACGACGACGAGAGCCCACCAAGAATTGAATGGTGCGACCTTCGTTGACATTATTATTGACGAGGCACATGATCCGCTATTCGAGCATCCATTTAAAGGGAATGTAGATCTCCAAAAACTAGGGAACCTAATCGAAGAGGTCGGGGCTGACCGCATTCCATATGTATGCGTAGCTGTCACAGTCAACCTGGCGGGCGGACAGCCTGTCAGCATGCAAAACTTGAAGGATGTCTACATGCTTTGCAAGTTTCATGGCATCGATGTGATGTTCGATGCGACACGTTGCGTGGAAAATGCGTATTTTATTAAGGAAAGAGAAGAAGGACATGGGCACCGGCCTATCGCAGATATATTGAAAGAAATGCTCTCCTACTCGGATGGCTGCACCATGAGTGGGAAAAAGGATTGTCTCGTCAATATGGGCGGCTTTCTGGCAATGAACGACGAGGAGTTGTACACGCGTTCTCGGGAATTGGTTGTAGTCTATGAAGGGATGCCGTCCTATGGAGGGATGTCTGGCCGGGACATGGAAGCGATGGCTGTCGGCATTAGGGAAGCTGTCGATGACCACTATATCGAACATCGAATCGGACAAGTGCGGCACCTCGGGGAACAGTTGATTGCGTCAGGCATACCGGTCGTCCAGCCAATTGGCGGCCATGCCGTGTTTTTGGATGCACGCTCATTCCTGTCTCACCTCCCACAAGAAGCCTTTCCTGCCCAGGCACTCGCAGCCGCCCTCTATTTAGATTCCGGCGTTCGCAGCATGGAACGGGGCATTGTGTCTGCAGGACGGAATCAGCAAGGAGAACATAATACACCAAAGCTGGAACTGGTGCGATTGACGATTCCGCGTCGCGTTTATACGAATAATCATATGGATGTTGTGGCTGACTCCATTATTGAACTATATAATAAACGTGATTCGATTTGCGGACTTCGTATGGATTATGAACCGCCAACCTTGCGTTTTTTCACTGCCCGTTTTTCTCCGCTGGCTGAAAGCGGCGATCTGATGAGCGAAAACTAAATTTCTTGAAATAAAATAGACTGCCATCCAGCCGAATCAGTTCGGCGGATGGCAGTCTTTTATTTGGGTGGAGTGCTCTTACGCATTCACTTTATTTTTCTTAATTTGTTTACTGCGAAGCTGACCGCATGCCGCGTCAATATCCGTTCCATGCTCCAGACGGACGCCGCAGTTGATTCCGCGCTTTTTCAGCGTTTCATAAAACGTCTTGATGGATGCCGGTTCACTGCGCTGGTACTGACTATGTTCGTCAACCGGGTTATAAGGAATCAAGTTGACATACGACAAATGCCGCTTATTGTAAAGCAGCTTCGCCAGTTGTTCCGCTTCCGCAGCATGATCATTGACATCGTTGAGCAAGATGTATTCAAACGTAATCCGGCGATTGGTCGTTTCCAAGTAGTAATCGATCGCTTCCATCAATTTCTCAATTGGATAGGCCTTGTTAATCTTCATAATCTGCGTGCGCAGTTCATTGTTCGGTGCGTGAAGCGACACAGCGAGATTAATTTGGATATTCTCTTCCGCAAATTCGCGGATCTTCGGCGTCAATCCACTTGTCGATACGGTAATATGACGCGCTCCAATCGATAACCCTTTTTGGTCGTTTACGACACGAAGGAAATTCATCAAATTGGTATAGTTGTCGAACGGCTCACCAATTCCCATGACGACGATATGGCTGACCCGTTCCTCTTCCCCAAGCTCATCCAAATGCTGTTGGACCTTCATGATCTGACCGACAATTTCTCCTGCATCCAAATCGCGATTTTTCCGCAGCAAGCCGCTGGCGCAGAAACTGCAGCCGATGTTACAGCCGACTTGTGTCGTTACACAGACCGATTGGCCGTAAGGAAACTTCATCAATACCGTTTCAATCAAATTGCCGTCCTGCATTTTGAATAAAAACTTGATCGTGCCGTCTGCCGAAACTTGTTTGACTTCCTGTTCCAATGTTTGGATTTGGAAGTTATCCTCCAACAATTGCAGGCATTCTTTATTTATATTCTTCATGTCCTCAAAGCGGACTACTCGTTTTTTATAGAGCCAATCCCAAACCTGTGCGGCACGGAATTTCTTTTGTCCCTGTTCCACTAACCAATCTGTCAGCTGCTCCAAAGTCAAACCGTAAATTGATTTTTTCATTGCAATTCCTCGCTTCTCGTTTTGCATTCAGTCAGTATACCACAAATCTGACAGGAAGTTAACTCACAGCAGTTGAAAACATCCTCATTTTACGGTTATTTTGCGTCTTTTCTTTGAACTTTATCCTGTTTGATTTTCATGAATAAAACGAGCACATTCATGAGCGTCAATACAGTAAGCATTACGCCGATCCACGTATGCCCTTTCATAAAGCGATCGATTGTGAAATAGGTTAGAAAAATGATTAGTGCAACATCAATATATTTGGGTGTCATCATTGTCATCCCGTCCCCTTCTTTTATCTCTTAGGGACTAGTATAACAGCTTTACGGATGGACAGGCGAAGCGGATGCCAAAATGGAAGACAATTCATTCAAAAATACATCCATCTGTTCATCAGTCCCGATCGTGACGCGAATAAAATCGGAAATTCTTTCGGCATTGAAATGCCGCACAAGGATTTTACGAGTTTTTAATTGTTCGTATATTTCATTTCCTTCCCATTTATCATGCTTAATAAAAACGAAATTCGCGGCAGAGGGGAGCACTGTAAAATTCATTTTCCGGAGCTGCTCAATCACACGCTCCCGCGTCCCGAGAATTGCCGCTGTCGTATTGAGGAAATAGTCGACGTCTTCAATCGCCGTCTTCGCTCCTGCCAACGCCAATCGGTCTACGGGATAGGAGTTGAACGAATCTTTAATGCGAATCAATCCCTCAATCAACTTCTCATTCCCTATTGCATATCCGACCCGCAGACCTGCAAGAGATCTTGATTTTGACATCGTTTGAACGACGAGCAAGTTATCATAGGTTTGGACAAGCCGGGCAGCAGATTTCGGAGCAAAATCAATATACGCCTCGTCGATGATGACGACTCGCCCTTCATTCTCTTGCACAATCCGTTCGATCTCATCCAGTTCCTTATATAAACCCGTCGGTGCATTCGGATTTGGCAGTATCACGCCTCCCGCTGATTGAAAGAACTGTTCCACCGGCAGTGTAAAATCATCATGTAAAGGAATTTGATTATATGGGATATCAAAGAGTTTGGCATATACCGGATAGAAACTATACGTGACATCCGGAAAGAGAATCGGTTTGCCCGGTTCAAAAAAGGCCATAAATGAGAAAGCGAGCACTTCATCCGAGCCATTGCCGACAAAAATATTTTTCTTTGAAAGGCCAAACGACCCCGCAATTGTATCCCGCAATTCATCCGCACTTGGGCTAGGATAGCGTTGCAAATTCCGTTTCATTTCCTCTTGGATCGCTTGAAAAACGGCTGGACTTGGCGGATACGGATTTTCATTCGTATTTAGCTTAATCAGACCTTCCAGTTCCAGTTGTTCACCCGGTATGTAAGGATCGGTGCGTCGTACCATTGGACTCCATAGTTCAGTCATTTGCAGGCACTTCCTTCTTCAAACGCCGTTCGCGCAATACGCCGACTACATCGTCCGTCGATACATCCGCTAGTTCCATTAGGACCAGTGCATGGTAGACCAAGTCGGCAAGCTCATTTTTCAATTCAGTTGTATCTTCATTTTTAGCGGCAATGACGACTTCCGTCGCTTCCTCTCCAATCTTTTTACATACTTTATCGATCCCTTCCCGGAATAGATAGGAAGTATAAGAACCTTCCACTGGGTTGTTGCGTCTGCCTTGAATCTCCTCTGACAGCTCGAGCATAATATTGCGGGCCCTGGATTCCCCACAAATAAGGGTGAAAAAACAAGTTTCTTCACCAGTATGGCAAGCAGGACCCAGTGCATCGACTTGGATGAGGACGGTATCTTTATCGCAGTCGACGGAAAGGCTCTTCACCAGCTGCTTATTGCCCGAAGTAGCTCCTTTATTCCATAGTTCTTGCCTCGATCGGCTGTAAAACCATGTTTCCCCCGTCTCCACTGTTCGCCTGATCGATTCTTCGTTCATATAAGCGAGCATTAGCACGTCGCCTGTCCTGTGATCCTGCACAATCGCAGGAATCAACCCATCTTCGTTGAATCGCAATCCTTCCAACTTATTCAGCATAGCAATCTTCCTTTACGTCAACGCCACGATCCAGCAGATATTGTTTTACTTCCTTGATGCCAATTTCGTCATAGTGGAATACCGATGCAGCGAGGGCCGATTCTGCTTGGCCAGTTGTCAAGACTTCCAAGAAATCCTCTTTCGTCCCTGCTCCGCCACTCGCCACAACGGGAATGCTGACGGCTTCGTCCAGTGCGTTGTATAATTCAATATCGTAGCCAGCTTTTACGCCATCCTCATCAATACTGTTCACGACGAGCTCGCCTGCTCCCCAGCGCTCGCCTGTCTTTGCCCATTCGATAGCATCGATGCCAGTCTCTTCTTTTCCGGCTTTGGCAAAAACCGTCCACTTGCCTTCCCCAGCCCGTTTCACATCCATCGATAACATAATCCGTTCGGAGCCAAAGCGCTTCACCGCTTCCGGTATTAAATCCCGATCCGATAATGCCGCACTGTTAATTGAAACCTTGTCGCCGCCCGCTGCCAGCACATTCTCGATGTCCTTCAACGATTTGATTCCACCACCGACAATGAATGGAATCGGCACGACAGCCGCAATTTCCTGAATTAGATCCAAGAACATTTCCCGTCCGTCGACAGATGCGGAAATATCATAAAAAACGAGTTCATCCGCTCCGTCCACCACATATTTTTTCGCACGTTCTAAAGGGTCCGCCACCTCTTGCACATCGAGAAACTTTCGCCCCTTCACGACTTTTCTATTATCAATGTCCATACAAGGAATGATTTTTTTCGGCTTCATCTGCTAATCGCCTCCTGTAATGAGTTGATGGATACCTTGCCTTCGTATAACGCTTTTCCGACGATGGCACCGTATAATCCCATGTCTGCTAATTTCCAAACATCTTCTTCTGTTGAAACTCCGCCAGATGCGATAATATCCAAATCAGCCATTTGATTTACTTGTTTTAGTTCCTCAAAATTCGGTCCTTGCAGCATGCCATCTTTTAAAATATCTGTGTAAACAACAGTGGACACACCAGCCTGCTGAAGCTCCTCAAGTAAATCCACCGCCTTCACAGCACTCGTTTCCGTCCATCCGTCCGTAGCAACGAATCCATTGCGGGCGTCAATTGAAACCGCAATCCTTTCCTTATAAAAAGCAGCAGCCTCCCGCAAAAATGTCCGGTTCTCTATGGCGGCGGTTCCGATAATGACTCGGTTAACGCCCCCATTCAAATAGGATTCCACTACTTCGAGCGATCTGATGCCGCCTCCTACCTGTACAGGGACACGCACAGCAGCAGCAATATCTTGAATCACTTGCTGATTGATGGTTTCACCTGACCTGGCCCCATCCAAATCAACAATATGAATAAATTCAGCACCTTGCTTTTCAAATTCCTTCGCCATCTCAACAGGCGAAGGATGATAAATCACTTCGTCCTCATAATTCCCTTGCAGCAAACGCACACAGTTGCCCCCGCGAATATCGATTGCAGGAAATAAAATCATGGAAATCCCCCCTCATAATGCGCCTTTTGTAGAAGGCACCCCGCTAATATTCGGATTAACAGCACTCGCAAGGCGAAGCGCCCTGCCAAAACCTTTGAAAATCGATTCGATAATATGGTGGCTGTTTTTCCCATAATTCAATTGGACATGCAATGTAATGCCGGCATGCCGGGTAAACGCGAGGAAAAACTCCTCCACTAGTTCGGTATCAAAATCGCCTACTTTATCTTTCAATCCTTCCACATGGTAGACGAGGAAGGAACGTCCGCTAATATCGATCGAGACTGTCGACAATGCTTCATCCATCGGTGTCGACACTGTGGCATACCGTTCAATGCCTTCTTTTGTGCCAATGCACTTCGCATAGGCTTGCCCAAGCACAATGCCGACATCTTCCGCCGAATGGTGCTGGTCGACTTCCAAATCCCCATCGCATTCCACCTTTAAATCAAAACGGCCATGCTTTGTGAACAGTATGAGCATATGATCGAGGAAACCAATACCCGTTCGAATTTCAGTTTGCCCTATGCCATCCAAGTTAAGTTCCAGCTCTATAGCCGTCTCTGTTGTTCGTCTAGCCAATCGTTCCATTCGCATATGTTGATTTCCCCCTTACTCGTATCGATTGGGCGTGGCCTGTCAATCCTTCGACTTCTGCCAATCGAATGATGTCCTCCGCCACAACGTCCAGCGCTTTTTCTGTAAATCGAATAAGACTCGATTTTTTCATGAAATCATAGACCCCGAGCGGTGATGAAAATGCCGCTGTACCGTTTGTCGGCAACGTATGGTTCGGTCCTGCCATATAATCGCCGAGCGCTTCCGGCGAATACGGACCGATGAAAATCGCGCCAGCATTCCGGATATTAGGAAGCTGCTCCATCGGGTTTTCCACCAATAGCTGCAAATGTTCCGGAGCTATCTGGTTGACGATCTCCCATGCGGCCGCCAGCGTTTCCACGACAATAATCCGCCCCTGGCCCTGGACAGACTTTTTGGCGATTTCCCCTCTCTCCATCTGTCCGAGTTGTTCCGTCACTTGCACGGATAACCGTTCTGCAAAAGAACAGCTTGTCGTTACACAAACAACTGCCGCCTGTTCATCATGCTCCGCCTGCGCGAGCAAATCGGAAGCTGCAAAAACAGGATTGGCAGCATCATCCGCAACGATGCATAATTCGCTTGGCCCTGCTATCATGTCGATCGCGACATCGCCGAATACCCATTTCTTCGCACGGGCGACATAGCTGTTTCCCGGTCCAGTAATTTTGGCTACCTTCTTTACTGTTTCCGTCCCATAAGCGAATGCGGCGATTGCTTGGGCTCCTCCCACTTTATATACTTGATCGACTCCGGCTATCTCGGCTGCCGCTAGAACAGCCGGTTCCACTTTGCCATCCGGCCGGGGTGGTGTCGCCATTGCCAGATGCTGGACCCCCGCCAGCTTTGCAGGAATCGCATTCATTAATACTGTGGATGGATAAGCGGCTTTTCCGCCCGGTATATAGATTCCGACCCGTTCAATCGGTGTCACCATCTGGCCAAGCAGCACCCCGTCCTCCTGCTGGATGAACCAAGAACGTTCTTTTTGCTCGGCATGAAATGCCTCGATCCGCTGTTTTGCCTTTTCTAAACTCGTGTACACTTCTTGCGGGATAAGAGCCCTCGCCTCCTCAAATTCCTGAGGAGTCACGATTAACTCTTGTACCTCAGCCCCATCGAACTTCTTCGTCATCTCACGGAGCGCCTCATCCCCTCTACGCCTGACATCTTGGATGATGCCGAGTACCGCACTATCGATTGAGCTGTCCAAGTTCAATGCCTGCCGCTGTTCGCGTTCCTTCCAAAACTGTTGCTCCTCCATGATTCTCATGATTGTAATTTGACCTCCGCATTCATAGAATCGATAAATCGCCGTATACTAGCCGTTTTAATGGCATAACTCGCTTTATTCACAATCAACCGGGCACTGATGTCCGCGATCTCCTCCAAGATGACCAGCCCATTCTCTTTGAGCGTCGTGCCGGTTTCCACGATATCGACAATGACATCTGCCAGGCCGATCAAGGGCGCCAATTCTATCGATCCATTCAGCTTGATGATGTCAGTCCGGAAATCCTTTTGATCAAAATAGGCTTTCGCCACATTCGGGTACTTTGTAGCCACTGTCAAAGTGGAGCTATTGCGCAACACTGTCTGCGGAAATCCCGCGACGGCAATTTTACATTTTCCTATTCCTAAATCCGCCAATTCATAGACATTCGGAGTGTCCTCCATAATAATGTCTTTGCCGACGATTCCAATATCGGCAGCCCCTTTCTCCACATATGTCGGCACGTCTACCGCTTTCACTTGCAGTAGCTTAATCGTCTCCGTATCATCGGTAAACACTAGTTTTCTACTGTCTTCTGGATGAACGGAAAACCGAATGTCCATGCGAGACAGGATCTCTAGTGCGCGGTTAGTCGTTCTACCTTTCGCCATGGCGATTGTCAATGTTTCCATTCGTTCAAGCCTCCTTTTCAAAGAACATTCCGACATCAGTAGCTGTGAGGAATTGATGGCTCCCCTCTTTTGTGTGAACCGTTTTTTCTTCTCTTTTCAATAGGACCGTGTAGGCTTTCGAAGCATTGAAAGCTTCATTTTGTAGCGGGCTCATCTCGACCTGATATTGTTCTTCCCTCAATTGTTCAGCTAGAAGGATAGCCTCTTCGAGTTCGGTATCGTTGTAATAAATGCCGACACTTTGATTTGCCGGAATCGCTGTCATCCTGCCTTCAAGCGCATCGACAATTGGCTCTAGTTCAATGGCGAAACCGATAGCAGGAAGATCAGCATCAAATGCTTCCCCAAGCTTGTCATAACGCCCGCCCATCACGACCGGCCTCCCAAGTCCTTCTACATAGCCTTGAAAAATGAGGCCAGAATAATAATCCATATTATTCAACAAGCTGAAATCGATAATGATTTCCTCCTTGCAGCCGTAAATCGCCAGCAGGCGGCAAACCTCTTGGATATACTCCACAATCCCGTCCATTGAGGAGTCCAATCGGATGCCAGCCATTTGGGCAGCGACAACGTCGGGTTTTCCGTATACTTGCGTGATCGTTTCGACTGCTGCAGCCAACTGTCCGTTAATCTCCGCATCACGAAGCAACCCCTGCAGCTCTGCCACATTTTTTGACACGATCAACTGCCTCAGCTGGATGTTCTGGCGCGTATCCATCCCCATTTGCTGAATCAAGCTGTCCAGCAAGGCGGGATATCCTATTTCGATTTTGATTTCTCCAAGTTCAAGATCTTTCAATGTTCGGACAGCTAATGCAATGGTCTCCGCATCTGCCTCCGGTGAACTGCAGCCAAAATATTCGACACCCGCTTGTGTATGCTCAAGTGAACCTAAATCGAGACTCGACTGGCGAAACACTTCTTGTATGTAATAATAACGCCGCTCGCTTGTCAGTCGTCCGTACACATGAGACAATTCCTTAGTAATCGGTATCGTCACATCCGGTCGAAGCACTAGCACATCGCCAGCCGGATCAATGACTTTTATCATTTCACGCCGTGGAATCGAACTATCAATTTTTGAATAAAGATCGTACGCTTCAAACGCGGGCGTCCTGACTTTATCATAGCCATATGCTTCAAACCGTCTGGACACCTTTCGTACGACCTGTTCGTAAACTTCCGCACGCTCAAGTGAATTCATGCCGTTTCACATCCTCTTTATTACTTTACTACATTAAAGTTATAACGTACTATAAAACTATATGAAACATTTGTCAACTGATAGGAGGAAATTTTTAAAAATGTTTGATTACCATATGCACAGTTCATTTTCAGGAGATTGCAATATTGATATGGAGGACATGGTCAAAGGAGCGATTCGGCAAGGCTTGACTGAAATTTGTTTTACCGATCATGTCGACTATGATTATCCGGATGATTCAATCGTCTTTGATTTCGATAAAAAATTGTATGCCGAACGAATTCAGCAGCTGCAAGATAAATATGAAGGCCAAATTCGCATTAAAAAGGGTGTGGAAATAGGTGTACAGCCCCACATATTGCAGAAGTGCGTGGAGATGGTGAAAGAAGAAGGTTTCGATTTCGTTATTTGTTCAATGCATACAGTCAGCCGAAAAGGATTGCATTATGGTGAGTTATTCGAAGGCCGGACAGTGGATGAAGCGTCCGCGATTTATTATGAAGAGTTGCTGCATTGTGTGAAGCATTTCGATTCCTATTCCCTCTTAGGTCATATCGATCTGATCAAACGATATGCGAAAGAAAAGGCTTCTTCTGATTTCCATGATGTGTTGCGTCAAATTTTCGAAGTGATTATTCCTGCGGGAAAGGGAATTGAACTGAATACGTCAGGCGTCCGCTATGGGCTTGACTGCGGTTTGCCTAGCGAGGATGTTTTGAAATTGTATAAGCAATGCGGGGGCGAAATCATTACATTAGGTTCGGATGCCCATAAACCGGAAGATATTGCATTCCAATTCAAAGAGTCCGCTGACTTGCTGCGATCGATCGGATTCCGCTATATGACAACGTTCGAACAGATGAAACCGCAGTTCCACCCGATTGATCAATCGTAAACAAGACGGCCGCCAACAGGAAGCGGGAGAGGCATTGTGCTCGCCTCTCCCGCTAAACTGTTTCATTTACCCATAATCATCGTTTTGATTAATGCCAGACGTTCTCTAATGTTTTGCTTCAGTTGTACAGAAACTGGTGTTTTTGCAATGACAACATCGGTTTGGAGACCGAGGTCCTTGGCAAGCTTTTTCGCTCTGGCTAAGTGGAAATCGCTTGAAATGATCGTCAAATCATCCACCGTCTCAGGGAGAAGCCGTTTCGTAAACAGCAAATTCTCGTATGTCGAAGTGGATTGATCTTCTATGATTAGACGCTGTTCATTTACCCCATTTTGTATAAGATGACGGCGCATCGCTTCTGCTTCACTGATTCCTTCATCAGGGCCTTGTCCTCCCGAAAGGACCAGGAATACATCTGGATAAGCTTCCGCATATTCCAAAGCTTTCTCCAAGCGGTATTTCAACGTCAAGGAAGGTGTTTCGCCGTTCACTTTCGCGCCAAGAATGACAGCATATTGCTTTGAACCGTCAGCGACAGGCTTCATGCCGTCCTGAATCCATTTGCCTGTCATTACCCAAATTGCAATCCCGCATAATAGAATAAGCCCCACGGCAACCGCCAACTTTTTTCGTTTGTTCAACTCTTCATTCACTCCGTTTCCCCTACGATATGTTCGGATGAATTTGAAGGTCAATACAGCCTTTCCACCTGGATGCCCCTCGCTTGCAATAATTCAAAATAAAACGGATCTTCTCCAATGGATACTACCCGATCACACAGCGTCAAGATTTCATCCATGTCATGTGAGGTATACAAAATCGTTTTCCCGTTCTCTTTCGCCAGCTGTTTCAAATAGGAACCGATTTCCGTCTTTGACTTCAAATCGATTCCGACCGTCGGCTCATCTAACAACAGCAATACCGGGTCATGGAGAAGACTAATCGCCAAGTTCAACTTGCGCTTCATTCCCCCGGAGAGAGCATGGACCGGCTCCTTCCATTGGGTCAATTGAAGGTCGAGGCAAAGCTGCCGGCATTCTTCTGGCGAACGCCTCTTCCAGGAGAGTCGTTCAAAGAATCGCATATTCTCTTCTACTGTATACTCATCCCAAACTGAAATCTCTTGCGGGACGTAGCCGATCCTTTTTCGTATATTCTTCATGTCATCCTCATATCGGTTGCCATATAAACGAAGTTCTCCGGAAGAAGGTTCCATTGCTGTGGCAATTATTTTAAGAAGAGTGGATTTGCCCGCCCCGTTTTCTCCTACAAGGCCGACGATTTCCCCTTCCTTTAGTTGAAACGATACATCTTGCAAGACTTGCTTTCGTTTGTATCTTTTTTGCACGTTATTCAATTCAAGCAATCCGCTTCCCTCCTCTCCATATCCAGCCACCGAGTACTATGGCTAATGGAAACAACCATACGACCGGCATTGAATTGGTCATAAGTGAACGTACCGGGCTGATCATCTCAACCCACGGCCATTTGCCGGCAAGCCGTTCCATCGGGATAATGCCCCCTCCTGCAATCGTCAACATGATACTGACCGCCATTCCCGTTACATAGTACAAAATTTGCTTTTCAAACAAGATGGCCAGCAAAAAGGCAAAGAGGTTTAATGTCGTTCTGAAAACCAGCAAGGAAAAGACAAACCTTATGGTCACATTCGTCTCAAGCAATTGGGCAAAGACAAGCAGCGCCAGACTATCTGCGCAAAGTGTCAGCAAGGTGTAGACCGCGAGCAACCGGACTGAATAAGTTTGGAAACTAGTTGCGGAATATAACCATCTCACTTTGATGGACGGTCTGTTTTCTTTAATCATCCAATCAAACAGGAAAAAGGCACTGATGATGGCAAACAGGGCCCATATGCCCCAGACATTTATGAACGGGACTGCTTGCTGTTTTGCCACGCTCCCCTTTTTAAAGGTGAAGCTCGTAAGCAATAAACTCTCAGTTCGTTGTCTTTCGATGCTCGCATCAATAATTTTATTATAATCCCATGCATGCTCCATTTCGAATTCATGAAAGATCTGCTGGATCACATAGGCTGCCTTCGCTCTCGATATATCTTGCTGTGCCAGCGACAAAACCGTCTCGGACACACTTGGATAAGCAAAGGACCGATTTGAGGAGTATGCCTCGATCAGCCGGTTCCTTTGGTTCGAATGGATGCGTTCGCCGTAGCCCTCTTTAATGACAAATACACTGTCCAACTCATGCTGTTTCAATCGAAAGAGTGCTTCATCCAAATCCATATTCTGTACAGATAACAATTCCATCTTTTCAATGTTTGCCGCCAATTCTGTTGCTAAAACGGAATCATCCTCGACGATTAAGGCAATAGGAACCTTTGCATTCTGCTGAAACTCCCCGAGTCCTTTGACAATTACAACGGTTAAAATGATCGGCAGAAGTAGCCAAATCATGACGCTTTTCCATTCTTTACGTAAACGAAGTAAAGTCATGCTACCCGCCGCCTTTCTTTCCATGTAAGCGATAGAAACAAAATGAGCAGGAATGCAAATGCCTGGAAAGCTGCGACTGTATAGTTGGCATAATTTCGGCCTTCGAGCACAAGCTCCATCACCCATTTCAAATCACTGTAAGAAAATATATAGGGGAATAGGGGCTGAAGTGATTGTGGGAAATAAAGGACCGGCACAAGGGCACCGCTTAAAAATACGGAAGCGGCGGCAAGAGTGCATTGCAAAAACAGAGTCGTTTTCCCGGATCTGAACCAGACGCCAATTACAGCAAAACAACTGGCTAATGTGAGTCCATACAAACTGATGAATAAGAATACACGCACATAATCTATTATGTAAAAATCGACTTTTGCAAATTGGATCAGGGCGATAAATAGCACAATCGCAAACGCCATTGAACAAAGAATCGAAACAAACAGTCTGGAAAAAATACGTTGTCTTCCCGTCACGCCTAAAAGTCTCAGCCTGACTGTCATGGACGGCCGCTCTTCACTTTGCAAAACGTTGAAAACCCCCAATATCCATACATTCAAAGCGATGAACCATCCGGACACCAAATAATAATTCTTTGGCGATGATGTGGCAGCATTCATGACGACTTCTTCGTCAACAATCTTATCTTTACCTAATGTGAAAAGCGTAAAATCCACGAACTGGCTGAACATCATTTCCAAACGTTCTTCACGTGACATCGGCGTCTCTTTCGCAAATTCATTGATGGTCAAGATGTTCGCTTGGGCAGACGCGATATAACGAGCCAAGCTATCAATCAGTTCTTTAGTCAAGTAACTGTCGACGGGGCGGGAAGGATTTCCAACGATCGGCAAGGTAACCGACTCTCCATCGTATAAGTGTTCAGTAAACTCGGGAGGCAATGAAAAGTACGTACTGATTTTGTCTTCCTTCATAAGCTGCTCGGCTTCTTCCATGGAGGCACTTGTGATCTGCAAAAACGAATCGCCGCTTGCCGTCTCCACAAGTAATTTACTGATTAGCTTGGATTCCTTCGTTTGATCCTCATCGACTATCGCAACGCGGATCGGATCCTTTTCATCCGGGATCAGGATGCCTGCAACCAAAAGAAGCACAAGCGCTATGAGGAATAAAGGAAATAGAAAAAGAAGAAGAAGGGTTCCCCACTTCTTCTTCAGCTGTTTTGCATCTTCTTTCATAAAAAAGATGGTATTCCGAATCGCATGCAATTCATTCACTTCCATTCATACGGATTGGAATTAATTAAAGACCGTCAAACTCGTTTTGCAAGTCTTCCATCAAATCTTCTAGCCATCTCATAAAATCTTCTTGCAAATCTTCTTCGATGAACGTATCAAGCTCATCCATTGTCATATCACCAAGATTAACAACATTTTTCTTCGGATCTGGCATATCTACTTTCTTCACAATCTTTCCTTCTTGTTTCACATGTAGATTGATGGAATTGCTTCCAAGCGATTCTTCTTCAAAGGAGAATTCATGGTTAGCTTTCATCGAATCTTTTTCGTGAGTTGCGTCACCACTCCAAATAACTGTTGGGGTAGAATAGCCGTCATTAATACTGAACGTTCTTGAAAAAGTACGTTTCTTCCCTTTCAGCTCTTCATTTCCTTCATAAAGAACTTCCCCATCGTCAAAGCTTAGTGAAATTTCGTCTTTGGCTTTTCCATCTTTCCAGGTCAAATCTCCCTTGAATACGAGAACTCCCTCATCCTCATATTCATCGATGCCAGTTATTTCATAATTCCACTTCTGCCCTTCTTGCTTCAAGAGCTGTTCGCCTTTTACTTTGATCGTGACAACTTCATCTTTAGATGGTCCGACAGTCATTAGGAAATCTCGTTTTACAATGCTTCGCTTCTGATGCCACACCGTGGATTTCAGTCCGTCAGGCATCACAAATTTGTCCATTGATTTTAGCCCATCATCCAAGCTATCTTCAAATTCGCGGATCATTTCAGCCACTTCAGCTCTGGGCACCTCTTCGCCAAGAGAAGAAAGGGTCAATTGCTCCTTCAATAAGGCTTTTAATTTTTCGTCATTGCGTGCTTTTTCAAACAGCTTCGTCAACAAATCTTTCACTTGTGCTTCAGACAAATTCATTGCAACTTTTTCCACTTTCATCTTGTCGCCGAAGACACTAACTTCTTCTTTTTCACTTGTAAATGCTTCCTCCGGCAGTTCTTTGTAGAGGAATTGTAAATATTCTTTTTCAATATAAGACCGGAATTCTTCTGTAAATCCATAGCGCTCCTCAAATAATTGAGATAAGCCCAGCTTTTCATCACCAGTGAAGGAGTCATCTGTTTCCTTCATCATCTTACCGTAATCCTTGTCGTCAAAGCGAAGTACCTTCTCTGTGAAAGGAAGCGCGAGCAAAATTCGTTCCGGCGTCAAATACATTTGGCCGATCTCTACATCCACACTGCCCAGTGAGCCACTCATGTTCATTTCCCACTCTTTTTTCACAGGGTCTTTCACTTGCCCAAGCTGTAAAGTCGTGCTGTTTACGATGGACTGAATTTCTTGCATGTCATAACCGGCAGATGGGTCATTCCACTCTGCTGAAACGTCCCAAGTCGTTTCGACCGGCTTCTTTTTTTGTACTTCCAGCCAATCTACTTCATTTTTATACCGGTCTTGAATCAATTCACTCATTTGGCTCAATGTTTGCGTTTCAGCCAATAAATATTTCGCCTTTGGTGATTTATTCAACAGAAAGAAAGCCGAAACACTCCCTGCCGCTGCAACAAATAATACAGTCAATAAAATAATGAGCAGCTTCGGTGATTTTCTCTTTCCTCCTGTGTTCTGTTCTTGTTGTTGTTCCACCATTAGTTCTCTCCTATCTATCATTGGTTAATTTTCACACATCATTGAAATTCTACTATAAAGCTGTGACGAATGTTCCCTTTTTAAAAGAATTGAATATTTCCAACTAGTTACTAGTTAGTAGTCACTAGGGAATCGTAATCATAGAGCATTTTTATATTCATCATCTTCCTTGGCTGAAAAGAAATGATGCCAGAACAAGTAAATCGGCAGAATAGTGAACCCCACCGTAATGGGCATCGCTTTTCTGCCGACTAATAATATAGAGGGAATATTTATTTTTTCATCACTCACGGAACCATATTTTGAATCAACTTTTATTTATATTGACCAAAAGTCCTATTCCCGTTCAGCTTTTTACCTTTTGTTTTTTATTGACGGTACTATGCACTTCTGTCGGCAAGCCCCAAAGTTGAATGAAACCTACTGCCGCAGACTGATCGAATTGATCATCCGAAGTATAAGTCGCAAGCTTTTCATCGTAAAGAGAATTAGCAGATTTACGGCCTTCCACAATGGCATGGCCCTTGAACAATTTCACGCGCACCGTGCCGTTCACATATTGCTGCGTTTCTTTGATGAAGGCTTCCAGCGCCTCACGAAGTGGAGAGAACCAAAGTCCATTATAGATAAGTTCACTTAGCTTTTGTGAGACGATTGGTTTAAAGTGGGCGACATCTTTCACTAATGTGATGTCTTCCAGTTCCTTATGAGCCTTGAGCAAGGTAACAGCCCCTGGGCACTCATACACTTCACGGGATTTGATTCCTACTAAACGGTTTTCCACATGGTCGATCCGTCCGACTCCATGTTTCCCGGCTATTTCATTCAATTGTAAGATAAGCTCACTAAGTGGATAATTTTTCCCATTCAAGCTCACCGGCACGCCTTTTGCAAATTCAATTTCCAAGTAATCCGGCTCATCCGGCGCGTTTTCAATTGATGTCGTTAAACCAAATGCATCTTCTGGCGGCGCAGCCCAAGGATCCTCCAAAATACCGCATTCATTGCTGCGTCC
Organism: Sporosarcina sp. AD_1; assembly: GCF_057373025.1. NCBI lineage: Bacteria > Bacillati > Bacillota > Bacilli > Caryophanales > Caryophanaceae > Sporosarcina > Sporosarcina sp. AD_1. The sequence goes on from NZ_JBPVIR010000001.1 coordinate 502,918, forward strand.
CCATAAGTTTTGATCGATGGAATATGGACTGTCGAGATTGATAGGAATCGGGATATTCTTCTCCTTAGCATACTCGATTTCCTCTTCACGGGACCAGCTCCATTCCCGAACTGGCGCAATGACTTCCAATGAAGGATCCAAAGCCTTGATCGCCACTTCAAAGCGAACTTGGTCATTTCCTTTTCCGGTGCATCCATGGGCGACCGCTGTCGCATTTTCCTTGTGTGCCACCTCTACAAGCTTTTTCGAGATGAGAGGACGCGACAAAGCAGAAACGAGTGGATACTTATCTTCGTAGTACGTCCGTGCCTGCAACGCGAGCAATGCGTATTCATTCGCAAACTCTTCCTTTGCATCAATCACATAGCTGTTGACCGCGCCAACCTGCAACGCTTTCTGCTGGATGAAATTCAAGTCCTTCCCTTCCCCAACATCCAAGCAACAAGCTACCACTTCATATCCTTGATCAGTCAGCCATTGAACCGCCACTGAAGTATCCAAACCACCCGAATACGCAAGCACCACTTTTTTCTTTGTCATAATGACGTCCTCCTTTATTCATCGATGTATTTTTATTCAACTTAATGTATTTTTATAATAACATACTTTATTCGAATTGCAAGTATTGCATTTTGTAAGAAATGAAAGTGAGTTTTATTAAGGGTTAGTGGAGTTTCGAATGATGTGCTGGAAAGCGGACGTACAAGCAGATAGGAGCAATTTCTGAAATGAGCAGTGCTGGCAATGGGCCTGTTCGACTGGGGATTTGAGTGGCTTGGGGAACAGATACGAGCGGTTCGACAGCTTATACGAGTGGTAGCAGAACAGATACGAGCGGTAGCAGAACAGATACGAGCGGTTATGGTACTTATACGAGAGGTTCGACAGCAGATACGAGCGGTTATGGTACTTATACGAGAGGTTCGACAGCAGATACGAGCGGTTCTGGCAGAATAAGTGAAATGGGCATACTCGGCCGGAGAATTGAATGCATTGGGGAACAGATACGAGCGGTTCGACAGCTCATACGAGTGGTAGCAGAACAGATACGAGCGGTACCAGACGGATACGAGTGGTTATGGTAATTTTACGAGAGGTTCGCCAGCAGATACGAGCGGTTCGAGAAATATACGAGCGGTCCCAGACGGATACGAGCGGTTAAGGTGCTTATTCGAGAGGTTCGCCAGCAGATACGAGCGGTACACGGTACTATACGAGCGGTTCGGTTATTGCTAGTACTAGGCAATAACTTTTGTGCACTCTCCCGGATATGCGAGAACTCGGCAACGACTTTCAAAACACATATACGGGCACTCCTTAATAACATTTGAGAACTCTTCCGAATATACGAGCACTCCGCAACAACTTTCGAGTACTCTCTCGCATAAACGAGCACTTCGCAGCCACTTTGGATTACTCTTTCGCATGTTCGAGCACTAGACTACAATTCCTGAGCACTCTCCAAAAAAACATCGCCAACAAAAAAAGAAGGAGAAACGAAAACTCGTTTTCTCCTCCTGTTCACTTTATAAACCGTTGGTCGGCCATATTACCTGATGCCATGGGCAACCATGGCGTTGGCTACTTTCAAGAAGCCGGCAATATTGGCGCCCATGGCGAAGTTGCCGGGGTGGCCGTAGTTTTCTGCCGCTTTTTTGCAGCTTTCAAAAATATTGTGCATGACGACTTTCAAACGTTCGTCCACTTCGGCTTCGGTCCAGGAGAGCCTCATGCTGTTTTGGGACATTTCCATTGCGGAAACGGCCACACCGCCCGCATTCGCGGCTTTTGCCGGAGCGAATAAAACACGGTTTTCATGGAATAAATTGATCGCTTCGATGGTGCATGGCATGTTGGCACCTTCCCCGATGGCAATGACACCGTTTCCAATGAGCGTGTGAGCCGAAATTTCATCAATTTCATTTTGGGTGGCGCATGGCAATGCGATGTCACAAGCGACTGACCAGATATCCGAGCAGTCTGGATGGTATGCCGCGTTCGGGTGATCTTTAATATATTCCGCGATCCTTTTGTTTTCCACTTCTTTCAAGCGTTTTACTGTGGCAAGGTCTATTCCTTCCGGATCTACTATATATCCATTGGAGTCACTGCAGGCGATGACTTTGGCGCCGAGCTGCTGCGCCTTTTCCATCGCATAGGTGGAAACGTTCCCTGAGCCGGATACAATGACCGTCTTGCCTTCGATGGACTGGCCATTTTCATTCAGCATCTCTTCGACAAAGTAGACAGTCCCATAGCCGGTCGCTTCTTTTCGTCCTAAGCTTCCGCCATGATTCGGGTCTTTGCCGGTCAGGACGCCTGCTTCGTAGCCGCCCTTCAATCGATTGTACTGGCCGAACATGTAGCCGATCTCTCGTTTTCCGACTCCGATATCGCCTGCGGGCACGTCGATGTCCGGGCCGATATATTTGCTTAATTCTGTCATAAAGCTTTGTGTGAAGCGCATGATTTCCCGGTCTGATTTCCCTTTTGGATCAAAATCAGAGCCGCCTTTCCCGGCACCGATCGGCTGGCCCGTCAGTGCATTTTTAAATATTTGTTCGAAAGCGAGGAATTTCATAATACTGCTGTTGACGGAAGGATGGAAGCGGATGCCGCCCTTATAGGGGCCGAGGTCGCTATTGAATTGGACACGGAAACCGCGGTTCACCTGCACTTTACCTTTATCATCCTCCCATGCTATCCGGAAGGAGATGATGCGTTCCGGCTCGGTAATCCGTTCCAATATGCCATTGGCGATGTATTCCGGATGTTTGGCAAAGACGGGCCGCAGTGAATCAAAAATTTCTCTAGTTGCCTGCAGAAATTCCATTTCATCCGGATTCCTTTTTTTCACTAACTCGTATACTTCATGCACATAATCGTTTGCCCGGTTCCGGTTCTCTGTCAATACTTCTAATTTTGTCATATGCCTCATCCCTTTCTGCATCGGTGCCGAAGAAATGAATTATCCAAACAACAAAATTGATATTTCGAAATTATTTCTCCGTTTTTAGCTATTATTACTGAAAATTTCAATAGACACAACTATTTTTATTCTAAAAAATTTATTTCTAATAACATCTCATACAAAATAAAGAGGTTTTGATTGTTTCAGCAAGGGAATAAAATAATCATTTACAAGGTTCTGAAGATAGAGTATTATAAATCTACTTACTCGGAGAGCCCCTTGTAAGCACACCTATCAAGAGAAAGAGGCGATGCATTATGAAATTCACCAAACTCCTACGGACTGTCATCGGCGCGAATCTGATGATCATCATGACATTTGCATTCCTACCTGCTCTACTGATCAATCCGGACTTTGAACTATTCCAAAACCTATCGAACTTTATATCAAAAGAATAAATTGTAAAGGAACCGTTTATGCAGCGACTGCATGAACGGTTCCAATTTTTCTCTTTATCGTTTGCGCACATTAAACATATCTTGCAATAACAGCCAATTTTGCGGAAAGGATAGGCCTAGCTTCCAATACATAATTCCTCTCAGCTTGAATTCTTTCAACAGATTAAATTTGGCACGAATGCTGCGTGCATCTTCAAACCATACTTCATGGCGAACGCCGTTGTTGTCGGTATACGTAAAATGCGGGGCTTGGGCCGTATAGTCATATTGAATGGACGTATTTGTGTTGATAGCCAAATTGACAGCTTGCTGTGGACTGAGTGCTTTTGCCGGTATCCCGCTTTCAGGCGGATAAGGGGTTGACCAATCATATCCATACAGATTTTGTCCCAAAAAGACTTTTTCCGGTGGAATTTGGCTTACTGCATATTCCACTACTTTACGTACCTCCGGCAAAGGACTGACCGGCTGCGGCTCACTGTATGAATATCCCCATTCGTATGTCATCAATGTGACAAAGTCACAGATCTGCCCATGCGCTTTAAAATCAATGGCACCATACAAACCTGTTTTACTATCACTTGTTTTTGGCGGCAATGCAGTGGAAATTGTTAAACCGGCCGGCTTGAAGCGAGCTTTTGCCTTCCGCAGGAAATCGTTGTAGAGTTCCCGGTCGCCCGGTCTCAAAAATTCGAAATCAAAATGGACATCCCGGTAGCCTACTTTCCTGGCTACTTGTACTATATTTTCAAATAACCGATTTTGCACCGTTTGATTTACAAAAAGCTCGTGTGCCAGTTCAGAGCTGAACTCAAAGTTCTCCAGGTTGCTGACGACCATCGTATTCAAAACCCCCGCTTTACTCGCAATGGAAGGAATCTCATCAATGGGCGGTTCCTTTAGTGAGCCATCCCGTTGCGGCTCATAACTGAACATCGCTAAATAGGTAAGCTGTGGAGATCTTCTTCTAACCTCCTGCTTGAGCGTGTCACTGACAGGAGTTCGCGGTTCCACATAGGCAAGCACATCTATATCTGTTTTCGGCATTGGCGGGATATACAGCCGCAGTCCGACCGGCAAAATACCGTTCACGGACAGTCCATTTATTCTTGCCAGTTCTTCTGCTGTCATACCGTATCTTTTGGCTATTAACCACAATGATTCCCCTGGCTGCACCCAATGATAACTGCCCGTTATCGGTATGACCAATGCTTGCCCCACAACAATTCTGGAGGGATCGGACAGTTCATTCGCAGCTGCTATCTTCTCGTAAGAGACTCCGTAGGCTTGACCAATACCATATAAAGTTTGTCCTTTTTGCACCACGTGGATTTGCACATCCATCATCCGCCTTTCCTCATACGTATGAACATCTTCTTCACTATATTTTTAAGGACAGATGAATATGACATGAACCGCACGATCTTCTCATTTTCCCATGCATAACTCTGTTTGCGGATACCATACTACTCCTGATTGCACATCATAAAGGAGGAGGAATACCTTTGACACAAAATCCATTTGGCCAAACACACCAAAATATGCACACAGGACAGGTGCCCCCAAAGATGAATCACGGCGGACATGAATTATTCGATGTCCACGAAGTGCTCAACGCCGCTGTAGGAGCCATGAATCAGGCAGTATTGCTGCGTCCCCACGTTAAAGATCCGGAACTTCTCGATATTTTGGATCGCCAATTGCGTTTCATGCAGGATGAATACAATATTACGGTGGAATGTTTTAAAACGGGGCAGGATCCATCCCATCCAACCCAGAGCTACAAAATGAAACAAGGCAACGATTACATTTACGGCATGAAGCAGTCCCAGCCGAAAAAGCCGATTCAATCCGCAAATGAAATCACTGATGAAATCATTTCTGGCTTTTTGCTTGCATCCGCAAAAGCATCTGCTTCCCATAAGACAGTGGCTGCACTGGAAACAACAAATCCAGTCGTGCGCCGTGTGCTTGCGGACTCTGTTCCAAACTGCATAGAAATGGCTTATGAGCTTGCCATTTATCAAAACAAACATCATTACTACCAAGTCCCTCAGCTGGCACAGCAGGATATGCAGGCCATTTTAAATGCTTATGCTCCAACCCAAGTTCAAATGGGTAATCATAATAATGCAAATCTTCAATAATTGAAGACAAGTGCCCTCAATTGGGCACCTGTACACAAAAGGATAGGAAATCGTCAAGATTTCCTATCCTTTTATTTTATTGAACCAGCAGTATGCCACTATCGTTTTTATTTCTTCGATGGTTTGTCGCATGGAGCGAATTCCGAGTATATATTGAATGACTGTCATTTTGATCAGCACAGGGTCGATACCGGGACGCCCAACCGTAGAATTTAGATGAAAGAAAGGTCGATCGCCCCTCCGCACCATTTCCGCAACAGGTGATTTTGCGGCCGAGTTTGTCTAAAGTCTGGTCTGTTTGTTCAAAAACATTGCCATAGTAAATCTATCATGCCCAGTGAAAATACATTTCAATTTATATTGATATCAAAAACATAAGTTGCTTTTCCATTGTTGTGCCATTCTACAATAACTTCATAAATATAATATCCTTCTTTTGATGGGAGGATAATTTTATTATCATTAAATTCAACCACGTTACTTATATTATCTTCGTTCCATTCGTTTAGGATTATAGAAGAAGGGTTATTTTCAATCTCGATTTTTAATTTATCGCCTTTTTTAACTTGTAATGTTTTAAACTCATCAGCTAAGTCATTTATATCTGTACTATTAATTTTTTTCGCCTCTATGTTCCTTTCTTTCCATTCAAAATCAGCTATCACCATTGTGAATTCCTTATTATCGACAGTAACTTTCCCTTGAGCTTGATTAAAAGTATTAAACGAAGAAAATCTACTACAACCCGCTAAAATAATTAATAACACAACAATTATTTTTTTGATCTCGGAACACTCCTTTCTTATAGTTAACTAATAAACAGTTAATCTATATTCAATAAAATTCGATGTATGTTACAGTACGCCCAAAAGTCAATATAGATTATATAGCATAAATATTTAGTAAAATATACTTATTAATACACCTGATTAAAGTGCGAAATATAAATATGATGAATCTGGAATGATAATTGCTGGGAGCGGGTGATGAATTCGTGGGAAGTCAAGTATCTATGCTTCTCATGGAGGGGATTATCGCTTTCAGCGCCGCTAGAAGAATAGAACCATAGTCACGAGGAGGCTAGGGCAAGCCCGCCCGGAACGGAAATCTGCGGCATTTTTCTCATTAATAGATTACTAAGTACAAAAGGGTTGGAAATCATTTTGATTTCTAACCCTTTTGTGTACAGTCTGAAACAGGTGCCCTCCATTAGGCACCTGTTCTGCTATTTTTATTTTACTTTCCTGAAAAACACTGCAGGCACTTCTGATTCAAACCTCATCACTTTGCCGGTTTTCGGATGAATTACTTCCAATGCAGAGGCATGAAGACCGAGCCGTTTAATCGGGTTAACTGTTGAACCGTATTTCCGGTCTCCAACAATGGGATGCCCGATCTCCTCCATATGAACACGAATTTGATTTTTACGGCCCGTTTCAAGCAACACCTCCAGCAGAGTGAATTGTTGGGCCGAACGGACTTTACGATAATGAGTGATGGCGAGCTGCCCGCCATTATCGACTGGACTGGAGTAGATTTTGAACGTCTTCGTTTCCTTTAGCCACGATTTGATCGTTCCTTCCTCCTTCTTTACCTTTCCCTCCACAAGGGCTGTGTATTCCCTTCTGCGGACAAGCTCATTCCAATTGTTTTGTAAGTCCTGTTTCATCTTTTCATTTTTCGCGAAAACCAATACACCGGAAGTATCCCGATCCAGACGGTGGACCACAAAGATCCTACTTTTCGGATTCATTTTTCTAACATAGCTGGCAGCTTGGCTAAAAGCTGTCATTTCCTTTTTATCCTTAGCTGATACCGAAAGCAGGCCCGCCTCTTTATCGATGACAAGCAGGTCGTCATCTTCGAAAAGAATTGAAATCCCTTCCAGTTCACTTTCTCCTTTGGCTGCTCTATTTTTCACAATCTCGACAGTTTGTCCCGGTTGCAATGGGTGATCATGTCTTGTAATTACGACACCATCTACACTTGCCTGCCCTCTAGACAATATGGACTTTACTGAGTTTCGGCTGTTTTTCGATAAGACTTCCAATAAAAACGGCAATAGTTCCTGCGTTTGCTTCACTTGAAAAACAGATGTATGGGGACTTGCTGTTTGTGCTTTCCTTGGTCCTTTTTTCTGCATGTGGAACCTCCTTTAGTCCTTTATATTATCCTTGAATTGCTTCTCCAACACAAACACTGTATGATCGGTAGAAAAGAAACTTGGCAGCAATTGCCGAAGGAGCCTCATATGCGAATCGCTATTTTTGACTTTGACGGAACATTTTATGCAAATGAAACATTCCAGCTCTTGATGGATCAGTTAAAAAGCCACCCGACCTACAACCCTTTGTATAAACCATTTTTCCGCACCATTCTTAAGCCGTATATCAGCTATAAATTAAAACTGCTCCCTGAATCCAAAATGAAAGAACGGTCTATGCAAATCTATTTAAATGCACTGAAAGAATTATCTAGAGAAGAGATACACAAGTATTTTCAAGAAATGAAACCAGCTATTCAAAAAGATTTTAATGAGAACGTTGTTGAGCGTTATCGGGAACACCGCAAAAATGGGGATTACACAATGCTTGTATCTGGCGCTTACACACCGTTTCTTCATGAAGTGACCAGTGAATTTCAATTTGATCAGATCATCGGCACTGATGTTCCATTTAATAATGAAATCGTTGATTCGAGCCGGGCGATTTATCATATTCAAGGGGATCGTAAAACGGAGAAGATATTATCTTGCCTTGCTGATAAGGATGTCGATTGGTCGAAAAGCTATGCGTATGGGGACAGCTATTCCGATTTGCCTGTCCTTCAATCCGTCGGAAATCCGGTCGCTGTCCGGCCAGATGCAAAACTGGAAGCTGTGGCTTTAGAGAAGAAGTGGGAAATCATACGATAGATTTCCCACAACCCTCTTTCATGACAATGCTTTGATTCCAACAACTCCAATGACAATCAGCAATACACTGAAAATCCTTCCGGGGCTTTTGGACTCATTAAAGAACATCATATTGATGAGTACAGCTCCCGCAGTCCCTACACCGATCCATACTGCGTAAGCCGTGCTCACTTGTAAATAGTTAAATGAATAATACAAGAAGAGAAATGCTGCTCCGAATCCAGCCATATAAAGCAGTCCTCGGCTCAGACTCTTCTTCTCACTATATTTTTTTAAATAAATTACGCCGACAAATTCACTGATTGCAGCTAAAGTTACAAATAACCAGCCCATTATTTCACCTCGCCAACTGCTTTTTTCTCTTCGATTCCATCTGCTATCTTCAATCCAATTACTCCCGCCACAAGAATGGCGATAAAGAAGATTTTTCCGCCGCTCAATGTTTCACCGAAAAGAAAGACGTCCATCAAGGCGGTGCCGATTGTACCGACCGCCGCAAATACTGCGTACACTGTACCTGTCGGCAAATTCTCACAAGCCTTCGATAAATAGTAAAAATCAACAAAAATGAAAAATACAATTGGGATCCAGTGCCACCAAACGCTTGCCACATTAAAACCGTAAATCCAGACCAATTCAAAGAAACTGGTCATTGCTACATATAGCCATGATTTGTTCATTGTTGTCTCCTAACTGACTGACTATCAGTCATTTTATTGCGTAATTAGCCTTGGAGGAGGATACAATCAATTTCATTCCATCTGCAAGGCATGTTTGAGGAATTCCTTAACTTCCTTCTTTTGCGTATCCGCCATATTTTCCGCTTGTGAATCATAAAGATAAATCTGTTCCGCTGCGGATTCGACAAGTCCAATAATTAATTTCGCAGTATGGGCAGATCGAATTGAATTACGGATCTCTCCAGAGTCCTTCGCTTTATCAAGTTTTTCACTTAGCCATACATAGATGGGTTCATAAACAGCTTCCCATTCCTTTAGATGCTCTGTTGATGCCAGTCCGGAATATATAAGGGCCTGAATCTCATGGTATTCTTCATTGATTTTAAAGATGGCTTCAACGAACTGTTGCATTTGATCCGAAAAAGAAGCTTTTTCCGATACAGCCGACCGCAAGATTTCCATCGTCTTTTCAACCATCACTTCGGCAATCGCAGGCATGAGCGACAGCTTAGACGGAAAGTATAAATAAAAAGTTCCTTGGGCGACCCCAGCTACTTGTACGATATCCGATATTTTGGTTTTTTCGATTCCCTTATTGCGGAAAACTTCAATTGCTGCCCGTACAATCATCTCTTTTTTATTTTGAGCCATTTATCTCCCTCCAACTGAATGACTGTCATTCATTTTACTACATATACAGTAAAAAGCAAGTGGTGAGCTATATCCATCCAATTACCGCGTTTGCTGCCTTGATTATGTAAAAACATCCAATCCTCCAAGACAGCCTGAGAAAAAGGCTTGCATGGAAGATTGGATTCAACCATTTTGCACAAAATAATTCATGACAACAATCAATAATAATCGAATTTATCGAGCTACGGAATTGGGGTTCTTAGGAGCGTTGATCGATATGCAAACTTCCGTCAGTCTGGACTTCCGCATAAAAAACCTGATCGGCCTTGCCAATTCCTTGTGCTTTCAATTGATCGTACAGCCATTCCTCCGTCAGTCCGAGCTCTGTCAAGTTTTTGGAAACAATTTTCCCATCTGAAATAATTTCAGTTGGCACAAATTTCGGTTCTGGAGACGGTGCTTTTACATCTTTTTTGGTCGCCGGTTCTTGGCCAGCCTTTTTCATTACACTTAACTGCCCGTTCGTCTCTAATATGGCATATTCCACGTCTTTAATGGAGAAAATCCCCTGCTCTCGCAGCATCATATTCAAATCGTTCAAGTGCAGGCGCGACTTCTTCATTGCGTCTTCATTCAATTTCCCTTTATGCATAATGATTGTCGGCGTATCGTCGAGTAAAATTCTCGCTTTTTTCGACTTCAATGCTAAGAAATTCATCAAATAAGTTAAAAAAGCCCATAAAATCATCGCATACAATCCATTGAAATAGGGGGTTTCGGATTCACTGGCAATGGCAGCAGCAATCGAACCAATCGTGATGCCTGTTACGTAGTGGAAAAAAGTCAGCTGGGAAATTTGCTTTTTACCCATTAAACGTGCAAGCAGAAGCAGCACGATAAAGGACGCTAATGTTCGCATCGTCATTTCCCAAAAATCAAATTCAAGAAATTCATTCATATTCAAAACGCAGCACCTCCATTATACGAGTGTGCCACTACCATCTGATAATTATACGGATGGTTTCGTTTAGGAGGGTAACGAAAAAAGGCGTCATCTCCTTAAAGAAATGCGCCTTTTTTCTCTGTAAAGCTTTATTCCCATACAAATGGTGTTTCTTGATAAACATAATAGTTCAGCCAGTTTGAGAACAGCAGATGTGTATGGGAACGCCATGTGTTCATCGGCTGCTTGGCCGGATCATCGTTCGGAAAATAATTGGCAGGAACATCGATATCCAAACCTTTTTGGACATCACGCTCATATTCTTCTGCCAACGTCGTCGCATCATATTCCAAATGGCCAGTAACCATAATATGCTTTTCATCTTTGGATAACACGATAAATGCTCCGGCATCTTCAGACACAGCGAGCAGTTGGAGTCGAGGATCCTGTTCAATTTCCTCAACGGATACGGATGTATATCTTGAGTGCGGTGCTGCAAAAATATCGTTAAAGCCCCTTGCAAGCTTCACGGTCGAATCCGTCAAACTATGGCTGTAAACACCGGACAATTTCTTCGGCAAATCATATTTATCAATGCCATAATGATGATACAGTGCTGCTTGCGCCCCCCAGCAAATGTGCAAAACAGACGTGACATTCGTTTTGGACCAATCCATAATCTGCTTCAGTTCTTCCCAATAAATGACCTCTTCAAAAGGCATATGCTCGATCGGTGCACCCGTAATAATCATTCCATCGAATCGGCGATGTTTAATATGTTCAAATGTCGTGTAAAACTCTTCCAAATGATTTTTACTCACATTTTTTGATTCATATGTAGCGGTATTTAGGAAATTCACATTTACTTGCAATGGTGTATTCCCAAGCAACCGTAATAATTGGAGCTCTGTCCGTTCTTTCTCTGGCATTAAATTCAAAATGATGATATTTAGTGGCCGAATATCTTGCGTGGTCGCACGATCCTCCTCCATGATGAATATTTTCTCTTCTTTCAATAGCTCGCCTGCCGGTAAATGTTTCGGTATGTTAATTGGCATACAATCTCCCCCTCTTCTGTCGTGGCAATTCAAATAAAAAACCCCCGTTCCTAAAGAAATAGGAACGAGGCTTGAATTTTCCGGTCGTTCTTATCTCTCAAGAATCAAGTACCCACGGTATTCCAGATGTTCGGATTCTTCGCATGCATTCATCCGCTTAAGGCGGTTTGTAACTGCATCCTGAATTCCAAACATCCAATCACCGAGGCATCAACTTGAATCCGGCAGGGCCATTCCGCGAATGACATGCACAGCTTTTTCACTGACGTTTTACTAACGATGCGAAAAAGATCAAGTTGAACTTCTTGTTGGAGGTAGCACCTTCCTGCATACGCAGAGGTTGCTGAAGCTTCATCGGGCCAAATCCCTCAGCTTCTCTTGATAAGAATTATTCTATTACGGAGTAGTATATCACTTTTCAGACAGTTTGCCTAAAGTTTTTTAAAATTTTTCTTAAACTTTCATGGTCAGCACTTTCCACAATCGCAATAAAGTCAATCTGTTTAAAAAGTCGGCAAACCTTTCATTTGCTAATTCATGAAAATGAACCTCACAACTAGCGGTCACTCACTGGTATCTCTTCGCTTTTGAAAACCCAAGTCCGAGTATTTCCGATGCATTTAAGAAAATGACGAACGAAGAAGGCTCTGCCGTCTGCAACAGCTTTTTCAAGTACACAGCTTCCGATTGCTCGACCACACAGAAAATCATTGTTTTTTCATTATCTGAAAATCCTCCGGTCGATTTAACTTTCGTCAATCCTCGGTCGATTTCATTTTGTATGATTTCCTGCACCTTTTTCTCATTTTCCGTAATTATAAGGACCAATTTGGTTGGCGACGTCTGAAGCTGAACGAAGTCGATTACTTTGCTGGTCACATAAATCGACATTAAAGCATATAACGCCAGTTCAAAGTTGAAAACGAAAGCGGAAGTAATTACGACAACCCCGTCAACGATAAGCTGTGAAAATCCGCTTGAAATCCCTGTGTATTTCTTGAGCAATTGGGCGATTAACGCTGTGCCTCCTGTTGAACCATTCCCACGATAGACAATGCCTAAGCCGATCCCTAGAAGAATTCCTCCATAGATCGAACTGAGCAGCGGGTTATCAACCGAAAGTTCAATGCCACCCGTCAGCCAGATGACAAACGGGACAAAAAAAGTACCGACTAGCGTTTTGGTGCTGAACTCTTTGCCTGCGAGCAGCAAACCTAAAATGATTAACGGGATATTGATAATCCACTGGACATACGCGGGATTGAAACCAAACAACTCATATAAGATCGTGCTGACACCTGATATGCCCCCTGCCGCAATGCGCGAAGGCAATAAAAAGATATTAAAGGACAATCCGACAAGCGAAGCGCCCAAAATGATTAATAGATAGTCGAAAAACGTCGATTTTACATAACGATTTGACATCTTCCTGCCTCCTTTCCATAACAGCCTTAATTATTTTACCAGAAATAAAGCCTCTGGAAAGTTTTAAATGAATGATTTAAGGAATAGTAGTAAATAAGGAAATGGCAGAAGAGTATATTCATATTTTTGGTTTTCTTCAAAATTACTGGTATACTCGTAATTAATAGGATAATTCACTAAAGGAGGATATTCAACATGCGTAGTTTAGGTATTGTTAGAAAAGTAGACCATTTAGGACGAATTGTCATTCCAAAAGAATTGAGAAATACATTACAGTTGGAAAAGGGCGCTCCAATGGAAATATTCGTTGATGATGATATGATCATTTTGCGAAAATACGTGGTGGATGAAGCATGTGTTGTTACAGGCATCATCTCTTCAGAAAATAAACGGCTTTCCAATGGCATGTATATCAGTCCCCAAGGCGCGGAAATATTAATGAAAGAGATTAAGGAAAACAGGGATTGGTAACGTGAGCAAACGGCATCATCCACTTTTATTCACAGTGGCCAGACAACCAGCAGCCTAGAACGGAAGATACCGAAGAATGGCCAATTTCCTTACTAGTATTCTATTTGCCATTTTAAAAAGACTGTTTCATCATTGCCGATGGACAGTCTTTTTCCTTGTTCATGATATAGTTAATTCATCAGAAAATTTGGAGGGATGTCCATGTTGATTTATGCACACCGGGGAGCGTCCGGCACTTTCCCCGAAAATACACTAGCAGCATTCCAAGAGGCTGCCCGGCTCCCCGTTCACGGAGTCGAATTCGATGTTCACTTGACGAAGGACGGAGAGCTTGTCGTTATTCATGATGAGACGATTGACCGTACGTCAAACGGTTCAGGCTATATCAAGGATCTGACGCTCGCTCAATTACTAGAGTATGATTTCGGCAGTTGGTTTTCACCTGACTTCGAAGGAGAGAAGATTCCAACACTAGAAGAAGTGCTTCATCTCTTTCAATCCACACATCATCATGTAAACATTGAATTAAAATCTGATATCTTTCCTTATGAGGGTATGACCGCAAAGGTTTTGGAGCTCATTAAGGCGCATAAATTGGAATCAAGAGTCGTCCTATCCTCTTTTGATCACAGTGCCATTCAAGAAGCGAAACGGCTCGCTCCGCATATTGAAACGGGTGCGCTCACTATGGAAGTGCTCGTTCAGCCGCTCGAGTACTTGAAGAACATCCCAGCTGATGCATACCATTTATTGTTTCCTACTGCTATCCGGCCATCCTATCGGGAAGTTTATGAAGCCGGCATTCCCGTAAGAGCGTATACCGTAAACGAGGAGAACTATGCAAGTCTACTGCAGCAGGCCGGTGTCCAAGCTATTTTTACGGATTACCCTGAACGGCTCTATGCTTTTCTTAACGACTAAAAGCAGACATAGGGGATATGGAGGGGTGTGCCAATGGCATATCCCTTTTCCCTTTGCAGAATGATTGCGTTGCACGTTACCTAAAAAAAGAGCTTAGGTATGCTATTGCATCCTAAACTCGCCAGTATGATATGGTGGACTTTTTCAGCCCCCTCATGGTATTAGGCTGAAAGGCTATTGATGAATTTCTCAATCTCGTCGCGGGTTTTCCGGTCTTTGCTGACGAAACGCCCTACTTCCTGGCCTTCATGGAATCCGATGAAACTCGGAATCCCGAAGATATCCATCTCTTGGCAAATATCGATAAATTCATCCCGATCTACATAGATAAATTCATATTCCGGGAAATCCGCCTCTAAGCCCGGCAAAATCGGTTCGATTACTCGGCAATCCGGACACCAGTCTGCTGAAAACATAAAGATGGTCCGTTCTCCATTTTTGAGTTGCTCAAATTGTTCTTTCGACTGCAGTTTCTCCATTATCGCTGCACTCCTTTTATTGTATGTATCGTTATACGTATCAGTATATCACGGGTCAAGATGACTTCCTACGTCCGATGCTTCATAGCACCCTTCCCGTCATGGCCCAAATGGAAGTCGCGACTCGATCAGTATGATTTACAAAACGATGGGGCGTCGCACTCTTGAAACGGATGCTGTCCCCTTCCCGCAAAATGTATTCCTCTTCCCCAAGGACAATGGTCATTTCACCAGACAGGATAAATCCGCATTCTTCCCCTGCATGCTCCACCAATTGCTGATCCTGTTGTCCAGGTTCCATTTGAATTAAGATCATTTCAATAGAACCTTCATTAATAGGGGTCAATAAATGATACTTTGAATTGGATTGAGGAAAATCAACCGTCTTTCTTTCCTCTTTCCTTACAATTTGTGTCGTTTGTTCATCCGTTCCCAACAACGTGGAAATGGAAACATCCAAGCCTTTGCACAATTTATAGAGCGTAGTCAACGTCGGGTCTGTGTTGCCTCTTTCGATTTGGCTGATCATACTGATGCTGACACCTGACTTTGCAGCCAACTCTTTTAAGGACAGCTGCTGCTCAGTGCGCAATGTTTTGATTTTCAGTCCATCAAACATAGTACCGCCTCTTCTATTACATTTTCGCCATCATACCATATTTTGCGATAAATTGAAAAACCCGTTAGTCGCTAACGGGTCCTTCTGCTATTACATCATTGTGGCAAACCACAAACCTAACGTCGTTCCGATGTAGTTTCCGATAATATAACCGATGGTACCGACGACAAGAATCGGTCCAATCAGGTTTTTCCATCCTTTTGCGATGGCCATGGCAGCCGCAGTTGTCGGTCCGCCGATATTTGCATTGCTCACAAGCAGGATATCTTCTAAATCGTATTTCAAAAGCTTGCCTGCTGTTAAAGAAACAAGCATGTTTACAATTACAATAATGGCTACGAACACAAGCAATAGTGGTGCATTTTGTATGATCAACGGAATAGAAGCCGGTACACCGATGACAACAAAGAATAGGTAAATGAGCAACGTACCCATTTCCTGACTGCCATTGATTCCTTCAAAATATTTCGGGAACAGCGCTAGAGCGATGAACGTGATTGTTGTCAGGATCAAATATTTATCTCCGAACAATCCATTCAATAAATTATAGAAGAATGATACATCTTCTCCAGACGGGATAATGCCATCCAGGAAAGCCGCCAGTTTAAATGCAATGATAACGAGAAAGAATGCAGACCCGATGGATAAAGCCATGTCTTTCAGTGAAATATCTTTTCTCGACCAGAAGTTTTCTGCCAGTGTCTTACCATCTTGTTCGCCGCTTTGTTTTTCAACTTCCAGCACATGCGGAGTTGAATAGCGTTTTCTGAAAAACGCCATCGTGGGAATGATCATTAGAACGACAAAATATAGTGCCATCATCAGATTGTCTGCGACAATCGTGGCGGAAACCATTTCCCCTGGCGTTTCAAATTTACCGGCCATTGCGGCAAAGTTGACACCGCCTCCAACGTAGGATGCACTCATCATGCCTCCGATTTTATCTAAATACGGAATATGGTCCTTCAAGAGGAAGAAGCTGATGATTGTTCCTGCAACGGTACCGATGGAGCTGATCAGGAAAATGATCAGCATCCGTCCGCTTTCCTGCCAAATCTTCTTAAAGTTCACGTGAAACAATAATAGCGGAATGGCCAGCGGAATAATAAATGCCCAAATGGAATCATACACCGGTGAATCTGTCGGGATTACACCCGTATTAGACAGGATGATTGCCCCGACTAATGCGATGATAGCGCCGGACACTTTGCTTGCCCACGTAAATCGTTGTTCCAAATAAATACTTACTGCCGCCCAAACGACAATAATACCCCATAACGTAATCAAATCATCTGACTTGATAAGTGTATTCTCCACGGTTATTTCCCCTTTTCTATTCTTACTTCGTCATATGCCGCTTCATTACTTCCATTGCATTACCAAAGCTGATGCGCTCGATCTCCTGCTGGGTAAATCCCCTTTGCGCCATTCGATCCAATAAATCCGGCACTTGCAGAGCAGATTCGAATCCGGCTGTTTTCCCTCCAGCTCCCACTGTCGTGTCATAAGGTGCTAAAAAATCCAGAAAATCGAAACCAAATGCCAAGTGTTCTGTGCCGACCAAATCGGAGATATACACCGCATGATCGACAAGCCGGTCAAGGGACGGTTTTTCGGGATCAATAAATTCATAATGAGCGTTCAGACCGATAAGGCCTTGTTTTTGTGCAATCGCTTTCAATTGGTTATCAGTCAAATTGCGTTCGTGATCACAAATCGACCTGGCATTGCTATGCGAAGCAATCAGAGTTCCGTTGACGTGACGCTCCATGTCCCAGAACGACTTTTCATCCATATGGGAGACATCAATCAACCAGTTCAACCGTTCCATTTCTTTAACGGCTGCTATACCATCTGGCGAAAGTCCCTTCGGATCATGCCCGTTGTCCGCACCTGTTCCACTGGCAAGAAAATTATGCTCGTTCCAAGCGAGGATGGCATGATGAAAACCTTCCTGATCCAATTCATGAAAGGCATTGGTTACTCTCTCTTCCATGGATGCGCCTTCCCATGCCTCCATGAATGTGAGACCCTCCAGTCCTAAATACACCTTCACTTGATCTGTGTCTCTGTTGTTTTCCATCTCGTGGACTGTCCTGCAAACGGCTGCATGTTCAGATTCCGCCAAGTCCGCCATTACATGGTCATATAGGAATCGAAAGCGCGCAAGGGGCGTTTTACGAAATTCACGTTCCACCCAAATGACGCACAAAACTGAATCGACATGTCCCTTTTTCAATTTCGGATAATGTAGGCGATCAAATACACGACGTTCTCCCTGACTCCTCCGCATGGCAATATCCGTGAATAAATCCGAATGTAAATCGAACACTTTCATAACAAGTCACCTCCCTGCCCGATTTTATTATATTGTAATTTATTTATTATCTTAAAACAAGTGATTATTGAGAGAATTATTGTTCAATAGTACATACATGGTTCAGGGAAAAGCGGGAACGCTAACAAGGCAAAGGAGGATTTGTGTAAATGCGTCGTGCTTTTATTGGATTATTTGTTTTCATGAGCATTTTTGCCTTGCAAAAGCAAAAAATTATGGCAAACGATCAAGTTGAACTGTCACCTAGCGAACGGATGGATCTATATTTGCGCTATTCCGACGAATTGGTCCCTTGGTATTATTTAGCGGCCATCGATCAATACGAACGGAATATTCAACAAGTACGGAAGGATATTGAGAAAAATGACGGTCCGCTTGCACTGCGCTTTACTGATGAGGACTGGATCGGAGCGGTTAATCCGGATGCCCAAAATAACTCAATCGAATCCATCACGTATTTCGACGGAATAGGGATGGATGGAGATGGTGACGGGGTAGCCGATAAATCCAACCCAGATGATTTGCTGCTCACTCTCCATTCAGTGCTGAGCGTATATGGATCCTCCAAAGATGACTTCAAAATAGCGTTGGAACAATTGTATGAACAAGAAACGACGGTCAATCAAATTATGGCGATCGCCACCTTGTATTCCCGTTTTGAAACCATCGAGCTTGATGAACATCGGTTCCCTATTCCAAAAGGATATAATTATACGTACCGGAGCACATGGGGTGCCAGCCGGGGATGGGGTGGACGCCGCATTCACGAAGGAACCGATATTTTTGCCGGCTATAGCACGCCAGTCATGTCTGCTTCTTACGGAGTCATAGAAGTGATGGGCTGGAATAATTATGGCGGATGGCGGATCGGTATCCGTGACAATCACAATACGTATCATTATTATGCCCACTTAGCTTACTTCAATAAGGAAATAAAAGAAGGAGATGTAGTGGAACCGGGAACGGTAATCGGTTTCGTCGGGAGTTCCGGATACGGGAAAGAAGGAACATCTGGAAAATTCCCGCCCCACTTGCATTATGGAGTCTATAAATACAATGGACGGACTGAATGGGCATTCGATCCGTATCCCTCTCTGAGCCTCTGGGAACGGCAAGATCGGCAAAAGTGACAGCATTTTAATAAAAAGCAGTAAAAAAGCGACGGAGTTGCATATCCCGTCGCTTTTTATTATTTTGTTCAGACTTCTAAAGTTTTAAAAAGGAAAGAAAAGACATCTGTCTGTTCTTCAATGATTTTCGCAGTCGGCTTGCCAAGACCATGCCCTGCGTTTTTTTCCACTCGCAGCAAAATCGGATTGTCGCCTTGCTGGGCTTCTTGCAGCGTGGCAGCGAACTTCTTCGCATGCAACGGCACAACGCGATCGTCGGTATCTGCAGTTGTGATTAAGGTCGGTGGATATTCCGTGCCTTCTTTCACATTATGCAGCGGCGAATACTTGTACATGTACTCGAATTGTTCCGCACTTTCCTCAGCATTGCCATAATCCGTCACCCAATAGCGGCCCACCGTGAACTTATGATAGCGGAGCATGTCGATGACAGGGACTTGGCAAATAGCCGCACCGTACAGATCTGGACGCTGTGTAATGCATGCAGCTACAAGAAGGCCGCCGTTGCTTCCACCCATGATAGCCAGTTTGCTGACCGATGTATAGCCGCTGGAAATTAGCCATTCCGCAGCCGAAATGAAGTCGTCAAACACATTTTGCTTCCGCTCCAGTGTTCCAGCCTTGTACCATTCTTCTCCGAATTCCCCGCCGCCACGCAGATTGGCTACTGCATATACGCCACCTTGCTCGATCCACATGCGCTGAGCTGGAGAGAAGGCTGGCGTCAAACTGACATTGAAACCTCCATAACCGTAGAGCAGTACCGGGTTTTGGCCGTTCAATTCCAAGCCTTTTCGGTGGGTCAGGAACATAGGAACTTTTGTCCCGTCTTTTGATTCATAGAATACTTGTGTCGTTTCAAAATTCTCTGTGTCAAACTGGGAAGTTTGTCCGAATACCGGATCCAATGCCCCAGTTGTAAAATCATAGCGCGAAACAGTTGAAGGCGCGAGATAGGATGTGTAGCCAATATACATGACATTATCCTTCCGCTTGCCCTGCACACCAGAGATTGAAACAAAGTTTGGCAAGGGAATCTCTTTGTCCAGGCTGCCGTCTTTGTGGAATACTTTCAGCTTATAATGCGCATTGTGCAAATAGCAAACGATGAATTGATCATGGATGATATCCGCAAAATTTAGAACATCCTCTTGTTCCGGAAGGACATCGACCCAGTTTTCCTTCGCTGGCTGTTCCACATCAATGGCGATAATTTTTTCCTTCGGCGCATCCAGATTGGTAACGAAATAAAATTTTGTTCCGTCATTACCAAGGAAATCATACCGAGCGTCATCATTGGCGAGCAATTTGACGAAGTCTCCATCCTCATCCAGCTTTTTATAATAAATACGGCTCTTATTTTCCGTTCCTTTCCAGACATTCAGGATTAGGTATCGATAGTCGTCCGAGAAAGACGGGTTGAATGAATGCTCTTTATTGTCTCGATCCTCAAAAACGAGGATATCCTCTTCCTGCGGAGTCCCGAGCTCATGCCAAAATACTTTATTATAAAAGCTTTCTTCATCAGCAGGCACAGTACCAGGTTCCGGAAAACGGTTGTAATAAAAGCCGGTTCCCTCTTCGTTCCAAGCAATGCTGCTGAATTTGCACCACTTGATCACATCCGTCTCATTTTCGCCAGTTTCCAAATTACGAATATAGATTTCCTGCCAATCACTGCCGTTCAAAGAGATACCATAAGCGAGTCGCTTTCCGTCCTTTGTGAACGACAAATTGGTAATAGCTGCAGTCCCTTCCTCATTCATCGTATTTGGATCAAGGACGACTTCCAAATCTTCAGATCGCAAATCGCTTGTACGATAGAAAACTGCTTGATTTTGAAGACCATCATTTTTATGGAAATAGTAATACTCTCCCTCTTTTCGAGGAACGGAATATTTAGGGAAGTTCCAAACATTGACGAGTTTTTCTTTCACTTCATTTCGATTCGGATAGGTGCTCAAATAACTTTGTGTTTTTTCATTTTGCTCATCCACCCACTGTATAACTTCTTCATTTTCCGGATTTTCCAGCCAACGGTATGGATCAGCAACTAATGTGCCGTGATAATTTTCTACGACCTGTTCTTTTTTTGTTATGACCGTCATCATTATTCCCCCTTCGAATCACTTCCTTTTCATTTTACCATATTCTTCTGAAGTTTCGAATCACGAAAAAAAGCCGGGAAGTTCCCCGGCTCCATCTTTTTATTGTCCAGACTTGTGTAATGGCGGCGGCGGAATAATCCACCCTTTTTCCTTGTTCAAACGGAGCAGTTTGCTGCCGAACATCAGCTTGTCCGCGTGGAATTTGGCAAACATCATGGCAATGTCTTCACGCAAACATTGACCGATCACCTGGCTGCAGGATACAAGGGCTTGACCCACGTTGATTGAGATGGCTCCTGCAATTTCCGCATCGGAAAAACGGGCGCCTGCGGGGATGTCGTCCGTATTAGCAACGGCTCTTTCCGGCAAGGTTGGAGGCGGAGTCACTCCATTTTCCTTTAATACTTCCTCCACTTTTCTGTTCTGCTCTTTCATCGTCTCAACGGATTCTCTTAATAGCTCTTTCAGTTCTTCATCACCAGCATGATTGATAAATGCCTCATACCCGCTGATCAAACCTTTATTCGCGCCGACATATGCCCAACATCCGATGACTTCGCCATAATGCATTGGCTCTTCTTTTGGATTTCCACTTAAAATACCCATTTATTTCTCCTCTTTTCGTTAGCGTTTTCTCCAATTCTTTGGTGTCCATGTTATATTGTGTGGGAACTGTGATTTTATTCGTTCAGAAAAAAAACGTTGACAAACTTTTTTTCTTTGAGTAAGATGTGTTTAATTTAATTCACAGATACGAAGACGAAGACAAGCGATGCAAATTGGGATCTCAAGAGAGCTGATGGGTGGTGAGAATCAGTGGTTCCATTGTATTAGCAGCACTTCCGAGTAGGTAACCTGAACCTTTTTAGCAGTAGGGACACCCGGTCATGCACGTTACGCATGCAACGAAGACTGCCCTCGCGGCAGTGAACAAGGGTGGCACCGCGTAAATACAGCTTTTCGCCCCTTGCAATTAATTTTGCAGGGGGTGGAAGGCTTTTTATTTTGTCAATTCTATAGAAAAAAGATGGTGAAGGAGATACGTGCTTCAAACAGGAATCTTCAGAGAGCTGATGGGTGGTGAAAATCAGCGTTTCCCTTGAAGGATAGCACTCCGGAATCGATGGACTGAAATACCAGTAGGTTCATCCGCTTCATGCACGTTACGCATTAGAGACTGTGTTATTCACAGTGAATCAGGGTGGTACCGCGTTCAGCTTTAGCAGCTTTTCGCCCCTTTACGTTACAGCGTAAGGGGCGGAAGGCTTTTTATTTTTTCAAAAACGAGGAGGAAAATGACATGTTAGCAGATCAAACCATTTTACGTATCCCAGGACCTACCCCAATTCCACCAAGTGTGGAACGGGCCATGAATATACCGATGGTAGGTCACCGCAGTTCCGAGACATCTGATTTGATTCGTTCGATTCAACCAAAACTACAGCCTATTTTCGGCACGAACCAGGACGTTGTCATTTTGGCAGGCAGCGGTACGGCCGCTCTTGAAGCCGCTGTTGTCAATGCAGTGCGCCCACTGGATGAAGTGCTCGTCATTGTAACCGGTGCTTTCGGTGCACGCTTTGTTGATATTTGCGAAGCCTATGGCATCCGAGTTCATCAGCTTCAGGTGGAATGGGGAAAAGCAGTGGATCCAAAAGAAGTCACTCAAATCCTGGAACGGCATAAGGAGATTTCCACAGTGTTCGCAACTTATTGCGAAACATCGACTGGCGTTTTAAATCCAATTGATGAATTGGCTAAAGGAATTCGTTCGGTATCTAATGCACTTTTCATCGTGGACGGCGTTTCTTGCGTTGGCGGTGTGCCTGCCAAATTGGATGAATGGGGCATCGACATTTTGGTGACAGGATCCCAAAAAGCGCTCATGCTCCCTGCAGGACTCGCTTTTGTTGCAATGAGCGAGCGAGCATTCGAACGAATTCAAGCCAACCCGAATCGCGGTTTCTACTTTGATTTGATTAAATATCGAACGAACCTGGAGAAGAATACAACACCTTTTACTCCTGCGCTCTCCTTGTTGTTCGGACTCAATCAGGCATTGAATCTAATGGAGCAGGAAGGATTGGAAAATGTTTATAACCGCCATTCATTACTGATGGACATGACAAGAGCAGCGTTTGAGGTTCATCACATTCCGTTGCTGACGTCCGATCAAGACGCCTCTCCGACCGTAACCGCCGTTCGTCCGGATGACTTCGATGCGGAGGAATTCAGGAAAGTGTTGAAGAATGACTTCCGCATGTCAATTGCAGGCGGCCAGGGACATTTGAAAGGCGAAATTTTCCGGATCGGCCATATGGGCTATTGCTCTCCGGCAGATGTAATCCAAGCAATCGGTCTTGTGGAAATTGCGTTATTGAAAATAGGAAAACAAATTGAATTGGGCAAAGGTATTGCGGCTGCTCAACAGATCTATGTGGAAAGGGGAACAAAATGATGACATACAGAATTTTAATTGCAGATCCGATTAGCGAGGACGGCTTGCAGCCACTTAGACAAAATGAACAATTTGAAGTGGTGGTCGATACTGAACGAACCGCTTCCGAATTATTGAAAATCATCCAAGACTTCGACGGGCTTATTGTCCGAAGCCAGACCCAAGTGACGAGGGAGCTGCTGGAAGCAGGAAAGCGATTGAAAATTATTGGCCGGGCTGGTGTCGGGGTGGACAATATCGATTTGGATGCCGCCACCGAAAACGGCATCATCGTCGTAAATGCACCAGATGGCAATACGAATTCCGCAGCAGAGCATACCATCGCCATGCTGTCGGCTCTCGCCCGAAATATCCCACAGGCCTATCTCTCTTTGAAAAATGGTGTTTGGGATCGTAAATCGTTTGTCGGAGTGGAACTGAAAAATAAGACGCTTGGCATTATTGGACTGGGACGAATCGGCATTGAAGTGGCCAATCGTGCAAAAGGCCAGCGGATGAATGTCATCGCCTACGATCCATTCTTGACAGAGGAAAGAGCGACAAAGTTAGGGATAGGCTATGGAACATTGGATGAAGTGTTAGCATGTGCCGATTTCATCACGATCCATACGCCATTATTGAAGGAAACTCACCATTTATTGGACGAAAAAGCCTTTGCCAAAATGAAAGATGGAGTACAGCTGATCAACTGTGCTAGAGGCGGTATCATTGATGAGGACGTATTGTATGATGCCATTATTTCTGGCAAAGTAGCAGGCGCCGCATTGGATGTGTTCGAAACCGAGCCGTTCGTCGATCATAAGCTCCTGACATTGCCACAAGTGATTGCGACCCCTCATCTCGGGGCAAGTACGGTAGAAGCTCAAGAAAGTGTCGCAGTCGATGTGAGCCAGGACGTTCTCCGTTATTTTTCCGGCGAACCTGTGAAGAATCCGGTGAATTTACCTGCAGTTCCAAAAGAAGTGCTATCGAAGATCGAACCATTTTACAGCTTGGCAGAAAAGCTTGGCGTATTCCTATCAAGAGTATGTGACGAGGCAATTGAAGAAGTGAACATCGCGTATGCAGGAGAACTTGCTACGTATGATGTGCGGCCACTCACACGCAATGTCGTCAAAGGCTTATTGAAGCGAAATCTTGGTATCCATGTGAATGAGGTGAATGCAAGGCTGCATGCAGAACGTCTGGGCATCCATGTAACTGAACATAAAACGACAGCAACAAAAGGATTTCTTCATTTAATTTCCATTGAAATCAAAACAAAAGGCACATCCCATAAAGTGGCGGGCACGTTGCTGAATGGTCTTGGCGCAAGAATCGTCAAGGTGGAAGACTATGCGGTAGACGTTGTACCCGACGGCCATCTGCTACTCATCAAACATAAAGACCAGCCAGGAGCGATCGGACGGGTTGGCACATTACTGGCAGCTGAAAATATTAACATTGCCACGATGCAAGTCGGGCGTCAAACAATCGGCGGGAACGCCATCATGATGCTGGCAGTGGATAATCATGTGAAACCGGATGAAGTAGAACGACTTGAGTCGTTGGAAGATATATTCGAAGTAAAGGCGATTGATTTGTAAAAATAAGAAGAGCCCATTTAAGTAACGGGTTGAGTTGATGGGGAGAAAAGTGCAATTAACATCGCAAATGGCAGGTAAATTAGCACATTTTTTAACAGTGGAATAGCCATATGAAAACAATTCACAGCACTCAGGAATCTGAGTGCTGTTAGCATAATTTCTACTATCCTTATTGAACTAAACCCGTTAGCTCAATAAATTTATTGAAATTCAAAGTCTGTATGAATGTAATAATCTCCATAAAGAGCTTTTCTAGATTCTTTAAAAAATGATATTTTCACTTCATTTTTACCTATTAGTGTAATCAGCCCTTCTGGAGGATTTTCAAACTCTATTTCTTGTGCACTCTCTCTCTTGCTAGTATTTATTTCTTTAATAATTTCTTTAATCTTTGATTTGTCGTTAGATTCTAAGACCATAACTCCATCTATTGTTACTTGAACTGAATTATAATCACCATTATTCAGTTTGTAGTTTTCAATAAAATCACTATTAGTGCTACTGTTTGCACAACCTAAAATAAATAAACTAAGACTTAACAGTGTAAAAATAATCACTCGTTTCATATCAAAACATTCCTCTCTCCTTTCTCAATTAGTCGTTAGTTGCTATTATTCGTTACAAGGTTGATATAACAACAAAAATGGGGACACCAATTCATATGCGAATTGTGTCCCCAAATGCCGTGTTTTTTATTGTTTTCTCCCCATCAACCGATCCCATTATCATTAATTTGTTACTGCATTCAATTCGTCCAGAATAAGAAACAATTTTTCCAAATGATCGATTTCATAGGTAGGATGAATATCAGGATGCGGCGACTTCTCTTCACGATTGATCCAGACAGATTTCATTCCGATTCCGATTGCACCAAGAATATCCGTCATATGGTTATCCCCAACCATGATACACTCGCTTGGAGTACGGCCGATTTGATCCAAAACGTATTGGAAAATGGCACGATCCGGCTTGCCCTTGCCGACAGCGCCCGAAATAACGATATGATTAAAATAAGGAGCAAGCTCCGGTGTAATCGTCAGCTTCTGCTGCTGTAAGGATGGTGAACCATTTGTAATCAAAACAAGCTCATAGGAACCCTTTAATTGATCCAAAACAGCAAACGTCTCCTCATAGACAAAGGGAGAACGAATACGTTCTTCACGGAAACGCTCTGCCAGTTTAGCCCCAAGCTCTGCACTTTCCACTCCTTCCATCAACAAACCTTTCGTCCATGCCTCCTTTTGATAAGTAGGGATCCACTCTTTCATCAATTGAAACATTTCACCCGGATCATCAAATGTTCCCCATAGCCCTTCAAATGGATTGATGCCAATTTGCTGAGTAAAATCATATGTACGAAAGGAAGAATAGAGCTCCCGGGCTGTCTGCCGCACGGAGTTCTCCAAACGCGCCGGATTGACGTCCGTTACTTCTGCCGCATAGTTACAGGTGTTTTCAAATGCTGTTGCAATACTTTTTTTATCCCACAAAAGTGTATCGTCTAAATCAAATAATACTGTACGAATCATTTGCCATCTCTCCTTTCCTACGATTATACACAAAAACGACCGTTCCATCTTGAAATGGAATGGTCGTTTGGATATTATCGATCTCTAATCTTGCATCGTACACTATCCGCTTACCCCGGATGATGGCACATGGGCTCTCGTGAACAGAATCGCTTTAACACGCATAAGTACTGGACCGCCGCGCATTACTCTCAGGAGGCACGCACAAACACTCGGCAGCCGCGCATAAACCACTCTGCCACCGCATTTCTTCAGAGGACTACCATCTCTACCAACGACAGCTGGACAATACCACATCGGGGAGCATAACAACCGTCCATAAAGAACAGTTACATTTTACGGTTCCAAAATCGCTGCATGGCAATGGCGTGGATAAAACGGTCTGCAAATCCCTGATGGCCATCCAAGACGACTCCCGGACCCTCTTTTGCATCAGATTCTTCGAAGAGCTCTATCCCTGTAGAGGCTACACCGATCGGTTTGTAATGCCTATACGTCTCATTAATATACTCGATAATATGCCGGTCGAACGACTGTTGGTCATCCGATTTGCCACCGACGACATAGATGGAATCCAGCAAAACAGGAGACGCTGTCGTGAAGGTTGCGTTGACGACAGCTTCGACTCCGTCCGCCCCTCGAACGGTTCCGAGCTTGTCGCTTATAATATCTACGACAACTCCATATTTAAGCAGTTCTTTCACGACTGCCTTCACTTCCGCTCCATTGAAGTCGTTGCCGATGAGGATTCCCGTCTTCAAGCTATATGCATATTTCGGCGTGTTTTCCTGGCTTAAGGCAGGAGAAGATGCCGATACATTTACTTGCTGTCCTGTCGGCTGCCTGACACCTACCGCATCAGCAAGGCGCCTTGCCAGCTCTTCGTCGACATGAACGAACATATCGACCACTTGTTGCCGGACACTTTCCGATTTTACTTTGCTCACTTCAAAAATGAATGCATTCATAATATGTTGTTTCTCAGGCGGGGTCATGCTATTCCAGAACAGGCGCGCTTGTGTAAAATGATCTTCGAACGATTCACTTCTCCCTTGAATCACACGTCCATCTACCTTCTCAGCGTAGTGGACATACCCGCCTTCCTCCCATGGCGAGGTGGACGGTGTGTTGTTTGCTAATGAATTCTTATGATAGCTCACTTGACCGACGTCGATCCGCTGCCTGCTGAAGCCATCCCGCTGATTATTATGGAACGGACAAACTGGACGGTTGATCGGGATTTCAACGAAGTTGGGACCGCCAAGCCTAAGCAGCTGTGTATCCAAATAGGAGAATAATCTTCCTTGCAATAACGGATCATTTGTAAAATCAATCCCTGGAACCACATTTCCTAAATGAAAAGCAACTTGCTCTGTTTCCGCAAAGACGTTTTCTACATTTTGATTAAGTGTGATTTTGCCAAACATTTGAACGGGCACAATTTCTTCTGGCCATATCTTAGTCGCATCCAAAATATCAAAGCCGAACATGAATTCATCTTCTTCATTGATCATCTGCACGCCAATTTCATACTCAACGACATTGCCTCTCTCGATTGCTTCCCATAAGTCACGTCGGTGAAAGTCAGGATCTTTCCCTGCTATTTTCTGCGCCTCATCCCACACGAGAGAATGCACACCCAAAACCGGTTTCAAATGAAATTTTACAAACCTGCCTTTTCCCTCTTCATTCACAAGCCGGAATGTATGGACACCGAAACCTTGCATCATGCGGAAACTTCTTGGGATGGCCCGGTCAGACATCAGCCACATGATCATATGGGCCGTTTCTTGATTGTTTGCGACAAAGTCCCAAAATGTATCGTGCGCCGATGAAGCTTGCGGTATTTCATTATGAGGTTCCGGTTTGATGGCGTGAACAAGATCTGGAAACTTAATAGCGTCCTGGATAAAGAAGATCGGAATATTATTGCCGACTAAATCAAAGTTCCCTTCGTCTGTGTAAAACTTGATTGCGAAACCTCTGACGTCCCTCACGGTATCCGCTGAACCTTTAC
Source organism: Sporosarcina sp. AD_1 (assembly GCF_057373025.1). Taxonomy (NCBI): domain Bacteria; kingdom Bacillati; phylum Bacillota; class Bacilli; order Caryophanales; family Caryophanaceae; genus Sporosarcina; species Sporosarcina sp. AD_1. The sequence continues at coordinate 531,743 of NZ_JBPVIR010000001.1, forward strand.
TTCCTACAACTGTCGAGAAACGTATGAAAACAGGGGTTTTCGATCCGGGCTTTTGGAGAAATCCCGCTTTCGAGAATTCTTTCATGGAATGATGCAATTCAAATTCACCATGTGCAGCAAATCCTCTAGCGTGCACCACTCTCTCAGGAATCCGCTCGTGGTCGAAATGAGTTATTTTCTCCCGAAGGTGAAAGTCTTCCAGCAGCGTCGGTCCTCGGACACCTGCTTTTAAGGAGTCCTCATCATTGGAAATTCTCAATCCTTGATTAGTCGTCATCCTCGTTCCATAGTTGTTCACCGTATACGGAGCAAGCTGTTGCAGCTTCTTATTTGTCGGTTTTTCCACTAAATCCCCTTCCATTCAAGTAGTACAAACCACTACCTTACTATATGCGTTCGCCCGGGTTGTGGATAGTTGTCCGATGTTTATTGGAAAAAGGAACGGTTATAATAGGCATTGACGAAGAAGGAGGTTTCTATGATGTCCGCCCATTATTTTATTGGAATTAAAGCGCCGGCAGCAATCCGGCCGATCGCAGAATCATTTCAGACTCAGTTTCATCTTTCCGATACGTATAAAGTCTTGCCACACGAAGAGGATTTACATATGACACTTCTTTTCATCGGCGCACTTCCCGACTCTCATATCACGCCACTGAAAGAAATATTGTCATCCCTGTCCGTGCAACATAAAAAGTTCCAGCTTGAAATTAATCATCTTGCCTACTTCGGCTCGCCAAAAGGTCCTCGCGTCGTCTACTTAGGAACGGACGACTCAGCAACACTCTCTTCCTTGCAGCAGGCGATTTATTCCCAATGCCAAAACATAACGGGACGAACAGATGCAAACCGCTTTACTCCGCATATTACGATCGCAAAAAAGCTGAAAACGGCAGCCGGAAAACCAATTGTCCGAGAAGCATTTACAGCGGTGCCGTTCCAAGTGGATGGATTTTCACTTTTCACCATCCACCCCGATCAATCCCCTAAATATGAGGAGATCGGATATTTTGAGCTCACTACCTAGAGACACGCAAAAAAGCTGCAACCCGCAGAAAAACGGGATGCAGCTTTTTCTCAATTTATGATTTATCCAATCCAAGCCAACCTTTCGACTTGAACCAGATGCCCATTAAAAAACCGATGGCTGCCATGAAGACAAGAACAATCGGATACCCATATCGCCAATGTAATTCCGGCATAAAATCGAAATTCATTCCATACACTCCTGCAATGAAAGTCAACGGAATGAAAATGGAAGAAATAATAGTCAGCGTGGTCATAATGCTATTCATCCGATTCGAATTGATCGACAATTGACTGTCACGAATATCGGCGGTCAATTCTCTATTCGAGTCAATCATTTCACCCAGCCGGATCAGATGATCATAAATGTCTGAGAAATACGCATGCTCTTGAGGAATGAAATCCAACCGTTCTGAGTCAAGCATCCGGTACAGCAGCTCCCGCATTGGAAAAATGGTTCTTCGCAAACGCAGCAGATCACTTCGCACTTCAAACACGTAGTCCATGGACAAATGGACATTACGCGGTGATAATTGATCTTCAATTTCATCCAAATGATCTTCTATATTATATAAAATGGGGAAGTATTGATCGACTACCTTATCAATAATCTCGTATGCCGTATAGACATGGCCACGTTCCCATTTTTTCGAATTTCTACTGATCATTTCGCGTGCCTTGTCCAACTCCTGCAATCGATCGAAATGAAAGGTAACGACAAACCTGTCTCCTAGAAAAAGATTCAATTCCTCTGCCACTAAATCATTATGGCAAATGGAATGCAACACAAAAAATGTATAGCCTTCATAATAATCAAGCTTGGGCCGCTGCAATCGGCCTAAACAGTCTTCAATCGCCAGAGGATGGAAGTGGAAATGGGAATGCAGCAAGGAAGCTTCCTCAGCTGTCGGCTGATCGAAGTCCACCCAATACCACTCCAAAGATAGATCCGCCATATCTTCCAATTGAAAATCAAACAAAAGCTTTCCTTCTGACGTTTCCCCTACTGTCCGGATCATGCCTTCACCTTCTTTACCTTAACTTCCGAACCTGTACTTCTGTTTACCTATACCCGATTCATCTACTTGCCATACAAGTGATGTATTTCGAAACATAATCGTACCATACTACAGTCGATGACAGGAGGGATAGTTATGGACAGCACCCGTGCAAGGCAAATCGTTTCTTCTCCGGACGATATTGAAGTCAGTTACAATGGCGTCTCCATCTGGATTGATAAAGTGCACGAAGATGACCGAACGGCCACTGTGCATTTACGCCAGTCTTTGGAAGAACGATCGGAAGTTGCTATTTCGGAATTAAAAGAGGAATAGCGTGTACGTTTTCGGATTTAATGGAATCCAGCTATGAAAGGGCCTTGAAGGCAATTCCTTCAAGGTCTTTTTTAAATCTGTAATGAATCTCGAACGACCGCCAGAAGGGAAATCAACTATACTAGAAATCTTATGGGAGTAGTGACTGTACCTATTATTAACCATCACAACAAATGAATATGATTTTTGTTTACGCGCTGAAAAAAGATGCCATGATATTCTATTGGTCGATAGTAAGTGCTACTAAATACTATCCAATACGATTTGAACAATTAAAGCTACCGTTACGATACGCAAAATCGGCTTCACATAGGCCGGTTTTAATTTTTCAGCGAGCCGCACACCGAGTTGCGCTCCTGTGACAGACCCTAGCAATAGCATAATCGTAAGCGGCCAGATGATTTTTCCAGCGGCAATATACGTGATGGCTGCTCCAAAACAGCTGGAAAACGTGGCGAGCCGAACATACCCGACAGCCCGAATATAGGCAACCTCGAGATAACCGAACAAATAGAGCATTAATGTACCCTGTCCCGGGCCAAATAAGCCATCATATATGCCAATTCCATATAGACCAGGGACACTGATCCGATTGACGGTCAATTTTTTATCCCCAGAAAAATCGCCTTTGCCAATGAAGGATGTCACAAACGCGAACACCAATAAACCGATAGCAAAAATTGAAAGCTGCTGGTCTGTTAATCTTGTCGCCAGAACCCCTCCACTGACACCCCCCAATAGGCTGACAGGAAGTATCCAAAGCGATTCCCTCAAAGAGATTCGTTTATGTTTCAATAGAACGAAAAAGCTGGAAAACGAACTGACCGTATTGGACACTTTGTTTGCCCCGATCGCTGAATGAATCGGCACCCCCAATAATAGCATGGCCGGTAGGCTGATCAAGCCTCCCCCTCCGGCCAAAGTGCCGATTGTCGTCGCAGCAATACCAATGAAAAAGAGTAAAATATAATCCAATGTAAATACCCCCTGCTTCTCTCCTTAGTATACGCCCCCTCTCTTCATAAGGAAATTAGATGTTTATTAACTTTAGTCATTAGAATTTGTTATCAGTCAGCTGTTTTCGTAAGACAATCCGCCGGATCCCTTCCTCGTCTATAAACACTTCTTTCACGTCAAAACCCTTTTTAATGTTCAAGATGAGCATCCCCCTCCACTTGTTGCGGGTATTCGTCTGAATCGTCCGATACCCTGCCTTCTTCACCAAATCATGCTGGAGGTCCATCAAGCTGCCGGCAATTCCTCTCTCCCGGTAGGCTTCCTCCACGCCGCCGTACCAGCTATAATACCCCTCATCCGATAAGGCATAACCGACTTTATAACCGACCGCTCTGCCGTCCTCGATCGCAATGATAGTCAGCAGATGTTCCCTTTCTTTCATTTTCTCAAAAAACACATCCGCATTTTGAAAGATCTGTTGGTGCAGCGGTCGAATTTCTTCTAACCATTCCTTATCAGGCAACCCCCAACAATATTTAAACTGTGCCATATCTTTTTCCTCCCTATTGTTGAAATAAAAAACTAACGGCACATCGCTACCGCTAGCTCTTCCAGCTTCCATCTGACAGAATAAGTTCCTTACGGAGAAAGTGGCTCGTCCATTGATGCGTTACCTCTGCGTGATGGAATTCTTCTCTATAATGTATTATCATCACATACACTCATTGCCCAATCAATCCATTATAGTAAATTTCTCCACTTCCCTCTGAAGACTATCGGCAAGCTCTGCCACTTGCAGCGCATTCGCTGTTATTTCTTCTGTTGCTGAAAGCTGCTCCTCTGTCGCTGCACTTGCCGATTGGGCTTCCTCGGCAACTTGTTTCGACCAATTTCCAACTGTAATCGATGCCTGCATGACTTGCCCGCTTAAATGATGCGTTTGCTTTATTGTAAGCGAAATGGCATCTGTTCTGTCTTCCATCTCTTCCGTTGCTTGTTCGATTCGTTTTAACAATTTTTGAGTTTGACCTGCGATTTCCTGCCCTTCCCCCAGATGATTGTTACCCTCTTTCACCCTGCTGACTGCTTGGTCCATATCAACCGTAATTCTGTTTACAATCCTGCTTATTTCTCCTGCCGATGTCTTGGATTGCTCAGCCAGCTGCCGAACTTCCTCTGCTACGACAGCAAATCCTTTTCCGTGTTCTCCTGCCCGCGCAGCTTCTATTGCGGCATTTAGCGCTAATAAATTTGTCTGTTCCGCAATCGCAGTAATGAAGGATGTTACTTTTTTGATTTCAGACGAATGGCTTGCCATCTCAGTAATGAAGGAAGCGGATTGCTCCATAGTCTGTTGAATCGTCTGCATCTGGCTCAGGAAGCGCTCCATACTGCCGACCCCTTCCTCCACTTTGTTCTTCACATAATGGGAAGTGGCTTGCAGCCGTTCATTATCTTGCGTAATCTGGCTAATGCCTTCCGCCAGCTGTTCCATAGTTTGATTGGATGCAGCGACAGTTGCGATTTGGTTATCGCTCACATTTAAATTCCGCTCCGTTATCGAAGTGACGGTTTCGGATGCGGCCAGACTTTCTTCCGCGCTTGCGGATAATTCTTCCGCTTGAATTGATAATTTCGTCGAAGTCTTTCTGACAGATGCAATGATTCGTTGCAAATCTTTGATCATCCGATTAAAGCTATTTCCCATGACACTCATTTCATCTTTACTCCGGATATTGAGCGGTTCTACTGCGAAATCGCCAGTTGCCATTCTTTCAAAAGCTGTAGTCAACGTACTGACCGGTTTTGTAATCGACCGACTGATTGCACCAGCAATTACTGCACTGGCTAGAACGGACAAGATGATAAAGAGAATGATAGCGATTCGAGTCGTCTGTACTACATGCTTGACGTCCTTCTCTGTATTCGCCTGCTGTTTTTTTTGATGGTCAATCAATAATAAGAGATTCTTCGTTATTTCTTCTTGATAATAAGAACCTTCCTTTGCCAAATTCATGGCACTGTCCATCTTTCCCTGCTGGACATCCAAGATGATAAGTTCGCTGATCTGCTCATAGCTTTTTGAGGTTTCCGTGACATCCGCAAGCAATTCTCGGGCTGCTGGCGTTTTGACTAATCGATTCAGTTCTTTCAGCTTCTCCTTGATGGAAACCATCAGTTCATTTCTTCTCTCCACATAGGAATCTTCGCCATATAAAATATATCCTCTAATATTTTTGGCATCTTCATTTTGATCGGAAAGCAATTGCTCAAATAAGATAACTTTCCGTATTTTATCTTCAATAAGAAACTCGTATTCCGAATTAATTTTCGTCAATCCCCATATACCGGTTCCTCCTGCGATTAGTAGTAAAAACAAGATCGCTGTAAAGCCAAACCACAACTTCCTTCCAATTGTCATTCGCATGTCCTGATGTCCTCCTCAATAACTGGTCTAATGTCATTGTAAGGCACAGGACAAATGTAATATGTAAATTGTTTGTTAAGTTCAATAGTAACATTTTAGACTGTTTTGATAATTTTGTAGTTTCCAAGTTAGCAAGTTAGGGAACAGAAGAAGATATTATAAAAGGAGGGGCTTTTATGGGGAAATTATTAGAGAGTGTGGCAGATTGGCTGTGGGGCCTGCCACTTATTTTTACGGTTTTATTTGTTGGTGTCTTTTTTACAATCGGGAGCAAGTTTTTTCAAATTATGTACTTGCCTCATATCTTTAAATCTACTTTTGGAAGACTTTTCACAAAAAAGGACAAGCCGGAAGACTCAAAAGGAATCTTAACACCTTTCCAAGCTGTCAGTACAGCGGTAGGCGGAAGCATCGGTGTAGGAAATATTGGAGGGGTGGCGACAGCGATTGCGATTGGCGGGCCGGGTGCCGTTTTTTGGCTCTGGGTTACGGCCTTATTAGGGATGATTACAAAAGCGGTGGAAGTATCTCTCTCCGTCCATTACCGAAACACGGACGAAGAAGGAAATCCATATGGCGGTCCTACATATTACATGGAAAAAGGCCTTGGCGTGGAGAAGAAATTCAAGTACTGGAAAATACCTGCTTTTCTTTTCGGCTTCGGAATATTTATTACCTTCATTATCACGCTGCAAAATTATACGGTTTCCGAGGCGGTCAGTTCCACCTTTTCAATGGGGATGATTCCCGCTTCACTCATTTACGTTATTTTAATTTACGCGATCATTTATGGAGGGATTAAACGGATCGGTGAAATTGCCGCTCTGCTCATTCCATTCATGGGCGCCTTTTATATACTCTGCTCCCTGTTTATTATTTTCAAGAACGCCAGCGACATCCTCCCTGTTTTCGGCTTGATTTTTGACAGCGCGTTCAATGGGACCGCGGCAGTGGGCGGTTTTACGGGTGCCGCAATTGCCCAGGTGATCCGTATCGGTGTATCACGCGCCGTCTACAGTAACGAAGCAGGCTGGGGTACTTCTCCAATGATTCATTCCACCGCGAAAACCGATCATCCGATTAAGCAAGGCATGTGGGGAGCTGTGGAAGTATTTCTTGATACGATTGTCATCTGTACGATGACTTCTTTGACGATCATTATTACAGGCGTATGGTCCTCCGGCATGGATGGCGCTGCATTGACACTGGCTGCGTTTGAATCGGGTGTCGGTGAAGTGGGACGGATCGTGTTGACCATTTCCGTCTTCCTATTCGGTTTAACAACGACAACTGGCTGGTATACGTATTATGAAATCATCATTCGGCATCTGTTTGCCGGCAAAGGGCATTCCCGCATTAAACAAGTCACTTTGACCGCATTCAAATGGCTCTATCCTATACCAGGATTGCTCATGGTTTTGTACGCCGTTTATTATGAGCTCCCAGGCAAGATTGTCTGGTATTTTGCAGACATTACAACCGCCATCCCGACGTTTGTCAATTTGGTCGTTATCCTCATTCTCAGCAAAAAGTTTTTCGACTTGCTTCGAGATTACAAGGCAAGGTACTTGAAGATCGGCACCGTGGATCCGAAGTTCCGTGTGTTTTATGAGGATCCAGCCGATTCAAATAAAAAGTAATACAAACGAGGGCCTCCTGCGATGGGAAGCCCTCGTTTCTTCATATCGTAATATCCATCTTTTTCTCTCGATGATTTACATACCACACGAAAATTACACTGCTTAGCAATAGCAGTCCGTAGAAAACTGGCATTTGCCACTTTGGAAACCACATATACATGGGAAAAGTAATCATTCGGTTCAAGCCGAAAATGAGAAAGCCGGCAACGAAAGGAATCTGTACACCAAGCAATGCCAGGGTGTTAGGCACAATCGCCGAAAAGCCCATTGCGACCAGCCCAAAGGCGATGCCAACAAGATAGATGCCTCCTATTGTAAACAAGATGTACTGTAAAAAGGTCGGATTGTACCAGGATTCATTCCCAATGAACGAGTTGATTCGGACATTGAAATACATCGATGTGTCATTGAGCGAATATAAGCTCAAATAAATAACAAGCAAGCTTGTGATGACAAGCAAAGTCGATAGGAAGCCGGCAAGCAGTTTGGTATTAAGCACGTTTCTTCCTTTTTTCGATGTATATTGTAAGGGCACTACATGTCTTGTGCGATCTTCCAAGATCATCGGCGATATGACAGCCACGACGCTGAACAAGATGGCGACCGCCACATTTGTAATATAGTCTTGAAAATTGCTGATAGCGACTTCTGGATAGGTGCCGAAGAACCCCTCTTTAGCTAATTCTTCATATCGCTGTTTTTGAGCAGGCGTAATATCACTCGCATACATTTCTTTGCCATCATAGAAACCTATCAGGCGATTCCTTTCCTGCAGTTCCCAAAACAAATCAGTACCATCCTCGAAAAACAGTCGATCTCGGAGCTCACCTGCTTCCTTCGAGGCGTTGCCCCAATCATAGGAATTAAATTTATCATACGTGTCAATTAATTCTGATACGGCCACTTTCTCCGCCTGCAAGTATCTGTCCGCTTCTTCAACTCTTGCCTCATAAACTTTCATAAAATCCTTGAATTCTTCATCATCCATGGAAGGTCCATACTTTTCGATCATCTCGATGCCAATCCGATACGAATCAAGTGCCGGCCTTCCATTCGGAAAATGCTTAATATAAAAATCGATGAGGAAGAAATAGAGGATGCAATTGATAATCAAAAGCAGCAACAACGACTTCCATGTCAAAATCTTTTTCATTTCATTCCATAAAATCCGCATGATCTCCCCCCTTATTGAATATCCAATTTTGCGAACCTTCTATAGGAGATAAAAAGAGTAATGATTGTAATCGCCGTCCAAACGCATAAGGTCACCCACTCGAAGTTCTTAAAAAAAATCAACCCGCTGCTTCCCATGAATAAACCCGAAATTGCCATGAGCAGTGTCGGCAATGTATACCCGGCAACAAATAGCCAATTGGATGAACCTGGCATGAAACTTGGCAGCATGTAAATCAGGATAAAACCGACTGCAACAAGAAAGAACGTGACGTAACTGTTCTTAATGAGGATGGAGAGTGCGAATGTCAGAACAGAGATTAGCAGGAGGCCTATGAATAGCACGCCAATGGACGCAAGCAAAAATTGGCCGACTGATACATCCCACCATGCGACATTCGGGAAATTATACTCCCAGTTGAATGCACTGCTTATGGATGTCCCCCACACATGCGAGTAATCAAACACCATGAAAAACACTCCGAGTGTACTGCCAAGGATCAATGCTGATATAGCAACCGCCATTGCCAAAGAAGCTCCCAGCTTATCCATCAGCAATCTCCTGCCTCTCCGTGTGGAGAATGTGACAAGATGGCTCCGTTGTTCAAACTCATAAGTCGCAATGAATGATGTGGACAGGACGACAAGCAACAAGATTTCAATTGTCATTTGCAAGAAAATGTTTTTAAACAAGAGAGTATGCATGAAATATGCTTTCCCGGCAAAAAACCATTGCTTATGCTCGCCGTTTTGAATCATTTCTTCAAAGCGCTTGGCAAATTTCTCATTTTCCGTCAAATAGGTTTCTGCTGCCTGGCCGCTAATCTGATACATTTCCAAGGAAGTTTCACCAAGTTTTTCAATGTCGATTTTCGCGTAATTCTCGTCAATGGAACTCGCTGTCGATTCATACATTTCCTTCAGCTGCAACTGTGTAATGAATGTCTTTTCTTTTTCGGAATAGCGTTCATACGCTTCCACATCCAAACCTTCAAGAAAATCATACACACTGTCGTACCGCTTCCCCGTCAACTGCTCCAGTTCCAGAAGATCATTTTGAATATCTTTCTTAAACAGCTCTAAGGAGGATGGCGTAATATCCCTGCCATAGGTATCAATGATTTCATTCACAATCTTCAATTCTTCTTTATGATCGGATGAATTAAAGATGACGAGCAAATTGAACGCGGTGAAAAGGAGAAACAATCCGATGATGACTGGAGACATTATGACCTTTTTACACTCTAACAAGACAATGCGCATTATAACCCCTCGACCATCTCATCTTGATATTCATATAGAAATACATCCTCTAGCTGTGGATGAACTGGGATCCACCCTTCCTCTTTTTCACCCTTGTGGATAAAACGGACGATCATCTTCCCGTACTCCTGCTTTTCAGACAATAAGACAAATCGCTTTCTGAACTCATCCAACTGGCTGAAGTCCACGGTCGTCTCGTAGACAGCATCCCGGAGTGTTTCGCAAATCTGTTCTACGGAATCCTTATACAACAATCGTTTATTTTTAATCATAATGATTTCATTGGCAATCGATTCAATATCTGAAACAATATGAGTTGAAATGATGACAAGCCGTTCACGTGCCAGGTCGGTAAGCAAATGCCGGAAACGTGCTCTTTCTTTCGGGTCCAGTCCAGCTGTCGGTTCATCTAAAATGAGGATTTTCGGGTCGTTTAACAAAGCTTGGGCAATGCCGACGCGTTGAATCATGCCTCCTGAAAACTTCTTCATTTTCTTATGTTTCACATCTGAAAGGGCCACCTTTGCCAACAACTCGTCTATTTTGACACGCGCTTGTTGTTTCGATATCCCTTTCAAGGCAGCCAAATAGAATAAATATTGAGCCGGTGAGTAATTTTTATAGAATCCGAATTGCTGCGGCAAAAATCCTAACAGTTCACGATACCGCTGATCCATGGAGACAATATTCTCTCCGTTATATTGAATTTCACCTGAAGAGGGGCTTATTAACGTTGCCAGCATTTTGATCAACGTCGTTTTCCCTGCCCCGTTCGGTGCGAGAAGACCGTAAAGGCCATTCGTAAATTCCAAATTAATATCTTCCAGTGCTGTGAAATCCCCATATCGTTTGCAGACATCCTTCACAACAATCATCTGAATAACACTCCTTCCACTTGCTTGAAATGAACTAATCTCTTAATTGACTTGCCAAAACCGTAAAGACAGCCTAAGTTGACGAGCGCATATACGATTAATGGCGTCTTAGTCAAAAATGCGGAATAAAAATTCGCATCCATCATTTGGACGGATAGGTTGACGACAAGCCAAAGACTGACCATGCTAATGACATACTTTCTTGAATGCCTCCCCATCAAGGCATAAAGGAATAGGACAGAAAACAAAAATAGTGATGTTGTCGATATCATATAAGCACGCAGAAACTCGACGGTTGGAAAATGCATGGCAATGAGACTGACTGCTATGGTATTGGTGACAATCGCAATAATGCTGAACACGAGCATACGGAACGCGACAATCTGATACACATTGTATTTGCATGCCATCTCCACTTCGTACGTCGCATTCTCTGTTTTATTCACAAAAGCATAGATGGACAAGCTTAGGAAAACGAGTGGTGAAATGAGGAATACCGCCCCGTAGATGGCTTGAACGTCCAGATCTGTCGGCAATAGAAACAGCAAACTGTTAATGGAGAGCGCAATGAAAAAGAGTAATCCCAATTCAAGTCGATCCGAAAAAAGATGACGCCATCCCACTTGGCTCATCATTTCCCGCAAGAAGGAGTAAAAAGAAACTTTTGGTTGTACTCCTTGCGAGACAATCAACTTCACTTGTTTTTGAATGGTCTCATCATCAGGCATTGGAATTTCGAACTTTTCTTTATGCATCGTGAACTGCCTCCATTTCTTTCCGGATGAACTTCAATGCGGCATAGTACCGCGTTTTGACTGTGGATAACGGAATGGATTCCATGTCCGCAATTTCCGGAAGCGTATAGTCACCAAATAATTTCAAACGGATGATTTGTTGCAGTTTTGCATCCAAACTGTTAACGATTCCAATCACCTGCTCGACATCCTCCTTATACTCAAGCGATATTGAAAAATCGTGGGTATCTTCCACTTCATATTCGCCAAGCGGCTGTGATAACTGCGCATACCGGTAGCTTTTCGACCGATAGTAATCGACAAGCCGATTCGAAGCCAGTTTATATAGCCATGTACGGAAGGATGCTTTGGAACTGTCATAATTGCGGATTGCCTGCAACGCGCCGATAAATAATTCTTGCGTCAAATCGAGCGACAACTCCACATTCATCGTCTGTTTATAGTGAAACGCATACATCTCTTTGTAGTATTTGGAGACAAGCGCATCCGCCGCAGGTTCGCTTGCCTTCTTCTGAATTTGCCTAATCCATCGTTGTTCATCCATGTTCGTCACCACAAGCTTCCCCTCAGTCTTTCCGCCCTCGTAACTATATTCGTAATCTTGTCGAAGAAAGTTTTCGTTTTCGTTTAATTTTTTTTGATTATAAAAAAGAGGCCCTTTGCAGGACCTCTTCCTCTATCATACATGACTCGTCTTTTTTACGCTTTCCAGGATTTCCGGACTTGCGGATGTGATCAGATGCAACTCGTGCATGGGCCGGGTCATCGCCACATAAATCAGCTTCCGATCAATCGGCTGATCGCGGAATGGCTCATCGAAAGCCGCCACAATCACGGCATCGAACTCTAGTCCTTTTGATAAATGGCTTGGAACGATCAGCATCCGGTCACCATCGATATCGGACTGCTCCTCTAGCAATTGAACGTGCATGCCGGCATTCTCCAATTCGTTGAAAATGTCCCGCGCTTCCTTTCTTGTTTTACATATCAAAGCAACTGATCGGTGTCCGCGTTCCTGAATTTCCTCATAAATAGCTTGGATTCTTTCTGCTTCTAACTCTTTCATATCATAGAATTCAGGCTCACGGCCATGACGGACGACCGGCTCGACTAGTGGCAGTTCCTCTTCCATATCCTTCAATACTTCGTTAGCCAACTCCATAATTTCAATCGTCGTCCGGTAGCTTTTTTGCAATGTCGTATAAGTCGCCCGCGGAAACATGTCCCGGATCGGATCCCAAGAGGTCAGCGCACGGTAGCTATGAATCCCTTGCGCGAGATCGCCTACCATTGTAAACATATCCGTTCCAAGTCCTTCTTGCAGAGCTGCCAGTTGGAATTCGCTATAATCCTGCACCTCGTCAATAAACACGACGCGCATCTTCCATTCATCCGCAAGTCCTTTGATTTTGACATGCAAATAGAAGAGAGCCGCCAAATCCTCCGTCTCCCACGTTTCTTTTCGGTGTGCCTCGAGCAATAGATTGCGTTCTTTAGGCGTCCAATCAAATGCTAATTCTTCCTGCAACTCTTTGTCGGTCAGCCAACTCCGATACAGCCGCTTTACATGGTGTTTCTTAAATCGCCTCATATAAGTTGCGACTTTTGATTTCCCTTCTTTCTCGATTGCCGGCAATCTCGTATCCCGCTCTTCCATTACCCTTGTAATCCGGGCACGCCGTTTTTCGTCGTCCCGAATACCATAGAGCGCTTTATCGAGCGCCTCTTCATACTTTGCGGATAAGTTGGCGTAAAGCTGTTTCCGTTTCCGGGTCACCTCGGTTTGCATCACGAGTTTAATCCGATCAAGACGTTTCTCGATCGGCATGTAGCGGAAATCTTCCAGGAAGAGCCGTTTTAATCGCGTTGCTCTCATAATCCGGTATTTATCAATGTACACATCTTCAAACAGAGCGGCTGTGTCCAGTTCCAATTTTTCAATGTAGCGCTGCATTATCGTTCGATACTTCAATGAGCCTTTCATCCGGGTAAGAAATAACGATTCTTCTTTCGAAGACTGAGCTGCTGTCAAACGCTCCAGCTTTCCATTGGGATCACTTAATTTCAAGGACACCCCCGTTGCCTGGAGAATATATTCGTCAAATGTGGACTGATAGATGTTGCCGACCCCTAACTCCGGCAAGACATCCCCAATATAGTCCATGAACAGTTTGCTTGGCGCCAAAATCATTAATTTATTCGCTGGAAAATCCGTCATCGTATAAAGAAAATAGGAAATTCGGTGAAGGGCAATCGTCGTTTTCCCACTGCCCGCCGCTCCTTGCACGATGATTGGCTGATGCAAATTAGCGCGGATGATTTCATTCTGCTCCGCTTGAATAGTGGAAACAATCTCAGTAAGCCGCACATCCGCCTTACCCGAAAGCGCTTCTTGCAGTAACTCATCATTTGTCGTGAGGTCGATATCTCGAATGTCGAGCAGTTCGCCTTCTTCAATTTTGTACTGGCGTTTAGAAAAGAGATGCCCGCTGATTTCTTCGTCACGGACATGGTACGTCAAATCACCCAATCGGCCATCATAGTAGACATTCGCAACCGGAGATCGCCAGTCGACGATGATCGGCTCCTGTGTCTCCTGATGAAAAACCGACGTCTTGCCAATGTACAAAAACTGATCCTTCTCCCCCTCCGTCTGGAAATGAATACGGGCAAAGTAAGGCTTCTGCTGGATCGCTTCCAGCCCTTCCTTCTGAGAACGGGCCATTTCAAAGAATCGGGTGTTAGTCAAAATGTTGATGAAGCTTAAACTGGAATCCAAATAATCCAAGTCGGCCATAGAATGCCGGATTTGCTCCTGCGAGGATTTCACATCACGCTGTGACACCTCCAATAGTGTCCGCATGTATTTCTTCGTGTAGTCGAGACGCTCCAATTCAAAATCAAAATCAGGGTGTTTCTGCATAGTACAGATCCTCCAATTTGCATATTTTGCGTCCTGCAGTATGTAGTAATTGAGATGTTGGGGAATGAAACAAGAAATTGATTGTACCATGCTGGAATGTTTTGGGCAATACAACTTTACAGAAAACTTACATGAATATGTTTTTTTGATTTATTGGTCATGAAACAGGTGAGTCCATCAAAGTTATTATCGTGGGCAAGTGATATCAATGAAATTTTCAATTACTATAGAGGGTTATGAATCACTTCTTTTTCTATCGGTTAGTTAGCACGAATTATCGACACTTCCGGAGAATGGTCGGTCAGTTGCCAACCCTTTATCGATCATTTCCAGCAAAAAGTCCTTATAGCCGCTGCCGACCACTTCTTTAAGACTGACGTTAATCATCGAGATCATTCACGATCGTCACTGGCATAATACCTTCAATCTTTTGTTTTTCAGTCCACATTGCATAGCGTTTGCCGAGTAGTTCAGCCGCTTTAATCCGTTCTGGCATTGTAGGAGGCATTTCCTCTTCAATTCATCTGCCCCTCCACCGAAATAACCCTATCGAGAGTAGATTTAAAGCACATCAACAGCGCTGTCCTCTGGTTGGCCAGTGGGACATTTTTATCTAGGTTTTTGAAGTATTTCAACAATTTTACGATAGTAATTCACAATTCTCTATAATACTCTATACTCTTCAACATCGAATTTTATCAATGACAAATTTACATTAAGCTCATAAACTTTCGGATTCATCAACACACCAGACTGCAGATTATTTTCTAATAAAATAGTAATTCTCTAATTTATTTGGTAAAACAACAGGAACCTTCAGTTGTTTGGCCAATAAGGATAGCCGAATGCCCCACGGTTGTTTAGCCATTTCCTCAGCAAGAGCATCCACTTATTCTTTACGATAACGGTTTTCTCTGTGCTGCCGGAAAGGGTCTTCGTTCTTCTTAATCTTTTCCTGCTTGGCGTATTGATAGACGGAATTTAATGAAATTACTAAATTATCAGCTATCTCTGTCCTGGTGTACCATTCCATATTGTTTCGCTCCAGTAATTATATTTGTGTTTTCCCAATTTGCATCGTTGCCGGTGTACAGTTCATTCTATATTGCCCCAGTTTTCCGAATGTAAATAGCATTCATTGCTATATAAAAAGTTTCTTCGTTAAGTGAAGCGATTAATTCCAGAGGAGAGACAATCGTAGCTACGTTATATAAATTTGATGCCAACGATAGCAGGATTCGATATTCGGAAGTTGTTACTTTCGACAACATTGAATCAAATTTAAAAGAACCAGCGTCTATATATTTTCCGATCTTATTATGTAACTCAAGTGTACTAGTAAGAATATAAAGTGTTGAGAGGTGCTGTGGATTGTCCTGCTGCTCTTTATTCATTTTTGCTCTCTCATTAGCAAAAAAGTAACGATGTTCCTCGCTTTTGAATAATGTTATTTTTTCACCTCCACTCTACTGATTAAATAAATATCGGTCTATCGGTATGTAACAAGCCATGCAAACACCACCACCTTTGTCTTCCAGTGTTGTTGTAGGTGCTATGACAAAAATAATTAGAAGAAGGTTAGTAGTCATTATTACATTCAACGATTTTGATCGTCAATTACCACCTGTGTTATTGATAACCATAAACCACAGTACCCCTTGTAAAGTCTAAATAAAGATAAAAATTGCCTCCATCATACACGTTGCCTGTAGCTTCAACATAGTTAATGATTTGAATAATATCTGACTCACTTGCTTTGGTATTAGTAGAGATAAGTTTGACCACCTTAGAGTAATCCGAATCCAATGCACGATATGATGTTCCGCTTTCTTGTCTTATCACGTTCTGACGTTGAAGTATTTTGGCAATCTCTTGTTGCTGTTTCAATAAATCATATCTGTTTTCAAAACCACCTGGAACATTCATATCCGCTAATTTAATAACATCATTATTTGTTACTTTGTCATCCGGATAATCTTTAACGTTTTGTGATGGCTTCATATTTAGTTCTTTATTCGGAATAGTTGGTTTCAGTGTTTCATCCTTATTATCATTTTCACCTGGAACTTTACCAGATGTCGGAATAGTATTATTTCCGTTATTTTCTGACGGTTTTAATGGCTGTGCTACATATTCAAAATCCAAATTCATTGACCGGTGCATAAAGACTGCATAGTGAGCACGTGTTAAAGAGCCATTTGTTTTGAATGTAGCATCTTCATAACCAGTAGTCACACCATTAGAATACAGGGTTTTAACGTGTTCCTCATATTCTGAACCAACAATATCACTAAAGGTATAGTCTGCTTTGACTTTAAGCTCAAAGGCTACAGTTAGGATCTTAGCCATTTCTCCACGAGTTAAAGGTTCGTTAATATTGATAGTACCTTTACTGTTCGTTTTCAAGAGGCCGGCTTCCATTAACGCCTTGATATCATTGAAATTAGGATTTCCTTCAGACAAATCCTTTGGTTTAACAAAGGTTGTTGTTTTTGGCAAATCGACTGCACGATTGATTAGTACTGCCGCATGTTTACGGCTTAATGTTTCGGATGGTTTAAACGAGCCATCTTCATAACCATGAATAATACCTTGATCTCTCATGGAATGAATAATGTCATAGTAGACATTCTTGCTAGAAACATCCGTAAACGGTTTTTCATAAGCAGCTTGATAATGTGCTGGTGCTACTAATACAGGAAAAACAACGGTAGCAGCAACTGCACCAAGGAAACGTTTTTTCTTCATATTCATAAGTCTTTCTCCTTTAAAAAATAATATAGTGTTATTCAGCTTAACAATACCTCTCCCGTTATTATGAGGGAAGTGGCTAATACCGATACTTATTAAGAAATAGAAATCTGATTTACGATAATGCATGTACTAGTCTTCCCTTTACAAAGTGAATTTCCTTCCAGTAGAAGTAACGTTAGTTTCTAAAGTCAGTATCCAGTCGTACAAGTCCTCCAAATCAAAATGTCGTCGTTTTTATTCTTCCGGAAATTCTTCGGGGTTATCTCTCAACCAGTACATTTTTTCTAAAGCGTTAGGCAAAGTGCCAAATGAGTAGAGATTTTCATGCTTCACTTTGCTGTTTTCTCGATATGATCTTCTTAGGTAAATGTAAATTCGTCCTTTCACCCTTTTTTTCGAGATATAACCGCTTTTAAATGCAACGCCATACGGTGCCCCTCCAACAATCCAACTTTTAAGTTCAGGTTTTAGTTCCTCATCCCAATTAAAATCTTTACTAAATACAGGGTTGTTAAGTATTGCTTTTTGGATTCTGTTTACTGTTTGATTCTTCACGTCAACCTCCAAAACTCCAATTTTACACTCATGTAATAATGATAAAAGAACTTCAGATATCTCCTTAGTACTTTTAGGTATTGCTATATAAATGAAAGGAGCAGTTTTTTCCAAGCGTATGCCTGCTCAATAACTGTATGGCTTACAGCTACTTTCATTTCTATTACTGTTACTCGATTATCGCACCTTGCGACTACGTCAGCTCTTCTTCTAAGCAACTTGGGAGAGATTTCCGGATATTCTTCATACCCATCCCTATCTAGCCATGTTTTAATAGGAACATACAAATCTTTTCCTTGATCATGAAGCATCCTCCATTCCTTTCCTTTTGAGTTTGGAGTCTGTAGGGTTAATGATGAGGGATTGATCATATTATACTTTTTGTAGGGGAAAAAGGAGAGTATTACAAGCAGCTATTCTTTTTAAAATATCAGGAGAACTTCCGTTTTCCGATTCATGATAGTACACTCACGCAAAAGTTGTTCCGAGAATAACTTCATGCTGAAATAAGTGTTTTCTTTACGTTTTAATAATATTGCCTTTTACCATGTATCCCTGTAAAGAATAGTAGCTTTCTGGATCAACTCTTTCCATGCAATAAATAAGGAAAGACATACCTTACATCAAATGGACGAATATGTTTTTATGCTCGCTTCCCCTTTCAAAGTTTGACTGATAATTGCTCCTTTTCATCCACTTCAGACACCCCTTATTTTCTGAAATTTATTATCATTTCTAAATTATATTTATCATGAAATAAATCACCTTACTAATTCATCACATTATTTTATAGAAGCATAATTGTTACGTAATATGTACTGTATAAACAAATGGATGATTTTTTTATGTAGATAGGAAAGATGTGATAGAATATATTCTAATCAACACTCTTTTGTATTCGATTAGTTACCATAAATGTTTGCGATTATTCATGTGTTGACTACAAAGTCGTAGGCAGCATCAAAAACTTTCGGAGAGTACGAGGGTTAATGCCGATTGAACAAGCTAAAGAGGATGAACCTCTTTTTACAACAAACACCGGGTGTGCGTATTCTCCTTCTTATTTTTCTCAATATGTCAGGAAGAAGATCGAAAAAGTACAAGATGATCGAATGGCAGGGACAGTAAAAATCACTCCCCATGTTTTCCGGCATGCTTTTGCAATAATATCAAAGCTAAATGGTGTAGATGTTTACGACATAATGAGATCTCTTGGCCATGAGAAGATTGAAGCGACTATGATCTACTTGGAGAAGGTTTCTGCGAATGAACGTCATGCAATTCATTCTTGGAAGTCAGAGCGGTTAGGGGAGTACATCTAAGGAGTAGGCTATTTTAAGACATTTCAATAAACAAATTGCGCATTAGGTCAGTTTGTAGTAAAGTTGAATGATGCATAGAAAAATGTAAACTTTTCTGCGTAGAATCTTTAACGAAGCTATTAAACAGAAATCTGGGGGTAATGATAATGGAATGGAAACTCTCAACAAAGAAAGTCTTAATTGCTGTTGTTACAATCTTAATTTTAGTTATGGGGGTATTCGGTTATAGATTATATAAAGCAAAGTCACTAGAAACTGCAGTGGAAAAATATTTAGAAGACGGCGGCATACCAAATGAAAAAATTGTTGAGTTAACTGTAAGTTCTACTAATCTTCCAGGAAATAAACATTGGGTTGCTCTAGTCATACTAAAAGACGACCCTAAACGTTATTATTATTACAAAACAAATGGAAAGGTAGTATTAGAAACTTATGTATTAGACGGCGTTGAGTATTCACCAAATGAGACTCCTTCTGGAACTCCGCTTGATCCACCTATTCAACCGCCTTACAATGACTAAAATGAGAAAATAGGTATGTATATTTAGTCGATGCTGATAGGAGAATCTTTATCAAAACAATGCATTTTGCAAAATCAGTTGTCAGCAATGTATGAGCTTATGTAGAATATTATTGAGTATAATCAGATACAGATAAGAAGTGATCAGAACAAATTCGTCTAAATTCAAAAAAGCGACATATCGTTCTTTACGAACAAATATGTCGCTTTAACTCTGTGATATTCTTTTTTTAAAATATTATCACCACGAATTGTCGACTATTTTAAACCCATTATGCTTTAAATTGGCAGAGTTTAAATAATCGTAGGGAGCGATTATCCCGGGAACTTCCGGTATAATGTTAAATACCTTATAATCCAACCCAGCTTTATGGTAACTGTACCACACTAATTGGCTACAGTAAACCTTGGAAATATCGTAGATATTGTTGTGAATAGCGTATCCCATTGTTTTTCCATCAAAGTACTGAATTGCTTTAACAGCGGCAACTGCGGCAGTTGCTCCGTTATCCGCCCTTACAACTTTTGAATTAGGGTATCTACTATTCCATTGAGCAACTGAAATTCTTGTAGGGTTAGGTTCTGACGACCACCCTGAAGTATGAATAATTTCTTTAGAACTTATAGCAATCCCGGTATGTCCTACTATACCCTTAAAAGAGGTACTATTAGTTACGACAATATCTCCAGGTTGCAGAGTTACCTCTATGCTATAAGTAGAATAATCAGACCCCTCTGTATTCTCTTCAAAAGCATCTATATTTCTAGTATTAGTTTCCACCCATTCCTCATACGAAAGTGGACCGCTAATTGTTCCTTCTTCGACTAATTTATCGTATGCTTCCCGAGATAAGTCAATGTCAGAACCATCAACTTTAGTAAGACTATCAGCTGCCTGAACATTTACACTGGCCACAACCACAAATATCACACTAAGCAAAAACGTAACAAAATTCTTCATTAATATCCCCCTCTATTAATTTGGTAGTAAGTGTTCATTCCGATAGAATTTCCTGCAAATCCGGCATAGTATTACTGGATTTTCTATATGAGACGAACGGCTTAAAACTTCTTACTGCTACCCCATTTACACCCTTTCTTTGCACTCAGTTTAGCAGTGAATATAACAAAAAAATTCAATTGTCTAATTCGCTAGATTTATAAACTTATTGTGCATTGTATTTGATATTACACGTTTTCCCAGGGAAAAACAAGTATTTCTGAATTTTTTTCGATTTTTGTTTTTTTAACTAATATATCAAAACAAATATTTCCATATACAATGATCTGTTTTTTTTGGGGGGGTGCACCCTATAGATGATTAGAAAATTTAAAGTATAGATAATTTCGGTCTTCTAAAATAAAGAAGGCTTTATTGCCTTCTTTATTAGAATACAAATCTAGAATTGTTGAAAAATAATTATGATTAGTAACATGGCGATAACCCAAAACTCTGGTTTTATTTCCCTTAGGTAGCGATAGTTGGTGTCGCACTTATCTTTAATCTATTATTTAGTTGGTTGCCTAAAAGGCTTTTCAATTTCTTGCTTGGTCCTGTATGTTTTTTTGGCTTATATATTTGGGCCATTCCAATGAATGTGGGATTCCACGAATACTTTCAATAACCAGACAGGATGCAGCCTGTCTTTTTTATTTATCCAAACAACCCACCCAGTCGAGCTGCCGCCGACAAATCGCCTTTCTCTAACGAAAATCACCAAGAAGAATTAATTGCAAGTGCGCTTTGGAGCGCAACTGGCTCTGCACCTTTCGAAGATATTGAGCGCTGGAAGGATACGGTTGAGGATAACACTGGTAGCCGTCCGACTCGTACAATTACTACGCGCAAGTTACCGATTTACAAACAATAAATATAAAAATCAGGCAGAGAAAACGATTTATCTTCTCTGCCTGATTCGTTCCATGGCTCGTTAAATGGTAAAACGGGCAATCTCGCTTTGAAGCCGTTCGGCTACTTCTGAAAGGGTTTGTGCGCTGGAAGAAATCTCTTCGTTTGATGCGAGCTGCTCTTCTGTTGCTGCACTTGTCGATTGTGCTTCTGCCGCACTTTGCACAGCGAGATGCTGTACTTGGGAAGCCCCATCTTTCACACGCTCGGTCATCTGTTGAATTTGCAAAATTGCAGCTGAAACCGACTGCACTTTCTCTTTGACTTCCGTTGCCGCGCTTTCGATGTCTGTAAAGACTCGTCCTGTACGCTCTGTAATGCCTAAACCTTCTTGCACTTTTTCAGTACCTGCTTCCGTACTGCTGACTGCCATTGCAACATTTTTTATAATAGTCTCAATCATGCGTCCGATATCTGTCGCAGATTGTTTCGACTGCTCGGCTAAATTCCGCACTTCATCTGCGACGACGGCGAAGCCTTTTCCATGTTCGCCTGCACGAGCCGCTTCGATTGCCGCGTTTAATGCCAGGAGGTTCGTTTGCTCGGCAATATCCGTAATCAACCGAGTCACTTGGCGGATGTTTTCAGAGTACTCCGCCAGCTCGCTAATGACATGTGCAGATTCCTCAATTGACATGGAAATGGTCGACATTTGCCCTGTCACATCCTTCATAAGGGATGCTCCTTCTTCCACTAGATGAGCTACTTGTTCAGTGGAAGTCAGCATTGCTTCATTGTGGTATGTAATTTGGTCGATGCCGTCCGCCATTTGAGCCATGGCCGAAACTGATTCTGATACCAGGTTTGTTTGTGTATCACTAGATATCAAGTTCTTTTCGGCAATTTCCGCGACCATTTCTGATGCTGCCAAACTTTCTTCAGAGCTCGCGGATAATTCCTCTGCCTGTGCTGCCAGCTCATGTGCAGTCTGGCGGGTCGAACTGATAATGGTTCGGAGATCGGAAGCCATTTCATTAAATGCATCTGCCATTTCACCGATTTCATCCCTGTTTTTTATGTGCACGGGTTCCATGGAAAAGTCGCCGGAAGCGAGCTGTTTCAGTGACGAAGTCACTTTCTTTACTGGTCTTGTAATGCTTCGGCTGATGATGGTTGCAATTACCATGCTCAGAAGAGCAGCTACTATAATCACTCCCAGGATGAATAGACCTGTCACTTTCATTCGGTCATCCAGCTTTTTTTGAGTTGACGCTACTTGTTCCCTCTGCAACTTTGTTAGCTCTTGCGCTTTCTTTGAAATGAGCGTCTGATACGGCTCTGCTTCGCCTGCTAATCGCAATGCTTCTACATCGTTTCCATTATTAAAAGTGCTGACTGCCTTACTCGTTAATTCTTCATAACTTGTCGATGCAACTTTGATTTCTTCCAATAAAGCTAGTGCCGATTCATCGTTTAATTGATTAGACAACTTTTCAATCGTTCCATCAAGATTTTCAAGCAACTCTCTGCGATTTTTCAAGTAACTGACTTGCTTATATAGTAAATACCCACGCAGATCATTGGATAGTTCATTTTGATTGGTTGCCAGCTGTTCAAGAGTGATGACGTTTTCCATTCGATCCTCTGTTAAGTATGTATATCGCTCTTTGATATCAGGTATGGTCAAATAGTTCAATACGCCAGAGACAATGAGTAACAACACTAAACCTAAGAATCCTGCCCACAATTTTTTGCTTACAGAAAATTTCATTATTATCCTCCTATACTATCAAACCCTAAATAGTATAGACTAAATTATTTAGATTAGAAAGGTCATTATAGTTAAATAGTACCTATTTCTTTCCGATTATAAAAACCGACTTGCTCCTAGTCCAAAATAACTCCTCATATCCAAAATAATAGATGGCTCCAAAGGAAGCCATCTATTATTTAATGCTATGGTAACACCTATTACACATTGAAATGTGCCAAATCACTTTGAAGTTTTTCGGCAAGCATGGCAAGTTGTTGGGCGCTTGATGAAATCTCCTCATTGGCTGCCAGTTGCTGTTCTGTAGCCGCACTGGTGGATTGCGCTTCCGCAGCTCCCTGGGCTGCCAGTTTTTCAACTTCCGAAGCTCCAACCGCCACTTCGTTTACCATGGAAGTCATTTGCACAATTGCTGCAGAGACATTATTTACTTTATCAGCTACTTCGACCGCAGCCTTTTCTATCTGCTCAAACACTTCATTCGTCTTTCCAGTCACCGTTAATCCATCGGCGACCCGCCGACTGCCATCTTCAGTTCTCGCTACGGCATTATGGACATTATCAATCATATTTTCGACCATTCTGCCAATTTCCTCAGCGGATCGTTTTGATTGCTCCGCCAAATTGCGCACCTCTTCCGCTACGACTGCAAAGCCTTTTCCATGCTCCCCGGCACGCGCTGCTTCGATTGCCGCATTCAACGCAAGCAGATTCGTTTGCTCTGCAATAGCTGTGATCAACGAAGTGACGTTGCGAATCTGTTCCGATTGGGATGCCATTTCGGAGATTGCCTCTACCGATTCTTTCATCGTCGTATTGATTGATTTCATTTGTCCCGTAAACTCTGTCATTAATGACGCGCCGTCCGTAACCAAATGCGTCACTTCTCCTGTAGATTTCAGCATATTTTCATTCTCGGCTGAAATCCGTTCAATACCAGTGGCCATTTCTTTCATGGAAGCATTCGACTCTTGTACAATGGCGACTTGTGCATCACTCGCCATAATGTTTTTCTCTGCAATTTCAGCTACCATTTCAGAAGCCGCCAAACTTTCTTCGGAACTGGCTGATAGTTCTTCCGCTTGAACGGCGAGTTGAATAGCAGACTCCCTCGTACTGGAGATGACCTGGCGAATATCATTTGCCATCACATTAAAGGCCATGGCCATTTCTCCAATTTCATCTTTATTTTTGATCTGGATTGGCTCTGATGCAAAATTCCCTTCCGCCATCTGTTTAATAACCGCTGTCAATGAAGCGACCGGTCTAGCAATGCCATTGCTGATGACCCGTGCCACGATGATACTCACAATCAATGCGAGCGCAATCAAGCCAATCGTCAGAATGCGAGTTGTTTGCAGTAAATTATGCAGTGCTTTTTCAGTTGTATCGCGCTGTTTGTTCTGATGTTCTATTAATTGTGAGATGCCATCCTTTGCCTTTTTTAGCTGACCGGATGCTTCATATGCGAGCCCCATCGCATTTTTCTCATTTCCTTTTTGGAAATCCTCCAGGATAAAGCCAGTCATACTTTCATATGTATTAATTCGGTCTGTCACATCAGCCAGCACATTGCGGGCCTCTTCACTTTTCACAAGTGAATCAAGTTCTTGCAAGACCTCTGTAGCTTCGGAGTTCAATTGATCCCGGTTTTCTAAGAAAGTCGATTCCTTGTAGATCATATAGCCCCGAATGTTGTTTGATATTTCGTTTTCAATAGCAGACAATTTTTCAAGAAGGACAATTTTTTTCATCCGATCGTCGATGAGAAAACGATATTCGTCACTCACTTTAAACAGCGACCATAGACTTGAGGCTCCAATGACAACCATGATCAGTAATACGGTGAGAAAGCCACCCCAAATCTTTTTACCTACAGAACGTTTCATGACCCCTAACCCCTTTGAAGTATAATATAGTTCTATTATAATTCAGACTAATACAATTAGATAGTACTTTTATTACACAATTATCAATCAACTTTTTACCTATACAAAAAAGCTTCCACCTTACTTGATGGAAGCCTTTACTACTATATTTTCCGAAATTCTACTTTCCACTCATCTTCATCCAAGAGGATGCCGACTCCAACCCAGCCCTTCTTCAGCATCTCTTGCTGGCGCTCGATATTTCCCATATTGATGAAGACGGCAGCGGCTCGATAAACCGGCCGGGCGGTCAAATCCTTCATTAAAATATAACGCATCTTCGTTCCGTATTTTTCTTTCAAGGATACAATATGCATACCCAGGTCTAATTTATCCTTCAAGCTCGCAATGTTGAAAGGGGCGACCGTCGTACAAATGTAACGGTGCTTTTCCTGATCAATTTCATTGAGAAGCATCTTGCCTAGAATCCGCTGCACACTATTTCCTCTTTGCTCCGGATCGACATTAGTAATTTCGGAATAGAGCACTGTTGGAAATTCTTCTTTCGCAAGACCGACATCCAATCCAAGATGCTCTTCTTCGTTCACATCAGGTTCCATCATGGCACGAAATGCAATCAGTTTTTCGTCCAGATACACACCGAGCATAATACCTTTTCCGCCGAGTATGTAGGCAAATTCGTGCTCCTTGAGCGGCTCAAGAAATTCTTTCGTGGCAAGGGCAGCATATACTTTTTGCTGGAGCGATAAAATCTCCGGCAGCTGTTCCATCCCGAGTTGGCGCACTTCTACCCTTTGACCATTCCGTAATGTAAGCTCCCGTCTCATTTGGCAATCCTCTCCGTCATGACCGTCAATTTTTCCAGTACCCTTTCGTCAACATTAACTCCAAGGCCCGGCTGATCCGTTAAGCGAATAAACGGCACGTCATATTTTAAATCTCCGATATCCTCACTAAATTTTAATGGGCCGGTCAATTCTACACTTGTCATAATACGTTTTGAGAAGGCCACATGAAAACCGGCGGCCGATCCGACAGACGATTCAACCATTGAACCGATTTGACACTCGATTCCAGCCATTTCAGCCATATGAGCCAATTTCATCGCGGGATAGATTCCTCCGCACTTCATTAATTTGATATTTACTTTATCCGCAGCCCTCTTTGCGATAATCTCTCTCATTTCACGCGGGCCACGCAATCCCTCATCGATCATCGTAGGGACGGATGTTTTAGATTTGATTTCCACCATCGCGTCAATATCATCCGCCAGTACGGGCTGCTCCAGCCAGTCTAAACCGCATTGCTCCAGCCTTCCCAAAGCTTGCAAGGTTGTGGAACTATTCTTCCATCCTTGATTCACATCGACGCGGATGGCAATTTCGTCTCCCACTCGTTCACGAACCGCCTGAATTCGCTCGACATCCTTCCACATATCCGTGCCGACTTTCATTTTTAACGAACGGTACCCTTCAGATACCCGGTTCTCTGCTTCATTGGCCATCTCTTCCGGAGAAGCAATGCTTAACACATGGGTAATCGGAAATTCGTCATGGTATCGCCCGCCGAGCAGTTGGTAGACAGGAACACCAAGCGCTTTTCCGACTACATCATAGCAAGAGATGTCGATGGCAGCTTTGGCTGTCGGCACTCCATAGATTTCCTTGTCCATTACCTCGTGAATTTTTTCAAAGTTCGCCGGATTTTCTCCGATCAATTTTGGCGCCAATGTATGCTTCAGAATGGCATAAGTACTTTCCCAGCTTTCTCCTGTGACATGCTCATCCGCCACACCTTCTCCATAGCCGACATGTCCTGTGTCAGTTGTGATTTTCACAATGATGGATGGCATTGTGTCGTAAGACGCATAGCTAATAACAAAGGGTTCATATAACGGAAGTTGAATTCCATATACCTCAATACTTGTGATTTTCATGAAATATTTTCCTTTCCAATTGGCTTTTCTCTACTAAATATTGTATCATTGTCGTTAAATAGTCGCTATATTTTCAGGAGGATTTATGATAATTATTGCTATGATTGGCTCAAAAGATTTCTGTGAGAGAACTGCCAGGCTACTCGATCCGAATTCGGATATTTCCCTGGTTTCTTATATATATGAGCATCCAAAAGAGGCAAAATCTATTATCTCGACATTAACACCTTGTGATGCCATCCTATTTTCAGGATCCTTGCCTTACCATGTATCGTTGGTTGAACTGGAGAAGCTGCAAATTCCTGCTGTTTATTTAAAACAGAATGAGACAGCAATTGCGATGACGCTGCTATATTTATCCGCAACAAGACAAGTACAGCTGGATGCCATATCAATTGATATTCGCGAACAAATTCACATGACGCATGTAATAAATGACTTGGGACAAACGGTTAATATACCTTATATTCATCCGATTCATCCTCAGGAAACCATTGAAACGATTGCTGACTTTCATCTTTCCTTATACCGTGACGGTAAAACAATAATGGCCGTTACGAGTATACACGCTGTTTATGAACGGCTCGTTGAACATCAAGTGCCCGCTATGAAAATGATTGATCCGAAAAGCAATATTTTGCAAACGCTTGAGGAAGCAAAACAGAAAGCACTCTACGTACGCAGTAAGTCTTCCCAGCTCGCGGTAGGTTTGATCCGTCCCATGTCACCTCTGGGTTCTGCACTCGAGGAAGCATCCGAATTGGCCAGCCTGCTGCACGGACATGTGACCACCTCCGAGAATGGGCATAGTGTATTTACTACATTAGGCAACATCGATAAGGTTGTGCCCACTACTGCTTTTCAGAAGCTTTTTCAAAGGATGTCCTCCAAAGCCCACTTGGCATTTGGAGCTGGAGAATCGACGATCGAGGCTTCCCAACACGCCGAGCAAGCCCTGGCTCTAAGTCGCCGTCCTGATGAGTTTTATGTGTTGGATGGATCCAAGCAATTACGGGGCCCTCTCCCAGATCATATCGATGACCGAATAGACATGCAAGTGCAGAATCCGATCATGCAGGAAATGGCGGAAAAAACGAAACTAAGTCCCGCCAACCTATCTAAAGTTATGCAGTTCGGGAAATTTCGGAATGCCAAGCAATTCTCCGCAAATGACCTGGCTCTCTATATGAATGTGACAAGACGGACAGCCGAACGGATTATTAAAAAGATGAGCGAATGTGGATATATTAAGATAGCCGGCGAGGAGATGACCTATAAACAAGGACGTCCCCGAGCACTGTATGAGCTGAACTTCCCTTTATGGTAAAGAGGAAAGCCCTGTAATGGACTTTCCTCTTTTCGTGTTTAGCTATTCCTGTCTTACCTTTCCATTTGAAGCTCTTTCTCTTCCTCAATTGTTCTATCTGCTTCCGCTTCTTTTGCTTTCGCTATTTCTTCCTTTGTTAATTTAACAATTGAGAAGCCAGTCGCAGCAAAAATGATCGACAGAATCGGAACAGTATAGTTTAAGATGGCATATGGCCCGTATTCCACCACGCCTACACCGAGCGTCCCAAGGATAAAAACGCCGCATGTATTCCATGGTATGAATACCGAAGTGAGTGTTCCGCCATCTTCCAATGCTCTCGATAAGTTTTTAGA
This sequence comes from Sporosarcina sp. AD_1, assembly GCF_057373025.1. Classification (NCBI taxonomy): domain Bacteria; kingdom Bacillati; phylum Bacillota; class Bacilli; order Caryophanales; family Caryophanaceae; genus Sporosarcina; species Sporosarcina sp. AD_1. The sequence continues at coordinate 560,375 of NZ_JBPVIR010000001.1, forward strand.
ATGAATGCCCTTTTCCTTGTATGCCTTCGTAAACATTCTAGAAGGGACAACGATCGAGATATATTGCTCCGAACAAGACGCATTCGTCAGGATACATGCAGCAATCGTGGACGAAATAAGGCTGAACGTCGATTTGATCACCTTTAATAATTGGTTCATGATCGCTTGCAGCATACCGGAATACTCGAGAATTCCGCCAAATGTCATCGCTACAATCGTCATGGAAACGGTATACATCATATTATCCAAACCGCCGCCATTGAAGAGGTCGTCCACCATCGTGTTGCCCGTTTCAATGGAGAAACCGCTTTGCAGCGCAGCAAGCGCACTGGCAACCGAGCCGCCTTGTATAAAGATATGGGACATGAAACCTAAAATGATTCCAATGAGCAATGCAGGGACAGCAGGGACTTTGACAGCGACAAGAACGATGACTGCCAAAGGAACGAGCAATAGCCAAGGAGAGATGAGAAAGCTTTCCTTTAGTACACTGGCTGTTTGGGCTATTTCATCCAATTTCATGTTTCCATCGGCAAATTTTTTCCCAAGAAAACCGTAAACACCCAATGCAATGAGCAAAGCGGGAATGGTCGTGTACATCATATGTTTGATGTGGTCGAATAAATCCGTCCCTGTTAAACCGGATGCCAAGTTGGTTGTATCTGAAAGCGGTGACATTTTATCTCCAAAGTATGCTCCGGAGATGATGGCTCCAGCGACCATGCCAGCCGGAATCCCCATGCTCATCCCGATTCCCATACCTGCCACACCGATTGTCCCCATAGTCGACCACGAGCTTCCGATGGCTAGAGAAACGATAGCACAAATAATGGCTATGGCGACGAGGAACCATGAAGGGGAAATGATTTGCAACCCGTAATAGATCATGGTAGCAACGATACCGCCACCCATCCAAGAACCAATCGTAAGGCCGACGAGCATAATGATGACAACGGCAGGAAGCGCCAAGCGTATCCCTTTGTACATCATTTCCTCGATTTCTTTCCAATTATAACCGGCTCGCCATGCGACAAGAGCTGCCGCCGTCGTACCGATGATAAGAGGCATATGCGGTCCCTGCTTCAATTTGACGACTGTCACAAGCATGACCGTGATCATAATAATAAGCGGCAAGATGGCCATGAAAAAGCCAATTTTCTTATCATTTCTTCTACCCATCTTCATTCCCCCAATTCTACGTTGTCAAATGATTCCAAACTGTCGTTATATAGTCGTTAATAATAGGATATTATATTTTATTCGGCAAGTTGTCAATATTTTATTGAAAGCGATTTCAGTGTTATAGTTAAAATACGAAATTTTTCTTATATGAAAAACCGTATACCCTGACGTCCAAAGGAGTTGTTTCCATACATGAAAAGGGAGCATAAAAAAGAAAAATTCAGTGACCAAATGAAACGTTATTTACTGATAGCAATTGGCGCCACCTTGGCAGCTGTTGCATTGGAACTATTTCTCATACCGAATTCTGTCATTGATGGCGGCATTATCGGTATTTCCCTATTGTTGAATATCATCACCGGCATTCCCTTCGGTATTTTGATTCTCCTCATCAACTTGCCATTTCTTTTCTTCGGATTTAAACATATCGGCAAAAGCTTCTTTATTTCCTCGGTACTCGCCATTGCGTTATTGGCCATTATCGAGTTTCCGTTGAAATCCGTCGGCCCATTTGTAACCGACCCATTGCTTGCCACTGTATTTGGCGGATTAATCCTCGGAGCGGGAGTAGGGTTAGTCATCCGAAACGGCGGTGCGCTGGATGGAACGGAGATTCTCGGCATTTTATTGACAAGACGTATACCTTTCTCGGTAGGTGAATTTGTCATGTTCTTAAATATCTTCATTTTCGGCTGGGCCGGTTTCGTCTTGACGTGGGAAAAAGCAATGTATTCCATTTTGACTTACTATATCGCTTCTAAAATGATCGATATGGTCATCCAAGGCTTGGATGAAACAAAAGCGATCCTCATTGTTTCTGATGAATACGAGGAGTTAAGTGATGCGATTGTACAGAGGCTCGGACGGAGTGTAACAAAACTTCATGGTAAAGGCGGCATTAGCGATAACGAAAAGGATGTCATTTATGTCGTGGTCACCAGGTTGGAGATTTCCAAATTAAAACAAATTGTTCGGGATGTCGATCCGACTGCCTTCGTCACAATTATGAATACTCAAGAGACACACGGGGCGACGTTTAAATCGGCGATCCATTAAAAAACGGGCGAAGCGCTAAATGCGCCGCCCGTTTTGTCATTTTTCTTCGTAGCTTAATTGCCATTCGATACCGAAACGATCTTTAACACTGCCGTAGCATTTGCTGAAGAAAGTTTCCTGGAGTTCCATTTTCACGTTTCCGCCCTGCTTCAGCTTTTCAAAGGAGTCTTGAATGAAATTACGGTCAGCACTTTCAATTGCTAAGCTGATATTCGTTCCTTCCACCACTTGAGACCCCGGAAACGTATCGGAAAACATGATTGTACTTCCGTTAATGGTCAATCTGCCATGCATGATCAAGTCTTTCGCCTCATCCGGCAAGGGATATTCAGGATTCGGAGGTGCTTCTCCAAAAGTCATCAAATGGGGTTGCTCCGTGTTGAACACTACAGAATAAAATTCGATTGCTTCCTTGCAATTGCCGTTGAATGTCAAATAGATATCGACTGCCACAATAAGCCACTCCTTTCATATAATTTCATCATAACGGAAAGAGAAGCGGAATGGCAATCAGCATTACAACAAACATGATCAATTGCAGTGGAACACCAGCCCTGACGAAATCTATAAAACGATAATTGCCTGCTGTCATGACAAGCGCATTAGTCGGTGAAGCGACAGGAGTCGAAAAGGCCATACTTGCTCCCACTGCAACGGCAATCAAGTATGGATAGGGACTTACTCCCATACTGAGCGCGGCGCTTAACCCGATCGGGGCAAATAAAACCGCCGTCGCCGTGTTGCTGATAAATTGGCCAAACAGCATGGTCAGCAGGAAAATTCCCCCTAATACGCCAACCGGGCCAATCGGGCCAAGCAGATCCACAATTCCTTCCGCCAGCATGACCATGCCCCCTGTCTTTTCAAGCGCAGTCGCCATTGGAAGCATGGCCGCAATAAGAACGATGCTTTCCCAGTTGATCTGCCCGTAAGCATCATCCATATTGCGGACGCACCCTGTCACAATCATAAGAACGGCTCCAATTAAAACCGAAATGACAGCAGGGAACAATTCCAAGATCATCAAACCGACAACGAGGACCATGATCGCCCCTGCAATCATCGCTTTTCCACTGGCAGCAGCAGCCCCTGCATGTTCCTTCGGCTGGCCGATGACTACGACATCTTTTGTTTCCTTTGCGAGCAGTTCGATGGAATCCCAAGCACCTTGGATCAACAGCGAATCCCCGAAACGCAGACGCTGCTTCGTCATATCACGGACTACATAGTCGCCTTGCCGGTTTAAGCCGATAATGTTGACATTGTATTTTTCCCGAAAGCCGATTCCCCGGATGGTTTCATTGATAAAACTCGAATGTGGTGTTAGAAGCACCTCTGCGATACCGAACTGTTTCGAGATTAGTTCAGAGGCTTCAGGCTCCTGTTCTTCAATAATTAGCCCATACGCATCAACAAATTTCTCAACATTAGCTAGCGATCCTTGGACATACAGACGGTCCTTCGGTTGAATAATACTATCAGGGCCTGCCATCTCCTGATACGTCATCGGCAACAGCTTCATGCTTTCCACAGACTTCCTGCTGATCTTCAGCACGCACAAATGAAAGGAAGCCGGTATCTTCAACTGTGCCAAACGTTTCCCCGCAAGATCCGAGTCTGCGGGCACTTTCACTTTGTAAAGATTGCCGCCCAGTTCGTAATCGATCGCCAATTGCTTTGGTGATAATTTATGTTGGGAGGCACCCGAACTGTTTGTTTGGCTGGTCGGCAATAACGTATTCCGTATAAAAAACATATAGATCAAACCGACAAACACACCAATAATGCCGATCGGCGTAATTTGAAAAAAGCCTAGTTTTTCAAAGCCGTTATCGACAAGCATTTGGCTGATAATCAAATTCGGAGGTGATGCAATCAACGTCAAAAGTCCCGAGAAGCTTGCCATGTATGAGAGTGGAATCAAATATTTGGACGGACTGCTTTGAATGCTGATGGCAATACTTACTACAATCGGCATCATCAGAGCAACCGTTCCCGTATTGCTCATGAACGCCCCAACAGCCGCTACGATGAGCAACAGCAATACGAAGAGACGTTTTTCACTATCTCCTGAATAACGGAGCAATAGGGATCCTGCCATCTGAGCAAGCCCTGTCCGTAAAATCCCGGCACCAATAATGAATAGTCCTGCAATCATGATGACGACAGAATTGGAAAAACCGGTTAGCGCTTCTGCCGGCGAGAGGATGCCAGTGAGCACCATGGCGAGAAGCGCCAAGACAGCAACCAAATCCGTTCGCAGCCGGTTTGTCATGAAGAGAATAACTGTCGTGCCTAAAATGAGGAATGTTAACGTAAGCTGCAATGCTATCCAGTTCCCTTCTAACCAAGTCGTTATCTCTGATTGTAGTACAAAAATGAAAAAAGTGCCCTTCTAAAGAGCACTTCCTGTCTGCAAAATAGCTAAAATTCATATTATGGACAACTTCTTATGAATCTGTACGCGTAAACCGGATCAGAGAAGTACCAGTCACACGGATCACTTGACCTTCTTCCAGTTTCACATGCCCATCTGATTTCGCAATTTCTCCGCCAATCAATTCAAATACCCGAGGTTCTTTTCCTTCCTCGAACACATGTAAATAACCGTAGCCATAATCTATAGCAATTTCATAATCTCCCGGCTCGATATCCTGTCCGACCTCCCATAGACCCGCAGTCAAATCAGTTGCGAAAGCTGTCGGCACTGGGATGATTTCTACCGAATCATATCCTCCATCCGCCCGGACCGTATAGCTGGATTCGATATCGATTGTCAGGCTCCCAGAACCTGCATAACTCCCAACGATCTCGGAAAGGATCAAATCCCCTTTTTCATCATAGACGAAAATATTCCCTGTTGGGTAGCCAGTGAACATATATCTTCCCGCTTTCAGTTTCACTTCCGCTCCCTCTTTCGGAACGACTGGAATGGAAACTGGTTCGGCATTCCCATTTTTGCGATCTACCATCTGATATATGCCCGGATTGACAGCTCCAAGCAATTTCTCCTTCTCAGGGCCGATAATCTCAAAATTCTTCTCATATGCCGAATTGATTTCGGGAGACTTCGGCACTTCACTGCAGCCTGCCATCCCAACCACCATGAGCAACAGCAAGCAAAACGTACCGGCTAGCCCTGCAATGTTCCCTTTACTTGCTTGTCGCATAATATTTCTCATAATACTCCACCGTCCCCAAAGGTCCTACAGTGATTTCTTTTTCATTGTGCTCCAGCATCCGGTCGATCCAATCGGTCTGTTCCGCCTTACTCAATCCCTCAAGTGGAATACAGAGGAGATGATCTGCGATATATAAATGTTCCTGTGGCAACGTCATTCTCTTTTTCACCGTGTCATATCCTGCAGGACTCATTTCAATCTTTAAATAGAGGTCCGGCTCGCCGGACATCTTTTGTTCATGAATAATGCTGCCATTTTTCAAGAAAATAACACGATCCGCATACAAATCAAGATTCTCCAATAAGTGTGAAGCGACAAATATCAGTTTTTCCTGTTGTTTCATTTCCATTAAACAATCCGAGATTAGAGCGACATTCGAAATATCCAATCCATTCATCACTTCATCCATGAGCATGATTGGTGTATCGGCAGCCATCATCATCGCGAAGCATAAACGCTGCCTCATTCCCAATGAATAGGTCTTCGCTTTCTTTTTCACGTAGTGCCCCATCTGCAAGCGTTCGATGATTTCTGGCACCCGCTTGGCTGAACCTGTCCACAGATTGGCATATAATTTTAAATGATCAACCCCGGATAATTCTTCAAAAAGATCCTTTTGCTCAGGAAACGTGACGAGCTGCCGATGAATCTGCAATTCTTCTTTTTCGTTCCGGTATTCGAATTTATCGTCAAACAGTACTTGGCCGGAATCTGGCTTTACAAAGTTTGCGATGATATTAAACATCGTCGTTTTACCCGTTCCATTCGGTGCAGCCACTCCGATGATTTCTCCCCGTTTCGCACTAAAATTCAGATTGTCGAGAACGACTTTATCCTTGTAGGCGATTGATACATTCGTCAATTTCAGCATTTATCTGTCCCCACCTTTTCCTACTTGGTACGTAGGAGTCGCATGATTTTTCATATACATCACTCGATTCCCACCAAAGAGCACAAAAAGGATAGCCACGTTTAAGACGGCCAGCCAAACGAATGCCCATTTGTAATCCATCGTGTCCTTGCCATATTGGGCTGCCGTGTCGCCGGATAACACCTGGCTGATGTCCATGACGCTCAGCGGCTGAAGCCAGCTTACATGAATTCCTGCAAACTGGAGAAGCATTGGAGCTAAGAATACAACTACAATCAGCAGCACGGTCGCATACATATTCTTCGTTATGACGTTCACTAAGATCGATGCTAATAAGAGCAGCAACGCGAGGAGCGCCATGGCTACTACCATATATAAGATATAGCGGCTAGTGGCAACAGCCACATAATCACCGTTCTGGAACAATAACAGAGGTGACTCGAAATTACCCCATGCCGTCCGGATGGACACGAACCATCCGCCAATCAGCAGACCGGCTAGCAAAAATGCGAGCGCTTGAATGAAATAGAGCCCGGTTTTCACAACTACCCTCTGCATGAATGAAATCGGGAAGATGCCCATTACCGATCGTTTTTGCTGATCATGTAGCAGCATATTGCCACCTAGGAATAAAACAAATAATACAAACAGCAAGCCATTCACTTTTTCCAATGCGACCGGCAAGTAATTGCTTGCTGCAAAAGGATCCGCCTCAAGCGGCAACTGATTCTTTTGATAATACCGGAGCAAAGCATCCTCTTTCATAATTTCTTCCTTCGGTATAACAAACTCTGGATGTACGCCTTCATTGCCCAGTTCGTGCAATCGAAGGCGCAATTCATTCAGCTGTAACCCGCCTTCGATGTATTCCTCATAATCTTCATTTTTCCAAAGCGAATATCTTTGTTTGTTGATCAAGGATGCTTGCTCAGTAAGATTATTGTATATTTCCTGCCCCTCGGGAGTGTCACGCATTTCCTCCGGGAAGTAATTGAATATCGTGTTATATTCTAGTGCTTCTGCGCTCTTTTTATCTCGAAGACTCTCAATATCACTATCACTGTATTGGAAAAAATAGAGCGAAAAAAATAAAATGAAAGCTACACCGAGCAGCCAATTCAATTTATTCCGCAATAAAAGCTTCCCTTCAAATTGAATGTACTTCCAAATCATACGTGTATCCTTCCTCGTCCTCCTCTTATCCGTTTGAATAAAAGCGACGTTTGTTGATAATACGAGACATGACAAACAATATTCCTTCCATGACAACTACAGTTACAAGCAATACAAGAATTCCCTTGGAAAAGTCCATTGTCGTCGTATTCAGGAGAAAATTCTTTTCTCCGGTAATGACGTTTCCAAAATCAAAATATGTCTGTGGAAAAAAACTAATATCAATCCCGAATAACTCCCTTGACGTCCTAGTCAAATAGAGCTTTTCGGAAAATAAAAGCAAACTGCTGATTACGAGAACAAGCCATTCATTTTTCAAAACTAAACTGAAGATAACATTCAGCCTGATAAATAAATACACTAAAATCGGAATAATCATGGCGATTTTCCCTAAGAAAGAAGCAATCGTCATGACATCATAATGTTCCCTCGGGTATGCGTCCTTAATGAGAATGGTCGGTATTTTCAGATCAAAATAGCCAAGGCCATACTGCAATGCAAGCAAGAGAACTCCAAGCAGAAGAACGATTCCAACAACTGCATGGGTATAAAAGAAAGAAGAAAGTGTCTTAAGATTCAACTGCCGATACCAAGACAACGGCAATCCCTGTAAGACCGACTTGTTTTGGCGATCTCTTGATAATAAATCACTACTAAAGTAAATTGCACAAAACAACACGAAGTACATGCCGTACTGTTGGAAGAATTTTTGCAGTGCCTGCAAGCCTGTCTTCTCTTCGATCATCCCAAAAGTAATCGGGTGCTCTTTCGCTAAATAAGTTTCATAACGCTGCATTGTCTGTTTGTATAGATGCTCACGGTCTTTCCCCGGAAACGGAGAATCCTTGAAAAGTTTTTCGTCTCTTATGTAATCAGATGAATCGCTTTCAAGATGATTCGCGCGTAAATGCAGCCATCTTGTAGCATTGCCATCCTCATAAGCCGCTAGCATGGCGGAAAACATTCCATACGAATAAGCGTTCATTGCAAAGACTGGCATACCGGAAAATAAGATGATGCCTGTATTGCCTTTGGCAAGGCGGTATTCCTGTTCCGCCTCAAGCTCGGTCAGTTTGCTTTTCACTTCATCTACATGGAATGTTTCCTGGGTAACTTCATTCGGCACGAAGAGAAAACAATAACTGAGAAGAGCAATACAAAGGAAAACGACAAATGGAATATTTTTTTTATTTCGGTACGTCAACAAAAATTCATGCTTTAAAAAGGTCCAATTCATGCTTTATATCCCTTCAAGTGATATAGTCTTTCAGCTACATAACAATTTATTAAAATATTATATTAATCTATTTTACAAGAATTTAACAAAAATTTCAATAGTAGTTATGTATTTAGTGGCATTACTAACGTAGGATTCGTACTTCCCACAAAAAAACAAAGCAGTACAATTTGATTTCCTGCTATTGAAGAACAGCAGACCGTTCCACAAGCAAATGAGGTCTGCCTCCTTGCCAACTGACCGATACCGGAACGGAATAGGCCTCTGTTAAGAGATTGCCGGTTAGAATTTCTTCCTTTTTACCCGAAGCTACGATTCTTCCTTCTTTCAATAATAAAACATGTGTAATATCTTCCGTGATCTCTTCTATATGGTGGGTTACATAAATCAGGTGGCAATTTGCTTCAATGACAGCCCGTAATGTTTGTAAAAATTGTTCTCTTGAAAGGATATCCAATCCTGAACACGGTTCGTCCAATATGAGCATAGAGGGGTGACTCATGAGTGATCTGGCAATAAACACCCGCCTTCTTTCCCCTTCTGATAATAAGCTGATCTTCTTCCCTTTTAAGTAAGTCAGACGAAATTGGCGCAAAAGCTCGTCAGCCTTGCTCCAATCTTCGTCCGTCGTTTGTTCGTATAATCCGAAACTGGCGTATTTGCCGCTTACGATGACCCGTTCCACTGTTTCATTCAAAAACATTTGAGAAAACCGTTCAAGAGAACTGCTGACGAAACCTATTCTTTTCCTTAGTTCGGGCAAATTGGTTTCCCCAAAGCGGTTGCCCAATAGTACGACTTCCCCTTCCGTTGGAAAATGATGTGCCGCGATAATATTCAACAATGTGGTTTTGCCCGATCCGTTCAAACCTAAAATCGCCCAATGTTCACCTTGTTTCGCTTCCCAATCAATTTCGTCCAGAATGACTTTCTCTCCTCTGCGATACGTTACTTCTTGCAATGAGATAATTCTAGTATCCATTGTTATACACCTTTCTCTTATTCAGTTTCCTTTTCAAAATGGACAGTTGCTATTTTGGTAATGCGAATCATCTGGCCTTCGGATAATTGAACAGATGCTTTCGATGTTCCAGAACTTTCGCCGAGTAATTCATATACGATCGGTTCTTTTCCTTCCTCGAGAATTTGTACATAACCAAAACCAGCCGGTGTCGTTATTGAATAGCTCCCTGGATCTATATCCAGCCCGACTTTCCATAGTCCTGTCGTCAACTCTGTGGAAGGCTCTGTAACGACAGGAAAGAAGATGATACCTTGGTACCCTCCATCAGCAAAAATCTTATAGCTTTTATCAATATCAAGCGTGATGGAAGGGATACCAGCACTCTCCCCCATCAATTCTCTTACTATCAACTTCCCGTCGCTGCCATACACGGTAAAATTGCCTGCTGGCGTTCCGGTAATCATATAGCGCCCGGATGGCACCTTAACTGTTCTTCCTTCCCTCTTATAAATGGTAACTCCCACTTGTTTTATTCCCGTGTTGCTTCGGTCGACTGTATTGAAAATAGCTGGATGAATCGTACCGACAATTTCATCCTTTTCTTCGCCAATGATTTCATTATTCATGTTATAGCTAAGGGCCTCAGCCGTTTGAAAACCGGCTGAATTCCCGCATCCACTTAATAGAGTGACAGCCAAGATACTTGGGATGCTCAAAACAAACAATGAGTTAAATCGTCTCGGAATAGTATTTTTCATAAAATTCCACCGTCCCTAATGGCCCCACTGATAACTCATTTTCACTTAAGCCAAGCATTCTTTCCATCCACTTTGTCTGCTCGCCTATAGACATCCCTTCAAATGGAATACATAATAAGCGGTTGGCAATATAGTAATGACCATTTGGTAAATCTCCAGTTTGAGCAAGTAATTCGTATTGATTTGGCCGTATCTCCACTTTCAAAAATGCAGTACTATCCCCAGACAATCGTTGCTCATGAACAATTTTGCCATCCTTTAGAAAAATGACCCGATCAGCATACAAATCCAAGTTTTCAAGCAGATGGGATGCAACAAAAATAAGCTTTTTCTGTTCTTTCATTTTCAAAAGACATTCGGAAATCAAAGCCACATTGGAGACATCCAACCCATTCATCACTTCATCCATCAGCATAATGGGTGTGTCAGCAGCCATCATCATAGCGAAACAGAGCCGTTGCCGCATCCCTAGTGAGTACGTGCGGACCTTCTTTTTCACGTAATGACCCATTTGCAATTGTTCAACGACCGCAGGGACATGTTTTGCAGACTTCTTCCACATATTCCCGTACAACTTCAAGTGATCAATTCCAGAAAGCTCTTCAAAGAGATCTTTTTGTTCTGGAAATGTAGCTAATTGCCTATGAATCAACAACTCTTCTTTCTCATTCTTATAAGAATATTTTCCTTCAATCCATACTTGCCCAGAATCCGGCTTGGAAAAATTAGCGATAATATTAAACATCGTCGTCTTTCCTGTCCCATTTGGAGCAGCGACTCCAATAATTTCTCCTGCTTCCGCAGTAAAGTCCAAACGATCCAATACAACCTTATCCTTATAGGCAATTGATACGTTTTCAAGCTTCACCATTTCATTCCACACCCCTTCAATTTACATTTACAGGTATATCTTTACGATTCTTTGTCACTCTAGTTTTCCAATAAAGAATGCCAACAACCAGCAAATTAAATAGCAGCAGCCAGCCATACATATGGGTAAAGTCAAGCTTTGTACTAGTAAAGTCCATTGCCGCATCGCCGCTTAAGACATAGCCGATATCAACAAACTTAATGGCTTGCAGGAAATTCCACTTAATGCCTGTGGCCAAAAGCAAATCCGGGAGATAGTAAATAGCCAGGATGGCCAGGATGCCTGCATACATGTTTTTCGTCAGGATGTTCAGTAAAGCAGTTGCATAGAGCAACAGGACAGCTATTAAAGCAAATGAGATAATCATGTAACCATAATACTTCCAAGTCGGGACAGCGATAAAATCACCGTTTTGGTAGAGGAGAACCGGTAAATTGAAGTCTCCCATCCCTTTCTTACTGGAGACAAAAATAGTTCCTGCCGCAATGCCTGCCAAAAGGAATAAAAAGATTTGAATAAAATGAACGGCCACTTTACAATGCACTTTTTGCATAAATGAAACAGGAAAGCCCCTGACAACGGTAGAATGTTGATGATCATGGAGCATCATGCTGCCTCCCATCAACAAGACAAATAGCAAGAAAAGAATTCCGCTAAGTGTGTTCATGGCTACAGGCATATACATGCTTGCGACATACGGGTCTTGCAGAATAGGCAGCTTGTGTTCTTTATAATATCTTAGCAGAGCATTTTCTTTATTTATCTCATCTATTGGAATAATATAGATCGGATTAATTCCTCTATTTCCCAATTCATGCATCTCGAGTCTCAATTTATTTAATTTCAGTCCATGGTCAATATACAAATCATGTCGATCATTTCGCCATAAATAGAAGCTTTGCATATTAATCAATGAAGATTGCTGAGTTAAATTATTGTAAAGCTCTTCCCCATCAGGACCGTCTCTAAATTCCATTGTGAATCCATTGAAAATATCCATCATCTGCTCAGATTGATCATTCTTCAACTTCAATAAGTCCTTTACTTTCAAGTCATTATAATGAATAGAATAGAGAGGAAAAAACAGAACGAGTGCCATGCCAAGAATCCAGTTTTTCCGATTATGCAAAAGCAATTTCATTTCAAACTTTACATATGTCCAAACCATATCCATGCACTTCCTTTATCAGCCCGCTTGATAATAGCGTCGTTTGTTAATGATTCTTGAGAAGAGGAATAAGAGACATTCGATGACTGCAATCGTTATGAGCAACACAACAATCCCCTTCGAATAAGCAATCGTTTCTGTATTCAAAAAATAATTCTTCTCACCTGTAACAATCTTCCCGAAATCAAAATACGTTTGCGGAAACAAACTAATATCGTAGCCGAATAATTCTCGTGATGTCCGCGTTAGGAAGAGGGCATCTGAAAATAAGAGCAGACTTCCAACCAACAAGACAACCCATTCATTTTTCACGATCAAGCTTAGTAAAATTGATAATCGAACGAATAGGAACGCAAGAATTGGAAGTGCGAACAGTGCTTTTGCTAGAAACGCTCCAATTGTCATGACATCATAATCCTCGAGTTTAAAGGTCTTTTGTGCAATCATGATGGGAACATGTAGATCGAAGTGGCCAAAACCATATTGAATTGTCATGAGAATCACACCTGAAGCCATGAAAGCCAGCATAAGTAGAAGACTAAATAGGTATACCGATAAGGACTTCAAATTAAGCTGCCGATACCAGGCCAATGGCATTCCTTGCAACACAGTACGATGCCTTCGATCTCTTGAAAGAATATCGCTGCTAAAGTACAAGACACAAAAGAGAAAAAGATGGAATCCGTATTGTTCAACGAAATTTTGTAATGCTTGCAACCCCGTCTTTTCGTAAATCATGCCAAATGTAACCGGATGGTTATTATTCAGATAATCATCATATCGGATGAGCGTTTGCAAGTACAAATGCTGCCTGTCTTTACCTGGAAATGGAGATGATTTAAAAAGATCCTGGTCATTGAGATATTCATCGCCATTTAACCGTAAGTAGTACTCCCTAAATTGGATGTAGCGAAGATAATTCTTTGTCTCGTAAGCATGCAACAGTATGTTTTTCAAGTCGTAATAAAGAGCATTCCATGCATAAACGGGCACACCGGTATGGTAGACGATGCCCGTCGTCCCCTTTTCTTCCCTTAATGTTTGTTCCAGTTGAATTGCTACCATCGAGGCTTCGAGCGCTTCCTTGTCAAACGTCTCTTTCGTTTTCTCCCCTGGTAAAAAAATAAAACAATAACTGAATAGAAGCGCCCCTAAAAACAAGACAAACGGAACATTTTTTTTGCTTCTAGCTGTAATAAGAAATTCATGTTTCAAATAAGACAAGTACACACCAGATCCCCCCAGCAAGCAGTCCCTTTTTTTCATCTGTAAACACTTTGGGAATTTATTAATTCCTTCCTACTACTATACGCTCATCAATATGAATTTTCAATAAATTCTATGAATCAATGTTCAATTTCTCTCTCTCAGTTACATTGGATAACAGTTATTTACATTCATCATGGGGCATTAAAATAAGGAGTTGAGAAAATCAAAAAAACCATGGAATGATGAAGTGAGGAAATGATATTTGTGGGTAGCCATAATCAGTTTAAATGGGTGGACTTTTATGTACAGGGTTTATCCATATTCATTTTGCGAGGGTCAACAGGAATGATTTTCCTATGCTTAGGAGTGGGCAAAACAAATTTTTCTTCTATTATATTTATAATTAGCGGCTTGATTTTCCCCTTAAAAGTCATAAATAAAAAAGGCTGTCTCAGCGAATCAGATCTCACTGATTTCTGGACAGCCTTTTCATAACATTATGCAACTGCCATTTTATCTTTTCTTCCTGTCTTCCATTGGATGGCGAACATGATAGCAAACAACGTCATACCGACGATGTCCGTGATCGTCTCAGGGAAGATCAACAATAGTCCAGTCGCCACGATGATGAGTCGTTCAATCAAGTTACACTTACGGTACCAATAACCGATTATTCCGGCTCCAATCGCAACCATCCCAATGATGGCAGTGAAAGTCACCCAGATGATTTCAAAGAAGGATGAATCGATCATGAGCAACGCTGGATTGAAGACAAACATATACGGAATTATGAAGGCGGCAATCGCCAATTTGGCTGAGTTGACCCCTGTTTTAATTGGATCACCGCCAGATATGCCCGAAGCTGCAAATGCCGCAAGAGCTACAGGAGGCGTAATATCCGCAACAATTCCAAAGTAGAATACGAACAAATGCGCTGAGACAGCAATGACAATCGGCACAGCCGCATCTGTCGGCATATCCAACATCAATAGCTTAATAATGGCTGGTGCAGCAATCGTTGAAGTAATGACATAGTTTGCTGTTGTCGGAGATCCCATACCTAATACAATGGCTGCAAGCATCGTGAAGACGAGCGTTAAGACAATGTTGCCGCCTGCTGCTGCGATCAAGCCGTTAGCAAGACTTAAGCCAAGACCGGTTTTCACAACTACACCCACAATAATTCCGGCACATGCCGTTGCAGCTGCGACAGCAAGTGCAGTCCGGGCTCCATCGACAAGTGCCATGATGATATCCTTGATGCCTAACCGTGTCGACTTATCGAAGAAGCTTACAATTAACGTCAAGACAATACCAAGCAATGCAGCTTTCATCGTTGGGATACCAAGCAATAGGAACACGATGATTCCGATAATTGGTAATAACAAGTAGATTTTCTTTAACGTCGCTTTCCGATTCGGTATTTGATCTTCTGACATGCCTTGCAAGCCTACGCGCTTCGCTTCGAAATGGGTCATAATCCAGATGCCCGTAAAGTAAAGCAATGCCGGAATAGCTGCAGCCTTGGCAATTTCCCAATAGGTCACATTCCCGATGAATTCAACCATTAAGAATGCAGCTGCCCCCATGATCGGTGGCATAATTTGTCCCCCGGTAGATGCCGCTGCTTCAACGCCCCCAGCGAACTCTTTTCGGTAGCCAAGCTTTTTCATCATCGGAATCGTGTAAGAACCTGAACCGACAACATTCGCTACGGAACTACCAGAAATGGTTCCTTGCAATGCACTGGAGAAAATCGCAACCTTTGCAGGTCCGCCAGTTAAGCGGCCAGCCAGAACAACAGCCAGGTCATTGAAGTAGTTTCCGACCCCCGTTTTGACGAGGAAAGCCCCAAACAATAGGAAGACAAAAATGAATGTGGCTGACACACTGATCGGAGTACCTAAAATACCATCCGTCGTGAAGAACATTAATTGGACCAGACTTTCGACATCTTGCCCGCGATGTGCCAAGAACCCAGGGAAATAGGGTCCAAAGAAGGCGTAGACAAGAAATACGGAAGAAATGATTGTAATAGGCAATCCTACTGCGCGGCGAGCCGCTTCCAAAGTCAACAGGACTGCTGCAATGCCGACTGTTAAATCGAGGGAAGACACTCTTCCAACTCGCCCAACGAGATCTTCATAAAACAATGGCCAATATAGTCCTACACAAATGGCTATCAATGAAAGGATAATATCATAAAATGGCACTTTGTCTTTCTTGACTCCTGGCTTCTTCCTAGCCGGAAAAAGGATAAAGACTAGCGATAGAGCAAACCCTAAATGGATGGAACGTTGTATGTACGCAGTAAATGGCGTTCCAATCGATGTGTATAATTGAAATAGGGAAAATGCGAGCAATCCGCCAAATACGATGTATTTAAAAATGCCTTTCACATTTCGCGTATTGGACTCAGGATCATATTTCTGTAAAATCTCAAGCTGTTCCTCTTCCGACAACATATCAAACTGCTCATCGGTCAAGTCATGCTGCTTCTTTTCTTTAACCACTCAAATTGACTCCTTTCATCATTTGAAACAGGGAGATTCTTTCAATACGAAATAGGTACGATTTCCCTCTCGTCAAATGTTGTTTTAAATCGTATTCATACTGCTCATATCTGAACGCAAGATCGGAATCCACATCACCGACGTATAAGACGAACGACTCTATGATACGATTATCGTAAGTAAGCGTATACATGCCGTCCTTCACTGTCAGAGACTCCCCTTCCTCTGCATAGCCGGGCAGTCCGATCCCTACATCTTCGTATTTCATGGACAGCATTTTGATTTTATCCCCGCGGACAACTTGGTAGGTTTCCAGCACATTGGATAGAAAGATCGAGTGGACATACCGGATTTGAAATTCCGTTTCTTCCGACAGTTTTAAATAGTAAATTGCCGGGTGATCTGTCCGATACTCAGTAAAAGTGAATGCCTTTCGTATAGGCAGGAAAAAAAAGATGAGGGCGATTAGGAGTAACAGCAAAAGAATGGTCAGGTTGATCCGTTTCTTTCTCATCCGTCACTTCCTTTCCATTCGAGTAATGAAGAAGGGGACGGCAGAAGCAATCGCTTCACCGCCCCGTTCATTAACGTGCCGTCATGAATTACTTATTCACTTCATCGAAATACTTCTGTGCACCAGGGTGTACTGGAATTCCGATTCCATCAAGACCTGTTTCAGCTTTGATCAATTTACCCTTTGCATGCTCCAATTGGGATGCATTGTCATAAATCGCTTTCGTGATTTCGTAAGCCAAGTCTTCTGGAACATCGTTTTGCACGACAATCATTGCTCCAACAGAAACTGTCGGTGTTTCGTCTTTCAAGCCATATGTGCCAGCAGGAATGACGTCTTTTGCGTAGTATTGATACTTGGAAATCAATTCATCAGCCTTTTCATCGGATACAGGAACGACAAATACTTGAGCGCTTGCATTCAAGCCCTCAACAGCTCCAGTCGGTGTACCGGCAGTAATGAAAGCGGCATCAATTTGGCCAGCCTGCAAGCTCTCTTGGGATTCACCGAAGTCAAGGTTCTGTGGTTGAATATCATCCATTGTCAAGCCGTGAACTTCAAGCAGCTGTTCAGCGTTTGCATATGTACCTGAACCTGGCGCCCCTACAGACACCTTTTTGCCTTTCAAGTCTTCAAAAGTCTTAATGCCTGATTTTTCAAGTGTTACCAATTGGACTGTTTCCGGATAAAGTGCTCCGATAGCAGAAACGTTATCAATCTTTTCTCCGTCAAACATCATTTCGCCTTTAGAAGCATAATACGCGATATCCGTTTGAACGAAAGCCAATTCAGCCTTGTTTTCTTTCAAAGCTGTCATATTCGCAGCGGATGCTTGTGAAACCTCAGCAGTCGTTTTGATGCCCGTTTCATCATTAATGTAATTTGCGAGCGCACCGCCGAGTGCATAGTACGTACCTTGTGTACCACCCGTTAGAATACTTAGATATTTGTAGTCCTCTTTCTTCTTCCCGGAATCAGAACCCGAGCCTTTGCTTGAATCATCCGTACCGCATGCTGCAAGAACGAGCATAGCGATCATAGTAATCAAAGCAAATAAACGTATTTTACTATTCTTCATTCAATCTTTCTCCCCTTTTTTCATAGTTTTGCAACTTAGTGTCCATTTTAACATGAAGGCTGACTCTTTTGTCAACGTTTCTTAGTAAATTATCAGTAATTTGCAAGCGGTTCCACCTTCATCCGCAACAAAAGAAGGACAGCTTGAAACGCTCTGTCCCTCTCTTTACAATACTATTTACTGTTTGTCTTTAATATCTGCATAGGTGAGCCCGGCTTCTTCCAAGTCGCGCGTCCGATGAGCAATTCGGGAAGCTGCACAAGATGCGACACTGGCTACCAGATCATCAAGGAATGTATGAACGCCGCGCCCTTTTTTCGTGTCCAGCTCATTGATGATGCCTATTTTATTCTTATCAAGATGGCCGAATGTCGTAACAGCTATCGATCCATAAGTAAAGACGGCACCTAACGCAATCGTCTCATCGACACCAAACAGCCCTTCGTCATTTTCTACGATCTGCTGGAGAGGTGCAGACAGCTTTTTCTGCTCTGCTAGTTCATCTAGTTCAATTCCAACAAGAATGGCATGCTGCAATTCACGTTTCCGAAGCACTTTTTCAACTGAATCCAGGCATTCCTCCAAATCCAGGCTCGGATTATAAGGTGCTTGCATTTCATAGACGATTTTCGCAATATCCTCAAGCTCCACCCCTCGGCGGATGAGCGCCTGTTTTGTCGCTTCCGTCACGACATCGGAATGAACGATATTTTTCCCGGTAAACATATCAATGACCCCTTTTCTTTCGAAAGAATCCAACTTCAATAAAGAGGAAGGGAAACCTCCGCTTTTTTGTACATCCTATCCAAGCATTATACCTGTTCTTCATCCTATGTTACAATTTCAATACATGACAGTCATGAGGAGGTCCCAAATTGAATTACGGTAAAATAGAAGAAGTAACCCTTTACAGTAAGGCACTTAATGAAGAAATGCAGCTGCTGATCCACTTGCCCCACCATTATTCGCCTTTATACAAGCACTCCGTCCTGATCGCATCGGACGGCAAGGACTATTTCCAATATGGCCGCATCGGCCGAGTGGCAGATGAGCTGATGGAAGAAGGCGAGATCGATAATATGATCGTCGTCGGGGTTCCTTATAAATCCGTCATGGAGCGCAGAAGGATGTATCACCCTGAAGGGGACAGGCACGAAGCATATATCCGTTTTCTAGCTCATGAGCTTATTCCCTACATCGATGAGAACTATCCAACGTATCAAGTGGGTGCAGGAAGAGGACTGATCGGAGATTCCTTGGCTGCCACCATATCGCTGTTGACTGCCTTGAAATATCCGAATTGTTTTGGAAAAGTGATGCTGCATTCGCCATATGTGGACGAATCTGTCCTCGAAAAAGTGAAGCAGGCAAAAGACCCATCCAGCCTTTCCATCTACCATGTCATCGGCCTGGAGGAGACCGAAGTCCAAACAACCGTTGACGGCATCCGGGATTTCCTGACTCCCAACCGTCAATTGAATGAAGCAATTAAAGAAAAAGGCTTCCCTTATTTCTATGAAGAATTCGAGGGGAATCATACATGGAAATATTGGCAAAAAGATGTCAAGAGAGCTTTATTGAAATCTTATAATGATGCCAAATAAGACAAAAATCAAATGTATCTGTTATAATTAACCGTATCAGGTTGGAATCATATTCTAGAGGAGGTCTTTTATTATGAAATATGGTGTTGTTGCGTTTCCATCAAAAAAGCTGCAAGATTTGGCGAACGGCTACAGGAAGCGGTATGATCCCCACTATGCACTAATTACACCTCATATGACATTAAAGGATGTATTCGAGGCGAACGATACAGAAATTGAGCAAGTCGCAAAAGAGATCCGTAACATCGCTGCGAAAAACAACCCTTTTGAATTAAGCGTCTCCAAAGTGAGCACATTTGCACCAATCACGAATACGATTTACTTCAAAGTAACGCCGAACGATGAACTGTTGGCGCTCCACAAAGATTTGGACGGTGTATTCACTGAAAAGCAGACAGAATACTCTTTCGTTCCCCATGTAACGATTGCACAAAAATTAAATCCGACGGAACATGATGACATTATTGGTCAATTGAAGATGATCGGCGTTGACCATACGGAGACGATTGACCGCATCCATCTTCTGTATCAACTAGAAGACGGCTCATGGACGGTATACGAGACATTCCGTCTGGACGAGGAACAGTAAGCGTTGATCCGGGTAAAAGTAGCCGGTTCGGAACCGGAACGGGAAGACGCATTCTCCGTCAGGAAGATGGTATTTGTCGAAGAGCAAGGGGTGCCACTCAACCTGGAATTGGATGAACACGACGCTTCTGCTGCCCATTTTATCGTCTATTCCGATGACCAGCCGATCGGAGCTGGTCGCATTCGGGAAATCACGCAAGGGGTCGGCAAAGTGGAACGTGTTTGTGTGTTAAAGGAATTTCGAGGTAAGCATTTAGGGAATTTGATCATGCATTCCCTTGAAGAGTATGCACTGAAAACCGGCATGCATAAAATTATTCTAAATGCCCAGGCCTATGCGGTTCCATTCTATGAAAAGCTAGGCTATATCGTAACGTCGCCAGAGTTTATGGATGCTGACATTCCCCATCGCGCAATGGAAAAAATGATCACGCATTAAGAAGAGGCTGACATGTCCTATCTGATTCTCAGATGGACCTCGGCCTCTTATCATTTTTATATGTATTTTTGTTAATAATGAAACCCGCTGCTTATTAGGCTGCGGGTTTCTTTTTCTTACACATATTGATTTATCGCTAATCCTTTCCCTGTCACTCTTGAGATTTCAGGTGATAGATTAGCAGGGTTCGGATAGATGAATCCATCCTTATAAAGCGGCAAATCGGATGTTTGGACCGGCTGCTCCGTTTGCCCACGATCGTTCAACTGCCTCTCAAGCGTCCGATCGAATGTCTCCATGAATTCCGTATCCAATTTCACCTTTTCTACGCGATTGATATAAGCGAAATTGTAACGTTCATCTTGTAATCGGTTTGCATACATTTGAGATTGAATTGGTTGGATCGGCAACTGATAGCCCATCTTCCACACCCCTTTTCTAAAACATATTTTTCTTTCTATAACCGTATTCGAAAGGCTTGAAACCTATTTATCTATTTTTTTTAGTTTCCAAGCATTTTTTGAATATCGTTCATATTGAAAGAACTGCCGCTTTGCAAAATGGACCGCACCAATTCATCTTCCAAATGTGGCGGAACGTCTTTGTTTGCCATTCTGCCAACTTTCTTGACAATTTTGCGAACTTGCCGTTCATCACTGAAGTCGGCATATTGAATCGCATTGGCCAGTGCAAAGACTTCTTCCATTGGCACGCCTGTTTTAGATTCGATTTTCCGGAAAAATGAATCGTTCATGCTTCATCCCCTCCTCTTATACAAACGTAGCGCCAACAATGATCAACAGGATGAAGAGAACAACGATGAGAACGAATGTAGAACCACCATTCGAACCTCCGTAGCCACCACCATAGCCGCCGCTGTTGCAGCCGCCAAAGCATCCTGGATTCCAAGGACCGTATCCTCCAGACATTACTAACCCCTCCTTCCCTTCCACCTATCCTATGCAGGAAGTGAAAAGAAGGAGGGGGGCAAACGCACAATTTTTTGTGCAATCATTTGATTTGGTCCATTTTAAGCTACAGATATGGCACTGCAGTCATTCTGGATATCATGCCTTCCCTTTCGATCGAAATAAAAAAGAAGCAATGAATCCAAATAAGATGGCGGATGTTATACCTGAACTCGTTACTTCAAACATCCCGGTCAAGACACCAATGATGCCATGTTTTTCAGCTTCAGCCATCGCGCCGTGGGTCAATGAGTTGCCAAATGAGGTAATCGGAATGGTAGCTCCAGCTCCCGCAAAATCAACGAAGGGCTCATATAAACCGAAACCGGCCAATATGGAGCCGATCACGACCAACGTACATAATGTATGGGCTGGTGTCAGTTTTGCGACATCAAACAACAGTTGTCCAATAACGCAGATCAAGCCGCCTACAATAAAGGCGGTAATATAGATGGAATACAAATGAACCACTCATTTCATCGTTAATTCAACCGCATGGGCCGTACACGGAATCGTATCTCCCTGTTGGAACGACATTGGGGACAATAGGGCGCCAGTTGCAATCAGCAAAACACGCTGATATTGTCTCGATAATAACTTGTTATAGATTTCAGAAAAGTAAATGGCGGCAGAGCAACCTGCACCGCTGGCACCGGAGAAAAACTTCGGATCTTTTCCATAGAACTCCATGCCGGCATCTCTGAAATTGTTAGTATTTCGGATTCCCTTTAAATCAACAAGCCTTTTTAAAATCTCAAAACCTGTTTTCCCTAAATCGCCGGTCATAATGACATCATAATCGTCCGTCGACGCACCATGGCCTTCCAAATGGCGGAACAGCGTATCCGCAGCTGCAGGCGCCATGGCAGCACCCATGTTCAAAGGATCTGTCATTCCCATGTCGATTGCTTTACCGAACGTCCCTCTCTCAATACTGGGCACACCTTCGCAGTGAGGCGTTACAGCGGCGGCTCCTGCTGCCGTTACTGTCCATTGGGCCGTATCGCCTTTTTGAACGCCATATTCGACCGGATATCGAAACTGTCTTTCAATTGAATTATGCTGACTGGCTGATCCTGCAATTGCCAGTTCAGATATTCCAGCGTCCGTTAAGATTGCAGCAGTCAATAGAGAAGAAACGGAAGTCGCACAGGCGGAAAACATGCCGATATATGGAATGCCGAGTGTAGTTGCACAAAAATTGGAAGGGGTCATTTGATTCACCAAGTCGCCTGTCAATAAGAAATCCGCATCTTCCGGAACTGCATTCACTTTGCTCAGTGCGATCATCGTGGCATCTTCCATCAATTTCGCATGACCATGCTCATTTGTATCAAGCCCGCATCTTTCCCCTTCGTATATCTTGTCGAAGCTCTCGAAATACGGGCTCTGTTTCTCGAGCGGTCCGGCTGTTACACCAGTTGCTGCAATCGAAGGGGCCGTTTTAAATTGAATTACACCGCGCGTCACCATGATACAACTCCCATTTTGACGAGTATTGTTTTAATTAGTGCAACTGCAAAAGCAGAAAAAACACCCCAAAGAATAACCGATCCGGCTAATTTAAAGATATTTCCTCCAACGCCAAGCACATACCCCTCGGTTCTATGTTCAATTGCTGAGGAGATAACCGCGTTTCCGAAACCGGTGATTGGAACGGCTCCGCCAGCTCCTCCAAACTGACCGATTTTTTTATAAATCCCGAATCCAGTAAGCAGCATGGAAAAGAAAACCATCGTCGCGACTGTTGGATTGCTCGCAGTTCGTTCCGTAAAATCAAAAAAAGTAATATAGAATAAAGCTACAAATTGTCCGATCAAACAGATGGTGCCGCCTGTTATAAAGGCTTTGAAAACGTTTTTTAATATCGAAGGCTTTGGCGATATTTCCTGTTCAATTGTTGAATACTGTTCTTTGTCCATTACGTCTCTTCCTTCAATAGTGATTTCAATCGGTCAATATCCTTGCCTAGCTCGTCCTCTTTTCCTTTATCGATCAGCTTGTTTGTTTCATATAAAATTTTGCTGTCGGCAGAAACGGTCACATCCAAATCCGGGTATTGCTCTTCCAGCTTTTTCTTCAATTCAGCTGCAACCTTCTTCTTTTTAAACCTTGAAAATGTTTCGACCCGAATACCTGCGAGCAGTTTCTCATCATGGAAAACAACTGCTGCCGATTTGATTCGCTTGTCCTGACGGATGATTGTTTCGGCTTGCGCCGCCACTTCATCTGAATCATTTTGATACCGGAACGCATCTTTCGAGCAACCGGCAAGAAGCACCGCTAGTAGTGAGATGAGTATAATCTTCCGTATATCCATTCCCTCCCTTTTTTTCACAGTATGGCATTGGAAAGAGAAGTTTATTCAAAACCATGTTTTCCGCCCTGACGATTGGTCACCATGCGCATAAAGTATAGAGAATTGAAAAAAGGAGGTGGAATGAATGGGATGTGGAAGAACTGAAGGAGTAAGTGATACACACCGTCATGACAATTGTATTTGCGAAGTGGTGCGTGCGATTAAACGTGTGCAGGATATTCGCGAAGATATCGATTGTGACGATTGCAGAACCGACTGCTTCTTGACTCCGCTTGGCAGCCTTGTCAGCCCTGCTAGACAACGGGCAAACACTCGGGTGTTCATGCTGTTAGATGATGAAGGAAATCCATTCAAAGCGTTATTCAATCGTAGACGATTCCATAGGGAAAACGAAACTGCGAATGAGCAAAACAAAGTGAGGGACTGTGCAAGCTGTTTCTCTATCTTCTTTAGAGTGCAAAATGTTTTTGATAACTGCTGTGCTACACTTCAAGTCCTTGAACCGCGTGATGCAAGAGGCAGAGCTGTAGATTTGTTTAAGAATGGCAAACTTGACCTTGATGCAGTTTGTGATGCAGTCCGCTTCGAAGCGACAGGTTCCTGTGTAACAGTTGACCTTAAATGCTTCTGTGGCATTCAATGTGTACGTGACGTATTTATCGATTGCGACGAAGACTGATCTGCCAACCTGCAATGTCCCGGCCGGCTGCCAATTTGGCGGCCGGTCTTTTTTTGTTCTGATGTCATGCAGCAAACATAAGCTCAACATAACAAAACAGGACTGGGGCAAGGTCCCGTCCTGTTTTTTAGTCCATGATGAATTGCTGGCCGCGCCAGTGGATGCTTTCGATTTCGTCCATAGCAATCATGATAGGTGCTGTCCCGCCTTCAAGCGGATCGATCCAAACCGTTTCCCCTTCGACTTTCCGAAGGCTGCCTTTCAATTGTTCCTCTCTCAAATAAAAGTGCAGTGGGCGGTATACCTGTCTTCGGAAAGGATTATTTAAATATTGGAGCGTCTCGTATATGGCATGATGGCTCAGCCGCTTGTCATTATCGTAAGTCTGGTCATTGTCATGACTTGGTGTGCTATCACCGGAAAAGACAGGTGTGATGTCATATTCCGGCATCTCCGCCAAAGCAGTTTTTCCATCCTCGTTCATGACAAAGACAGAAGTGCTTTCATCCTCATCACTAACGACAATACGAGTGTAAACTGGTGGCCCCTGCACAAACAACAACGGTTTTTGGAAGTGTATCATACGTCCCCCCTTTTCCCTGTTAGTATATGCGCCTAACTTTTCCGAAGTTCATCTCCAATAAAAAAAGCTTCCATCGGATTATAAATTTCCGATGAAAGCTGTAGCTAATCCAAGATATATCAAAATACTAATTACATCATTCAGAGTTGTAATGAAAGGACCTGAAGCTACGGCCGGATCAATCTTCAATCGGTGCATAAATAATGGGATGAACGAGCCTAAAATAGTAGCAACAAAAATGGAGACCAAAATGGCAGCCCCTACTAATAAGGCAATAATAAATTCGTGTTTCCAGACAAAAATCAACCCAACTACAAATACCGAACACGTTAGACCTGTAATTAAACCCGTGCCTGCCTCTCTTAACAGCAACTTAAACTTGCTTTCCTCTTCAATATCTCTTGTTGCAATTCCCCGTACCGCTACCGCCAATGCTTGCGTTCCGCTGTTCCCGGCTGTACCGCCGATCAGTGGAATAAAGGCAGCTAATAGTGCCACTTGGGAAATTGTATCTGTAAATAAATCAATTAAATTAGCAGTCAGCATGCCTAATACGAGCAAGATGATCAGCCAAGGGATTCTTTTCTTAGCGGCGGATAAAGAATTTTTATCCATCGAATCCATATTGGCAACACCGGCAAGCTTGGAGTAGTCATCCGATGCCTCTTCATCCAAGACGTCAATGACATCATCGACCGTAATAATCCCTAACAAATGCTGCTGAAAATCAACGACCGGCACAGCAAGCAAATTATAGTCTTGCGTCGTTCTTGCTACATCTTCCTGGTCATCCGATACGAGCACGCTGACGACCCGATCATTCATTATATCCCGGATGAGTGTATCCTCCTCCGCGATGATCAAGTCACGAAGCGATACGACGCCCGTCAGCCGATTGTCTTCATCTACAACGAATACATAATAGATTGTTTCCGCGCCAGGCGCTTCATTGCGGAGGATGGTCATCGCCGAACGGACAGTGGAAAATTCCGGAATCGAAACATATTCCGTCGTCATGATCGAACCGGCAGTATATTCTTCGTAATGCAAGAGCGACTTGATCTGTTCAGCCGCCTCTTTGTTCATTAAGATGAGATAGCTTGCGATTTGCGACTTATCAAGTTCTTTCAGGACATCGACCGCGTTATCGACAAACATATGGGAGATCATTTCGGCCGCATACGTCGTGTCCATCTCCTGAAGGAACTCTTTATATTCATCTTCATCAATTTCACTAGTCTCGAAAATTTCTGCTAATTCTTTTGGTGAGAGGAAATAATAGATTTGCTTCCTCAAATCCGGTCCTACATTTTCATAGATAATCGCCCGGTCATAAGGATGGAGCGCTAAATACTCGTCCCGGAAAGTTCGAAGATCCCGATTTCTCAGAGCTTCGGTCATTCTCTCCTCAATAAGTGTGATTTCTTCTTTCGTTTCGTTATATTCCGTCATGGCTGCACCTTCCTTTCCGCTCTGTCGTGTATGATTGCTTGCAATCCAGGTATGATAACATAAAAAACAATAACAACTTTTCTTCTTAATTTCTACAAGTTACTAAAAAATAAATAATGCCAAATAAAGGAGGACAAAAAATGAAATATGATATCATCGGCGATATCCACGGATGCTTTGCGGAATTGCTTGAATTGATCAATTCACTCGGCTATATATTTAAAAACGGCCTGCCCATCCATAGGGAAGGAAGACAACTTGCATTCGTAGGAGATGCGACAGACCGGGGACCGGATTCCCTTCAAACGCTGCAGCTTCTGTTTTCAATGCAGGACGCCGGAATTCTGCACTATGCACCAGGCAACCATTGCAATAAATTATACAGATACGCCAAAGGAAATAGAGTTCAGCAAACACATGGATTGGAAACAACAGTGGCTGAACTTGATTCGCTTCCTAAATACAAGAAAGAGGAATTTCTACTGAGATACCGAAGCTTCTATGAGAATTTACCCCTATATGTATCCCTTGAAAACGGAAAGCTCATAATTTCGCATGCAGGCATCCCAAAACGGATGATTGGTGCGCCGATTTCCAAAAGCATCCGGACATTCGTATTGTATGGAGATATTTCCGGTAAAACTTTGCCGGATGGCAGGCCAGAACGCAGAGATTGGGCAAAACATTATGACGGGGAGCCTTTCATCGTATATGGCCATACGCCGGTTCCCAAGGCCCGCTTTGTAAAAAATACAGTCAACATCGATACTGGCTGTGTGTTTGGCGGGAAATTGTCTGCACTTCGTTATCCTGAAATGGAAATACTCAGCGTTCCGTCCCACCAGCCCTGCCAGCCTGATCGGTTTACTCGGTTCGAATAGTGAGCAATGCAAGATCCGGTGGCAGACTGCTGTTAAAACGAAGCGGTACCCCCGTAAGAGGGTGGCAAAACCCGATTGACGCGCAATGCAATGCTTGGCGGCTAATTAAGGATAACGAGCCCCCATATAGGTCATCTCCCACTAACGGGTGCCCGAGCGACTGCATATGCACCCGGATTTGATGCGTCCTGCCAGTATGGAGAACTAGCATGACTTCTGAAAAGCGATAGCCATCGTTGTCATACAAACCGAGCACTTCAACGTCCGTTCGCGCGTATTGGCCATCCTCCCGAACGGTCCTTTCAATGATGCTCCCATCTTTCCTGCCGATGGGACGCTCGATAATGAACCGAGATTCTTTCAAATGGCCTTCCACGAAGGCGATATATTGGCGATGAAAGCCGATTGATTCCATTTGACTGCTTAACAGATGATGGATATGGCGATTCTTCGCAATACATAAGAGGCCGGACGTATCACGATCCAGCCTCGTCACTACGTGGACTGTACTCGGCACTTGCTCCCTGCGAAATTTGCCTGCCACCAGATTGGCAACGGTACCGTTCGGCTGGTCTCTAGATGGGATAGTCGCCATACCAGCCGGCTTATCCAGAATTAAGAGTGCTTCGTCCTCATACACAACCGACAATTCCCCTTCTTCCGGCGACAATCCTGCGCTCGGCTCCTCTAGCGGAAAGAGGACAGAAACAGCGTCTCCCTTGCCTAACCGGTATCTGACAGTCTGTTCCTGCCCATTCACCAGAAGAGCGCCTCCTTCATACTTCGTGGCGGTCAGCGTCTTTTTCGAAATGCCTTTCTGCTGCAAGAAATCACGCAATAAAATGGAGTCGTATTCCACGAGGAAATCAAGCCGAAATCTGAGATCTTCCTGCCGCATCATTCGTCACTCGCAATAAACGAATCGTGCACGCGTTTCCAAAAAGGGAACGGGCGAAATCGTGCAAATCGGACACGCTGTCCAGATACTTTATATTCAATGGATTTTACGTCTTTGTGAAGCAACTGCAAATGGTCTATCGTCACCATGAAATCGGGTCCATTGACTGGTGTCAGGACACAATTATGATGGGAAGGCAGTACAAGAGGCGATCCGACTGTGCGGAATACCCGGTTATTGATGGAAGCCATCTCGGTCAGCTGCATCGCTGGAAGGGCCGGATGGATAATGGCACCGCCAAGCGCTTTATTGTAAGCTGTAGAGCCGGAAGGGGTGGACATGCAAAGGCCGTCTCCACGGAACCTTTCAAAATGTTCCCCATTCAACTCTACGTCCATGACAAGCGTCACTTCCGGTGATTTCACAGTTGATTCATTTAACGCCAAATACGTAGCAACCTCATCGGACGTTCGATAATTAATGCGCACTTCAAGAAGCGGATATTCAATGACATCGTATTCTTTCCGAGCGATGGAAATAACGAGCTTCTCGATCTCCAACGGTTTCCAATCCGCATAAAATCCGAGATGTCCCGTATGGATTCCAACAAACGCCGTGTGCTGAAGCCGATGAATATATTTATGGAAGGCGTGCAGCAACGTGCCGTCGCCTCCGATAGACAGGACAATATCCGGCTCATTCTCATCATATTCCAGACCGAAATCCGACAAATAGCCTTTTGCCTCATCGCGCAATCTTTCAGAAAGCGTATCATTCCTCGTTTGGATTGCGAATTTCATGCCTTTACTCCCCCTTCCACTTCTGTTCGCCGTAATCACGGTCGGGTGTTTCCTTGAATGCACTGAAATACTTCTGGGCATCATGTATTTCATCGCGGATCAGCGACATCTCCTCATCCAGCCGGAATGCCGCCTCTGCCGCACGTTCCAGACGATGCCTGATCTCATCCGGCAATTCGCCTTTATATTTATAGTTCAATGAATGTTCGATGGAAGCCCAAAAATTCATCGCAAGCGTCCGGATTTGGATTTCCGCCAGGATCGTTTTTTCTCCGTGAATCGTCTGCACCGGATATTCGATAATGATATGATACGAGCGATATCCGCTCGCTTTTTTATTGGAAATGTAGTCACGTTCCTCAATTACCCGCATATCAGTCCGCTGCCGAAGCGTCTGCACAACTTTGCCGATATCATCAACAAATTGACACATCAGGCGGACACCCGCAATATCAGGCAATTCTTTCGCCAAAGCCTCAGAGGGTTCAAACGGGATCCCTTTTTCAAGCGTCTTGTCATAGATGCTCGCCAAAGGCTTTAACCGGCCGGTTACAAACTCAACAGGTGTATGGACATTTTCCAATTCGTATTGCGACCGCAATCCTTTTAATTTCACTTTCAACTCGGCCACTGCCTGCTTGTATGGTCCTAAAAATTGCTTCCATTCCTTCATCAAGGACCCTCCCCCCACTCTATTCATACTAACAACTCGACTCTCTTAACGAACAGGCATTAAGCCTGTAAGATAGCGCTGAACTCGTCCTCCACGGCGGTGGAGAATTCTTCGCCGTAATTGTCATTCCCTTCAATATTAAAAACTAACATCGTCAGCTCTTCCACAAATCCAGGAAGCTCGATTGTTTCCTCATGCCATTTCATCACAGGCTGCTTGCCTGATTCTAAAACTTCCGCCATTTGAGGCCAAACCTGTTTTGGGAAATGTATGTAGGTGTATCCCTCTTCTGTTTCAAATAAATAGACGAACGCCATCTCATCCGAATCTGTGATCATTTTCTTGGAAGGTACGCCTTCGGGACGTCCATTGGTCGCATCGATGGTAAATTGCATTGTTTCATTATGTATAGTTGCGTCGTTCACTCGATATTGAATTCGCATGCGTTCTACTTCCTTTCATTATCATACGTTCAGTCTACCATATGATAGGTTTTCATGCAGTTTGTAATATGCGTTTGGGCGTATACTTGTTATACTATACATATAGTGCAATTGACTGTTTACAATGAAAGGAACGATCTTTTATGGATGCGCGCTCCATTCGTACACTGCTTGACATAAATGCGATGCAGACATTAGGTTCTGTACAGACGTATGCCTATGGGCAAACCGGGACTGCTTCCCTGTTCGATGAATTGCTTGGAGAGTTCATGGGTTCATCTTCTATTGCGGATTCTGTGACAAATGTTTCCGGCACATTGCTTGGAGCTGCCGATCCTTTGGCCTACTCCGGTGCAAACCAAATATATATGCCGCTTTCCATCGGCAATGGCTTCGTAAACACACCTGCTAGCGGGATACCTGGGATTGGCATGAATGAAGACCGGGATTTTGCAGACATTATTAAAGAAGCAGCGGAACGTTTTGGTGTCCCTGAAAAGTTAATTTCCGCTGTTATTAAACAGGAATCCAATTTCAATCCTTCCGCCATCAGCCATGCGGGTGCGGCGGGATTGATGCAACTGATGCCCGGGACGGCCCGGCTCCTTGGAGTCCAAAACAGCATGGATCCCGTTCAGAATATCCACGGCGGCGCCAAATATTTGCGTCAAATGCTGGACCAGTTTGGAAATGATACGGAGCTGGCACTTGCGGCATACAACGCAGGACCCGGCAATGTAAAAAAATATGGCGGCATTCCGCCTTTTAAAGAGACACAGCAGTATGTGCAAAAAGTGCTCGGTTATTATGAAAGTTTCCATGTATGACTGACTTGAAGAAGTTGTAAGGCTATTTATTTGTGAAAGAATAGTCTGGTTGATAAAATGTCATTACAGTCAGAGCAAAGGAGATTGACATAAATGACTCGAAAACCTTTGATTCCTTATGAGGAGATCGGTGCTGAAAAGCTGTCGGAACTCATTGACCGATTTTATGAAAAAGTTGCTGTCCATCCGGACTTATATCCGATTTTCCCAAAAGACCTGACCGAAACGGCTAGAAAGCAAAAACAATTTCAGACACAATATTTGGGCGGACCCAATTTATATACCGAAGAACATGGACATCCGATGATGAAGGCAAGACATATGCCCTTCCCTATCACACCGACTCGGGCCAAGGCATGGCTCGCCTGCATGAACGAAGCAATGGATGAAGTTGGAATGGAAGGAAAGCTGCGTGAAATTTACTTTAAACGGCTTGAGATGACAGCTAATCATATGGTAAATCGGAACGAGGGTGATTTTCATTGAACCGTCGGACATTGATGGAAACTCCGGTCTCCTCACCATCCCAATCGAGACCGATTGAATTATATGTTTTCGTAGACCCTTTGTGCAGTGCCTGCTGGTCGTTGCAGCCGCTGCTCCGCAAATTGCAGATTGAATACGACCGCTATTTTTCCCTGCAGCTCGCATTGCGCACTTCCATTCCGAAAACGAATGCATGCTGCCGCAATGAAGACGACTTAATGGCATGTGAGAAAAGCCATCCAGCTTTCCCAAGCATCGCTATGAAAGCTGCCGAATTCCAGGGTAAACGGGCAGGTTTTCGTTTCCTTTCCAAAATGTATGAGTATACGTTTCTGAAAAACAGGAACATCACCTCTTTTTCAGTATTAACCGAAATAGCAGAAAAGCTTAACCTTGATGTGGATGAATTCATCCGCGATTTTTCCTCTAAAAACGTCATGCGATCATTGCAGGTGGACTTATATTTAGCGAAGGAAATGGAAGTGGCCGAAGCTCCGACGTTCGTCTTTTTCAATGGCAATATCGAAGACGAGGGATTGATGGTCAGTGGATCCTATCCTTATGAGGTGTATGAACAAATACTGGAGGAACTTCTCGGCTGCACGATCACGCCCGAATGCCCTCCTGAGCTCGATGATCTGTTGCTGCGATTTGACACGATGTCGACTCAAGAAATCGCGAGTATTTATTCCCTTTCAGAAAAAGACGCGGAACGCGAATTGAAAAAACGCCTTCTCCAGCAGAAGGTGGAACGATTGACGTTACAAAATACAACCTTATGGCGCAATAAATAAAAAAGACTCGATTCCTTCAAACAGGAATCGAGTCAGACTGTAGACAAACTCGAGAAATTACAGAGTTTGCCTACAGTCTTTTTTCTTTTACAATGGAAGTAATAATAGAAAATGTTGATTTCCGCTACGGCTGGACGCTTTCCGCGGGCACGGCTTCAGCCAATCGAACAGCGAAGGGTTCGATTTGCCTTAATTTCTGGGTTTTTCAGACATTAAGGCAGCACTTATGCTCCAAACGCTTTGCTTTTTGTCGCAAAAGCCGTTCTTCGTGACGGCTTTCGCTGCGCTTCGTCCAGGGTCTTCAGCTCGCGCTGTTCCCGCAGGAGTCGCCAGCCTCCGCTCCAATCAACAGTGTCTCCATAATAATGAAGAGGTGATGGATATGATGACGAAGAATCAGATGAATCAACGCGAACAGTTAGAAATACTGACCATTGAACAGTTGGTGCCTCATGATCATCTGGTCCGTAAACTGGATGCGGCCATTCATTTCTCGTTCATCTATCCATTGGTGGAAGACCTGTACTCGACAGTGGGAAGACCTAGTATCGACCCCGTTGTGCTGATCAAGATGACATTCATTCAATATACTTTCGGCATCCGATCCATGCGCCAGACAATCAAGGAAATTGAAACGAACATGGCATACCGCTGGTTTCTCGGCTTTGGCTTCCATACAGAGGTGCCCCATTTCTCTACATTCGGAAAAAACTATATCCGTCGTTTTGCAGATACGGATTTATTTGAACAGATCTTTTATCGGGTACTGAAGGAAGTGGCAGATCGTGGGCTTCTCAGCCCGGAACACGTCTTCATCGATTCCACTCATGTAAAAGCGAGCGCAAACAAGAGGAAATTTGAAAAGAAAGTCGTTCGTAAAGAAACCCGTGCTTATGAGAAGAAGCTCCAGATGGAGCTCAACATGGACAGGGAGGAGAATGGGAAGAAACCGTTCCCTCCGGAAAAGTTTGAAAAGGAAGAGTACAAGGAGATAAAAGAGTCCACAACAGACCCGGAGAGCGGCTACTATGTAAAGGATGAACGGACCAAGCAGTTCGCCTATTCTTTTCACGCAGCCACGGATGAAAAGGGATTCGTACTTGCCAACATGGTGACCCCAGGTAATGTTCACGACAGTCATCTACTTGAGCCAATGGTCCGGAAAATCATGGACGAGGGGATGCGCCCAGTGGCTGTTGCCGCCGATGCAGCCTACAAGACACCCGCGATTGCGAACTTCCTGCTTGAGAATCAGATACTGCCTGTGCTTCCTTACAAGCGGCCGATGACCAAAGATGGTTTTTTCCGAAAAAAACGAGTATGTCTATGACGAACACTATGACTGCTATCTCTGTCCGGACGGACAGGTCCTACCATACCGGACGACCACAAAAGAGGGTTACCGTCAGTATGCCTCGACACCATCCATTTGTGCATCGTGCCCGGTGATCAGCCAATGTACACAGAGTAAGAATCAGCAGAAAATCATTCAACGACATATCTGGCAGGATTACCTGGATGTAGCGGAAGAATTGAGACATCACCATGAGATCAAAGAGATATACGGGAAGCGCAAAGAGACGATTGAACGTGTCTTTGCAGACGCCAAAGAAAAGCATGGCATGCGATGGACAACCCTCCGGGGGCTCAAAAAATTGTCCATGCAGGCGATGCTGACTTTTGCTGCCTTAAATCTTAAGAAGTTGGCCAGTTGGACATGGAAAGCACCAGCCGTGGCGTAATTAAAAGGAAAATAGAACAGTGCTAGGACGCATTCTCGCAAAAAAACACTAAAAAAGCACGAAAAGGGTTGGAAATCAATTTGATTTCCAACCCTTTTGTCTACAGTCTGACTGATTCCTTCAAACAGGAATCGAGTTTTTCCTTAATAAATATAAAGAGCATCCCTCCTGGGGGAGAGGGATGCTCTAATAAAGGGAATGGGAGAAATGTTCACGTTCAAACAAAAGGGGTGTATGTTTGGTATGTGATTTATTTCACATCTATAATTTATCATGGAATAATAGTTAAATCAACATTTCACAAATAAATTCACATATATGTCACAAATGCTAAACAGGTAAAACATTATAGATATAAGTTATATAACAGCCGTCTCCCTTGAATCGACAAGTTTCGAGCTTATGAAAGCGCTTTATTTTTAATTATATAAATATAACTACTGTTATAGTCTTTCCTGTCTGCCGAAATCGCTTCTCCGCAAATCGCATGGAATTTTGACTAACGGAAATGAAAAAGCGACGGAGCAAAGTCCCCGCCGCTTCTCAACTTGATTTATTGTTTATTCAACAGTTCTTCCAACTCGTTCAAGCGTTCTTCAAATACGCTGCAAGCTTCCTCGATTGGTGCAGTGCTTGTCATATCAACGCCCGCTTTTTTCAATACTTCAATTGGATAGTCGGATGATCCGGCTTTCAGGAAGTGATTGATGTAACGATCTACAGCTGGCTGGCCTTCTGTCAGGATCTGATGGCTCAATGCGACTGCCGCACTGAATCCAGTCGCATATTGATAAACATAGTAATTGTAGTAGAAATGCGGAATTCTCGCCCATTCAAGACCGATTTCCTTATCTTCTGCCACCGCTTCCCCGAAGTACTTCTGGTTTAGCGCAAAATATTCTTCCGTTAATTTGTCTGCTGTGAGGGCCACACCTTGTTGATCCAGCTGGTGAATCAAATGCTCAAACTCCGCAAACATAGTCTGACGGAAAACAGTTGAGCGGAATCCATCTAGCCAATGATTGAGCAAGTAAATCCGTTTCTGCTCATCATCGATCGTTTTCAGTAGATGGTCATTCAACAGGGCTTCATTCACAGTGGAAGCGACTTCCGCCACAAAAATGGAATAGCCGCTGTAAATGAATGGCTGTGTTTTCCGGGAATAATAGCTGTGTACACTATGGCCGAACTCATGAGCCAGTGTAAACATATTGTCCACGTTATCCTGCCAGTTCATGAGAATATACGGGTTTGTGCCGTAAGCGCCTGAAGAATAAGCTCCTGAACGCTTTCCTTTGTTTTCACGGACATCGACCCAGCGATTATCCAAGCCTTCTCTAACGATGGACTTGTACTCTTCGCCAAGCGGATGGAAACTTTCGAGCATCGTTTCTTTTGCT
Organism: Sporosarcina sp. AD_1; assembly: GCF_057373025.1. Taxonomy (NCBI): domain Bacteria; kingdom Bacillati; phylum Bacillota; class Bacilli; order Caryophanales; family Caryophanaceae; genus Sporosarcina; species Sporosarcina sp. AD_1. The sequence goes on from NZ_JBPVIR010000001.1 coordinate 595,728, forward strand.
TCCTCATAAGGGATTTTCATCTCCACATCTTTTACTAACGGTGTGAACATGTCCCACATATGAAGCTCGCTGACATCCATTACTTTCTTCCGCAATGCGACATAACGATGAAGCAATCCAAGATTTTTGTTAATTGTAGATACGAGGTTCTCGTACACTTGCTCTGGAATATGGTTTGTCGATAGGGCTGCCTGACGCGCTGAGTCATATTTGCGGATTCGTGCATTGACATTGTGGCTCTTTACATTGCCTGCCAGCGTAGAAGCAAACGTATTTTTAAACTCGCCGTATTTGCCATACATCGCCTTAAACGCTTCTTCCCGAACACGTGGATCCGTGCTCTCCAAGAAACGGATATAACGGCCATGTGACAGCTCGACTTCCTCCCCTTTTTCATCTTTGATCATCGGGAACGTCAAATCCGCATTATTCAACAGGCTGAATGTTTCGGAAGAGCTTGACGTCACTTCACTCATTTGAGCAAGCAATGCTTCTTGGTCGGCAGGAAGCACATGAGGACGGTACGCATTCAATTCCTCAATTTCATGTTTGTAGATACGGAGATTGTCGTTCTCTTCCACCATTTTGTTCAACTGATCTTCCGGAATGGCAAGCAGTTCAGGCATGAAATAAGAAAGCGCTGTCGACACCTTTACATATAGTGATTTGGCGCGGCTCTCCATTGCTTGATAAAAGCTATTTGTCGTATCTTGATCGCCTTTCAGATGAGAATACGTGTATAGCTTGCGCATTTTTTCAGCAAGCGTATCCCGATAAGAAAGCGCTTCGAATAAAGCTTCAGGACCATTCTCTAACGTTCCTTGGAATGAACCTGCCTTCTCAAGAAAAGACTCAATTTCTTTGAACTCTGCTTCCCATGCCTCATCAGTCGGAAAGATGTCTTCCAAACGCCATGTTTCTTCCACTTTCACTTCGTCACGAGTTAATACCTTATTAGTAGTTTCAGCTGTCATTTTGTTTCCTCCTTCTCGCCTTTCTTCGGAAAGCGAATCAATTTCATTCTCTCAATTTCATACGTGCTTTGCAAGAAATCTTTCTGAAATTAAACGCAAAATCTTATTTTCACCAAGTTCTACATGCTTCTGAAAAGAGTGTATGCCATTTTCCATTAATAATGCGAAATACATGCGACAAGCGCTGATCTGTTCCTCTAGGTCTCCTCCAAAACGCCTGCAGAAACGCTCAAGCTGATCGGCAGTCACTTCATGGAATGCCAAGCCATTTTGCGCAAGGTCGTAGAGAAGGCATAGCTGCCATTCACAATCATGGACACGGAATGCTCTTTTCGTCTGAACTGGCACTCCGATCCAATCAGGCAGGAAAACAGGGGGAATCCGAAGTTCATAGCAGCAGCGCAGAAATGGATTATGGATTCCTTGCCGATTGTATTGGATTCGTGAGCGGATATAGTGTTCCCGAAGCTGTACGTAGTAAGACAAGTACTCCGTGAGCATCAAAGGGGCCGGGGATTTCGGCATGGCAAATGGATAACATTGATAAGCGATCGGCAATTTCGTGTGAATCCCGATGTACCGCTGTCCATCAACGGGCAACAAATTGCTGTAATAATGGAATGTTTGAGTATACGTATTGTAGGTGAGGAGAAATGGATGTTCATGATAGGGGGTCATAAAGAATTGTTCCTCGAACTTGGAAAAACGGAATACGTTAACGCCTAGCGGCAGCTTGCTGAATTTTGCCGGGGTATGCAAAATCCAGATGGGTTCCATGCCGGCTTTCTGATAACCTTTCGTTCGTTCTTTCATCAGCGCCTGGGAAATGCGGCTGCATTGGAATTCAATCGGGGTGCTGGTCTCCAAATGCTGAACGAGCAAATCTGGTCGTTGTGACAACACAGGCAGTAATGGCTCCATCACCACTTGCAGATCAAGGTCGCATAAAAAGCGGTACAGCTGCTGTTTGCCGTTTAAATGTTCTGCAGACTCCCCCTCTGAAAAAGCGCTCGTGCAATGGGCATCCTGCATATGCGCGAAATGGGGAATCACAATGTCTCCTACTTTCATTTGCAAAGCAGACCCGCACTCGGGGCAGAAGAACCGTTCGGAAGCACGAAGTTGTTTCAACTGGCTGCGGGGCATGTCAGGGGAAAGAATGAAGAGCTGCCCGTTTCCAGTTCTGGCTGATAACATAGTCACTCCCTCCTTCCCCTCTATCATAAGAAGCTTGCTGGCGATTTGCAAGGAAAGCCAATGGCTCAAGGTTATGGAAAAGTCCATAAAAAAAAGACCGCAGCTGGGCGGTCTTATCATAATTATCCAAAATAAGTCTGAATCGTCTCAAATACATCCGATTCCATAATTACGTGCCCATACTCCTCTAGTCGATGGATCGTCACGTTCGAGAGAGCACCATGCTCCGTCATCACACTGCAAAAATCGGTCTTGCGTGCATCATCGGAATCCTCGTCGTACTCGACGTAGAGATAGTATTTCTCTTCGAATTGATAAAGAGAGGTGTGGACCGTGTAATTGGAAAGTTCTCTTGACATGGAGATCAGTTCTTCAAAGTCGGTAAAAACGAACATATCGGACGTCCACTCCTCCGGCTCATCATTCACTTCATCCGGCCGGGTATCTGCCTTGCCAAAGATCGCAGAATCCTGTTGGAACATTTTTCTCGGGTCATCCATTCCAAACGGCATTTCCATGTCATCTCCATCAGCCGGCATTTGAGCACGAGTAACAGTGACTTCAATTCCATTGTTCATCGCATGGACTTGGATCCATAGAGGACCTTCGATCTCAAACTCAGTCTCATCGTTGATTTCGTCCATCATTTCCCAGAACAACTCTTCACTTTTGTCCCGGTTATACCAAACTTCCTCTCGGGTGAAACCGCGCTCTTCAATGTCAATATATGATAAGTAGAACTTTACGGTGTTTTCATTTATACGTTCTATTTCCATCCCTTTTCTCTCCCTTCCCTAAAACCGGCAGATGCCCGTTTTGTTTTATTTGCACTAAACCTGCAATGCTTATTCTTACTATATGACCGTCCGGCAGGATATGAAAGGGTTCACCTAGGACGTATATTAAATTCATTTCAATGGAACGGGAGGCAAGCGTCAAATTGCCCGATCCGCACGTAATAACATATGATTACTAGCATTGTAGAGAACATCCGCCAAGAAAGCAAGGAAAAATCAAAAAGCTGATAGGTATTGGCGAGATGCCCTCGATTCCCTATCAGCTTCACCCTATATCTCGATCATTAGTTTACCATACGCCGCGCTTCAAGCAGCTGATAGGCTCTTACTTTTCTAGGTAGGAAGCGACGAATCTCATCTTCATTGTACCCTACCTGTAGCCTTTTTTCATCTAGGATGATCGGTCTTCTCAAAAGTCCTGGATGTTCTTGAATCAATTCATACAATCTTTGCAACGGCAGACTTTCCACATCGACATTCAACTTTTGGAAAATTTTCGAACGTGTTGAGATAATCTCGTCTGTTCCGTCTTCCGTCATACGAAGGATTTGTTTAATCTCATCTATATTCAAAGGTTCCGAAAAGATGTTACGCTCTGAATATGGAATCTCATGTTCCTCCAACCATGCTTTCGCTTTTCTGCATGATGTGCAACTTGGTGAAGTAAATAATGTAACTCCCATTCGCTGACACTTCCTTTCAGTCGGCTTGCTATATTGGATAAATCACTTTTATATTAGAATCATTTTAAAGTACTTTCCATACTACCCATTATACACGTATTCATATTGAATGAATACACTTTTAGAAAAAAATTTGAAACACCTTTTGAGTATGTCACATTTCCGCAATATTAGTGGGGTTTGCAACTCCTTTATGTATATGAAATGACCGCTACTTCTGTTATACCCGTTGCTCTAAATTGTTAAACATCATTTTGTCAAATTATCTCCTTTCTCATTTAGGCTGATAAAAATGAAAAATAGATGTTCATATTTATAGTACGATTATGGACGAGGTAAAGTTTCATTAAACCATAAATATTGAAATATTATTTGTGATTTTCGGAGGCAGCGATACTATTTAGATGGAACGTTTTAATAATTCCCCTATTGAGAACTGGAAGAGAACGGCCTGACCATAGAAAAGAGGCTCAACCTGTTAAGTTGAAACAGGTTGGGCCTCTTGGATCATGTTGGGAATATTCCTATTCAAATGTCGTTCCTTTCGCGTCTTACTCATGGTGTATAATCGACATTTTCCGTATACGTATTGCCTGCATTCCATAATAAAAATTCATGGATGCCGTTATCTTGCAGCGCTTTGATTTGCGCCTCTACTTCCTTCTTGCCGTACTTCAAATAATTACCACTTCCGAGCCAAGAGGCTGTGAAATCCTGCAGCCACGGGCGGGAAACCGGAGGGGTCTCGAGCTCTCCCAGCTTCTTATTTTCGACTTTCGCATAGGCATCGACCAGCTCATACGGCTCCAAGTCCGGTTTCGCGATGCCAAAATAGGAAGTCCAGTGGCTCGGATAAATCATCGAAGAGATGATATCCACATTCTCCGAGATTTTCGAGAAGTTCTGTCCAATGCCAGGTGCCTCAGGCAATGTCGCCGAGTATCCAAAAATATCGACAGAAACATCTACACCATAAGGCTCCAATTGTTTTCTCGCATAGGCAACGAAATCCGTTACCGCCTCAACCCTCCGCTGTACCGGGTCGAGCTCAGAATTCTCATAGTCTCCTAAAGAATACTTCAATACATCATGCCGTTTTTCAAATCCTTCGGGAAAACGGACGTAGTCAAACTGGATCTCCTGGAATCCCATTTTGGCGGCTTCAATGGCAATTTCCACATTGTAATCCCATACTTCTTTCATAAAGGGATTCACAAAAGAGTCCCCTCGCCTGTTTTCCCAGACAGCTTCTCCGTCCATAAACGACAGCTCTGGCTGTTTTGCAACAAGAACACTATCTTTAAATACGACAACCCGTGCAATCGGGTAAATCTTTTTCTCTTCCAATGTTTTCAGCATCGCTTGCGGGTCTTTAATATAAGGCTTGCCAATGTCTAATTGCTTCAGCGGAGAATCCTCTGCTGGTATATACGTGAGATTACCCAGGTCATCTTTAATGTCGATGACCATGGCATTCAATTCCGTTTGTTCAATTAAATTGATGAGACGCTCAAAACGGGCTCCACCCGCAGAATGCCCCGTCACATAAATGCCCCGGACAGCATCCGGATACTCAAACGTCAAACCGGATTGATATGTAAATAACGGTGATTGTAATACAAAAGCTTCATCAATCGAATCAAAACCATATGTACGTGTCGTCAAATCCGTGGATTTCTGATCCTCGGCATACGCGCTTGCGGGGAACCCCATGGCGGCCGTCAGCAAGAAGGCGCATCCCCATTTCATCAATTTCATCGGCTCTCATCCTTCCTATCTTCATATCTTAGCAAACTGACTAGTAGAACGGTATCAAAAACTGTATATTCCCGAAAATCCATGTCGAAAAACCTCTGATGGTCCGGTTTGGACGATTCCCCTGTTGCATTTCATAAAAGGTCGTATTATAATCATTGGAAATGAAGCGCACGAGCGCAGAAAATGAAAAGCGATGACGGAGAGAGTACTCTTGCATTGGTCTTCCAGAGAGTCTGTGGATGGTGAAAACAGACGGCCGGCCTAGAGGAAGTGGACTCCCGAGCTTATTTTGTGAAAAGGTTGTCTGTTTAACCTCGTAGCAAAGTACGTCTCACCACGTTACGGTGCTTGAGAGGCCTTCGGGCAATTCGGGTGGTACCACGGTTGATCACACATCAGTCGTCCCTTTTTTTAGGGATGGCTGATGTTTTTTTATTTTCAAGGAGGAGAAGAAGATGACTACCATTTTTTCAGGCGTACAACCGACCGGAACGGTCACATTAGGGAACTATATCGGGGCCTTCAGACAATTTGTGGAGCTTCAACATACGAACGACTGTCTGTTTTGCATCGTCGATCAGCACGCCATTACCGTCCAGCAGGAGCCGGATGAGCTGGCCAAAACAATCCGTTCCCTTGCCGCAATCTATATCGCTAGTGGAATCGATCCAAAGAAAGCGACTTTGTTTATCCAATCGGAGGTGCCCGCTCATGCACAGGCCGGCTGGATGATGCAGTGCATTTCCTATATCGGAGAATTGGAACGGATGACACAGTTCAAAGACAAATCTGCCGGTAAAGAAGGCGTTTCTTCTGGTTTATTGACATACCCGCCACTGATGGCAGCGGATATCCTGCTGTATAACACAGATATCGTACCGGTAGGCGATGACCAGAAGCAGCATGTCGAGCTGACACGGAATCTGGCAGAACGTTTCAATAGCCGCTACGGTGAAGTTCTCACGATCCCCGACTTGCGCACACCGAAAAACGGTGCCCGCATCAAGTCCCTTCAAGATCCATTGAAGAAAATGAGCAAATCCGACCCGAATAAAAAAGGGACGATTTCTATTTTGGACACACCAAAAGACATCGAAAAGAAAATTAAAAGTGCAGTAACCGACTCGGACGGCATCGTAAAATTCGATGTAGAAAACAAACCAGGCGTATCCAACTTGCTTGTCATTGAATCTTCCTTAAGCGGAATTTCGATCCAAGACTTGGAGACAAAATACGAAGGCGCGGGATATGGCGCATTTAAAGCAGGAGTGGCGGAAGCCGTCATTCAGCATTTAGCCCCGATTCAGGAAAGATACGAAGAACTTCTCGCCTCTCCATTGCTCGACCAATACTTAGATGAAGGCGCGGAAAAAGCGAACGCTATCGCAACAGCTACCCTCAATAAGATGGAGGCGGCGATGGGGCTCGGACGTAAACGGTCAAGATCAAAATAATTGTTGCTACTATGAAAATGAGAAAGTCTGTAGTGGATATGATGAATAGCATGACTTGTTTCCATTCGTAGCCCAGGGTGACATAGTTCAAGTAAAAAATCATATGCGTCACTGTGATGACTATGAGTCCATAACTGATAAGAAAGAAGAAGATACGTGTCACTGATCATCGCCCTTTAACGTTTCTTCTATACTATGTACAAGAAGCCCCCTTTTAGACGAAGGGGGTTCTTTTTGCATTTATTGTGAATGGCAAGGGACGTTGATTTAGTAAGTTCAGAGGGAATTGATCGACTTCCGGAGAATTTAGGTAGAAGGTCGACCTGGTGAGTGAACCGGGGGTGGAATATACGAGCGGTAAGCGAAGAGATACGAGCGGTTGTCAGGAAGATATGAGAGGTTGGCGATACGATACGAGCGGTCATGAAGATATACGAGCACTTCCTGAAATATACGAGCGGTCGCGGGAATATACGAGAGGTTACACAAATTATACGAGCGGTTGGTGGAATACAAACACAATAACGTTAAAGAACAATATCTTCAAAACCCCTATGAGCGCTCCCCCGGGAATAAAAAAAGAGCTGCTATGCAACTCCATGTTCCAGCGGTAGTTGGACACTGCTCAAAATGCGTCTGCAACAGTAGAGATAAGAACTACTGAAATACCTACAGTGAAGATAAGCCACAACATATTTCGTGTTTTCTTATATTCGCGGAATCCCATTATTATTAGCATTACACTCAAAAGTAATAAAACCACAGGCAGCAAGCTATAATTTTCCGTTATTCTGGAGTAAAGACCCATTGAGATTACAAGTAACGCAAAAATCATTTGAAACCACATCAACATATCATACTTTTTTTCTTTCATTTCACACCTCCCACTACTAAACTATCATCAATAAAGCCATTTTCCAGTTAAGTCCATAGAAATTCAAGAAGTTTTTTCAGGTACGCTTCTTTCTCTATCTTTTCTTCATTCGAATTACGGCTTTTGAGCCTGCTTCTTCACCCACTCTTTCGTAGTCCTTACATTTCCCCTTACAATAAACATCAAAAAACCGGCGATTCCAAATCGCCGGCAGTTCATCTTATATCTTTTTAAATACGAGTGATGCATTGTGTCCGCCGAAGCCGAGGGAGTTACTCATGGCGTATTCGACGTCAGCTTTGCGTGCTTCATTTACGACGTAGTCCAAATCACATTCCGGATCTGGCGTTTCGTAGTTGGTTGTTGGAGGCAAGATGCCTTCCTGCAACGCTTTAACTGTGAAAATCGCTTCCAATCCACCAGCTGCTCCGAGGAGATGGCCAGTCATCGACTTTGTTGAACTGATAGCGAGTTTGTATGCATGTTCGCCAAATACTGTTTTCGCAGCAATTGTTTCAAATAAGTCATTGTATGGCGTGCTTGTGCCGTGCGCGTTAATGTAGCCGACTTGATCTGGACGGATGCCCGCTTCGTCAAGTGCCTGCTTCATCGCGCGGGCTGCGCCTTCCCCTTCTGGTGCCGGAGCTGTAATATGGTGGGCGTCTCCCGTAGAGCCATAGCCTACAATTTCCGCGTAGATTTTCGCTCCGCGTTTGACCGCATGCTCGTACTCCTCAAGGATGAGGATGCCCGCTCCTTCGCCGATTACGAATCCGTCACGGTTTTTATCGAACGGACGGGATGCTGTTGCTGGGTCTGGATTCAATGAAAGTGCTGTGTTGGCACAGAATCCCGCGACTGCCATCGTTGTGATCGGCGCTTCCGTACCGCCAGTGATCATTACGTCAGCATCACCGCGCTTAATAACTTCAAACGCATCGCCAATGGAGTTTGTTCCGGATGCACACGCCGTCACTGTACATGAGTTGATGCCTCTTGCTCCAAAATGGATGGATACTTGGCCGGACGCCATATCCGGAATCATCATCGGGACGAAGAATGGGCTGACCCGGCGATATCCTTTTTCCTGGAACGTTTTGAATTGTTGTTCATGCGTTTCCATGCCGCCGATGCCCGAACCGATCCAGACGCCTGCACGCGGTGCCAGTTCCTCATCTATTTCCAATTCGGCATCTTTCATTGCCATGATGGATGCTGCCAATGCATAATGCGTGAAACGGTCCATTTTACGAGCGTCTTTCCGAGGGATGTATTCCTCGATATCGAAATCTTTAACTTCTGCTGCCACTTTTACCGGGAACTGTTCGCTATCCAGCCTCGTTAAAGGACCGATGCCGGATTTTCCGTTGATTACTGCTTCCCAAGAAGCTTCCGCTGTATTTCCAACCGGCGATATCGCGCCGACTCCTGTCACTACTACACGTCTCGTTTCCATCGTTCCAACTCCTCTTCTCAGTTACATTACTCTCATTCCTACCAACAGTATAACGGAGAGTCCGTTTATTTACCCCATTTTATACAAAGGGCGCCCCACGTCAAGCCGCCACCAAATCCAACAAGCACGATAATATCGTCGTCCTTCACTCTGCCTTCCGCCAAATCATCATATAGCGAAATCGGAATGGAGGCCGCTGATGTATTTCCGTATTTATGCACACTCTTCGACATTTTTTCAATCGGCAAGCCTAAACGCTCACGGGATGCTTCCATGATTCGGATATTCGCTTGATGCGGAATCAAATAATCAACATCTTCTTTTTCCAAGCCAGCTTTCTCGATAACACTGACAGCCGATTCGCCCATTTGACGGACCGCAAATTTAAACACTTCCCGGCCGTTCATAACAATGTATTGATCTTGATAAAGGTGATTGCCGCCTCTTCCGTCCGCACCGAGCTCGTATGAGAGGATTCCGCGTCCTTCAGAGACTTCACTGATGACCGCAGCGCCGGCTCCGTCACCAAATAGGACGGCCGTATTCCGGTCTTCCCAATCTGTGATCTTCGACAGCTTTTCAACTCCAACTACGAGGACATGCTTATACGTTCCCGCTTCCACGAAATGTTTGGCCGTCACGACACCATACATGAAACCTGCGCACGCAGCCGACAGATCCATTGCCGCGGCATTTACACAGCCAAGACGATCTTGAATCATCGTAGCTACGGAAGGAAACGGGCGGTCTGGCGTAACAGTCGCCACTAGGATCATCCCGATATCTTCCGGCTTCAAGCCAGCGTTTTGAATTGCTTCTTCCGCAGCAGCAAAAGCCATGTCAGATGTGTCCATATCATCTGTAGCAATCCGTCTTTCTTCAATTCCAGTCCGTGTCCGGATCCATTCATCCGTTGTATCCATCCGTTTTTCCAAGTCCGCATTCGTAACTACTTGCGAAGGGACACATTTACCGATTCCAATTAACCCTGCACCCATCTTTGCATACCCCGTTCCTTGTCATCTATTATTAGTACCTGGTATCAATTATAAATTATGAGCTATCATTTTTCAATATGCTGACACATTTCATTGATGAATCGCTTTCCAGCCGACAAAGTTGTTTCCCCTTTTAAATGGCTATGGTATGATGGACAATGATATTGGTACGCAGAGGTGAATTTTGATGAAATATATTATGACTTTTGTATGGTCTTTTCTTCTCGTCACGATGTTGAACTATGTAACTGGTTCGATTGCCGACATCCAAGGCTTTGATTTCATGGGCGGCGTCATCGTATCAGCAGTTCTTAGTATCGTAGTGATAGCCATTTCGGCAATTATTCCGGACGAGCCGGTTGCAGATCATTCATGACAAAAAAGGAGCCATCCTGGTTAAACTACCTGGATGGCTCCTTATTTTATTCTTTATTGATCTTTAATTTTCCATCATCCATTGAGAGATGAAGCTTTTCTCCTTCTCGCAAGTCCCCTTTGATGACTTCCTTCGCGACAAGCGTCTCCACATGCCGCTGGATGAACCGCTTCAATGGACGTGCGCCAAAGTCTGCATCTGTCCCTTCCTTGACAATCCAGTCAATAACCGATTCGTCATAGTCAAGCTCCACTTCTTGCGCATGCAGCCACTTAACGAGATCTTCAAGCAGTTTTTTCGCAATCAATCCGAATGCGTCGCCGGATAATGAATGGAAGATAATGATATCATCCATCCGGTTCAGCAGTTCCGGCTTGAAGTGACGCCGCAATTCCGCCATGACCAAATCTTCTGCAGCATGATCCGCTGAATCGAAATGGCCATCCAGCAGATAAGCCGAACCAATATTAGAGGTCATGATGACGACTGTATTCGTGAAATGAACGAGCCGCCCTTGGCTGTCCGTAATGCGTCCATCATCCAAAATTTGAAGCAGGATGTTCGAAACATCGGGATGCGCCTTCTCAATCTCATCCAGCAAGACAACCGAATACGGATTGCGCCGAACTGCCTCTGTCAATTGGCCTCCTTCTTCATAGCCGATATAGCCGGGAGGTGCCCCGACAAGGCGGGAAACGCTATGCTTTTCCATGTACTCGGACATGTCAATCCGGATGAAATGGTCTTCGGAATCAAATAATGTCGCAGCCAGCGTCTTCGCGAGCTCTGTCTTACCGACGCCCGTCGGTCCGAGGAACAAGAATGAGCCAATTGGTTTATTCGGATCTTTAATGCCTGCTCGGGCACGCCATACAGCTTCCGTTACGAGCTGAACCGCATCATCCTGTCCAATAACGCGTTCCTCCAATGTTTCGCGGAGACGAAGAAGCTTCTCCCGTTCGCCTTCAACGAGCTTTGTCACCGGAATCCCTGTCCAGCGGGCGACAATCGTCGCGATTTCATCTTCCGTCACTTCTTCACGGAGCAAGCGATTGTCCGGGCTTCCCGCAAGCGGTGTCTCTAGTTCCTTTAACTCTTGCTCCAGTGCAGGAATTTTACCGTATTGCAGTTCAGCGGCTTTATTTAAATCAAAACGATTTTGCGCGTCTTCCAATTCACGGCGGTAGCGATCCAGCTCTTCCCGTTTCTCCTGGATATTGCGCAACGTTTCTTTTTCTTTATTCCATTGCTCCCGCATACCCGCGGACGATTCCTTCAAGTCCTTCAGCTCATCACGAAGTGCTTCCAGCCGCGTCTGGCTGATTGCATCCTTTTCCTTCCGGAGTGCCTGCTCTTCAATTTCAAGCTGCATAATGCGTCGTGTCACCGAATCCAGCTCCTGTGGCATGGAGTCGATTTCGGTACGGATCATCGCACTCGCTTCGTCCATCAGGTCAATGGCCTTGTCCGGCATGAAACGGTCTGTCAAATAGCGGTCGGATAAAGTCGCCGCTGCTACAAGCGCCCGGTCGTGTATCCGCACGCCGTGATGCAGTTCAAAGCGTTCCTTTAGCCCACGCAAAATGGAAATCGTATCTTCCACAGACGGTTCGCGCACAAGCACTTGCTGGAACCGGCGCTCAAGCGCTGGATCCTTCTCAATATACATCCGGTATTCATCCAGTGTTGTGGCGCCGATGCAGTGAAGCTCACCTCGTGCAAGCATCGGCTTCAGCATATTGCCCGCATCCATTGCGCCATCCGTCTTGCCGGCACCGACAATCGTATGGATTTCATCAATGAAGAGGATAATTTCCCCTTCACTATCCTTCACTTGTTTCAAAACGCCTTTCAAGCGTTCCTCAAATTCACCGCGATATTTCGCTCCGGCAATTAGGGCGCTCATATCCAGTTCGTAAATTTGGCGATCCTTCAGCCCTTCCGGTACATCCCCTTTTACAATACGCTGGGCAAGACCTTCGACTATCGCAGTCTTCCCGACTCCCGGCTCCCCGATCAGAACCGGATTATTTTTCGTTTTTCTCGATAAAATCCGGACGACATTGCGAATTTCCTCGTCCCGACCGATAACAGGGTCCATTTTTCCGTTCTTTACTTCATCAACCAGATTGCGGCCGAATTGTTCAAGCGGTGTGCGTTGATCTTCCTGTACGCCATCCATTCTCATTAGCAATCACCTCTACAGTTTGACTTTGACTATCTTTGATTAATTAAATTATAGGATGAAAGTGACACAAAGTAAAGTATTTTGCACCCGGTCTCCACTGTTCTCCTACCCGTAGAGGATGCCGTGAAACATGGAAGTCGGCTGAACTCATTTGACCAAATTTCGGCTTGCAATCAAAACGCCGTCCTCATCGGCATAGACAAAATGACCTGGGATCCAGTCCACTTCTCCAAACTGGAGCGTGACGTCCCGGTCCCCTTTTCCTTCCTTATTGCTCCGGATCGGATTTGTCCCAATTGCCAATATGCCCACATCCAGCTGCGCCAAGTCAGCACTGTCCCGGACGCAGCCGTTAACAATGATTCCGGCTAGCTTACGAGTTTGCGCAATGGCTCCGAGCCGGTCCCCGAGCAGCGCACAGCGGGCTGAGCCGCCTCCATCGACTACGAGCAGACTTCCTTCAGGAATTGATTCCAATGCTTGCTCCACCAGCACGTTGTCCTCAAGCACCTTCACCGTTTCGATAGGTCCGAAAAATGCCTTGCGTGCTCCATAGGATCGAAACGGAACGGTGCAAAGTGTTAGTTCATTTCCATGTGCATCATGTAAATCAGCTGTTTTGATCATAACGATTCACTCCTTTTTGGGTTATAAAAAAAGGCTGCATGACCTACACAAGTCATCCAGCCTTCACATGTTGAATATTATCGGACCCCTAGCGCCATCTTCGCGTAACGGGACATTTTATCCCTAGACCAAGGCGGGTTCCATACGATATTGACATTGACATCCTTCACTTCCGGAAGCTCCGCCAATTCTTGTTTAATGTTCGAAACGATTTGCGGCCCTAATGGACAGCCCATGGAAGTCAGCGTCATCGTTACCTCAGCTGTTCCCTCTTCGTCCAAATTCACGTCATAGACAAGGCCTAAATTGACGATATCGACACCCAGCTCCGGATCGATTACGTTTTCCAGGGCTCCGTAGAGGCTCCCTTTCATTTCTTCATCCATTCGAATTCTCCTCTCCGACCAGTAGTATTCCCATCATATCAAAGGTTCGACTCGTCATTCAAATATCTTGCGAACCAGGCGCACGCTTCCAGCATGCCGCTTCTCGAAACAGCGTGTCCCGCGGACGTATCTGTCGTAAAGGTAAAACGTTCCGGGGCAGAGGCATAATCTGCTTTTGCTGCATTGAAGAAATGATAGGTTGGCTCGTAAGGCACGACTGTATCCTTCTTCCCGTGCCAAAAATGAACCGGCCGGCCGTTTAACCGGTCACGCTGCCGGGTGAGATCGAAAAACGCAAGCGTATCCAGCAACGATTTTCGCTCCTGAGAAGTGATCGGCAGCTTAAATCCTCTCCGTTCGAATTCGGACATTTGAGCTTTTGCCAGTTCCACAAATCCTGGCGCTCCCATCATGACCGCGGCTACATCAATCCACTCATATACAGCAAGGCATCCAAGCGTCGTAATACCGCCCATGGACGTGCCGCCTACACCGATCCGCTCCACACCTCTTGCTGAAAGTTCTTCATGCAGGATTTTCATTTCTTCAATTGAAGTTAAAACGATTTCCCAAAATCGCAAGCTCAGTTGAACCTCATCCAGTGGTTCACTGCGCACCCCATGCAAATGGGCTTCCGGCAATAAAACCTGAAAACCTTCTTTCGCCATATTAAAGGCATAGTGAAGATTATGCTCTTTCGCACTTGTAAAACCGTGCAGGAAAATGATCGCAGGCTTTTGCTGCCCCTCGTTTCCCTCTTCTTCAATATGTAATAAGGGGATGCCTCCCCACGCTTCTTCTTTGATTCTCATGCACAGCACCTTCTGACTTTTTATAAAAGCGTACCAAAGTTTTTCTGAAAAAACAAAAGGTAGCCACTCAAGACGGTTACTTTTGACTTGCTCCGGTAACTAAGGGTAGTATGAAGGAAATCATGTCCGAAAGTGTAAGGATTAAAATTGGACAATAGGTGAAATACAATTAGGTAGAAGAATTGTTCATTCGTAGGAGGAGTTGCATTGAAGCCGCATTTGATCGTACTAGATTTAGATGGAACATTATTAACCGATGAAAAGGTCATTTCTGAAAAAACCGCACATACATTGAAACAAGCAAGGGAACAAGGTCATCAAGTGATGATAGCGACGGGCAGACCGTACCGTGCAAGTGAAATTTATTACAAACAGCTAGATTTGATCACACCGATCGTCAATTTTAACGGCGCTTTCGTCCATCACCCAAAGGATGTAAAATGGAAGACAATCCATGAAACCATTTCCTTGCCTATCGTGCGAGATGTGATCGATGCCATGCAGGATTTTGCTATCCATAATATCATCGCGGAAGTGATGGATGATGTGTATTTGGAGAAACATGATGCGAAGCTGCTGGACATTTTAAGTTTCGGTGATCCCGTCATTAAGGAAGGGGATATACGTACATCATTGAAGGATGACCCGACAAGTTTGCTTATCCAAGCGGACAGCAAAACAGTCGAGCCGATCCGCAAGCATTTGGCGGAAGTCCATGCAGAAGTCATTGACCACCGAAGATGGGGCGCACCATGGGATGTTGTTGAAATCGTCCGCCATGGTTTGAATAAAGCAGTCGGTATTTCCCATGTTTCGAAATGGCTCGACATTCCTCGTGACCGGATCATTGCATTCGGAGATGAAGATAACGACTTGGAAATGATTGATTACGCAGGAGTCGGAGTCGCCATGGGCAATGGCATTGATCGGCTGAAATCCATCGCGAATGAAGTGACACTGACGAATAATGAAGATGGAATCGCCGAGTTTTTGAAGGATAGACTGCACTTGGCATAGAACTTAATATAGAGAAAAGAAGTACTAGCGAACGTACTATAGGGAGGAAATCGTATGCGAATTTTTGCTGATAGTGGCTGTGATTTGCCGAAATCTTATTTTGAGAAGAACAATGTCACACTCTTGCCTCTTCGTGTGCTCATTGATGATCAAGAGTATGACGATATTATTGAAATTGATTCGAAAGAAATTTATACCGCGATCCGCAGCGGAAAACACCCGAAGACATCCCAGGCATCCCCTGAGCTGTTCCTCAACGCATGGAAGGAACTGGCCGCTTCCGGTGAAGATGGCCTTTATATCGCCTTTTCATCTGAGTTGTCCGGAACATATAATACGGGCGTCATGATGAAAGACCAAGTGAAAGAGACCAATCCAAGCATGAATCTTGTCGTCATTGATTCCCGATGCGCATCGCTCGGCTATGGCCTTCTTGTGAAAGAGGCAGTCCGGCTCCGCGACAAAGGAGAAGATGTCCGGACGATCGAGCGAAAAATCCGTTCGATGGCTGCTCATATGGAGCACTTATTTACTGTGGAGGATTTGGACTACCTTGCAAAAGGCGGACGGGTATCCAAAGCGAGCGCCTTTATTGGCGGCTTATTAAACATTAAACCGTTGCTGCATGTCGAAAATGGACGGCTGGTGCCGCTTGAAAAACACCGCGGCCGCAAAAAAGTTCTGAAACGGCTCACCGACCTTATGGCAGAACGCGGCGATCATTTATCGAAACAGACCATTGCCATCAGCCACGGGGATGACGAAGAAGCGGCGCTGCAAGTGAAGGCAGCTATTGAAGAACTCTTCCGCCCTGTCAAAGTCGAAGTGCATATGATCGGCTCTGCGATCGGTGCACATGCAGGACCGGGAACAATCGCCGTCTTTTTCTTGAATAAGTTGAATGGATAATAAAAAAGAACGTCCCCGCTTACGGAATGGCTCCGTTACGAGGGCGTTCTTTTATTATTTTTGTTTCGCGTCTTCTCTCCGACGTTCTCTTCCTTTTTTAATGACAAGGAATAGGAAGCCAAGGAATAAGACATATACGAGAATAGAGGCAATTAAATAAGGAGTATTAAAACCTTTATCTTCATCGGCAATGTAGATTTCTTCTGTTTCACGGTCCAGCACGACACGGAAAAAGCCGTCGTCCGACTCCCGGATCAAATCGCTGTCGAGTATGCCTCGTAGCTTTTTATCTTTACCGAACGTTTCCGCAGGAATAGCTACATTCGCTGTCTTGTCCGTATTGTTGATGGCAATTAACCACGTTTCATCTTCAGAAGAGCGGGTGTATACAAGGAACCCATTTTCGTTATGCAAAATCTTGAAATCTCCAGTGCGGAGCGCTTCGGATTGATTGCGCAAGCCGTTCAAATCGGCAATGCGATCTTTCAATTCCATGTCCGTTTTAAAGTTCATCAACGGATGACTTTCAGGCGCTTCTTTCCCGTTCACTGCGATTTCCGTACCATATGGCATAATCGGCGTGCCCGGCATCGTGAACAACGCTGTGGCAGCCAACTTCCAGCGGGTCGGCGGGAACATTCGCTTCTCCACGATATCATACGTGAAACGGGATCCGATCAAATCATCGAATTGGACAGGCTCATTATGCGGATCATTTGAAAACTGCGACAGAACCGAAGTATCCGGATTCACTTCGATGAACGACTGGCGCAAAGCCTCCGTCCTCTCTGAATTCGGCTTCAAGTCAAACTCCGCATCACTCACTTCATGCGATAGGACATAGGCACCTGAATTCTTCTCTTTCACGGACTTGATGACGTCATTCAAATAATCCGTACTGAATCCTTCCAGCTTCGTCAGACGGATGCCGTCCAATTTGTATGTAGATACAAAATCGATAACCGCTTGTTTCAACTCCTTTTGAACGGCAGGATCTTGAGCATCCCAACGCACAACGCCTTCCCCGGCTGGTGTTGACTTCAACTTGCCTTCTTTTACCCAAACATGATTTTCACTTACTTCCCCTAAAGGAAAATCAGCGATCACCTTCAACTTCTTTTTATGAATTTCATCGACGAGGGCTTGAAGTTCTTCCTCTGTCCCAAAGTGCGGTTCGATTTTCCCGTAATCCAGCACCCGGCTTCCATCGTACGTCTCCATCGAAAAAACAGGTCCGATTGACACAATGGTGAATCCCATATCCAAAATATGCTGCAAACGGGTGGCCACACCTTCAAAATCTCCCCCATTAAACGCATACGGATCGAGCGGGTTGACACCTTTATCATTCGTTTGACTGGCATCATTATACCGGTCCACTAATAAGTCATATATACTTTCATCCGCCATGGACCCTTTGGCCTGCACAGTGGCAGGCAACAGAAGAGCCAAGACCATGGATGCAATTCCCAACCTTCCGAACCATTGTTTTACTCTCACAAAAAAGCCTCCTCAACACGAGCTATCTCTCGCCATTTTACCAAACCGTCCAACCGCCCGCCATCCTTTGAAATGAATATCGAAAATTCCAACTTGAAATGGGGCTAAATTGTGAAAAATGGTGGTTGTCTTTTTTGCCGAGTGCTCGTATCTTCCCGCTAATCTCTCGTATTTCTCTGGCAACCGCTCGGATCGGTCCACGAACCTCTCGTATTTCTCCGCAACCGCTCGGATCGTATCGCGAACCTCTCGTATTTCCCTGGCAACCGCTCGTATCTTCCTGCGCACCTCTCGTATCTCTCTAGCAACCGCTCGGATCTCTCTAGCAACGCTCGTATCTTCCTGCGAACCTCTCGTATCTCGCTGGCAACCGCTCGTATCCGTCCCCGAACCACTCGTATTTCCCTGGCAACCGCTCGTATCTTCCTGCGTACCTCTCGTATTTCTCTGCAACCGCTCGTATCCTCCTGCGAACCTCTCGTATCTTCCTGGCAACCGCTCGTTTTGGTCTGCGAACCTCTCGTATTTCCCTGGCAACCGCTCGGATCGTCCTGCGAACCTCTCGTATTTCTCTGGCAACCGCTCGGATCTGTCCGCGAACTTCTCGTATCTTCCTGGCAATCGCTCGTATCCTTCTGTGAACCTCTCGTATTTCTCCGCAACCGCTCGTATCGTATCGCGAACCTCTCGTATTTCCCTGGCAACCGCTCGTATAGTCCCGCGCACCTCCCGTATCTCTCTAGCAACCGCTCGTATCTCTCTAGCAACGCTCGTATCTTCCTGCGAACCTCTCGTATCTTCCTGGCAACCGCTCGTATCCTCCTGCGAACCTCTCGTATCTTCCTGGCAACCGCTCGTATCCTCCTGCGAACCTCTCGTATCTTCCTGGCAACCGCTCGTATTGGTCTGCGAACCTCTCGTATTTCTCCGCAACCGCTCGTATCGTATCGCGAACCTCTCGTATTTCTCTGGCAACCTCTCGTATCTTCCTGGCAACCGCTCGTATTGGTCTGCGAACCGCTCGTATCGTCCTGCAAACCTCTCGTATTTCTGCGCAACCGCTCGTATCAGTCCGCGAACCTCTCGTATCTCCCAGGCAACCGCTCGTATAACCGAATAAGTCCTCGTATCTTCCCGCCTACCACTCGTATATCAAAATAAGTCCTCATATCCTCCTACAAGACTACTCCATTACACTTCCTCGACACCCCCTCCCCTAAATAAACACGAAAAAACCGGAAATCGATTTGATTTCCGGTTGGTTTCAATGGGTTATCCCTTATTCATCATCAAATTGCGAGTCGCGTCGCCTTTTGTATGTGATGACGACTGATATGGCGAAGAGGGCCATGAGCAAAAGGATGACAGCGAAGAAAAGCATTCCTGATCCGATGGCCATCCTGATCCCCTCTTTCCCGTTTCATGTTAAGCAGACTTTGATGTTCTTAGAAAAGTTCCCAGCCCATTGGCAATTTGAAGCCCATGAACATAGTGGCAAATAGGAAGACAAAGAACAATACCCAGAAGAGTGTAACGCTCTTGCCTTTTTTCGAACGGACTAAGACCATTTCCATCATGCCGATTGTCAGAAGTCCGAGAAGGAATTTGATGCCATATTGGGCACCCATTCCGTAGTTCATTGATTTCGTGAACAACATGACGCCTGAGAATAAAATAAGCACGTAAAACAATCTTGCAATCATATGGGCAATTTTCTTACCCTTTGTACCATTCGCCAGCACTGCCGCCACTAGGAAGACAATAATACCGACTACCCACGTGAAAATATGAAAATGGGTTGTGTTTGATAAAAAATCCAAATTAATTCACCTCAACTATAGTCAATCTCCAATTATCCTATCATAGATGGGACAATTCGTGATAGAAAATGGACTTAGACGAACTGGTTGACGAGAGTTCCGATGCCTTCGATTGAGATTTTCACGACATCGCCTCGTCTTAAAAATGCAGGCGGGTTCATTCCTTTTCCAACCCCTGCAGGCGTTCCTGTCAGAATGACATCACCCGGCTCCAGCGTGACATACTTGGAGATTTCCGAAATGAGTTCATCGATTTTGAAGATCATGTCGGATGTGTTGCCGTTCTGGCGCACTTCGTCGTTTACTTTTGTCGCGACTGTTAAGTGCTGGGCGTTCGGTATTTCATCTTTCGTCACAATATACGGTCCCATCGGACATGAGCCATCCAAGCTTTTGCCAAGGAAAAACTGTTTGTGGGCGGTTTGGATATCACGGGCGGTGATATCGTTCGCAATCGTATAGCCGAAGATGTAATCATAAGCGAGCTGCTTTTGAATATTTCGTCCCTTTTTGCCGATCACGATTGCCAATTCTCCTTCATAATCTAGCTGGTCTGTTACGTCGTCATGAATTGGCAAGTCTTGTTCGTCCGCCGCAATTGAAGTTGGCGATTTTGTGAAAATCATTAATTTTTCAGGCGGTGCATCCGTGCCCATTTCTGCCACGTGATCTGCATAGTTTTTCCCTACGCATAGTACGTTTTTCGGCGTCCGTGGAATCGGAGACAGCCATTCGATTGCTGTAAAGGCATGTTTGAACCGCTCGGGTGACTCATCTTTCCCTGCCTGCTCAACCAGTTTGCGGACCTTTTCCACGAAGTCCAAGCCAAGCGCAATCCCATCGATAATCGTCTTTGGAAAGTCGGTTTCCCCATATGACTCGGCGATTGCCAAGACATCCCAAACTGCTTCTTCCTTCTTTACTTTCGGACCAAACTTAACTTTTCCATCATGTTGGAACGATAACAATTTCATTGTGTATGCCCATCCTTCCGTCCTATGTCAAAACTATTTTCCCAAATAAAAGATTGTTTTTTCTTCCTGACAATCTCTTAGATTCATTTCTACAATGCTTGCACATTTCCTTCTTTTTTCGGCAAGTTTTTTCCGTACGTCCCTTTTCTCCAAATCCATTCGAACGGGCCCATCCTGAATTTCATTAACCACAACTCCGCAAAGATGACCTGAATGACAAAAATCCCTACAGCCATCCACGTACCTGTCGCCAAGTCGACTTTTCCATACAATCCGAATCCATAGCTATTGAATAGCAATGTTGCAATAATGGATTGAGTCAAATAGGTTGTGAGCGACATTCTGCCTGCCTTTGAAATCGGACGGAAAATAGTCCGGAACAGCGGCGCTTGGCAGAGGAGAAGGATGATACCCCCGTAGCCGATCGCGAGCATAGGACCGCCAATCAATTTCTGAAGCATGTCATAATGAACCGTGGGTTTGTCGATGTATGGAATTGATTTAATGACAATGCCACCAACAAGCGCAATCACTGTCACAATGGCAATGCGCCCTTTGAGTTCTACAGCGCGTTCAAACAATTTCACTTTGGACAGGTAAGCTCCGAACATGATGAGCGGCAAAATCATAACCGGGGCAAGAAACACACTCGTTAAACCGAATGTCGCCCATTCTACCGCCCGGAACGCAAAGGCTTCCCAGTATGTGCCGTGGCCATAAGCAGTGATGGCCAACTCAATTTGCTGAATGTCCACATAGTCGCTCATGACCTGGTCAGGGCTAAGCTTGTTAAGTAAATAAAGGCCGCCTATAAGGATGATTGCCGGGATCAGATAAACGACTGCGGCAATCGGCACGAGCCAGCGTTTTGGAATACGCACCGCTGCAATCATGATGAAACCCATCAATGCATAGGTGAATAAAATATCACCGGACCATATGAATAACGCATGAAGCAGACCGAATAGCAGCAAGATACCAAGCCGTTTCGCCATGACCGGCGCATAGGGCTTACCGGCAGCTTGGGCTTTCTCATATTGCAAATTCATGCCGTAGCCAAACATCATCGCGAAAATCGGGTAAAAACTTGCTTCTACGAAAATATTAATGATTTTAAACGTCTCGGCATCGCCCTGTGTGCTGAACCAAGAGTGAGGCTCCAAATAAAAATAAGGGGAATGGAACGTCAGCATATTGGCAATAAAGATGCCGAGCAATGCAAAACCTCTCAACATATCCAGCGATTCAATCCGGTTGTTGAGCGTTGGTGTCAAATTCAAACTGATTCCTCCTGAACACGCAATGTCCTCTCGCTGTCAAATAAATAGAGGAGCATCTCTTTAATCTTAATTTTAGTAATCTCTTCGATCGCCTTTTTGTACAGACTCACCTGTATGCCGTACCGCCTTTGCATTTCCTCAGAAAGCTCCACATCCGAATACCGGCCACGCGTTCGATCGGTCTTGTAATCAAGCAGCACCCAGCCATCCGGCTCCTCAAAAAGACAATCGGCAATCCCTTGCAATATTTGATGATCACCGTCATCTCCATCGTGCGCGTACGTAAAAGGCAACTCCTTCAGAACTCGTTTCGCCTTCCGCAACCGATCTGCCAGGGGCGTTTCAAAAAAGCGGGTTACATTCCGGACATCCACCGCATTCGCCTCTTCAGGCGTGAGCAGCTGACGCTCCGCGAGCTCCGTCACAAGTTTTTCCACGTCTGCCACTGAATGATTTTTGCCTAAATCGATATGCTGCATGATCGTATGCATTGCAGTACCGATTTCCGCAGCGGATAATGTGCGGGACTGCATGAAAGCAGGCCGGTCATGCAAATAAGGTGTCGTCAGTTCATCGTCTCTTGTTGCAAACGGATCATCAAAATCCGGTTCATCATTCAATAATGATAGGCGTTTTAATTCGCTGACCGTCTGCTTTGACCGTTTCTTCACAGAAGCCATATGCGGATAACTGAAATCAAACCGCCGTTTCACTTCCTGCACAAGCAATTCGTCCTTAGCTGGTTCCTGGATATCCAAAACCTCTGAGTCATGAGGAATTTCCCCAGGTTCCTGCTGGATATTCACCAAAGCGGATACCGGAAGCGCATCAATCTCCCAATCGGAAGGATCCTCGACAAGCTGGCCGCCATACGAAACTCCCATCTTCTCAAAATCTCGGTGACGTGCAAGTGCGGGGCCAATCCAGTCCAAATAGCCATTGGCACGAGAGCGCACATATTCCGGCAGCATTTGGCCGGGCGGGACCATTTGAGCGTCCTGCCACTGCCCGATTGATTTTTCAATATCCTTCACCGATGCAATCAATTCCAGATGCTCCTTCGCACGGGTCATCGCCACATACAAAATCCGCATCTCCTCTGCGCGCATCTCGAGTTGCTTTTTCTCCTTCATTGCAAGGAACGGCAAGGATGTATATGTGATCCTCAATTCCGGATCAATCGCTTTGACAGCAAGTCCAAAGTGCTGGTCGAATAAATACGGCTCATTGAAATCCATTTTGTTAAATTGACGGCCCATCCCCGGCAGAAATACATACGGGAACTCCAGTCCCTTCGAAGCATGGATCGTCATGATCCGCACGACATCCTCTGTTTCGCTGACAAAACGGGCGGCGCCTAGATCATCTCCCCGCTTTTGCATCCGGTCGACGAACCGCAGGAAACGGAACAACCCGCGGAAGGAGGTCCTCTCATAATCGATAGCGCGGTCATGCAGTGCACGCAAGTTCGCCTGCCGCTGTTTGCCGTTTGGCATGGCGCCGACCATTTCATAATAATGCGTGTCGGAATACACCTGCCAGATCAAATCAGCTAATGAGCCGCGTCTGGCCAGATTACGCCAGTCTTCGTACATGATGAAGAAACGCTGCAGCTTCTGCTGGGTTTCGGGTGCTATCCCCGCTCCCCCTTGATCGATGAACGTCCTTAGCGCATCATAAAATGGCACCTTTTTATGCGCAAGGCGCACTTGGGCCAATTCACTTTCCGTCATGCCTATGAACGGTGCCCGTAAAACAGAGGCAAGCGGGATATCCTGATAAGGATTGTCCACAACACGAAGCGTATTCAGCATGATCATCACTTCGATCGCCTCGAAATAGCCCTGCGATAATTCCGCATAAACAGGGATGCCAGCGAGTTTGAATTCTTCCGCGATCTCGCCCGACCACGTCATCGAACGCATCAATATAACGATGTCCCGATACTCGAGCGGACGGCGTTTCTGGCTGAACGCATCGGTCACTTCCGCACCGGATGCCATCAGCTCTTGAATACGCTTGATCATATAGCGAGCTTCGGCTTGGGAACTTTTCAAGCTCTGCCCCGTCAGATCGGTCGCTTCCTGCTCCTCCCCCTCGTCCTCTCCATCATAAAGCAAGGCGATACGGGCAGGCATTTCCTTCTCGGGATAACGCGCACCGTATTTCAAAGCTGCCGCTTCATCATATTCGATTTCCCCGACCCGCTCGCCCATCACTTGAGAGAAGATGTAGTTTGTCGCATCCAGCACTTCCTTCCGGCTCCGGAAATTCGCGTTCAAGTCGATTTTCAGTCCTTGATTGCCATCCGTCGTTGTAAACCGGTTGTATTTCCCGAGAAACAGATTTGGCTCGGCTAAACGGAAACGGTAGATCGACTGTTTTACGTCGCCAACCATGAAAAGGTTCCCATCTGATTCGCCGCCACGTTTCACGAGCTGGATGATCGCCTCCTGGAGCAAGTTCGTATCCTGGTATTCATCCACAAGCACTTCTGCAAAGCGGTTCAAATAATCCAGTGCAATATCGGAAGGGACAAGCTTGCCGTTTTCCTCCTTAGAGAGGATTTGCAGCGCATAATGTTCCAAATCGGAAAAGTCGACAAGTCCCCGGTCGATTTTCACGCGATGGTACCGCTCGCCGAAGTCGATAACCAGTTCAATGAGCGTATGCATCATCGGAGCCATCAGGCGCATTTCATCGAGCAATCGCGCAGGCGTCCGGGTGAAATAAGATTCTTTCAAGGCCGTCACCAATTTTTTTACGGAATCCCGCAACGCTTTCGCCCGTTTCGCCAATTCCTCGTCACATGTATTCTTTCGGATCGTGCCGGCTTTCACCCAAGTCAACGAAGCAAAGAATTCATACATATCAACCCACGATCCTTCGGAAATTCGTCGAATCGCTTCCCGAATCCAAAGCAAATCAGCGTCAGCAGTTGCCGCTAAGGGTTCGGGACCGTCCGGCATCAACGCAATCCTGCGCATGTCTTCCGTTAACGCAGCCGCTTCCTCGAGGGAATGCCGAATGGACAATTTCAAAGAATCAATGAAACCGAGCTCATCGATCGTCGCATTTTCATCAATTTCATATTCTGCCGGGATCATCCGGAGCCACTGCTCTGGCGAAGGATGAACGCGAGAATAATCGTATAGCCGGTCAATGAGTGTTTCGATTGACTGGTCATTCCGGTCTGACGTGAAGCTGTCAGCAAGCCGGTACATCGCTTCCGGGTTCTCAGCCTTGTACGCATCCTCCAGCACATCGCCGATCGTGTCATCACGCAGTAGGGACGCCTCTGTGCTATCCGCGATTCGGAAGCCCGGATCAATATCGAGCAAGTAGGCGTACTGGCGGACGACGTTCAAGCAGAATGAATGAAGCGTAGATATTTGTGCTTTATTCAACAAACTGAGCTGCCGGCGCAAGTGAATGGACTCCGGCTGCTCGAGTATTGCTTCCTCCAGCGCTTCCGCCATCCGGTGCCTCATTTCCGCAGCCGCTGCATTCGTGAACGTCACGACAAGTAATTCATCGACATCAATTGGATGATCCTGATTGAGCACCTTTTCAATCATGCGGGTAATGAGCACCTTCGTCTTCCCGGAACCGGCCGCAGCAGAGACGAGCACATCCTTTCCGGTCGCCCAGATCGCTTTCCACTGATCATCTGTAAACGTTACATCGTCAGGCTTAACGGGTATGTTCATCATCCATCACTTCCTTCCGCATTCTTTCAAGGGATTGCTCTGCATCTAAATTTTCATAGTTCCGATACATGGAATTCGGATCGGTCGGATCAAATTGGCACACGGCTCGATAGGAGCAATATTCGCATGGCATCCGGTCTTTCAGCTTGTACGGATACACTCGCGTATCCCCGGCGAGCATGCCGTCTCCCGCCATCTGGTGACGTTTTCGCACATAGTTCCGGACAACATTCAAATCATCAGGACCGAGCACTTTCGATGCCTTCGTGAAGCTTCCATCCGTTTTTAGCGCAGCCGGCACAATCGATGACGACTTGCCGATTAAGGCATCCATCCCTCGCACGACTTCGGGATCCTCCAGTAAATAACCGCGCATCTTATACGATTTCAGCAGTTCCTGTTCAATTAAATCCTCTGTCAGCTCCAATTCCGTCTTGATCATTGGGTTGTGGATATGCAAATAAAGGACGCCCGCAGGATCCGCTTGAAACCCGATCCATTCGGCCGCATTCTCCACCGCCACATCCAAATACGTCAGCATCTGCAAGGACAGGCCATAGTAGACATCAGTCAGATCCAGATTTTTTGCAGACGACTTATAATCAACGACCCGCACATAGTTCTTGCCATCGATTTCAGTCGCATCCACTCGGTCGATCCGCCCGCTTAAATTCATCTTGTTGCCCCGACGCAACGGTATTTCAAGTGGTGGCAGCTTCTCGCCCGGTCCAAATGCCGCTTCGATGGCGACAGGACGGAACAAGCTGGTCGTCGCTTGCTTCGTCAAGGCAAATATCGTCTTCTGCAAAATATGGGTCAGCTTCCGCCGGATATAATGATAGCGGCTCGTGGACAACAGGATTTGATTGAAAAAGCGCGGCGTGATTTCCTCCATCGCTGTCCTCGCCAAATGCCAGCATTGTTCTCTAGATAGGTCCGTCCAAGAAAGTCCAGACCGGATCACCTCATCCGAAATCCACTTCAACGCCGCGTGGAATAAATCACCAATCGAAGGAGCCTCCAATTGGAATTCCATCCGATCATGCAGCTCCAAGCCATACGAAGCGAAGTGCTGGAACGGGCAGCTGTAATACGATTCAACACGGGAGACGCTGGACACGAACGACCGGCCATACAGCCCTTCTGTCAGTTCCGGTGCCAGCCTGTCAGCCCGCTTCTGATTGTCGAGAGGTTTCATGATCACCTCGAGCACCGAAGACCAGAGAGGATCTTCGTCGTAATACGATTGGACGGCATGCCACTCGGGTTCTAACCTTCCTGAATGATCCGCTTCCTTTAATTTCATCGACAAGTAAGGCAATGCGGCCCTTGGATGACTCACATATTCCATTTGATCCATATCAGACAGCAATTCCGTCGGATCCGTAACGGCAAGCTTCTTTTCTATTCCGGGGAGTAGCTGCTCAATCCGCGAAATGTATAATGACGGAAGCAAGGATTTCCCTTCTTCGTCCGCGATCGGATAGGAAATGAAGAGGCGCTCCCTCGATGCCGTGAACGCACGGTACGCCATATACGCCTCGTCCATCAGCTTCATCTTCGCAGTCGGGGCAAGCTCCAAACCATTTTTTGCGAACCATTCGCGGTCTGCATCGGAAAGGAGCCCTTCTGCATCGATGCGCTGTGGCAATACACCGTCATTCACCCCGATAACAAAGCCTACATCGATTTCCATCAAGCTGGCAAGTTCGATCGTCGTCACGGTCACTTGATCGAGTGAAGGCGGAATCCGTGTGAACTCCAATGTGTCGAAACCTTCATCGAGAATGCGAGCCGCTTCCTTCGGATCCAATTGCTGATCGCCGAACATGAGGACAAATTGATCCAGCACATTGATCCAGCTATCCCATGCCTGCTCATGCTCCGTCGCCCCAAGCAATCTACCGGCACGTTCCTCTTCCATGCGAAGGTCGATGATTTGATCATACACTCGCAATCCTTCGATGAAAGAAAAGAGCGATTCCGCCACTTCACGGCCGTTTCTCGCACGTTTTAACCGTGCCTCGAACTGCGCGAGCGGCTCCCGGATCAGATCCCGCATTGCATGAAGTTCCTGCTGCTGGGCAAGCTCCTCATCAGTTTGGACTTGAGTATACTTCTCCAGTCCCCGGTACCGCTTCACGATCCAGCGTGTGTCATCAAACCAGCGCGGACCATAAATGCCATTGGCAAGCACATAATTTTCAAGCCGATCCGCCCGTTCTCGCCATAAAAACTTGTCCTCTCCATGCGGGAAAAACAAATCCGTCTTCACAGCGCGGAACACGGTTTCATACGACCAGTTGGCGAGCACCGCCTCCAGGACGGAACGCGTAAATTCAATGAGCGGATGGTGGAGCATCGGCTTTTTCCGGCTAATGAAAACCGGGATGTCATATTGCCCGAATATCGTTTCAATCAATTCGTCATATGCTTCAGGCTGTCTGTACAACACGGAAATCTCTTTATACCGTTCGCCCGACATGACCATTTCTCTGATTTTTCTTGCCACCGCATGCACTTCCGCACGACGGTCCGCAGCTTCAATCAGCGTGATGGCCCCTTCCGATTCTCTAGACGGCATCGGATACCGTTCGAATGCCGACTCAAAGAAACGAAGCTCCTCATTATGGTAGCGAAGGGCTTGATCCAAATGAATGGTCTCTTCCATCTCTACCGATTCGGTTCTCGCTATCTCCCGCAGCCGGAGAGCAGTTCGTACTGGATTGAAAAACAGCTCATGATCTGCATGTCCGGATAAATCCGATTCCATGGGCAGGACAACGGTTACCCGCTTTGCATGTTTCATCAATTCTGTCAGAATCTCATATTCACGGGCTGTAAAACTTTCAAAACCGTCTATATAAATATCTGCCTCTTGAAGAAGATCAGAATGTTTAATTTGCGAAGCAAGAAGCGCCAAATGCCCCTCGCTATCCACATAAGAAGTGCCGAGACGTTCTTCAATCTTTGTAAAAAGGAGCGTCAAATCATGCACTTTATCCTGCAGGGTTCTTGGTGCATCTGTCATCTCGAGATTTGTCCCAAGATCCGTTAAACATTGACGATCGAGACAGTAGCGGCTGAATTCCTTCATGAGATCACCGACTTTTTCCACGAAACCTTTTTTATTCGCAGCCTGCCGGAACAACTTCAACTCGTCGCGGTTTTCCTCCAGCACGCTTCGCACGAGCATCCGGTACCCAAAGCCATCCACCTCTTTTCGGGTGATGCCTCCGGTCTCCTGCAAAATTCGCCAAGCCAGCCGTTTAAACGTCGATACTTGCGCACGGATAATGCCCCGAAGACCAAAATTGACAGACAAACTGTGCTCCATCGAATACGACATCTGATCCGGAACTAGAAGGACAATCGCCGGCCCAAGCGGATCCGCCTGCAGCGCGGACGCAATCTCCCGCTCAATGAACGTCGTCTTCCCGGTTCCCGCCCGTCCTGTAATAAATCGCAAAGACATGAACGGCTCCTCCTCTCTATCTTGTAAAAATAAAAATGCCTGTTCTCTATCTTTCTATTGTACCGAAAGATGAACAGGACAGAAACTAATTGCATTGGGCCATATAGTGGAAGTGTGGTTGGTGCAGGGAAAGTAGTTTGAAGTGAGGCAGAATGTGGATTTGGTGTGTGGAAATGAAATAGAGACATGATGGCGCAACAAACGTAGTGGGACAACGGCGAATAACAGAACCAGGGCGAGCATTACACCGGGACACCCGAGCATAACCATTCCGCAACCGAGCATAACATCGGGACACCCGCGCATAACCATGCACCAACCGAGCTTTACATCTGGATAACCAGGCATCCCCCTAGAACGATACTCCGAAATCAACGCATGATAACACCCTAACCACGCTTACTCACACAAAAAAAAGAGAAGCACCATTCCTCGGCACTCCTCCGACTAGTCTTCCTCTCTCTCATTCTGTTCGTTGAAATAGTTACTCGATTCCTCTTCAACCCGCTTGTCCAATCGTTTTTCGAGCCGTTTGCCAATGAACCAGAGAAGAAAAATGATGATGCCCACGATTGCTGTCCGTATCGGCTGTGTAAACAAGGCTCTTAAATCGTGTCCGATAAAGCTCATCGTGAAGATCATTACGAATTTCCCAGCCATGAGGATAATCAAGTAATGCTTCTTTTTCATATTCGACAGGCCGGCCACCAGGTTGACGAGGGCGGACGGTGTAAATGGAAAGCAGATGAACAGGAATAAGGGGCCGAATCCGTTGCGCTCCACCCAATGGATCAATTGTTGAACCCGCGCATGTTTCGTCAGGAATCGGAAGAACCGTTTTTGGCCGAACTTCCGGATAATGAGAAACACTGTATAGGATCCGATAACCGCTCCCGCCCAGGATAAAATAAATCCGTACCATAGCCCGTAAGCATTTACTAAGGCTATGACGATTGCGAACAACGGTAAAAACGGCAAAAACGCTTCAATGACCGGTAACAGGATACCAATCAGCGAACCAAATAGTTTATATTGTTGTGCTATCGCTTCAAATTTGTCTAAATCCAGCCATTCCGGCATCCCAATCACACCCTCATCCGTTTACAGTCAATCTAGTTCAGCTTGCTCGTTCTGTATTTGAACTATTCCTTTTATACAATACCACCAAAACAAAATTTTATAGTATAATCGCTAGGATACGCTAGAGAAAAGGTGACAACATGTTGAAAAAACAATTTCAATCCGGACTGAAGGCCGGTACGAGCATCGCCATCGGCTATTTTCCTGTTGCGCTGACGTTCGGCTTGCTCGCAAAAACGACAGGGCTCTCCTTGATGGAAGCGACTGCCATGAGCCTCTTCGTCTACGCAGGGGCGGCCCAATACATATCGTTAAGCATGATAAAATTCGGAGTCGATCCGATATTGATTGTCATGAATACATTTATCGTCAATATTCGTCACTTTCTTATGACGGCTTCGCTCAATGAAAAGATGCATCGTGCGCCGAAATGGGTGAAAGCAGTCTATTCGTTCGGGATTACGGATGAATCTTTTTCCGTCATCGCGACGCAAAAAGAGGAGAAAGTGTCCACGGCGTTCGCATTTGGTGTGTCGATCATTGCGTATGGCAGCTGGGTCATCTTCACAGCGGTCGGTCATGTGATCGGAGCGAATCTGCCTGCATTTCTGCAAGCGGCGATGTCGATTGCGCTGTATGCCATGTTCGTCGGCCTCTTGGTCCCTTCAATGAAAGGAAACCGGAAAGTCGTGATGCTTGCGGGCATTGCTGCAGCCATCCATTGCTTCTTTTACTTTACAGAGCTGCTGTCGACCGGCTGGGCCATACTCGTGTCCACGCTCGCCTCTGCCGTCCTCGTTGAGATGTTCTACGCGCGTCGCGGAAAAGCGGTCGCTGGCGACTATTCAGAAAAGGGGGATGAATGATGGGTGCCTGGTATTGGTGGATGCTGCTTGGCATGGCACTTGTGACGTATATACCCCGCATGGTGCCTCTTACCTTTTTGGATGGAAAGAAACTGCCTCCCATCGTCAGCGGCGTATTAAGCAATATTCCGTATGCGGTGCTTGGCGCGCTCATTTTCCCGGCGATTTTGTTCGTCCAGGAAGGGAATATCCTATTTGGGGTCATCGGGGCGGCCACCGCCTTTCTAATTGCGATACTCGGTGGCGGGGTCATGCCCGTTGTTCTCGGAACGATTGGTGTACTTGCGATCTATAGTTTATTTCTGTAAACAATAAAACCGCAAGCTGGATGCGTATCCGCTTGCGGTTTTGATCATTCTACTGTATCCTTCTCCGATTGGTCGCGGCCTCTCGCCTTCTTTACCATCCGGGCTGCCAATGAAAAACCGACTGTTAGTGAAAGAGCGTCTGCCGCATAAAGAAGCCAATTATGCGTATACCCCGCGTAAACCGATGCGGCAATCAAAGCAAGCGTCAAAATAAGTCCAACGATATGGTGAAAAGTGACGCGGGTAAAGAAGAGGACGAGCAACCCAGGCAGGAAAAGGGCAAGTACAAGTTTAGTTCCGAGTGCTTCCATACATCTTCCCCCTCTATCCGTTATATTACCGGACGACTAGCAAGCCGAGCCGGTGATGATCATGCCGGTAGAGAACCTGCTGCATGAGGCGGACCTCTCCGTCCCGGCCAATCACTTGCAGCCTGCAATGCGCTGCGTTCACCTGAATGGCATCATACAGTTCCTTCTCGTTCGTCACATGAATCCCGTTGACGGCACGAATGCATTCGCCAGGCACAAGGCCAAGCCGTTCACCCGGCGATTCCGGCAACACGCCCGCAATCATGACGCCTGAAGAACGAGGCGCTGCAACATACCCGCCTTTCCGTTCTTTCATAGCTGTCACGATGGAGAGAGTTATCCGGGAGATGACCCCAATTACTACGGCTGCCCATCCTACAACGGGCATCCAAATGGCGCCAATGCCGATTGCTACAACGACTGCTCCGATTACCATGATAGCCCGTCCCATTTTCGGATATAAAATTTCAGGAAACGTCGTCCTCACAATTTGCGAGAATCCAATGACGACGGGAACAGGCACGAAGCTGAACGTCGCTGCACCAAGTGTCAGCTGCGGCCAGTACGGCATATAGGCTGATATCATATCGCCTGGAACGAGGAATACGACCGGCAGAAGCCACAGCCGTTTCACTTTGAAGACGGCAGCTTGCAGCCCCCGATTGGTCGGCTCCAGCAATGGCGACGTACAGCGGGCTGCAAACCGCCTGACCAAATACCCTTCTGCCATTAAAAGCAATCCTGCGATAATGGCAACCGTCACAGCGAGCGATCCGAACAAGTCGACTCCGTCCGGGCTCCAGCCGTACAGCGTAAAACGGGATGAATCAAATTGCATGCCGTAAATCGCAAGTACTGCGATCGCGGCAAAATAAATGGGCGACATCGCCTGATAATAAAAGAATAAAAGAGCAATCAGCGAAATGCCGATGAACAGGACGAGCCACCCCCGGTCGACCACCAAGCCGACGCCGGATACGACAATCGACAGCACTAATGCGGGAAGCCATGACTCAGAAACAATGCGCCGCCATTCCGTCAGCCCCGGAAGCAGTCGAATGTTAAAATGCCTCCGCTCCCGCTTCACTCTGAAATAGCCAACCCCCACAGCCGCTATCAAAGCTGCCCAAAACAACGGATTCAAGAAGAAATAACCGATCGCCTTACCGATATTCCACCAATCTTGTTCAGTCACAGTCCACACCATCCGTTCCCCAGCTACTATTTTGTTCTCTATTGTATCAAAAGAATCGACTCTGGTGTGAGATGCAGACCAAATTTTCATAGAGTTGGTTCTCCCGTCCTGCTTTAAGGCAGGAAAAAACTCCTTGCCCGCTGCAAGGAGCTTTCCAATCTTTTATTTTCGATCGAACACCCTATTCCGTCAATACATGATGCATATACCCGATCGCCATCTGGAGCTGGGTATCATTCGTACGATCTTTCCGGTAATCCTCTACCCGCTCTCGCAGCAACGAATAGAATTTACGATCCATAATATCTTCCGAATCGAGCTGGCCGTCTTGGCGGAATTGCTGGACGGCAGCTGCCGTCGACTCGTCAAAATAACCGTCTGTCCTGTCGACTTTGTAGCCGAGCCCGCCTAGCAAACGCTGGGCGTAGGCAATATCTTCGTGATGGTTGCCTGGTGAATAAATTTCCGTCACAATCCTTACGTGCTCAGTAAATAATTTATTCTGCTCTGCCTTCAGGTCGGCTTCCACACCTGAACCGTGAATCCACTGTTCCTTCGGCGTCAGCCATTTATGAGTCGACAGTTTCATTTCGCCGCCATTCGTCAGCTCCATCGTATCTTGGACGGTGCCTTTCCCAAAGCTTGTCGTTCCCGTTATCGTTCCTCTTCGCAAATCTTTTAGCGCACCACTCAGCACTTCACTGGCTGAGGCGCTGCCTTTATCTTGAAGAAGAACAATCGGGATCTTCTTCAGCTTCGGATCATATTGATCAGACGGTTCTACAACGAGGGGCGTCAAATTCCCTTCTGCATCCTGCATATAGGCATAGATCGAATTATCTTCCAGTAAACTGCCCGCGATCGCGCCAACCGCCCGCAAATAGCCGCCCGGGTTGCCACGCAAATCGATGATCAGCCCTTTGGCCCCTTGTTTCATTAAATCATCTGTTGCGGTTTTCCACTCTTTAGCACTTTCATCTCCAAACATCGTCAGTGCTATGTACCCAAACGTTTCGCCCCGCTCCTTCATTATCTCCGAACTGACTGTCTTGACGGGTATTGCTTCTCGCACAATCGTCAGTTCCAAATGCTTTGTCATCTCTGGCCGATAAATAGTCAATGTCATCGATGAGCCTTTTTCGCCACGGATCAGCCGGACGACATCCTGCAGTGTCAAGCCTTCTAAACGCTCTCCGTTGATGCGGACAATTTCATCATATGGCAGCAGTCCCGCTTTCTCGGCAGGTGAACCTTTTACAGGCGCCACAATAATGAACTTACCGTTGGATCTGGTGATCTCAGCTCCGATTCCGACCCGTTCCCCTGCAAGGGATTCCCTGTGAGACGCCGCTTCCTCTTTGGACAAATAGGTGGAGTATGGGTCATTGATGACATCCGCCATACCGCGCAGGGCTCCTTCAATCAGCTTGTCCCCTTCCACTTGATAGACGGCGTTTTCTCTAATCAACTGATACGCTTCGTCGATAACAGGAAATGAACTCTTCTTGGCCTGTTCGGCCTGCTTTTTCTCCGATCCACAACCGTCTAAGACAAACAAGAGTCCTGCGGCAAACACCGCCATAATCATAAATAGAAAAAACCGGCTTCTTCGCACGTCGTATCCTCCTTCCTCCATCAATATATGAAGGGGATGTACACAATACGACTGCAAAAAACCGGCTTTTTTTATTAATCCATTGAATCCACCAGATTGCGGATCATGTTTTCATCCATCGGCCCGATGATTTTCTGTGCAATGGTTCCGTCAGTTTGAATCATGTAGGTCGTCGGCATAGTATATGCCTGATATTGATCCATCACGTCACCTTCCTTGTCCAGTGGAATCGGGAAGGTCAACCCATAGGAGTCAATAAAATCCTCGACGCCTTTCAACCCGAGTTTCTCTCCTGTCGTCAGGTTGACAGCGACAATCTCAACATTATCCTCTTCGCTATAATTTTTATAGTAGTTCTGCATATGGGGCATTTCCGCTTTGCACGGCGGACACCAAGAAGCCCAAAAGTTTAAGATTACCTTTTTCCCTTTTAAGTCCGAAAGTTTGATGACGGTTCCGTCCAATGTCTCCAAACTGAAATCCGGGGCAAGGTCTCCTTGGCCAAGACCTGTTTCTCCATCCGTTGCGACCGACACATTGTCAACAACCGCCACTTCCTTCAACGGTTTCGCATCATTCATATTAGACCGGATCATGAAAACGACCATCGATCCAATTACTAAAGCAGCAATCACATATCCCATTACTTTCTTGTTCATATCATTTCCTCCGTATTCGTTTTTCCGTGTTCCAGCCGATAATTAATCAGCATCCAGAAGCCGACGATCAGCAATGTGACAAGCAGCGCTCCATTCCATAACCCAGCCGGCTGAAAAGAGGCGGCGAATAGATGGACAGCAGCGAGAAGGAGCGGGTCCTGATTTCCAAGCTCCTTCTTCTTTGTAATCCGCCAGATCGCCAGCAGAAGCAGGACGGTGAATAAAATAACAGTGGCCATCCGGACATAAATCGGGCCGTCATTTAAAACAGCCATGCCCGCTTGGTAGGTGGACAATGTGAAAACCGCGCCATACAAGAGCGAATCCCATTGCTCTTTCGTTACATGGCCACGACGCTGATCCATCCAGCCTTTACTAAACACATAGGCAATTCCTAAACAAAAACCAAACAAGCCCCCGTTAAAATAGATGATTGCCATTGGCGTTTTAACAATCAACGAGGCATGGGTGACGACGACAGATAATTTCCAGATCACTACTATGGTGAAAAACTGATCAGCCCATTTATTTGCACTCTTTGCCTTAAAAAGGATCCGAACCAAACTATATGCCACTATGAAAGCAACAATGAGCGCAATCCATGATGAAGGAACTGTAATCTTTCCAATTAAAAAATATTTATTCACAAGCATGCCGATTCCCCTTTTTCTACTTCCATCGTATAAGGAATTTGATTGGACTGCGACATATTTGCTTATCAAAAAATCCGCCTCCTAAGAGACGGATTGTAGTATTTATTAGAATGAAATGTATCGAAGTGGGTTTACAGCACTCGGACCTGAAGCCGAGAAGCTGCCAACATGAATTTCAAAATGCAAATGCGGTCCTGTCGACGCGCCGGTCGTGCCAATCGCACCGACTTGTGTTCCTTTATCAATGACTTGTCCGACATGTGCATCGATGCGTGACATGTGCCCATAAACGGTAGTCAAAATTTGGCCGTCAGACGAGTGGGTAATCATGACGCAATTGCCGAGACCGCCCATTTGGCCCGCAAAGGAGACGACTCCATCTGCTGCTGCGACAATTGGCGTTCCGATGGAATTGGCGATATCCACGCCTCTATGCTGACGCTTCGTACCGTAAATCGGGTGCACTCGCCAGCCGAAGGATGACGTGAATGTACCACTCGCTGGTCTTGTCCAGAATCCATCCGAAACCGGAGGGATTTTCGTGGAATTTGCGCGAGCCGCTTCTCTTTCTTTCTTTCTGCGCTCTTCTTCTCTTCGGGCAATTTCAGCAGCCCGTTTCTGTTCAGCGATTACCTTTTTCTCAAGGTCCGCTCCGATTTCAACTGCTTCGTGGAACTCATCTTCCACTTGTTTTTTCTCTTTGGATAAACGCTCTTCTTCCGCTTCCAACTGATCTATGATTTTATGCTTCTCTTTTTTCTTATCGAGAAGACGTGCTTTCAGTTTTTCCAGTTGTGCTTTGTTTTGTTCAAGCTCTGCCAATTTTTTCTCAACGAGCGCTTTTTCTTTCTCCAGCTGCTCGATGTCTTCTTTTTGGCGTTTCATGATGTCGCGATCCGCATCCATCAATGTGGTTACAGCAGAAAACCGGTCGATAAAGTCAGCAAAACTATTTGCACCGAGTAGTACGTCTATATAATTGACGTTGTTGCCTTTTGCCTGCATGGCACGAACCCGTTCACGCAGCACTTCATCCCGCTCGGCGATTTTTTTCTCGAGATCCTTAATGGATGCTTTTAATGCATCAATCTCGTCTTGTGTTTTATTGATTTTTCCGATGACACGATTCATGTTGTCATTCGTTTCTTTAATTTCCCGGTTCACTTTAGCTACTTGGTCCAGGAATTTCTGAATATCACTTCGCGTCGATTGGATCGCTTTGTCTTTATTCTCAATCGTAGCGTTCAAGTTCTTTTTCTTCTGTTCATTCAGTTTCTGTTCCTGTTTCAAATCTTTCAATGTGCTCGCCAATGCACCCGTTCCACCGAGAAGAGTGGAAAGGGCGAAAATGGCGATGAAGCTACTCACTACCCATTTACGTTTCAACAACTTTCGAGTTCCCCCTAACATTGAACTTTAGACTTTCAAGAATTTGCGTACAGACATGAAGCTGCCCCACATTCCGATGAATACACCCATGAATAACAGGAGGCCGTTCACTTGTAGAATGAAAGGCATTGCATTCAACAGCTGGAACAATTCGTTTTGCAGTTTCGGCTCCCATTGCGCGTACAATTCGTAGTACGAGAAGGAAATGACGGCCATCGGGATGATTGATCCAAGAACCCCCAGCCATATGCCTTCAAGCACAAACGGAATGCGCACAAAACTATTGGTCGCTCCTACGAGCTTCATAATCTCGATTTCCCTGCCCCGCGCCACGATCGTCAAACGAATCGTATTGGAGATCAGGAACATCGCCGTGAACAATAAAGCCAAAATTAAAACCATTCCAATATTGCGGCTCATGTTCAGCACCTTGAAAAGCTTCTCGACTTTGCCTTCGCCGTAAACGACTTGGGACGTGTAGTCATATGTATCGATTTTCTTGGCGATCGCCGCAGTTTCATGAGGATCTTTCGCTTTTACATACAAAGCATCGCCCAGCGGATTGCTTTGTTTGTAGAGGCTTAATTCATCCCCGAACGACTGGATCATTTTGTCCAATTCTTCATCCCTCGAAGAATAGACGACTTCCTCGACGCCTGCAGTGGAGCGTACTTGTTTTTCCAATTCTTTCACGGCCGTTTCATCAGCCGCAGGATCTGCAATGACTTTGATTTCGACATCATTTTCAAGGTTGTCCGCCAATTGATTCAAGTTCATCATGATGACAATGAACACACCGACCAACAGCAGTGTAACCGTAACAGCACT
This sequence comes from Sporosarcina sp. AD_1, assembly GCF_057373025.1. Lineage (NCBI taxonomy): Bacteria > Bacillati > Bacillota > Bacilli > Caryophanales > Caryophanaceae > Sporosarcina > Sporosarcina sp. AD_1. Next base: position 633,897 of record NZ_JBPVIR010000001.1, read on the forward strand.
GACAGAAGCAAAGGTCATCCAGCTATTCCGACCTAGGCTTTTGAGGCTTTCTCTCACATGCCGGCCCATCGTTCTAGCTTTCATAACCATAAACTCCTTCATCTTCATCTCTGGTGATCATTCCGCCTTCAACGACAATGACGCGATGCCGCATTGTGTTGACGATTTCTTTATTATGGGTTGCCATGACGATTGTCGTGCCCAGCGCATTGATTTGCTCGAAAATCTTCATGATTTCCCATGATGTATCCGGGTCTAAGTTACCGGTCGGCTCATCTGCAATAACGACTTTCGGTACGTTGACAATCGATCTTGCAATCGAAACCCGCTGCTGCTCCCCGCCGGACAATTCATTCGGGAACATCCGCGCTTTTTGTGTCAATCCGACAAGCGCCAACACTTCATTGACCCGCTTGCGAATCACTTTCGGCGATTCCTCGATTACTTCGAGCGCAAACGCCACATTCTCGTAAACATTCAATTTAGGAAGTAATTTAAAGTCTTGAAATACGACGCCAATTTGCCTTCTCAGCAGCGGCACGCGCTTATTTCGCAACGTCGCCAAATTAATGCCGTTGATCAGAATATCACCTTTCGTCGGCGTTTCTTCGCGGTACATCATTTTAATAAATGTCGATTTCCCTGCCCCGCTCGGTCCAACGACATAGACGAACTCGCCGCGGTTAATTTCGACATTGATGCCATTTGCTGCAACGACACCATTCGGGTATTTCTTGTATACATCTTTCATCACAATCATTTTAAAACCACCTGGTAATTGTTATCTACAATTTTTTCACTCAACATGCCCATTATAACATGACTGAGACGGCTAAGTATTACAGATATGTTTCAAATCATCTTCCAGATGACTTGGTGTGAAATAAAGAGAACTCCATTTTTCTCCAATTTCCGTCGGGTTTTGCGGCAAGCTGCTTAGGTTTATTACAGAGGTGGATTGAATTGTAATATAAATATGTATTATTAATAATATGATTTTTACCATTAAAACCTTTCTACTTTCATTTACTTTTCTTCTTCAAAAAAAATGCAAATAAAAAACCGCAACGCGCCGTTGCGTTACGGTTTCTTCCTTCTTATTTCTTGTCAGCCAAATATTTAGAGACAGCTGTGATTTCCTCATCGCTCAAAGTGCCTTTGAATGGAGGCATTCCGTTTTGGCCGTTTGCGACGATATTATGGATTTCATCCTGTGAAAGCTCAGAACCGATATTAGCGAGTGCCGGAGCCGCGCCTTTACCTTCCAAGTTTCCTCCGTGGCAAGTCGTACAATTGCTGTTGACGATTTTTTCTACGTCAACTGAAGAAGTTGCCCCATTTTCTGTACCCGTTGCACCTTGGTTATTGTCCGTCTTGTTACCGCCGCCACATGCACCGAGTACAAGCACAGCGCCTAACATGACACCAAATAGCTGCTTTTTCAATTGATTTTCCTCCTATCGTCTAATGATGTACTTTCATTCCTAAGTATACCAAAGGATTGAAGTGTGTCTGTCTGTGGAAGCGCCTGATTTTTATCAAATTCATGACAATCGACAGCGACTCCTTCATCTAGTACTATACACATTTGTCCAAATTTAAAACCCATTCGGCATTACCAAAAAATAAAAAACGCACCGGAGTGCGCTTTTTACGTTTTAAGGCCATACTAGAAAGACGGCTTTTTTTATGAAATTTTAGAGCGGAGATACGCGTTGATGAATGGATCAATTTCGCCATCCATTACAGCGCCGACGTTTCCAGTCTCTTCGTTCGTACGGTGATCTTTTACCATGGAATACGGGTGGAATACGTAGGAACGGATTTGGCTGCCCCAGCCGATTTCCTTTTGCTCGCCACGGATTTCAGCAAGACGCGCTTCTTCCTCTTCCACTTTCAATTGATATAATTTGGCTTTCAGCAAGTTCATAGCACGCTCACGGTTCTTGATCTGAGAACGTTCCGTTTGGCATGTGACGATGGCGCCTGTCGGAATATGCGTAATCCGGACAGCAGAATCTGTCGTGTTGACGTGCTGGCCGCCCGCACCGCTGGAACGATACGTATCAATTTTCAAGTCTTCCGTACGGATTTCAATATCGATATCCCCGTCAAACTCCGGCATCACTTCTACGGATGAGAAGGAAGTATGACGGCGGCCTGATGAGTCAAACGGTGAAATTCGGACAAGGCGATGAACCCCTTTTTCCGCTTTCAAATAGCCGTACGCATTATGGCCTTTGATGGAAAGGGTAACCGATTTGACGCCCGCTTCATCCCCTGCTTGATAATCAAGCGTCTCGACTTTATACCCTTGGTCTTCCGCCCAGCGCGTATACATACGAAGCAGCATGGATGCCCAGTCTTGTGACTCGGTGCCGCCTGCGCCAGAATGAATTTCTAGGATGGCATTGCTGCTGTCGAATTCATCGCTCAGCAACATTTGCAAGTCGAAGTCCTCCATCTTCTTTTTGAAGTCTTTCAACTCTGCAACAAGATCTGCTTGTAGCTCTTCGTCCGCTTCCTCTTTCAGCAGTTCAAGCGTCATTTCGAGATTTTCCTGCGTATCGTTCAATTCATTGAAGTCTCCAACTGTGGATTTCAATGCATTGGATTCGGAAATAACCTTTTGCGCAGCATCCTGGTCGTCCCAGAATCCTGGCTCCAGCATGATCTCATCCAATTCCTGAATTCGTGCCTCTTTGTTTTCTAAGTCAAAGAGACCCCCTGAAGTCCGCTAATTTCTTAGCTGTTTTGTCGAGTTCGTTGCGAACATCGGATAATTCCATCATAAAAGTTCCTCCTGAAAATAAAGTTCAGAGAAACGGCGGATCAAGCCGCCGCTCCTCTCATCAAGCCACGGACTGGTTATGCAGTCCCGTGGCAGTTTTTATATTTTTTGCCGCTGCCGCATGGACATGGATCATTTCGTCCAATATTGACAGCCCGGCGAGCCGGTTTTTTCGTTACTTTTTCGCCGTCTTCTTTCGGATTGACAGCTTGCCCTTTCGCTACTTCCTCACGCTCAAGGTTGTTGCGGATTTCCGCTTTCATGACATATTTCGCAGCGTCATTTTCGATGGATGTAACCATCTCTTCGAACATCGCGAAACCTTCCGACTGGTATTCACGCAGCGGATCGGTCTGGCCATAGGCACGTAAATGAATGCCGTGGCGAAGCTGATCCATCGCATCAATATGGTCAGTCCACTTCGAGTCAATCGCGCGAAGCAGAACGACTTTCTCAAATTCACGCATCCGCTCTTCGGACATTTCGGCTTCCTTCTCATCATACCGCTCGTTAATAGCGTCATTAATAAGAGCCGTGACATCCTCGATCGATTTGCCTTCCATTTGAGCCGCAGTAATGCGTCCTTCCGGCAACAGATTCGCTCCAAGGAAGTCTTCCAAGCCCTTCACATTCAACGTTGTGCCGTTTTCATCGGTATGCATCGCGATCACACGGTCAACTACGTTACGGAGCATGTTTTCAAGCACTTCGCGGATGTTGTCGGATTCTAGCACTTCGTTCCGTTCCTTATAAATGATTTCCCGCTGCTGACGAAGAACATCATCATATTGAAGCAAACGTTTCCGTGCATCGAAGTTATTCCCTTCCACCCGTTTTTGAGCGGATTCAACGGAACGCGACACCATTTTCGACTGGATCGGCGTGGAATCATCCATACCAAGCTTCGTCATCATATTTTTCATTTGGTCGGAACCGAACCGGCGCATCAACTCGTCTTCAAGAGACAAGTAGAATTGCGTGATCCCCGGATCCCCTTGACGACCAGCACGACCACGGAGCTGATTATCAATACGGCGGGACTCATGCCGCTCTGTCCCGATAACCGCAAGACCGCCAAGTTCCTGAACACCTTCACCAAGCTTGATGTCCGTACCACGTCCGGCCATGTTCGTCGCAATCGTGACAGCACCCGGCTGGCCGGCTTCCAGAATAATTTCAGCTTCCCGGCCATGGTTCTTCGCATTCAATACATTATGCGGAATTCCGTACTTTTTCAAGTAGTTCGAGATAATTTCCGAAGTTTCGATCGCCACTGTACCGACCAGGACAGGCTGCCCCTGTTTATGGCGCTCTCTAATATCCTCGGCGACGGCTTTAAACTTTCCTTCCATCGTCGCGTAAATCAAATCTGCACGGTCATCCCGCGCAATCGGACGGTTCGTCGGAACAGCGATAACATTCATGTTGTAAATGTTACGGAATTCCTCTTCTTCCGTTTTCGCCGTACCTGTCATACCGGCCAGCTTGTCGTACATCCGGAAGAAGTTTTGGAACGTAATCGTTGCAAGTGTCATCGTTTCATTCTGGACTTCCAAGCCTTCCTTCGCCTCAATCGCCTGGTGAAGCCCATCACTATAGCGACGGCCTTTCATCAAACGTCCTGTGAAAGAGTCAACAATGACGACTTCGCCTTCCTGAACGACGTAGTCCACATCAATATGCATGCTCGCATGGGCTTTCAACGATTGGTTGATCGCATGGTTGAGCGTTACGTGTTTCAAATCGAAGAGATTTTCGATGCCGAAAGCCTTCTCTGCTTTATCTACACCGGACTCAGTCAGAACAACGCCTTTCGTCGATTCATCGTATGAATAATCCTCTTCCTTCTTCAACGTGATGACAAAACGGTTCGCCAAACGGTACAGCTCCGCAGATTTAGAAGCTTGCCCTGAAATAATTAGCGGTGTCCGAGCTTCATCAATTAAAATCGAGTCGACTTCGTCAATGACGGCATAATGAAGCGGGCGCTGTACTTTATGCTCCGAATACAACACCATGTTATCCCGCAAATAATCGAAGCCTAGCTCGTTATTCGTAGTATACGTAATATCCGCATCATATGCCTCGCGTTTTTCTTCTTTCGAGAGGCTGTTCAAATTGAGCCCGACCGACAGGCCAAGAAACTCATACAGTTGTCCCATTTCATTCGCATCACGGCTTGCCAAGTATTCGTTGACCGTTACGACATGAACGCCTTTGCCTTCAAGCGCATTTAAATAAACCGCAAGCGTCGACGTCAACGTCTTACCTTCCCCGGTCTTCATCTCCGCGATATTGCCTTCATGCAGGGCAGCCGCCCCCATGATCTGCACGCGGAACGGATACATCCCGAGCACACGGCGTGACGCCTCGCGAACCGTCGCAAATGCCTCCGGCTGAATCGCATCCAACGACTCGCCATTCGCCACCCGCTCCTGGAATTCTCTCGTCTTTTCTTTCAACTGCTCATCCGATAGACGCTCCATCTCCGTCGCATGCGCTTCTACCTGATCCGCAATTTTTTCAAGCCGTTTCAAATCTCGTTTATTGGAATCAAACATTTTATTCAATACGCCAAGCATATAGGTCACATCCTCATTAAGTTCACCCTTCATTTTACCATTGTAAAAAGCATGGTGCAAATGATGGATGGTTTTCCGGGTGATGACTTTGGTATTTTGTGGTTTTGAGGGGGTTGATGGTGTTTGGGTGTTGTTTTTGGAGTGCCTGTGGGAGGTGGGTTTGCATGGGAATACGAGATTATTTGGGTGAACGCCAGAATTACGCAGCGAACGCCAGATTATCTGTTTGAACGCCAGAATACCGTAGCGAACGCCAGATTCTCCGTTTGAACGCCAGAATACCGTAGCGAACGCCAGATTCTCCAGATAAACGTCCCACATCTAGGCAAATCAAACTTGATTCCACCAAAAAACCTCCGGATGTCTCCGGAGGCTGGATTAGTTAATTCGTTTCGATCAAACCATATTTGCCGTCTTTACGTTTGTAGACGATATGGGTTCCGTCAGATTCTGCATCTGTGAAGATGTAGAAGTTATGGCCAAGCATATTCATTTGGAGGATTGCTTCTTCTTGGTCCATCGGTTTCAGGTCAAACTGCTTTGTGCGGACGACTTGGAAATCGCTTTCGTCAGACGCTTGTTCTTCTTCTAGATTGCGCTCTCTTTCCACGGTTTGCAAGAAAGCAGCAACGCCTTCCCGTTCGCGGAATTTGCGATTCACCCGAGTTTTATACTTACGGATCTGACGCTCCAGCTTGTCGACAATCAAGTCGACTGCAGCGTACATATCGTCGTGCCGTTCTTCCGCACGCAACGTCAAGTTTTTCATCGGAATTGTGATTTCCACTTTTGTTTGCTTGTCGTTGTAGACCTTCAAATTGACGTGCGCTGTTGCGTTTGCACCTTCAGTAAAGTAACGTTCCAGCTTCTGCACTTTCTTTTCGACATATTCCCGAATAGCTGGTGTTACCTCAATGTTTTCCCCGCGGATGTTAAAGTCTAGCATATGAACTCCTCCTTTGTTTATCCGTTGATATATACTTCTCCATATTGCCTTCGAAGTCCTTCTTTAAACTAAAAAGATTTTTAGAAAGATGTCGAATTGTGACGAAATTACGTCCAGAACCCATTTACTTCCGCCCGGATTTGACACGCAATTTTAATTCATCGACAATCAACTGGGCATTCAACGGCTGTTCTAAGAAATCAAAGCCATACTGATAACCGTTTTGATACCGTTTCTTCCAAACAATCTTGCCTTCTTGCTCAATCGGCTGTTCATAAAGCGTAAATCGCAAGCGAAGGTCCACCTCATGCAATTCAATTGGAATGTCATATTCCGTGTACAATTTGGCACCGCCCGAACTGATATCCACCAGCTGGCACACGCCTGAACTGGACGCTTTCGCATTCTGCTCCCCGACCAATAGCCGGAATTCCGCTTCAATCGGTTCATCGAAGGTGTGCCTGAAATATTCTGTCCGCTTGTACTGCATGTCAACCCGCTCCATTTCTACAAACCTTCCATCTTCATTATAGCAAATGTAGAATTAATTATCATTTCTGACACTCTTACTAACTCGTTAGCCGATTCGTTCTCTCCATCGTGCCAACTAATGTTTCCACAACATGCTCATTATCGGCTACCGTCGTATGGATGGTGGCATTCACTTCCTCCAGCGTTGCGCTTGACTGTGCCAGCAAATCGGCGAATTCCTTCATCATATTGCCAATGGCAGTCGTTTCATTCCCAATTCCCTTCATTTTGGAATCAAACCTTACAAATTGCCCATGGAACGTCTCTAACGTGTCGTGCATCCCCTTGATACGATTTTCTGCCTGTAATGTCACCTGTACTTGAGAATATAGTTTTTCCGTGCTGTCTGCCAATGCCGTGCGGGATTGTCCATTCACCTTGTTCACATCCGCTAAATTCTTATTAATTTCCGACAAGGTTGCAGCGGTCATGGAAGCGAGCTTGCGGATTTCTTCAGCCACAACGGCAAACCCTTTCCCATGGATTCCCGCCCTCGCTGCTTCAATGGAAGCATTCAGTGCCAACAAATTGGTCTGTTCCGTTATCGTTGCAATGGATGTTGCCAGCTGATTCGTTTTTCCGATATTGGCCGTCAGCGAATCGAATGAACCATGTAAAGCATCAAGGGTCGTCCCAACCGACTCGATGCCGGAGCAGACGCTTTGTACGACTGCCACAATGTCATTGGACTGTTCTTGCAGCCTTAAAGAAGTTTCACGCATAGTCCCGCTTTCCCTCTGCATCTCCATTACTTCGCTGTTCATCCGTTCTGCATTGCGTGCAATCGCCGTAATTTCGGTCGCTTCCTGTTCTACGGAACCTGCGACCGAATCCATAATTTCGAGCAGCTCGTGTTGCGCCGCCAAATGCCGCTTTGCCGTTTCTCCAATTTCATTCAAATCAGCCGCCACCAGCCCGACTTCTGCATTTAACTTATGATGTTTCCGTTCTTCCTCTTCCGCCCGCAACTTTTGCTCAGCGGTAAATTTCCCTACTTGCAGTTCCAGTTTTTTCGCCTGCCTAATTTGGATTAACAACCCAATGCCAAGCAGCAGAAAGACGAGAATTAAACTTCCTTTGCTCGCCGCCAACTGTTCCTGATATGGATAGCGGCTTAAAAAAGTAACAAGCACAAGAAGCGCTAGCGTAAACCCGTACCCCATAAGTCCAATGGACACATGGACACTCGTGATGCCGACAATAAAGAATGCGATACCCGCTGTGGCAATAGATGGATCGCCAATCCACCCATTAAAAAGCGCGGCGCCTGCCGTGCATCCGATAACGACCCATGGAAAGATGGTTTCCATCCCTCTGGAACGGCTGGCTAATACGTATACAATGACCGCAACCGTGACCGGTAACGCCATACTGATCGTTTTTAACGTGTCCTGTCCGGTCAATAAATAATACAGCGTTCCAATAAAACTGGATGCGCCAAGCGTCGCAAACAAAATGAAATTTTTCTTGCCATATTGCTCCCTGTGAAGGGCCTCCCCTATTTCCATTGCCATCATTGCCATCCCCCTTACCATATGATCCACACTCCGGTTTCAATGCCCCTAGTATGTCTATCGTATCATCGGTGAATGACCATTCATATAGTCAGTTACTCCCATTAACATTTAAAAAACGGGTGTCCTAGGAGGCACCGTGAACAAAAAAGACTGCGCCCTTGGATAATCCAAGTCGCAGTCTCGCTATTTTATTGCTTTGTATCATAGAACCTGCCGTCACGTGTCACTTTCCCATAGGGATTAACATAGTTTTTCATATGCTCTTTCTTGGATTGCGTTGCCGAAATATCTGCACGGATCCGTTTGGAATACAAGGTGAGCGATTGAAGAACCTGCTTCTCTAAGGCGACCAAATCACGTCCTGCTACTTCTTCCTCCGGCGTAAAAGGAGGGAACATTTCTTTTTGCAATATATCGCGCTCATCGAGCAGCCGTTCCACTGTCTCAATGACAGCATCCCGCTTATCTTCCTCCAGTTGAGCAGTGGCGAGCAGAAGCTCTTTCGACACATCCTGCCACCGCAACATCGCCGGCCGGATCATACTTCATCCGTGTGGGCATATTGTTTTTGCCGGTTAATTTGAATAACCTGCTTCCACGTATCGCGGAATTCCGTAATGATGGAAGCCGCTTCGTCATAGTAGCCCACATCATTTTTAATATTCGCTTCCAAGAGACGATTATTGACAAATTCATACAAAATCATCATATTTCCAGCAACCGGTACCGAAGTATCCAGCGTCACCATCAGTTCTGAAACGATGGCCTGTGCCTTTTGCGTCGCCATATTCTTCTCTTCGATATTCCCTTGATCCAATGCTTTTTTCGCCTGTTGAATAAATTTCAAACAGCCATTATATAACATCAACGTCAACTCACCAGGCGTCGACGTATTCACCGAATTGTTCTGATACGTTGCATATGGATTATTCATTGCCATTATTGCTTGTCTCCTTTAGAGGGATTCCTAGAGAAAAGGAATACATTATTTCACTAGTACTTACTGTCCACCAAACATATTCATCATGTTCGCCGATTGCGCATTCGCCCGCTGGATTGCATTCTCCATTGCGGTGAACTGCTTCCAGTAACGATTTTCCACCATTTTCAGCCGATCTTCAAAGCGTTCGATTTGCTTGTTCATGTCGTCTAGGGTCCGGCCTAACAAAAATGTCTTGTTAACTGATCCGGCCTTACCAGCCCTATCCGCAATTGATTTCTGGGTAGCATCAACAGCCTCTCGCAACTGACGAGCTAGACCGGTCGTTTCTTTACCATCTTCGCCTTTACTTGTTTCCTTTGCGAATAGTTGATGGACCGCATTCGGATTTTCAGCAATAGCTTTCTTTAGGTCTTCTTCTTTAATTACTAACTTACCATAATCCAAGTAATCGGATGATGTCGTTATACCAATATCCTTCAGGGTCATCTTCTTGCCATTGACTTCTACCGAGGTCATCAAGGATGACCTCATTTTATTTAGTAAACTGGATATTTCGGAATCATTGCGGAGAGTCCCGCTTTTTGCCTTCTCCTCCCAAAGCTCGATTTCTTTTTCCTTCATCTCCGACTTCTGCTCAGCACTAAGAGGCTGATAAGAACGGTATTTGGGCTCACGTATCTTTTTGTTAAGCTCTTCAATTAATTTATTGTAGTCATCAACATATTTGACGATTGATTCAAAAATTTTGTCAGTGTCTGGTGAGGAATTAAAGGAGACAGGTTTTCCGCCTTCAGCTACCTTATATTTCTCCCCATCTTTCAACGGCAGACCATCAATGTCTAATATTAACGGTGATGTAATTCGCTTCAGAGTTAATTCAAACCCGTTAATTTGAAAGGTATTTGATGATCTTTCTGTTTGCAGCCCATTAAATGTGAAAATTGCATTTTGTCCTTTTTGCTTATTAATCCCAACATTTTCTCCTGTATGAATATTTAGGGCAGAAGCCAATTCTCCAGTCACTTCAATTTCACCTTCGCCACTTTTCTTTGCAGACATTGCTATTTTACCGGTGTGTTGGTCGTAGAAAGCAGTAACACCAGTTTTCTCATTAATTTGGGCAAGAACTGCACCGATTGAATCTTGAACTGAAACAGTCAACTTGGTAAAGTCTTTTTCACCCGGCGCCTTTATCTCCAAAGTGATAACCCCTGAACTTGGAATTCCTATTCCTAACTCAGACATTTTTTTTGTGTTTACTTGTTCACCTGTCAGCTTTTCCTGTCCAACTTGTCCACCCTGCAATGTTGCATTCTTTGCTAACTGATGCACTTCAATCGTACCCGAGAACTCGGTTGAAGAACTGATGTTTTTGATGGCTACTTCATCTGAAGAAACAGTCACATTCTTCTTTGTAAAATTGGTCGACATAATCATATTATCAAATGTATTATTGTAAAAATCAAACAGCTTCCGGTTAACCCCCCGGTAGTCATCCAACTGCCACTCAAGATACTGCTTCTTCTGTGTAATTTTATCCAACGGAATCCGTTGTGCCTTCATCAGGTCCTTAATAATCTGTTCTGTATCCATTCCGGATGCTAATCCACCAATTCTCATATCGTTTGGTCCCCCTTAAATCTTGTGGTCGATGAGTAGTCCGACAAATTCCTTCATGGCGGCGTAGATGTCCATGAGTTTCTTGGAAGGGATTTCGCGGACGACTTCGTCTGTTTTTGAGTCGACGATCGTTACGTAGTATTCGTTCAGTTTGTCATGGAGTTTAAAGCGCAGTTGTGTGTTGACGCTCTCCAGAAAATTGTTCATGCTGTCCGTCATTTGCTGTGCTTTTTCAACGGGCAGTGGCTGTTCGTTGCTGGCTCGTTCCTGTACTTGTGCGGAGATGGCTTGCACTTCCTCCACCATGAAATTTGTTTCTGGCGCTGCACTTTCTGCACTCGGCCCAATTTGCGGCACGGTGCCTCCTCCAATGCGTCCAACCATAATCCCAATCCTCCTGTACTTGTGAACTTCGTTATTGTATGTATCGGTTTGTTTTGCATGAAGTTGAGGGAACGAACAGGAAAATTGACTTTTCTTCTCGATCACGGCCAAAAACCCGAGGCCTGGTTCGCATCGGGTTATAATCGGCTTGCGGTTTCGTTCAGTTCTTCGACAGTGACTGCGATGTTCTCGATGACGGCTTGATACTCCATCATCTCGTTCAATAGCATTTCAATGGCCGCTGTCGTGTCCTCCACCAGATGCAAGTTCTCGTCCATTCCCGCGATGATTTCGTTGAAGATCCCCTTCGTTTGTCTAGAGCTTTCCAATCCAATATCCATCTGTTTATCTGCCATGGTTAGCGTCTGAACCATACCGTCGATGAACCGATGATTTAGGCGGATTAACTGGATCATGCGGAAGATGGACTCTCTTGTTTCATCCGAAAGGTTCCGGATTTCCTTTGCGACTCGTTCGTTTTTCAAATCTCTTGGAATAAATGGGACGGCTTCGGCCTCTACCCGAAGGGCCAATAAATTAATGTTGTCTGTTATCGTCTTTACAATATCAATGATTTCTACAACTTCCCATGACGATTCTTTCACTACTCTGAACAATTGCTGCACATCAGAAATGCGTGATTTGATCTGTTGCATTTCTTTCCCCAGTCGCTGGGACTCTTCCCGCCCCGCCACTGCCAATAGCTGTGTTGCTGACGAATTTCTTTCGGACTGTTCCATTGCGCTGGTTGCCTGCTCCCCTTGCTGTTTCACTTTTCTCATGGCCAGCTGGACATTTTGACTGATCACTTGCAGGTTCTGGCTTGTCGTTCCGATGTCTGTTTTGATTTCCTGATTCACCCTGTCATTTTCGCTTTGAATTCCCTGGACGGATTGCGCATGGTATTCACTTAAGATCAGCTGCTGCTTCAAATTGAAGACCTTCAGCAGGACCCGAATGTAGTGACTGGCATCCTCCCGATTCACCATCATATTGGAAATCAAATCGACTAATCCATTTTGTAGCATGTGAAAAGACGCCCAATACCATTGCGGCTGCATGCCGTTTTTATCTCGAACTTTCCCTGCGATCAACTTCTTTCGAAATTCATCTTTTTCGAAATCCCCATTTAGCATATCTTTTATCTGATCCGTCAATTTCATCGTCAATACTTCCATCGAACAATTTTCTTCTATGAACTCCCCGACATCCGGAATGCTTTGGAGCTTAGTAACGAACTGCATGAGAACCTCATCTAAATAGGGCTCTAATAGGACACCAAGCTGCTTAATTTCCTTTAAATCCGACTGTGAAAAACCAACCACGTCAAAATGATGATCCATTCCATTGAAATCGGGCACCCACTTTTCTATCTCACCAGACCCTTGTTTATCCCACAATCCATCTGAAAGCCGATCGCTTATCTTCATCCGTATCTCCTCTCGAAAATCATACTTCTTACGTTATTCATCGACTAATTATTAGGATAGTTGAACTAATTCACTGGAATTCTTTACAGATTTGAACACTTTTTAATAAAAACTTCAAATATACGCTGGGAAACTGGGTCTCCAGATGCATGTAACTCTTCTGGATGCCATTGAACACCGAGGACAAACTGGTGCTTTGCACTCTCCATTGCCTCAATCACTCCATCTTTTGACTGACCCGTTATCACAAAAGGGCTAGCCACATTGCAGACAGCCTGATGATGAAATGAATTCACACGTATTTCATTCCTCGCGGCAAGTTGGTGCAATATACTATCCTTTGTAAGCGTAACAGAGTGAGAAGCATGGCTTTTGGCAGCACATTGTTTATGCTGGATCAATGGCCCCGCATGCTGGGCTGTTAAATCTTGATAGACGGTTCCTCCGCAGACGATATTCAATAGCTGCATCCCTCTGCAAATCCCTAAAATCGGCTTGTCTTCATTCAGAAACTGCCGTGCTAGAGCCATTTCCATCTCATCGCGTTCAGGCGTTACCTTGCCGAGATTCTCGTGTGGTTCTTCATCAAACAAATAAGGATCTACATCATCCCCTCCTGACAGCACTAACCCGTCCAGTGCTTCCTCAATTCGCTTCACATCCTGTCCAATCCCTGCTGGAACGAGAAGCGGCACCCCCCCTGCTTGAATAATGGCATGTATGTACGCATCATGAAGAAATTGTTTTGGCCCTTCTGTCAGATCCGTCGTGATTCCTATTAGTGGTTTCATTTGTGAATCAACTCCAATCCTTTTTACATGAGTATATGTTGACTTGCTCGCATATCAGCACTGTAGAGGGCATTTCAAAATGGTATATTTTACAACTCCTATAACTATTCAAACTTGATCATGGGATGACGAAATAATAGAGTACCTACTTTTAGAAAGGGATTGTCCTATGTTCAAATCCATTAAAATGAAAATTACTTTTACTGTTGCTCTACTATTTATTTTGGGCATCTTCCTCATGACTTTTATGACGAATGACCAAGCGAAGAAGCAATCATCTGTTAACATGATCCAGTCTAGTTCGCCCATTGTGGAAGAAATGGGCTATGGCATCACCAATTATTTATTGCAATATGAAAAGGGATTGGACTTCCTTGCGAATTCAGCAGACGTACTACATAACGATGAATCCGCAACGATGGAACATGCATTTTCTCAATTTCTGACTTCCTATCACGGCGCGTCTGCTGTGTATTTCGCATCAACTGAAAAGGATCTGACAATCGTTCCCCACAGTGATCTCGGTGACGGCTTTGATCCAACTACCAGATCGTGGTATCAAGAAGCCGCTGCTTCTCCGCAAACAATTCATTGGTCTGAGCCTTACTTGGACAAAGCCTCAGGAAATTTTGTCATTACCGCCTCGAAAGCGGTTGTTCTCCAAGACAAGTTGGTTGGCGTTGCAGCTCTTGACATCCAACTGGGCGCTGTCCAAGAGGAACTTTCAAGTGTTGATCTTGGCTATGGAGGCTACCCCGTGCTGTATGATCAAACCGGGACCGCCATTTCTCATCCGACCAAAGCCGGTGAGAATCTAAAGGATCTTCCTGACGTTCAAGCACTCTATGAAAAAGAAGCTGGTGTAACTCGTTTCACTGATGAAAAAGGCGTGCAGCAGATTAACGTCTATACGACAATGCCTGTGTTCGGGTGGAAAGTAGGTGCAGTTTATAAAGAAAGTGAAGTATACGGACTGGCGACATCCTTGCGCAATTCGATGCTCATCATCGCGGCCATCACATTAGCCATCATATTGTCCGCACTATTTTTCACGGTACAGCGGATGACAAAACCGATCGGCCTATTACGCACGTTAATGGATACAGTGGCAAAGGGTGACTTGACTGTAAGGTCTGAGAGTCAAACAAGAGATGAAATTGGTGAACTCAGTGCTAACTTTAACACAATGATTGATCAGATGAATTCCATCATCTCGGTTGTCCGTTCCACCGCTGGAAACGTCCGGTCCAGTTCCGAAAATCTAAGTGCAGTAGCTGAGGAAACAAGTGCATCCAGTGCGGAAGTGGCCCATGCAGTGTCCGAAATCGCAGGAGGCGCGGCAAAATCAGCCGAAGACTCTGAGATGGTGGCGGAACGGGCGGAAGGTCTTGGGATGCAAATCAATGAAATTATTAAGAAGGCAGAAATGATGTCTCAAATCGCCGATCAGACGAAATCAATGAATGAAAATGGACAAGTTCAAATGATTGATTTGAACAATTCCTTTACATTATCCGCGGACCAGTTACGTGCAATGGTCGAGGGATTCAAAGAACTGAATGTCAAAGTAGAAGCAATTGGCGGCATTATAGATACAATTACAGACATTTCAACCCAAACGAACCTCCTCGCCCTCAACGCCAGCATTGAAGCGGCAAGGGCTGGTGAACACGGAAAAGGGTTTGCCGTTGTAGCAGAAGAAGTCCGCAAGCTGGCTGAACAATCTTCAAAGGCCACAGACGAAGTGAAAAATGTGATTCAAGGACTGGTGGACGGTTCACAAAGCACGTCCAGACAATTACAAGAAACAATCGCCGCATTCAAACAACAGGGAGGCGTCGTCCAAGAGACCGAGTTGACATTCAATCATCTCTCAAGCCTCATGGAAACGATGCAGACCTCTATCCATTCCGTTTTAAACGAAATTGAGCGAGTTGCCCTGTTGAAAGACGAAGTGGCACAAACGATTCAAACAATGGCAGCGACAGCCGAAGAAACTGCCGCAGCCTGTGAAGAAGTGAGCGCTTCAACAGACGAACAGTTGCGAGCCATTCAAACAGTGACAGATTCAGCCGTCACCTTGACGGAATTGAGTGAAGAGCTGAATATAGCAATCGAACGTTTTACAGTGTAAGAGAAAAGCGTCAGTGACAACGATGTCCTGGCGTTTTCTTTTTTTATTCACCAAACCGCAATCGTCCCGTCCGTCCTCGATTCCGTTCCGCCTGCGAGCACGCCTGTCTCCGGATTTCGCCAAATGATTTGGCCACGCCCGAACGAACCGTTGTCTAGCGTCGGTACAATCTCATGGCCAAGGCGGGTAAGCGCCTGCGCCAAATGGTTCGGAAAATTCGGTTCGACATGGACTTTATTTCCTTCAATCCACTGCCAGCGAGGTGCGTCGAGCGTCGCTTGCGGATTCAGTTCATAGTCGATCGTGTTGATCACGACTTGAAAATGCCCTTGCGGCTGCATGAAACCGCCCATGATCCCGAATGGACCGATTGCCTGTCCATTTTTCGTTAAAAATCCAGGGATGATCGTATTGAACGAACGTTTGCCTGGCTTCAGCACATTTGGATGGCTCGGATCCAGCGAGAAGTCGACACCCCGGTTCTGCAGCGCGATGCCCGTTCCTGGCACAACAATGCCGGAACCGAATCCCATATAATTCGACTGGATGAACGACACCATATTCCCCTCTTCATCCGCTGTAGCCAAGTAAACCGTACCACTTTTCGGCAAATCATATGGCTCGGGCACTGCCGCGCGGTCCGTAATGAGCTGCGCACGCTTTTTTGCGTACTCGGTTGATAATAAATGCTCCACGTCAACGGGCATATCCCTTTCTTCCGTTATGAACGCCTTCCCGTCAACGAATGCCAGCTTCATCGCCTCAATCTGTTCATGTAGTGTTTTCACGGTATTTGGAACAGCCGGGCTTAATTCAGAAAAAATATTGAGTGCCATCAGTGTCACAACACCCTGGCCGCTCGGAGGAATCTCCCACACATCGTACCCTCTGTAGTTTGTCGATATCGGTTTAACCCACTCCACTTCATACTTTGCGAGATCGGATTTTCGCAAATAGCCGTTATGGCCCGCAACATGAGCATCGATTGCATCCGCCAATTCGCCAGTATAGAAGGCATCGGCATCTGTTTCACCAATCAATCGAAGTGTCTTCGCATGCCCGGGCGACTTCCACAAGTCCCCTGTCGCAGGCGGATGCCCATCAGGGGCAAATGTTTTGAACCAATCGTTAAATTCATCGGAATCCTGCGCCTTGAATTTGTTGTAAGCTATGCGCCAGTATTTGCCGAGAATCGGCGTGAGCGGGTAACCTTCCTCCGCATAACGAATGGCCGGAGCAAGCGATTCGATAAGAGGAAGGTTTCCAAAACGTTTTGCCAGCTCGGCCCACGCTTTCGGTACGCCAGGCACCGTAATAGGTGTGAATCCGTATGTTGGAATCTTTCCATACCCCGCTTCTTTCATTGCTTCCAGTGTCAGTCTTTCAGGTGCAGGACCGGATGCATTAAGGCCATGCAATTCATCTTTCATCCAAACTAGTGCAAAGGCGTCTCCCCCAATTCCATTTGAAGTCGGCTCCACTACAGTCAACGCCGCCGCAGTCGCAATTGCGGCATCTATCGCATTCCCGCCTTTTTGCATAATCTCGATTCCTGCTTGCGCGGCAAGTGGCTGCGACGTCGCGACCATCCCTTTTCGGGCGAAAGCCGCATGGCGAATTGTCGAGTACGGGTTGTATAAGTAGTCCATTTGAAATCCCCCAGTGACAGATGAAATGTTTAGATTATTTTAATTATAAAGGAAAATATAGCAGGTTGATATAGTTTATTTTCGACTTGCGAATTATTTTAGCGAGCGAATTAATAAAGGCGCTTCCCTGAAAATACCAGAGATATTTTTCTATCTCTTGTCTCATTCTAATATGTTTTCTTGCTATAATGATAGGCGGATTTAGGAAAAGACTTTGTAAATCTATTAATTTCTTTACTGGAGGACGGAATTTTGAAAGGTTGTTTAACAGTTTTAGCAGTACTCTTGTTCATTGGCTTGTTATTTAAATTCCCCGCATTCTTTCTCGGTGTAGCAGTTGCCATTTGGGGATTCGCACTCATAAAGAAGCAAAAAGAGGCCGGACGGAAAACAAAAACAGCGCCGGCAATAGTAATTATAGGAGTAGCGGTTGCATTAACAGGATGTGTCGGTTCATTCGATGACGAATCGGCAGAAAAATCCGAGACGCCGCAAGTTGAAAAGGAATCACCGAAGGAGACAGCTCCAGATCAGGTGACATCCGAAAAACCGACAGAGGAAAAAAAGCCGGAAAGCGACAAGAAAGTCCCAGTTGCAGGAGGAACCGCGACCGAAAAGAAACCGGCTACCACAAGCAAACCAGCACCTGTAAAAAAGACGGATACCGCAGGGACAACAGAAAAAATCCCCGTCACACTCGTGAAGACAGTGGACGGGGACACGATCAAGGTGCGCTATAACGGAGAGGAAATCAATATTCGCTATCTATTGATCGACACGCCGGAAACAAATCACCCGCGTCTAGGCAAGCAGCCATTTGGCGAAGAAGCGAAAGAACGCAACCGGCAATTGGTCAATAGCGGTAAGCTCACAATAGAATTCGATATCGGTGAACGATACGACAAATACGACCGTCTGCTGGCCTACGTATACGTAGACGGAAAAAGCGTCCAGAAAACATTGCTCGCAGAAGGCTTAGCACGTGTAGCGTACGTCTACCCGCCAAACACCCGCTACCTTACGCCATTTGAAGAAGCACAAGCAGCAGCCAAGAAAAAAGGCCTCGGCATCTGGTCCGTTGAAAACTACGCGACCGACTCCGGATTCAACAGCGACGCAGTCGCCACAACAAAACCAAGCAATCCACCTGCCAAGAAACCAGCTGCACCCGCCGCAACGAGCAAACCGGCTGCCACACCAAGCACGAGCAGCACAGGCGGAAGCGAATGGTTCCAAAACTGTACAGAACTTCGCAAGAAATACCCGAGCGGTGTCCCTCAAGGACACCCAGCTTATCAGGCGAAGATGGATCGGGATAAGGATGGTTATGCTTGCGAGAGGTAAGTAGGATGATTTTTCGTTGGCTGCTAGCCAGGAAATTTCGGGAGAACCGCTCGATTATGTCCGCGAACCACTCGTATATCCGGTTGAGCGCTCGAATACGTCCACGAACCACTCGTATAGCTGGCCGAGCGCTCGTATATGCCCGCGAACCACTCGTATATCTGGTTGAGCGCTCGAATACGCCCGCGAACCACTCGTTTATCCGGCTGAGCGCTCGAATACGCCCGCGAACCACTCGTATA